>CAYRHN010000008.1:0-187753 GCA_964424115.1 uncultured Anaerolineaceae bacterium
TGTCGGATGAAGCATCGGCTGCCTTTGATATTTCAGATCAGTTGGATTCCATTCACCACTGCCTGAATCGTTTTGAGGCGCGCTGCCTGGCGATCCAGGTCGCGGTCTACGAAAATGAATTCGTTGAACCGTACATTGATGAAGAAATAAGCGCTGAACTCGTCTTCCCCAATCATCGCTGGGAGGATGTTCGCAAAGATGCCAGGCGCGCCAATAAACTGGCAAACCAGTTGACCTTGACCCTCACCAAGATTCGAACGGGTATGGGTGGGTTGCAGTCGCAGCCTCCGGTTCCCGAAGATATCGAACAGATCAACCAGGTCGTGTCCACTGCGGTCCATGGATTGACCTCGGAATGGAATGGCAATCCGGGGTAACTCCCGACAAACATTATCAACAGACTGAATTTTATTGATTGGAGAATCGTTGGATGGAATCACCAAGTAGAACGAAAATCCCCCACCTCGTCATCGTCCGCGCCCCTGGCCTGCTGCCCATGCTCTACACCCTGCGTGAGTTGGGTGACGAGTTGGGCATCCCGGATAGCACCCTGCGGGATTGGCTTGTAGCCGGCGCACCACACCAACGGGATAGCCGGGATCACTTGTGGGTTAATGGTGAAAGTTTTGCCGCCTGGGTTAAGGCCCAGCAAAAACCAAGAACGCATCGCAAGTTGGCAGCCGGTGAAGGGTATTGCATGCACTGCAATCAAATCACTCAGCTCCTGTCACCCGAAGTACGCCATATCAAAGGCAAGCTAATCCATCTTAGAGGGATTTGTCCTCAATGCGGGCACACTATCAATCGCGGAGATCGGTATGATCGAACGACAGAATTATCTTAAGACCCGCAAACATCTTACCTATCTCCAGGAAGTGATGCAACTGAACCCGGCATCCTTGGATCGCTACCGCTTTTATTTGCGTCACCTGCTTCTCTGGGCCGGGGAGAAAGACTTTAAAACCGTTCAGGACATTCGCCCAACCCTTCCCAGTTATCTGGCAAGTTTGCCGGGAAAAGATGGAAAAGGGACTCTGGCAGGATGCACCCAGAAGAAAATTCTGGACACCAGCAAACGCTTTTTTCGCTGGGCAAAAGCAACCTATCCACGCGAACTGAATAATTTGCCATTGGCCTGGATCGACACGCTCAGGATGATCCGCCAGCCCCAGGTTACCACAGAGAATGTGTTTGTATCTGAGGAAGAAGTCAGGCAATTAATCGCTTACCCTGCTGCGCGGGATGACCTGGCGTTATTGCGGGATCAGGCTGCTGCAGCGCTGTTGTTTCTTTCTGGCATGCGCGGCAGCGCCTTTGTGACCCTGCCCATCTCGGCCCTTGATCTCGAAAACCTCACCGTTCGCCAGTGGCCGGAGCTGGGCGTCCATACCAAGAACAGCAAGAAAGCTACCACCTTCCTTTTAAATATTCCGGACTTGCTTATACCTGTACGCCGTTGGGATGCGATTGTCCGACCCGCTCTGCCATCGACTGCTCCCTGGTATGCACCCATTGAACACTATTGGGGAGAACAAAGCCTTTCTAATGAAGAGCCTGGTAAGTGCCGCTTGAACGGACTGGAAAAACGCTTGAAATTATTGTTCTCCCTGGTGAAATTGGATTTTAAGTCACCGCACAAATTCCGGCATGGA
This sequence comes from uncultured Anaerolineaceae bacterium, assembly GCA_964424115.1. Lineage (GTDB taxonomy): Bacteria > Chloroflexota > Anaerolineae > Anaerolineales > Anaerolineaceae > CAYRHN01. The sequence continues at coordinate 1,653 of CAYRHN010000008.1, forward strand.
CACGCCGTTTTCGGTTTACTGCACGCTCAGACGATGGCCGACTATAAAGCCGTTTCCATGAACCTGATGCACGACAGTATTGAAATCACCGACAGCACCTACGCGCCTATGTTGTCCTCGGATGTTCAGGACCGTATCGCTGGGCTGTCAGGTAGGGCGGTGTCCACGCCGGATGATAAGGTACCTCTTGCAGGCGATGAGGTAGAAGCCTACCTCAGTAGTTTAGGCAAAGAAAGCCTGGGCCGTGCCCTGGTCTTCATTGCCGGGAAATTGACCCAATGAACAGCCAGTTACAGTCTCCAATTATCCACTGGGCTGGCCTTGCGATGCGCGTTCTCCACGTCTACCTCCGCAATTTGGGCATAGTGGCGCACCATATCCAGCGAGCCATGTCCCAGCAGCGATTGAAGCGTGAAGACATCCCCACCCGAACGCAAATAGGTGATGGCGAAGGTATGGCGAAATTTATGTGGATGAACATGAGCGAGCTCAGCCCGCTCCCCCAAACGCCGGATCAGGATGCGCAGGCTGTTGCGGTTAAATGGGCGGTCACCAGCGCTGATGAAGAGGGGTGCCTTGGGGTCATCGCCATCTTCCCGGGTGGCCAGGTAACGCCAGACAGCTTTACGAGCCACTTTACCCAGGTAAGTGACCCGGCCTTTTCCACCCTTTGCGCCTCCGCTAACCCCGTGCCGGATATTCACCTTGCCGGTTTTCAAATCCACGTCCTCGACGGTCAGCGAGCAAAGTTCGGTGGCGCGCAAACCGGTATCCAGCAAGGTCAAGACAATTGCCTGGTCACGGTTGGCGCTGGGCCGGCGCATGACAAATGCCTTCCGGTCATCCGTCTGAGCCTCCCGCGAGTAGACGCAGGCCTTGATCAGCTTTTCGATATCCTCTTTGGAAAAAGTTTGAATGACATGCTTCGGAAACTTGGGCGGGGTGATGTCCACAAAGGGACTGGGGATTTTGAACTCTTTGTGCAGCCAGGTGTAAAAAGACCGCAAGGCAATGTAGACGTTGCGCAGCGATTTGGCCGAGAGGGGATCTTTGTTCCCGTTCCAGCGCCGGGGTTTGTATTCGGTACGCATCCAGGCGATGTAATTGGTGAGATCGGACGCTGTGACTTTGGCAACATCTTGATCGCCGACATGTTCCATCCATTGGTTTAGATAGAATTCATAGGAGTCGATCGTGCGTTTACTTAACCCCTCTGCTACCTTAAATTTCATGAAGCCGTCGATGGCTTTGGAGATGGGAATGGAAATCCGGTTTTTTGACGAGCTTAGAGTACTGCGGTTCATTGAAAAATCCTCCGATTCTGAGAAAAATTCAACCGCAGTACGCCGGGTTAACGAAAAACCAGAGTACATAGTACTCTGGTTCCTTCCTAGTAGCGGGGAGTGGATTCGAACCACTGACCTCCGGGTTATGAGCCCGACGAGCTGCCTCTGCTCTACCCCGCATCGGTGGACAACATTGTACTACATCCCAACAGGAACGTCAAGCAGCGCCTGCCGGACAGCCACAGCGACCGAGGAAAGCAGCGGCAAGGCCTGCCGGCGTCCCTGGCGAGCTTCCACATCCTCAAAGAGCAGTTGGCGCAGGCCGTAAGAGAATTCCAGTTGCACGCCCCGGTGGTTGAGTCCCTGGTTGCATATATTGGCATGCCGTTGGCCGGAGATCTCGCCATCATGCAAGCCGGCGTGCAGACCCAGCCCGGTGAATGCTGCCACCAACCGTTCGCGCAGCAGAATATCTTGCCCGCCAGCATAGACAATCGGGCGGCTGCCGCGGCATCCGTGCACCGTCAGCACGCGCAGGGATTGCGAGATCATTTTCAGGCAGTGCGGCTCATCAAAACAAGTGCTGGAAATATGCAAATCCTGGTTGGTCGAGAGGCGCAAGCCCTCGAACAAGTAGAGCGAATGATCCTCGCCGGCAAATGCCTGGGCCAGCTCGCTGGTACCCGGTTCTATGCCGCCGCCGTGCGGAGCCACCACCGTCACACCCGAGGAACGGTGGAATAGAATAATGGCGTAATCCTCTCCTTCGCGGTTCTCAGATGCCAGATGGGCAAAATCGTGGTACTTGTCGCGGCTCATACGTGTTTTACTGTGTAAACTGGAGACATGCTTTTAGTGTAGGAGAAATCCCAGCGGCTGTCAACTATTGGATTAATTTTTTGTAATCCTCTTCTCGGAAAAAATTAATCTCTAATGGATATGCTGTAATGATTGAGGTGTAATGTAAATATGAAAAGTAAACCTATTCCATCTTTCCAGATCACTCCTGAAGCTTTGTATCTCACCCGACGCGAATTGATCAAACGCTCCATGCTGCTGAGCGCCGGATTAGCCCTGTCTGCCTGCCTTCCCCAAACGCCGCAGAGTGAACCGGATCAGGTCACCACGCCTGGCCCATCAGACGAGCTAGGAAATGAATCCACTTCCTATGCGCTGGTTACCAGCTACAATAATTTTTATGAATTCAGCACCGGTAAGGAAAGCGTGGCCAGTCTGGCCGCCGGTCTGACCACCTCTCCCTGGCAAATCCAGGTGGACGGACTGGTCAACAACCCTAAAACCTACGGGATCGAGGATCTGCTCAGCCGTTTTGATCAGGAAGAACGCATCTACCGCATGCGCTGCGTGGAAGGCTGGTCGATGGTCATCCCCTGGCAGGGTTTTCCGCTCTCGGTGTTGTTGAAAGAGGCCGATCCGATGACCTCCGCCAAATACGTCAGTTTCCAAAGCCTTTCCCGCCCCGAGGAAATGCCCGGTCAGAAAAACGACCTTTATCCCTGGCCGTATCTGGAGGGCTTGCGCCTGGACGAGGCTTATCAGGATCTCACCCTTCTGGCCACCGGGTTGTACGGTAAACCGATGCCATCCCAGAACGGCGCCCCGATCCGGCTGGTTGTCCCCTGGAAATACGGTTTTAAAAGCGCCAAGTCCATTGTGCGCATCACTTTGGTGGAAGAGCAGCCGCGCACCTTCTGGAACACGCTTGCGCCGCAAGAATACGGCTTGTACTCCAATGTCAATCCCAATAAGGATCACCCGCGTTGGTCGCAGGCCACCGAACGGCGCGTAGGCGAAACCGACCGCCGCGAAACATTGATGTTCAACGGCTACGAGGATGAAGTATCCGGTTTGTATGCCGGGATGGACCTGCAGGTAGATTATTAGGAGAAAACCTGCCTACGGAGGAGACTGAATCGTATATCGATAATCTACCTGGCCGCTCACCTGACCGGCTCGTTCATCCGTAGGCAGGTATGCGCGCACGTATTCCACAATCACCATTTCAGGCGTTACCTCCACGCGCAGGTAGCCGGAGCTTCCAAGAATAACACCTGTCAGGTAACCATATTCAGCTGCGTTCCTGGTGTCATTGGAGCGCGTGACCCCAGGTTGCGGAACTTCCTGATAGATGATCCCGTCCAATTCTTCATTAGCAAAAAGATGGTCATGTCCATGAAAGACGGCTGTCACATGGTTCGCCAGGAGTAATTGGTGGATCGGCATATCCCATCCGGGACGTTGTGTGTCGAAACCCCAGGTACCATCTGCATTTTTGCCACCCCATTCATAAAAGCCCGCCACCTCCACACCGCCACGTCCGTTCTGATCCAGTCCTCCGACCAGTTGATGGATAAAGATAAATTTCCATTTGGCCTGGCTGTTTTCGAGCGTGGTCTTGAGCCATTGATATTGCTCCAAGCCCAGAGTCTGGTTCCATTGATCGGTTGTGTCGCCTTTTGGAGGCGTGAACCAGTAAGGATCAAGCGCCACGAACAGGGCATCTCCCCATTCCCATGCATAATAATCCTGCAAATCCCCGACAGTGTCATCGGGTGTGATGTTACCGGTGTAGAAACTGCCTGGCACGGGGTTGGGAAAATACATTGTCCGCATACTCGCAGCCCAATCGGACATCTCATACCCGGCGTTGCGCGGCGTGCCCTCACCGTCATGGTTGCCGATCACCAGGAACAAGGAGGCAGTCTGAGCGACCTGGCCCAGGTAATAACGCTGAGCCAAATACTGCTGCTCTGCAGAAGTATAAGGCTTATACTTTTCGGTCATGAACGTATCGCCCAGGTCCAAGACAAAGTCGGGATGATCAGCGCGTTCGTTGGCCAGGGTTTGCAGGTAAACCCGCAAATTGGAATTGGAATCAAGATGGGAGTCAGCCTGAATGGTGAAGGTGAACGTCGATCCGGGAGCTCGGGCGGTGTGAAATATATTCTCTACACCGTTGAGTGAATAATAGTACAAGGTATTCGGTTGAAGGTCCGTTAGTTCAATGGTCTGCGGAACGTTGGCTTGAAGGCTGACCGGGTTGGTTTGAGAGGTGTAGTTACCAGACGCTGTTCCGTAGGAAATCGAAATGGTTTGAGAGGTGTACGCAAGCACGGATACCACGATGGAACTATCGGTGGGTTGTCCCAGGATTACGTCCATGGAATGAGCAGGGATATCCAAGGTCAAATTTTGGCTGGCGTTGTCGCCCTGTCCATTCAATGGCACTTTACTGCCGTGCGGAGGCCTCTCGATCGGGTTAGGTGTTTCCGTCGGCTCGATGGTGGACGTTGGCACGCCAGGAGAATCGGTCGTTTGTGCCGTGGGCAGGCTGGCGGTCCCGGATGATGCTTCCCGTGTTGGAGCCGGGACTGACTCGCAGGAGACAGTAAGAACGAGAAGCAGGATCACTGCAGAGATTCGTTTGAGTGGTGATTTAAACATGGATTATCCTGTTTTATGGGATGGTGTATGAATAAGCAACCTCCTCGGGCTTGTCGAGATACGAGCGTACATATTCGACCGTGACACCGTTGGGAGAAACCGTAACGCGTACATACCCGCTGTTGGGAAGTTTGTCACCGGATGGATAAGCATCCGCATTGAAGAGGGAATAATTCGGGTCGGCTGGTTCGGGTAAAGTCTGGTAGATCACACCATCCAGTTCCTGTTTGACGAAGATGTGGTCGTGCCCTTGGAAAAAAATGGTGACGTGTGTATCCGCCATAATTTGCTGGATGGTCTTATCCCAGCCAGGACGGTGCGCAGCCAGGTTGGCAGCATCGCCCCATTCATAACTGTCGGCAAGTTCGATGCCACCTCGTCCCGTGCCGAGCACATGATGCGTGAATACAAATTTGTATTTCGCCGTGCTGTTTTCCAAAGTCTGCCGGAACCACTGATATTGCGTATCCCCAAGAGAGTTGTTCCAGAGGTCACGCTTCCCCTTTCCCTCCCGCTCAGCCCCAAAGGCATTGTCCACCGCTTGCGGAGAATGCCAGTAGGGATCGATAACCACGAATAGCGCATCGCCCCACGTCCATGCGTAGTAATCCCGCAGCATCCCGATGTATTCCGCCGTTTGTTCATCCCCGCTGTAGAAACCGTCCGGACCAGGTTGAGGATAATAGGCATTGTGCGCATTCTGCGCCCAGACGGATACATTGTCCGCGGTCCCATCCAGGTTGGCCATGGAGGCTTGCTCGTGATTCCCGTTAACCAGGAACACCGGCGCACCGACCAATCCCAACCAGGCTCGCTGGCGCAGGTACTGCGCGGCGACCGTTTCAGCATCGACCCTCTTGAGCGTGTCCACGCTGAAATCGTCCCCCATGGCGATGTAGAAATCCGGGGAGTCAGCAGCCGCGGCCAACAGCGTGCGGGTATACAAGGTGGCGTCAAACTGCTTACCCTGCCGCTCGGGATGCGAGTCTCCCTGGATTGCAAAAGTAAACGTACTTCCCAGAGCACGTTGGGTCATGAAGGTGCGCAGAGAACCAACTTCACTGTTGTAATGCAGGCGGTAATAATACCGCGTGTTTGGTTGCAACCCGCTGATCAAGGTCTCCAACGGCACCCCCGCCTCCGCGACCTGTGGGGAGGTCTGGAAGAGGTATTCTTCTGGCTTTGTGCCGTACTCATAATAGATCTCCATCCGAAAGGCCGGAACAATGTTCATGGAAACTGAGTTGTTGGTTGGTCGTCCGCTAATCTCGCTTGCCAGAAAATCAGGATTGGAAGCTACTTCTGCCGCCGTTGGGCGGCTGATCCAGGTTTGGTTCGGAGTCAGCAGCGCAGCTAAGGTCGGGGTGGATGTCGTCTCAGCCACCGGGCCAGCCTCTACATCGGTCGCAGTCAACGGTGTGGGCGTCGCCAGCTGCTGACTGTTCGCGCTGATGCAGGAACAGGCACAAGCAAGAACCAGGGAAATAATCAAAATTGGGGTAAGTTTCTTCATCATCGCGACTTTCTGCGGAGAATACCGTGGCCGCACAGAGTACTCGGATGATCGTGATTTCCTTTCCTCTGTGCGTCACGTGTGGTGGCTCTATTTGAACAGAAAATCCGAATTGGGGATCTCCGGCATGGGGATGGCTTGCGAGTAAAGGTATGCACCGGAAGGATACATCAAGTCTCCCAGCATTTCCTTGCGCAAAGCCATCAATTGCTCTCGCTGGTCGCTGGTCAAGGTTTGATTGACGCTGGTGAAATTAACCGCCATATTGTAGATGATCTCCCCATCCAGGCTTCCATACTGCTCCATCCATCCCAACACGGCATCGCTGTCTGCCGTACTGCTGGACAGGAATTGGCGCAGTTCCGTGGAAATTTGCCCCCGTAATTCCACGATCCCCTGCAAATAAGACCGCTGGATATCCACCAGACCGGTTATCAACTGCGCCTGGTCAGGGGTCAGGATAGCCAGCATGGCATCTCCCATATCCCCGGTTAAGTCCGTGGGAATGGCATATTCCGGATTGCTCATCGCCGGGATGTCCTTCAGATAGAAAGAGCCGAAGTAGGTCCCATGCCGTTCCGGGCAGAAATATACATCCGCTTCCACCGATCCGGCATGCCAGCTGAACATATCCGCCGCATAGGTCATTACCGCCACTTTCTCCTCCCGGTCCAGGCCCTGGATGTCGGCGGGCTCTGCAACCTCAGGCCATTCCAACATTCCTTTTCCAACCATGGCGTCCAGGTAGGCGCGCTGGGTATCATCCAATGAATTCAGAATACTTCCCATCATCTGCGCCCTGGCATAGCTGATCTCTCCATCCAGGCGATATAGCTTGGCCGAGTATGCTTTGACTGCCTCCTCGTCCAGCTCCGTCGTTCCGGCCGGCAGGTCGCCCGTCAGCAGCCGTTGGAACGCATCGATCAAAACAAAGCGCATATAACCGTACTCACTGATCGAATCGACCTGCTCTTCTGCCAGAGCAACCAATTGGGCGCGTTGTTCCGGGGTCAGGATGTAGAGCATGTTCATTGCCGCGCTGGTCAAGAAATCCCCGGCATGGCCCATCTGGCTGGGATCATTATCGCGCAGGTACTGGAAACCCCAGAAATCCGCCACCTTGCCCGGAGGGAAGAAGGAATCTGCGCCCAGGTCGCCGGTCAGGAAAGCCAATGCGTCAAAGGCGATCGTCATCCCCTGCGCTTTATCCGAGATGGCCTGTTCTATATTATAAGAAGCCGCTGCGATATCCTGAGTTCCTCCACCAGCCTGATCTTGTTGATCTGCGGGCTGCCCTTCCTGGACGGATTCCCGTTTGGGAGAACATGCCAGTTGATCCTGCACCATTTCGCATACACCCGTCTCGGTCCCCTTTCGGGAAACAAATTCACAAGCGTCTTGATCTACTTTTGAACTGCAGGCCTGGATTGCTTCCTGTGGAGGGGTGCGTGCATCTCCAATATTCCCCTGAACAGAAGGTTCCGCCGGAGTCGGGGTTGCAACAACTTCCACAGGCTGGGTAACAACCGGTTGAGGTGTTTGGGTAGCTGCTGAACTGCCTGCAGAACAAGCAGATAACAACATCGATACCATCAAAATCAGATACATTATTTTGGTTTTCATAGTTTTTTCCTTGTAAAGTAACTTCTTGGATATAGAACGTACTGTTGGTTTTTCTCTTACGGCCGCGTATAACGGACCTGCAATTCTGCGCTGTCGAGGGTGATATCCTGGATGGCCTCCAGCAGCACATCCCGCGTGACCTGGTCTGCGGGCACTGAGAACTTCACTTCAGCGGAGAGGGCATAAACGGTGTAGGTGTATAGCTTCTCGCCAGGACCTTTCGAGCAAGGCGGAGCATATCCGGTCCGGTCGTTGACGCTGTTGGTGCCCAGGATCCCGACCCCGCTGCTGTTCTTCTCCAGGCTGGTCACCTCCGCCGGGATGTCGTAGAGCACCCAATACCAGTGAATATCTTCCGGGCTGGCCACGTGATGCATGATCACCGCGTAGCTTTTGGTACCGGCTGGAGCCCCGCTCCAGCGCAACGCCAGGGTGGCGCTGGCTCCATCGCAGGTGTATTCGGTGGGAAGCACACCCCCATTCTGGACTTCCGGACTGCTGAGGGTGAAACCTGAAATGCCAGCCTCCTCGCCAGTCCCCTCCAGGAGGATGGTATACACCGCGCTCCTGGCAGTGACGAAGAGCAACTTGCCGTCGGAACCGGCAAAGGCCACGTTGGTAGGCTCCTCAGGGATCTGGATCACCTCAACCTCCTTTCCAGAAGCATCCACAATTCGCACAGCGCCGTTGGAAGTCAGGTACAGGTTCCCCAGGTCATCCAGTTCCATGCCGTCAGACCCCATGGCCACCACCAGGCTCCTGTCAGCCAGGGAACCATCCGCCTGGATCATGTAACGGTAGGTCTTGCCTGCGCCGTGGTCGGCCACGTAGAGTATTTTTCCATCCTCTGTGCCGACAATACCATTCGGGCGAACCAGATCATCTACCACCCGCACGACCTGGCTACGATCCGGGTTGAGGTAATAGACATGCTCGCCATCCTGCGAAAGAGGAGATTGGTAAGCCGGATCGGTGAAGTAGATTCCACCTTGCGGGTCGATCCAGAGGTCATTGGGCTCGTTAAACCGCACTCCGTTGTACTGGTTGGCCAGGACGGTGATGGTGCCCTGTTTATCGATCGAGATCAGCCGACCTACCCCACCCTCGCAGGCGATCAGGTTTCCAGATGCATCAAATGCCAGGCCATTAGGCATCTCCAATCCATCGAGGAAAACGTCGACGCTGCCGTCAGGTGACCACTTGTAGATCGTTCCGGCGTTGATGTCTGAGAAATAAACGCTGCCATCCTTATCGGTAGCAGGCCCTTCCGCAAAGAGGTAATGGCCTGTCACCAATGAGGGTGTCCCTGTCCATGGATTGGCCTGTTGGTCAGATAGGGGATCTGCCTCTGGCTGGTTTCCGACAACAGGCTCAGGCGTTAGAATGGTTGAAGAGGTATTGAATGTAGCAGCTGTCGATCCAACCGTAGCTGAGATGGTGCTTGCGGATGACGCGTCTCCTGACGCGCCAGGCATACAACCCGCCATGCCAGCTATAACGAGACAGCCAATCCACACAAGAACAACGCTCATCTTTTTACGCATAGGGATCTCTCCTTGAAAACATATCCTTGTCTTCAGTTATCTAAAAAGAGGAAATCGGTATTAGGTATCTCCGGCATGGGAATTGGTTGTGAATAGAGATATGCTCCTGAAGGGAAAGACAGGTCGCCAAGCAAGTCGGTGCGCATCTCGGCTAACCGGGCACGCTGTTCATCGCTCAAGCTGTCAGACACTTGAGAAAAAGCCAGGGCATAATGGGCGCTGATCTCGCCATCCAACTCCCCATAACGTTCCATGCGTTCCAGCACAGCTTCAAGATCCGGAATGGAACCATTCATGAACTGCCGTAACAGGGTAGAAACATCTTCCCGGCAATCCACAATTTCATTTAGAGCAGATCTTTGAGCATCCACCAGGGCGGTTATCGCCGTGGATTGCTCGCTCGTCAAGGTCTCAAGGAAAGCGGCGCCCGTCTCCGCCGTCAGGGTGGAAGGTATGGTATAGCCGGGATTGCCCACCGCGGGTGCGTCTTTCACGTAGAAGGAACCGAAGTAAGTGCCCTGCCGTTCAGGACAAAAATAGACATCTGCTTCCAACGATCCAGCGTACCAGCTGAACATATCCCCCGCATAAGTCATTACTGCCACCTTGACATCACGGGGAAGGCCTTGCAGTTCCACGGGTTCACTGACCACCGGCCATGCTAGCATTCCATTGCCAATCATTCCATCCAGGTAGGTGCGCTGATTCTCATCCAACTCGTTGAGCAACCCACCCATCACCGGAGCCCGTGCGTAGCTGATCTCCCCATCCAACCGGTATAACTGCGCGGAGTAGGCCATAACCGCGTTCGTATCCAATCCGGAACTTCCCGCTGGCAGATCCCCTTCCAGCTGGCGGCGGAACCCATCCATCAGAACAAACCGGTCATAGGCATACTGTTGGATGTCATCCACCTGACTTTCGGCCAGGCTGATCAATTCTTCCCGCTGGGCAGAGGTAAGAACATCCAGCATATTCAGCGATGCACGGGTGAGAAAGTCGGTATTGTGGCCCATTCCATCCGGATCGTTGTCACGCAAGTACTGAAGGCCCCAAAAATCAGCCACCTTTCCGGGCGGGAAGAATGAATCGGCCCCCAGGCTGCCAGTGAGGAATGCAAAGCCGTCAAAAGCAATCGTGTTTCGCTGTGCCCCATCCGAAAGCGTCTGGTCCAGGGTAAAGGAAGGCTGGACCCCGGATGAATTAAGCAGTACCAGCGGAATAAAGAGGTTTATGCTCGCCTGGCTGGTCTCATCGCGCACCAGGCGGACATAATTGGTGCCGCGTTGTACATCCCCCTGTGGCCCCAGACCATAGGCTGTCTCACCTGTGCAAGCCGTACCAATCACCACCTTCCCGCCGCCTGTCTTTGGATCGCTGCGCTGTGCTCCCGCGCCGTGCACATCATACAAGGTGTAACAGGTTGCAGTGGGGCTGCTCTTCTGCCAGCCACTGGCGCGCCCAAATGCAAGGTAGACCGCCGAAGCGCCCTTGCCGTTATAGGTCGCATGGGTGGTCGAACTCCAATACCAACCCCAATCGATCTGTCCTGCTTCATTGGTGAAAGAAGTGGCATTGAAGATGGGATCGATCGCGGCCGAGCCGCTCGCATCCGGTGAGCGCGTGTAATCAACGATGCTTTGCAATTCTTTGGCATCGGGCAGACGCCATTCGCTGTAGTCGAGATAATGAGCCGCATTCATCGACTGTACCCAGGCCAGTGCTTCCTCCCAGTTCATCGGCGTTCCGCTGTCCGACTTCGACCACATCAGGCCAGTTGAACGGTCGGTAATCGTCTCATCACCGTTATCGACAAAGTCGTTCCTGCCGTAGGCCATGTTGCCGCGGACACATTGGACAAAAAAAGTCTTCGTCGAACCATCCGGCATGCTCATGTCGTAGCCTTTGATCCGGCCGTCGGCGAAGTTGACCCCAAACACCTTGGAAGAATTTCCAGAACCGACCCCGTACAGGGTACTGGAAACATATTGGGAATCGATGATGCGTTCCCCGGCGCTGGCCTGTCCGTAGGCGAATTGGAAATAGTCCGTATCGATGAATGGTATAAGGCCGGAGGTATCTGTCCCGGTCAATCCACTGGGATCGGTACCGTTGAATTGGATCAATGAGTAAAGTTCTCTAATGGTCGGCAGGCGCCAGTCACTGTAGCCCTGGTAATTGGCATCCTTGTGCGCAGCACAGTGAGACTGAGCTTCCTCATAGGTCATCTTGTCGCTCTTGGTCAGAATTCCGTCGTTATTGGTGTCCGGGCTGGCTTCCCAAGTCAAGCCGGTCACCTGGTCGAAGACAGTCTTCCCATTATCGCTCGCCGTATAGGCAGGAGCATTTCCGGCAAATTGCGCGTCCTGGCCGTAATACGCTGTTCCTTCAGAAGGACAGGCGATCTCGGTCAAATTGTTGTAACATTTGATCTGGCCGGTGCCCACCACCGGATAAGCAAAAGATCCGCTCGAGGCAGGAGAGGATAGATTACTCACCGCCTCCACCTGAAGCGGCGTACAGGCTGTAACCATTCCACACCACCATAAAACTGCAAGGAAGAGCAAGCCGCGTGACCGCATATTTCAACACTCCTTTCTTTATCCGGCTCCAGTGTACGCCCTCCAGCTTGAATGCCAGAGTGTCCCACGTCAGCATTTTTCCCTTCGAGGTAGGAGCTCTATCACCAACCCCCATGACCGGTGTCATGCTCCTGGCCATTCATTCATGACTGGAGGCAGGGGTGGTTTCGAACAGGATATGATATGATTTGAACATGCAAAACGATCCGATCGAACCCGTGCGCGTAATGCGAACTGCCGCCTGGATCTGGATCGGCTATCTGGCCGCCCTGACGGTGATGGATGCCTTTATTTACGCGAAGGTTCCCATGGGTTCGGTCACCTGGTATCACATCATCAACCTGCTCCCCGCCCTGGTCTTCCTGGGCCTGTCCTATTCTCGTTGGTTGGCCACAAATGCAGATCTGGTCGCCGCCCTGATGATCTTGCTGATCTCCACTGTCCCGATCCTCCTCAATTATCTCATCGACCTGCACCTCCCTCCCGCGCCGCTCTCGAACATAGAAGGCATGGCTCTGCGCCAAATGCCGATCCTGTTCATTGGACTGGTGCTGGTGGCCTGGCACTATCGATTGCTCAGCATGATCCTCTACAGCGTGGGGATCAATATCTTCGAACTGCTGACCGCCAGTATTAAGAATTCATTGGGATTCGAGCAGCAGACCGCCTTTTATTTTGTGACCCTGATCCGCACAATCTCTTTTGTCGTCGTGGGGATCTTTATCAACCTGTTAATTAACCGCCTGCGCACCCAGCAGGCCTCGTTGAAAACTGCCAACAACCAGCTCAGTCATTATGCCAGCACCCTGGAGAGTCTGACCGTCAGCCGCGAACGCAACCGCATGTCGCGGGAATTACACGACACCGTGGTTCATTCTCTGAGCGGTCTCTCGGTTCAGCTGGAGACCATCAAGGCCTATTGGGAGGTCAAACCGGAAACAGCGAAAATGCTGCTCGACCAGTCCCTGGAGACCACGCGCTCCGGCCTGCAAGAGACTCGCCGCGCTCTGAAAGCCCTTCGAGCAAGCCCGCTGGAGGATCTTGGTTTGGTCATAGCGATCCGCAAACTGGCAGAAACGGCTGTGGAGAGAGGTAATTTTCTGCTGGAGCTTTCACTTCCAGAAAATGCCCTCATTCTTTCTCCCGATGTGGAACAAGGTCTGTACCGGATCACCCAGGAAGCGGTGGAAAATGTGCTCCAGCATGCCAATGCCAGGAAGCTGGGGATCCACCTCGCCGTTAATGCGAAGGATATTCGCCTGACCATCCAGGATGATGGAGCTGGCTTTGATCCCCTCGCCGCTTCCCAACCGGGGCATTTCGGCCTTTCCGGCATGAAAGAACGCGCTTCACTGATCGGAGGAGAATTGGCCGTTATCAGCAAACCAGGCGCAGGGACCACCATCCAGCTGGTAATTAAAGGATATCAACAATGAAAGTGCTTATTTGCGATGACCAGGCGATCGTGCGCGACGGGCTGGACCTTCTTCTCAAGCTTGAAAAGGATATCCAGGTGGTCGGCCTGGCTCAAGACGGGGCCGAAGCAGTAGAATTGGCAGGCAAGACTTCTCCCGACCTGGTCTTGATGGACCTGAAGATGCCTGGAATGAACGGTGTGGAAGCCACCCGGCAAATCAAAGCCAAATTTCCAGGGATCAAGGTGCTGGTACTGACCACCTTCGATGACGATGAATGGGTCTTTGATGCCATTCGCGGAGGAGCAGCCGGTTACTTGTTGAAGGATACCCCCCGTGACAAGGTAATCGAAGCCATTCGCGGTACAGCCAGCGGAAAAACCTATCTCGATCCCCTGGTAGCGGGAAAGGTGATGGAGCAGGTAGTCACCAAGCAAGAACAGCCGCAATCGGTGATCGCCGAGAAACTATCCGGGCGGGAAATGGAAGTGCTGCGATTCATTGCCGCAGGATTGTCCAATGCGGAGATAGCCTCAAGGCTTCATTTATCCGAAGGAACAGTACGCAACTATGTCAGCGCGATTTTCTCGAAATTAGAAGTATCTGATCGGACTCAGGCAGCCATTATTGCCATTCGCCATGGGTTAGATAGAATCTAATCAGGTGGTTTTAGACGAACCCCTAAAACCACCTGATAGGTTGAAGCTGCTATGCCGATGCTTTCAGCTCACTGCGTGATCCAGTACGTGTAGTCCGCCGGCTGATTGGTGAAACGGGCCGTGCCGCTGATGATGATTACCCCTTCCGTATTGCCTTGAATCGTGAAGGGAATGCTGAGCGGTTGCCCTGCCTCCACTTTGTATTTCTCGACCGTGGTGCCGTTATCCCCCCTGAGCACGAGCGACACGCGGAAAGTTTGCGGCAGTGCATTGCGCAGGCGGACAAATCCTTCCGCCGCCCAGCCGCCGTCATCCTTTTCAAAATCCGCGCTGTAGTTCAACTGGGGGATGGAAATATCATCCAGCATCAATCCCTCGCCATTGACCGCCGCATCGGTGATGTATTCAAACCGCACCTGGATCTGTTTGCCCGCCCAGGGTGAGAGATCGACCGATTCCTCCACCCATCCGCCTGACTGCGCATTCCAACCGCAGCCGTAGCTGTTGCCGCTGGGGTCGTCACTGGTGCAGGAAGGCGTATTGACGATCTGCCAGTTCTGCCCATCTTCCGAAACCAGCAGATAGGCATAATCGTAATCTTCTTCCAGATCGTACCAGATGCGGTAAGTGAGCGTGGCCGGCCCGCTGGCGCCGCTCAGGTCGAAGGTGCGGGTCAGGCGCATATCCGATTCATCGCCGCGATTGGACCAGAAGGCATATTCGCCCGAATAGGGATCGACCGGCAGAACCGGAGCCGTGGCGCTGCCAGAAAACTCAAAATTGTAGCTACCAATGCAGCTCAGATAGATATAATCCGCGCCGTATTGATATACCTGCGCATCCTGCCAGTTGGAGAGCGGGCAATCGACATATTCGGAAGGGTAAACCTGCGGCGCACTGGGATAGACCGGATAGGAGTAACGCCCGTCCGCGACCGTATCATCCATCACATAGTTGGCGATCGTCCAATCTGCAAAGACATCATCCCCGGTGATCGTTTCGCCGGTTTGCGGATCAGTGATATGCTGCGCAGCCAATATTTCGTCGATGCTGGCAAACCCATTTTGCGGGTCGGCTACCAGAGCTTTGGTAGCATCTTCCCCAAAACGGCCGAGGAAATAGGCGGTGAACATGAAGGAGGCCCCATAATTGGCTGTATTATCAGCATCTCCACCCAACCAGTTGGTGAGCTGCATATCCGGGTCCAGCACAAAATACGAGTCGTTCCCGCCCGGATCGTATTGGTTGAGCAGCATGGCCAGCTCCGAAAAACCCTCATTCAGCCAGGTTTCCTCATTGCGGTCGCGGTACCAGTGGATCATGTGCTGAAATTCGTGCGCCAGCACGCCGTAGGTAAACTCCTCGTCGAAGGTGACATTGTCAGCGCTGAAGAAAAAGGTCTCGTGCCCGTTGGAATATTCGTGCGCCGCGGGGGGGACAGAATCGGCGGAGGAAAAATATCCGGCCAGGTTATAACCCAGCCCGCTGGCATAAACGATATAGACCCGCGGGTCGCCGTCAATGCCCGGGTTCCACTCGCTGCCGAAGAATTCGCGATCTGTGGGGTAGATCTTGTTATCAAAACCGTCTGCCAGTGCCTGCAAGTCGGCCTCATTGTAATCCACTCCATTTTCGATCCAGAAATAGGCGTGTTCCGAAACCAGACGCAGCGTGGCTGTGATGCGGAAGTTCTCGCTGGTGTCGGTATCGCTGGCCCAAAATTCCTGCTGGTCGCCCACCTGCGGGAAATGATCCGGCAAAGGGAGCGTCTCGGGAATGGGGCCCTTGCCTTCTAAACGAGAAGCCAGTTCACGCAGATCAGCCGATGGCACAATCACCTGCTCCAGCTCAGCCAGGGTTTGCTCGGCCAAAGGATCAGCTCCGCTGCCTGGCAAAGGAGTCTTCGTGGGCGGGCGGGGAGTGGACAGATCGGGAGTGGCGGGTGTAGATTCCGGCACTTTTGTCGGGCCAGAGATCGTGGGCGTGGATTTGAATATCCCGGTGGCCCAGGGCTGCGTGGCCTGGCTGGGATCGCACCCAACCAGCAGAACCAACACCAATAAGCATACCGCTAACTTTTTGATCATTTTTAGCTCCTCGCTGTCCAGAATTAAATTTTTAGATCATCAAAACGCACCATGGCCGCGCAGAACAACCCCGACTGTCTTGACCAGGATCTGCAAATCCAACCAGATCGAATAATGCTGCACATAATAGAGATCATCTTCTGTGTGTAAATGCATGGGCTTGTCGCTGCGCCCGTTGACCTGCCACCAGCCGGTCAGCCCTTGCGGAACGGCAAAGCGTTTGCGCTGCCAGGGCTGGTATTTTTCCACCAGGTAGGGCATTTCCGGACGCGGTCCAACCCAGCTCATCTCTCCCTTGATGATATTGATCACTTGCGGCCATTCATCCAGGCTCCATCGGCGCATGAAGCGCCCAACCCGCGTGACGCGCGGATCCCCCCTCACTTTGTGGATCAGGTTACCCTGTCCATCTACCTGCTCAACGACTTTTCGCAAAGCCTCGGCGTTCACCACCATGGTGCGGAACTTAAAAACGCGGAAGATTCGCCCGTTCTCACCCACCCGTTCCTGGCGGAAGAAGACCGGGCCGCGATCGTCTAACCAGATCGCCAGGCTGAGCAAGGCCATCAACGGCACAAGAAATGGAAAGCTTAAAAGGCACAGGGTCAGATCAAAGGCGCGTTTGACCATGCGCTGGTACTCGCTCAAGGCCGGCGCGCGCAAGTCCAGCATGGGAATGCCGGCAAATTCTTCCACCGAGGCACGGTGCAGGGTGAGCGAGAAGTAATCCGGGATGACCCACACCCGCACCGGCTGGTCGTGCAGATCGCTGACCGTCTGGGTCAGGCGGGCATGCGCCGAGGCCGGCAGGGCCACCACCACATCCTCGATATGTTCTGTGGTGATGACGGTGCGGGCTTTATCCAGCGGTCCCAGCACATCCGCGTGGCCTTGTTGCTTGTGCGGGTCATCATCCAGAAAGCCAACCAGTTTGAGCCCGAACATGCGCTGGTTGATCTGCGCTTGCAGGCGGCGTCCCACCGTACCGGCTCCCAGGATCAACACACGCCGTTCCTGCGCAGCGCGAAGGATGTTCCAGCGGAACGCCAGGCGCACCACCACCCGCCAGATCAGCATGAGCAGGTAGGCCAACAGCGCAAAGAAGACGAATAAGAAACGCGAAATATCGCGGTAGGTGAAATACAGAACCCCTGCCCCGGCTACTGCCGCCAGCATCGAACCAAGTGTCAGGCTGCCAAATTCATTGACCACCCGCAAATTGCGCCGCCCGTCATAAACCGAGAATAAAAGCAGCACTGCCACCCACACGATGGGGAAGACCAAATATAATTCCGAAGGAATGCTGATCGGACCAGAGATCGGTTCGACAAATGGCAGCGCGCTGAGCACTGGGCGTAGCAGAGTGGAAAGCAGCAGCGCCAACGCCACCAGGGCAGCATCCATGGCAATGGAAAAGAGGGCAAAATTGGCGGAGAAGCGGCGGAACATAAGATCAGTCTCTCTCTAAAGGATACCGCTTTAACCCGATTTTTTGCAAGAGAACCAGGGCCACAAAACGGGGATACCCCAGAAGATAGCGTTTCCACAGGCGTTTCGGCTCGCTGAACAGGCGGAAAAGCCATTCCAACCCGCTGCGCTGCATCCAACGCGGTGCCTGAGGCTTGTTGCCGGAAAGAAAATCAAAGGCCGCCCCCACCCCCACCAACACCGGCGCCAGGCCGGGTTGCTCACTCACCTGCTGCGCCATCCAGCGCTCCTGGCGGGGAGAACCCAACCCCACCCACAAGATATCCGCCTGTGCACCACGGATTCGCTGCAAGGCCTCTACTTGCTCCTCCGGAGTCAGCTCACGGAAAGGCGGCGATTCCAGCCCCGCCACCTGTAAGGCAGGAAAGCGCGTGCGCAGGCATTCCACCAGGCGTTCAGGAATGCCCGGGGCTCCTCCATAGAAATAATGGCGCCAACCGCGCGCCAGCCCATACGCGCAGGCTGCCAGCAACAGGTCGGGGCCGTAGACTCGCTCTACATCTTTATGCCCGGCCCAGCGGATCAGCCAGACAACCGGCATACCGTCCGGGGTGGTCAGCCCAGAATGGTTGTACACCGGGCGCAGGTCGGGGTGGTCGTGGCACTCCATGATCGCGTGGGCCGGTGCGCAGCAGATATAATGACTGCGCCGCTCCTCGATCCAGCCGTGCATTGCTTCCAACGCATTGGCTATGCGAATAGCGTGAATGCCTACGCCCAGGATGTTGACCCACGGATACTCCATACCGGTATTGTACCCTAACCTGTCAGTTGCCGAGATCTCAACTTGCTGCTTTCTTTCGCTCGGCAATCAAATCCATCAATTCCAACCATTTCTGATAACTGATTTGGGCGGTGTAATTCTCTTCGAAAGTATGCCTTGCGCTATAACGCATTTCCGCCAACGTATCCGGGTGATCGACCAGACCTTTGATCTTGTCTTCCAGATCGTTCACAGAATTCCTTTGGAAAAACAAACCGTTCTTTCCATCCACCACCATACAGTGCATCGCGCCCAGATCATTACATAAAACAGGCAACCCGGCTGCAAATGCCTCAATGATCGTTCGAGGCATCCCCTCGTACCAGGAGGATGGGAATATCAGGAAAGAAGCCGATTGCATGATCTTCATCGTTTCGTCGTGCGGCAACCTGCCGCAATACCGGATTCGCTTATCGGTTTGAGCCGCTTGGAGTACCTCCTCCGTCAACGGCCCATCTCCTACAATCCACAATGGTAACGATGCTTCCAACCGCCGCCAGGTCTCTAAGAGCAGATGCACCCCCTTTTCCTCGCTCAACCGCCCCACAAACAGGGCGTATCCCCCGTCCCCCGAACCCAATCCAGGATCGGGCAGTACAAAATTAGGTTTAATAAAGATCTTCTCGGCTGGCAAACCGGCCTGAATGAATTTCCCGCGCGCGAAATCGGTCAATACGATAAATGCGTCCACTTTGCGCGACCAGGTTTTGATCAGCCGGTGAAAAGCAACCATGCAGGCCACCACAAAACTGCCAGCACGGCTGTTCCGATAACAGGCGTACCGAACCCCTGGCCAGGGGAACGACTTTCCCAAACACCTTTCACACACATCACCGTCCCGGAAACAGAGCCCGTTCAGGCAAAAGAAACGGTAATTGTGTAATGTCCAGACTACGGGAGTATGATGCTTTCGGGCTGCATAAAAGACGGCCGGAGATATCAGAGGAAAAAAATTATGCACAGAAACCAGATCGCAAGGATCATTACTCAAGAGCCGATCTATCTCCCGAAAGGTTTCCCCGGACCATATCGTTCGTAGAGCCGTGGCAATTCCGCCCAATTTAACGATCCTTTGGTTATCCTGGATATATTCAACAACTGAATTGCCCTTCTCCCGGAGGAGAGCCCCCTCGGATTCAAAGCACTCATCTTCGCCACCACGGATCAAATACCGGTTGTGCACCATCAAGAAATTCATTTTCTCAACCTATCATAATCCAAAGCCCTTACAAGGATTTTGAAGGAATTTGTCAACCACGTTCCTTCCCCAACAAGTTATTATAAGTTCCAGCCAAATTATCTAACATCTTTTGGCGAGAAAAAAGCTCACGGTTGCGTAAAGAAGCCGCCTCACCCAACCTTAAAGCCAAAGGAGGATCATTAAGAAATGTCCGAATTGCATCCGCTGCCGCTGCTTCATTACCAGGTTCAACCAACAATCCACTCACGTGATCTTGAATGATCTCGGGGATTCCCCCCACTCGCGATGCAATGATCGGTTTTTTCAATGCCGATGCATGAAGTAGCACAGTGGGTAGTGTGTCAAATTCAACCGGGGTATGGATAAGGATTTGCAAAGCCGCCAAAATATTCAACGCGTCGAGACGCCACCCGGCAAAGAAAACCCTGTTTTCGAGGCCAACTCTCACAACAAATGACCGCAATTCTGCTAAATAAGCTTCACCCTCCACGCTTCCCCGTGGGTCGCCTACCACGATCAAGTTGGTGTGTGGAAATTGAGCAGCTACCTGCGCAAATGCATTGAGTGCAACACCTTGCCCTTTCAAAGGGCGAACCGTTCCGATCACCCCAATCCATTGGCAATTCTGAGGAACATTAAATTCCTTACAAAGGTCAGTGGGCTCAATGGAAGCGTAATCTTCCTGGGTGCCGTTATAGACCACGCAAGTACGCGGAGCCAGCCGGGGATTCAACCGAATCACAACTTGCTGTAATGCCCGTGAAGCACATAAAATCTGATCCGACAACGACGCAAGCAAAAATCCCTTAATGGCACCTGAACTATCCATTTTTGCATTATCATGCAAATGAGTAATATTTGGAATATGAGCCAAACGCGCCCCTAAGCCACCATGGAACGCTGTTTGCAGCTTGTTGGAATGAATCAAAACGGAATGATATTTTTTGGCCAGGCGGCGGATCTTCACTGCATTCGCTAACCAGGGGCGGAACTGCCGGTACCATCCCTCTCCATGGATACCTGGTAAAGAAGGCATGTATTCAACTAATATCCCTTTACGCTCACAATATTCGCTCAACCAGCCTGGCTCAGGAAGGATCACTACTGGAGAGCATCCAACAAGTTCAGCCGCTTCCGTATAACCCGCCAGAGCTTCTTCTGCGCCGCCTTGCAAGCTGGTATTGTTTATGTAGAGGATGGAGGGTTTCATCATACACCTCGCGTTATCTTCTGATAAGCTCTCGCCCGGCTGGACAATCTCCGATCATATTTCTTCAATATCCACCTGGAAAAACGCTGTGGTAAGGCCAATAATATGGACATCATCGCATACTGCACAGTCCAGCCGCGTTGATTGTGAAAAGCGACCATTTGTTCATGGGCTTTTTCTGAAATCCCAGCCTGAAGATAATGCTTGGCTAAAAAGATCATAAGCTGGTAATAACATTTATCCAATACAGCAGGAGGCAATTGAGCCAGTTCGGGGTTCTTCTCCAGGCACCTGCGTCGAACGATCAACATATTTTGCAACATACGCAAAGGATTCCCAGACATTTGACCGGAGCTCAGGCGGTATCGTGCTAATGTCTCTTGAATGTAATCCAGTTTCCAGTCCCTGGCAATTCGCAACCACAAATCATAATCCTCACAAGCAGTGAGGCTCTCATCAAATTCTCCAGCGGTTCTTAGACAATCCCGACGGACAACCGCTGTTAACACCGGGACAAAATTACGTTCAAACAAGGTGGTAAAAACTTCACCAGACGCAGGTGGAACCAGGTCAAAAAAGGTAGCCTTGTGAAGTCCTTGAGCGTCAAAGTAATGGGCATTGCTAAAAACCAATCCCACCTGCGAATCACGCTCAAAGAGCGGCACTTGCCGGGCTAATTTATCAGGAAACCATAGATCATCTGCGTCTAAAAATGCCAGCAAATCCCCACTGGCAGCGCAAATTCCGCTATTTCGTGCTGCCGGCAAGCCTCGGTTAGGTTGGCGGATGATCTGGATGCTTTCGCCAAACTGCGCCAGCACTTCTGATGTTTGATCCGTGGAGCCATCATCCACCACAATCACCTGGTATGCCGGATAGGTTTGAGCCAGCGCGCTTTTTACTGCATCAGCAACATATGCAGCGTGCTGGTAAGTGGGAATAATCACACTGACTCGGAGCACCACTAATCCCGCTCCGTTTTCTGCCAGTCAGGAGGATAAAGATCACGCATATCGACGGCAGGATCGTTGATCCAAGGCACGGGTGCATAAACCACCTTACCAGGTCGGTTTCCCATCCATGCTGCCCACCAGGAAAAGGAACTGTTGGCAATGATGAAGGAATGGCAAAGGCTCATCAAATGTAGATCCAGGTGATCTGCGCGAGATTTATTGACGTCCACAAAAGTCATTGGAAATTGCGTTGGAAGGTTCCGGCGGGACCATTCGAGATCATCCGAAAATACAAAAAAATTAGCCGGAGGGAATTCTCTTATCATATTTTCCATACATCGCCGGTAATACCCAATAGAGCAAACACCATGATATCTGGCCGCATTGGGATTGCTCAGATAGTCCCCACGGCGAATATGAACTGCCACAGCCTGGACAGCCAGGATCTGATCCGCCATACGTTGGTTCCTTTCATCCAACGGCAAGAGAGGCTGGAATTCCTCCAACAACTGCGTTCGAATAACCCCATAATATTGCCAACACTGCCAATATCCATTCAGATAAATTGACGCTTTGCACTTCATCCAGGATGGTTCATACCGTCTGGACCTTTCCAGGCCCAGCCGGCGCAATGAATAAGGCAAAACCTGTTGGAACAACCGATATGCCCGGTGCACCCTCCGAGGGCGATTCTCCCAGGTAAGCTGATCGCATTCGCTATCCCCAGCTATTGTAGCCTGAATGCGCCACCCATCCAACTGATAATATCGCATCGTATCCCCCGCCGGAGTGCGCTGTGGCTCAAGAAAACGCATATCCAATCGAAGCGGAACCCCATTCAGCAGTGCCAGACGCCGACCAAAGGCATATTGGAACATTTGATTTCCCAGGCCGCCCAGCAGGCGAACAATGATCATTTATTCCCCCAATACTCGTTCAATTCGGCCTGCAGTGCATTTATCATGTCTGCATGCAGTTCATCTGAAGTTGCTCCATCAAAACCGCCTTCGGTGAATTTGCAGGCAGTCACCATATTGTGCAGGAGGTCATGTGTGATACCGTTTTCGAAGATCTGGCATACATATTCCTGGTAAGCAAGTCCGGCATTTGAAACTTCACGACGCCATCGGCTGAGAGCCCTCGTACTAAGGGCAAAATGAAAAATCAAACTACATACATTTTGCCCAAACACTCCATCCGAGGGGGTCTTTCCTAAATATGAAGTAATCGGAAGACTGAACTTTGGGCCAAGACGGTTTTCATCGATAAATAAATTAGCTATCACCCCATTATCCGCATCTGCGGTATAGCGCCCGCTAACCATGGTCTGAATCAAAGAAAAATAATGAATAAGCCTGTTCCTCACCTTGCCTGAAAAGGAATGAGCCGGAATAAGACTTCGCCGGTAAAATCCGGCATAATCCGCTACTACCTGCGCCATACCGGTCTCCATAATTCGGTAAAAATTATTGGTGCAGGTAAAGCGACTATTATCATATAACGAATACTGTGGAATATATTCCTTTTTACGCCATCGTTGGGGAAAAACAAACCTGCTGGTATAAGCATTTGAGAGACCAGTATCACATCCCACAGAGGAACATCCATAACGTTGCAACAACCAGATCGGAAATCTCAACCAGTCATCACTGATTGGATAAACATCCGCGTCGATCATGGCTACATAGCGTTCTTTTACCTGTTTTAAAGCAAAATCCAATAACCAACCCACATCTGGCACTTCCTTGTTGGGACGGAATGCTTGGATGAAAGTTATTTCAGGATCAGATTTCCATTCCTCGATTAGTCGCTCATAGGAACCATCTTGGGAACCGTCATCAATTAAATAAATATGTTCCTTTATCGATGCACATTTTTTAATTTCTTTGAGGCAAGCCGAAGCAAATGGATAACTCTCCCAATGGGGAATTATGATTCCACAATCAAGAGGAACGCCCTGTTTTTCATATCGCAGCATCACCAAGTGACATTCTTCTTGAGACGTAGATAGCGTCTTTAACGGATCAGAGGGGAACACGGAAATTGTTTTATCAACAGGAAATTTAGAAGCAATGCCTGACTTGCTGCCACCTGGAACCCTAAGGAATAGTAAAACCTCATGTCCAACAGGCTCAAGTTGTAAGAGGAATTCTTCCAGGTTTTGGATCTTCTCCAAGTCCTCAATGATAACTAAACTATCCATACCTTCCGGGATTACATTTCCATTTGACTCGATCACAAAACGTCCATCCAAATTTGGTTTCGTTCTCCTACCTGCATCGAACCAACCAATGGATTGACCCAACCGCACCCTCAGAATAGTCTGAGCAAGAATCCAGACTTGTTCCTGATCCTTTATCGCAAAACGACGTGCCACCCTTCGGTAAAAAGGAAGTTTTGTGTCCGATTGCCTTGCCCAAATTACGTTGATTAGAGAGAAAACATTTTTGATCATGTCTCTCCTACAATCTCCCGGTATAAGGTTTCGTATTTGTCAGTTATGATCTCCCAATCAAAATTCATCCGCCAGGCGTTATATCCAGCCTCTCCCAATTGGGTTCGTTCTAGCTCATTTCCTAAGAGTCTCTCGATTTCCCGGGCCATCTCTGTCGGATTTCCATCTACGTAACCCTGTGGTAAAGAGCGGGTAGGAAGCAAAATCCCTCCATGGCTTAATTCTATTATCTCTTCAGCGTTACCAACCGAAAGCGTAACAAAAGGTGTGTGGGCAGCCATCGCCTCAAAGAAAACTAACGGGGAATACTCAATATTCGATCCAAAAATAAATAAATCTGCTGCGCGATAAGCTGCCACCACCCACTCACGAGGTAGATCCATCAGCATAACCTGCTTTTTCCCCAATCCAGATAAATTGACCAGCATACTTTGCAGCTTACATTTCCAATAACAACCCCGGCTATTCTCCATCCGATTACCAATCACTACCAAGACGGCATTTTTCAGTGAGGAGCGGCGAAAAGCTTCCATGACCAATCTATGTCCTTTTACCCCAGTGTGGGTTCCCACAGTAAGTAAAAGCGGGGTATCCGCAGAAATTCCAAATCGCTTCCTGAAATCAAGGTTATTCCTCTCAAACTCATCGGCAGCGGCTCCATTGGGGATAATGTACAAATGCTTCAGCTTAAGTTGGCGCGCGAATTCAATATCACGGTACTTCCCCGCATGAAAGATCAAAGCATTATATTGCCTCAATACCTTTTCAATGCGCTTAAAATAATCCTTATACTGGGGATCATATAATCCGGAGAAGCCACAAGGAACCAAAATAGCAGGATAAGGAAGTTTTGCCAGCAAAGGGAACGCTAGATCAGCGGTCCATTCCTGGGCAGCATAATTCATCATCACATCAAAATCACCGCTAAGCAAGTAACTCTGGTACTGCTCCACAGTCCCGGTAATTCCGCGTACATCATTACCAGAAATGCTAAATTCCTTGATACGCACACCGTTTAATTCTTCAAAATTACGTTTTGACAAACGGGTAGTGGCGATGGTCACCTGGTGTCCGCGTTTCACCAAACGCTCTGAGATTTGGCGTACTACTTCTTGCGCCCCACCAATACTCGGATAATAGAATTCAACGGTATGGAGGATGTTCATGTTCTTTTTGCCACGCAAACCATATATGGTGATGACCATCGATTTGGATGATTAAGCTTATCTACCCAAACACCAAGTTTCTTTATTGCTCTGATCCAAAATCCTTTGAAACGTTGCGAAGGATTGCTCTCTGCCCAGAAATCAAATGTCCGGTAATATCCCCGGAACAAAATTTCCAGACCTTGATCCGATATGATTTCCTCCCAAACCTTCAAATCCATAGCTTCCAATACATGTTGTTTGAGATTCTTCCTGTCCAAAATCCAATGCAACAGATGTTGTAATCCACGGAAATTTGGACAAGTAATTATCAATATACCGCCAGGATTAAGTAATTTTATGTGATGTTGCAGAACCTCTCGAAAATTGTAAAAATGCTCAATAAATCCGAAGGAGCATACTACATCATAAGCTTCAGAAGGTTG
Source organism: uncultured Anaerolineaceae bacterium (assembly GCA_964424115.1). GTDB lineage: Bacteria > Chloroflexota > Anaerolineae > Anaerolineales > Anaerolineaceae > CAYRHN01. Next base: position 27,488 of record CAYRHN010000008.1, read on the forward strand.
AAAAGTAAGAAAATCTGCCTGATAGAATGAGCCTATCTGGACATGTTGATTTGAAAGGAATTCAATCAATCGTGTAGTAACATATGGTGTTTTGTCTAGTCCATTGATTGTATATCCAAATTCCTTGCCTAAGTAGACTAGATAATAACCAGGATAACATCCAACCTCAAAACAAGTTCTTGCATTTCTAGACAGGTATTTGGTAAAGATATCTTTGAACTGGATACCTTCAACCTCGTATTTTAGAGTAAGATTTTCGTAGGAGTGATCCCAATAGCTTTGATCAACAATCGTTTGCATAGTTCTACTTTGCAACCCTCGTTATGAATTCCAGCAAGCTATTTTGGTAGTTATCAAATCTAAAAGTTTGCTCATACTGCCGCCAACAATTATCTTTTATTCTTGTGTAATTTCTCTCAATTGACGAGACCGCACCAGAAATGTCAGATAAATTTTCAATGCAGACACCACAATCCCCCTTTTCAATCACTTCCACAGTGCTCGGAAAACGTGAAGCAACAATCGGCAATCCAAATTTCAAATATGAAGCAATCTTTCCGGACGATTTTCCGACCATTCGAAAGCCGGCAGATATATTCTTGTACCAAGCAATTCCAATATCGCAGGAAGATATAACAGGAGATAATTCATCGAGAGAGGAATATAAAGTGTTTGAGAAGATAACATTATCGATCTTTCGAGCCGCAATCAACTCCCTTAGATACTTGAGATAATTACGGTCTGGGTAACCTTGAAAGAACAGGATCCAATCAGATAATTCGGAAAATGCCAGGATCATCTCCTCGCAAGAGAACCATTCCGTAATTCCCCCAAGATGTAAAGCTATTTTCTTGTCTTTGGGAAGAGCATATCTCTCATGTAAGAAAAACGATTTTTCATAGACCGGTGGTCCCTGATATGTAACTGGCAACAGGAAGGAAGGAATCTTGGAATCAAGCTGATAATCCTTTCTAAAAGCAGCCTCTTTCTCTTCAGACTGAATAATCAACCCTGAAATATCTCCGATCTGGGTGCGCTCTTTTAACATCACTTGATCAGAATAATCTAAACCAAAATGATCCTCTCTAAGATACAATTCCAAGCTGTAATAAATGGGGTTGCATTTAGGGAAAAAAGTCTTGGCAAAGACGAATCCATGAGGATCCACCGCCAAAATCACATCATACTTCTGGAACCATTTATAAAGCCATATTATCCAGTAATTCAACGAACGTTTCCGCCCCAATTTGAGTATCTTTATGTTAGAACATGGTATCGATTTAGTCTCCGTTAACTCCACAAATCGAGCAAATATATCCACATAATAATCCTGGGACAGTGCGGTTAATAGGTTGATGATTGAAGGACTATTTCCAATTGAATTCCGTTCAATGAAGACAGCCGCTCTTTTCATGATTCCCCGCACTGTCGTTTGGCGAGAGCTGGAATATAGGTCTTATTTAAACAACAATATTTCTTGCCCATTTTCTCACCCATTGCCATAATCATATCCGCGGTATCGCTTTGTATTCGAGCATATTCATCATAATCAATGCCCTTGAAAAATGCGGGGTGCGCAGCCTGGATCGTCGCTTTCAAATCGTTATATGCATTGGCATTTGAATTCTTCCAGAATATGGTATCGAGTGGGCCACGTCCATCAAACCCCAAAAGGAAAATTGAGTCTGACAAGGTGGAACCTAAAGGGAGCAACAATCCATTTAGAATATTCGGCAGGTTTGTATAAGCCAAATCCTTTTTAAGATCCAGGACTACACCTTCTGTATTGGTGCGTAAGGGAATAACTTTATCAATTATTTCGGGGAAATAGGCAGACATCAAGAGATAATAAAAATCTTGCGTTAAGAATCGAACATTATATTCAGATAAAGTCCTTGCCAAGTCTTCACGGAACTGGAAGGCATGCTGATTATTTCCAAAATGGTAAATTGCATCAGCTGCAACAATGAAATGAGGACGTATATGTCTTAACAAATCCCTATTCTTAACAATTGTATTGCAAACCACACGATACCCATCAGAAAAATCAAAAGAATAAGCTTGATCCAACGATGGGCCCGTACCAAACAGATACACTTTTGAAAGAACGGGTAATTCAGCTAGATACTTATCAAATTCTTGTCTCGCATGCTTTTCTTGTGCATCGATGAACCGCGACGACCGCAATTCATGACACACTGAAGGCCATGTCCAACCATCCCATACATTTGTATTACGATCCACATTCTTGAGCTTTCTCTTAAGCACTCGCAAGAGACGGTTGTCTTGCACTGTTGTCCAGTCCCAGGCAAGAATGTAATCAGACCATATCAATCTATAACAGCATCGCCTCCCTTTATTTTTATAGATAAATTTGACCCGGGTTAGATTCATCTCAGGGACAGGTGCAAGATACGGAAGTCTTGGGTAAGAATCCGGATTTTCCAGCGAGAACGTAGGGGAAAAATTAATACAAAAATTTATCTCTCTGATGTATTCTGGCAATAGCTGGTAAAGCGCTTTATAAAAAGCATCTAGAAATTCAGATTCGTTTGTGAATTCTGGGTAAAAGGTTACGATAGCATTGGCCGGACGCCACGGCATTAGAATTGGAATATGGGATAAGATTCTTCTAACCGCATGATAGATACGTTTTGAGAATGGGATCTTTTTGACGATCTGCTTAAGTTGAGCGATCAATTCTCAATTATCCTTCCCGCTGAAAAACATAATGTTCTTGTTTATCACGAATTTTATGATAAACAGACTGATAATTATGATCCTGGAATATCTCTAACACCTTTTTAGAAGAGCTATCAAATTCAGTCAAAAATTCAGGATGAATTTCAATAAATATCTGTCTCGGGGCATGAGAAGATCCCAGCAATTCAGACATACCTAATAATGCTAAATACTCTGCGCCTTCGATATCCATTTTGACTACATCGGGAGGTTGTATCATTCCTGTGGAAATCATTCTATCAATTGTGCGTGTCTTAATGGTTATTTTCCGATTCTGCCCAAAATTTCGCATACTTGGTGAACGACCTGACACCCCATCCGTGAATAAATCTACCACCCCTTCCGAATTGGAAACAGCATACGGGACTAATATAATATTCTTCGCAGAATTTAATTTAATGTTTTTTTTGATCCTTTTTTGAAACTTGGGATCTGGCTCAAAAGAATAAACCAACTTACAAAAAGGCGAAAGATGCAAAGAATAGATCCCAATGCATGCCCCAATGTCAAAAATAATATCATCCTTTGAAATATTATCTAGCATTAATCGTAAAAAATCTTCCTCATCATCCAACGAATTTACTCTCCATTCTTCGGTTGGATTCGTTACCTCAAATTTTATTCCCTTGTTATTAATATAATTTTGATTAATAATTTTCGGAAATGAAAGAAATGTTAATATTTGACGAATCCGGTCAGAAAGCATTATTCATCTCCTTTTGAAATAATCTTCCATTCAGCTTCCAAACAGAATAAGCCATACGCAGAGGAGACCTGATATCCTGTCCCGTAAATATCTGCCTCCACAACTTGAAATCTGGCGGCCTCATCGATGTAATCCAAACGCGTTCCACTTCTTGCAATTGATATCCCAACGCAATAAGTGTTTGGGGTAAAGAGTATTTTGGGGATCTTAAGGATAACTCGTTCATTGTAACTTCTTGGTGAGACCATTTCCGGAATTACCATACCTGTATTAATGGAGGTTATCCATAACCCCTCATTCGTTTTTATAATTACACCAATAAGTGCATCTCCAATTTCCGAAAGTCCGCTCACTTCAATTTCAATTTGAATTACCCCTCCCATTTGGAAAATTGTATTTGGCTGTCCCGCTTTGTTTAGAAATCTCAGCTTCTGCACAATATTTCGAGCGCCGTATGAATTATGGTGATCATGCAAGTCAAAGACTCCTAATGAACTCTTATCGTTCGAACTTCTATCTATAAATTCCAAATAGTTCTTTACAACATCGGGAATATCACCTTTCTTAATAATTTTTCCCTGATGGATCAAAACACCAAAATTACACAAATTCTGTACGGCCGCCATATTATGGCTGACAAACAACACCGTACGCCCCTGCTTTGCCACCTCCCCCATCTTCCCCAGGCATTTCTTCTGAAAGGCCACGTCTCCCACCGCCAACACTTCATCCACCAGCAGAATCTCCGGCTCCAGATGCGCAGCCACGGCAAAGGCCAGACGCATATACATTCCGCTGGAGTAATGTTTAACCGGCGTATCCAAGAACTGTTCGATCTCAGCAAAGCCCACAATTTCGTCAAATTTACGTTCAATCTCTTTGCGGTGCATTCCCAACACGGCACCGTTCAGGTAGATATTTTCTCGCCCGGTCAGTTCCGGGTGAAATCCGGTCCCAACCTCCAGCAGGCTGCCCACCCGTCCATGCATGGTGATACGGCCCTCGGTCGGGCGGGTGATGTGTGCCAGCAACTTGAGCAGGGTGCTCTTCCCTGCTCCATTGCGCCCGATGATGCCCACCACCTCACCTTGCTCCACCTCGAAAGAAACATCCTTGAGTGCCCAGATCTCGTTTGCCGGGCCGGTCTTGCGCGGGCGAAGTTTGGAGACCAGCATATCCCGCAGCGTGGGGTACTGGATCTGCGCCGCGCCGATGCGGTATTTTTTGGAGAGGTGTTCGACCCGGATTACTTTCATATCACATCCGCAAACCGTTCTTCCATTTTAGCAAAATAGGCCAGGCCAGTCACCAATAAAATGATCACCATCACCGCTGAAGCCCAGAACATGGCATCCGGCGGGGAGCCGCCCAACAGCGCCCAGCGAAAACCCTGGATCACCCCGGCTAACGGATTGAGCCCGTACACAATACGCCAGATGCCCTCCGGGATCAATTGGGAGGAATAAGCCACCGGCGAGGCGTACATCCAGGCCTGCACCAGGAAGGGAATGGCATACTGCACATCCCGGTACTGCACGTTCAGGGCTGAAAGCCATAACCCCACTGCCAGTGCAGTCAGGATTGCCATGAGAATAAAGAACGGCAGGGTCAGTACCGCCCAGGTCGGCACGATCCCGTAGGCCAGCATGAGCAGGATCAGGATCACGAACGAAATAAGAAAATCCATCAATCCGGCTGCCACCGCAGAAAGCGGGATCACCAGGCGGGGAAAATAGACCTTGGTGATCAGGTTGGCGTTCGCCACCAGGCTGGTGCCGGCCCGGCTGAGGGCCCCGGAGAAGAGCTGCCAGGGCAACAAGGCGGTAAAGCTGAAAACTGTGTAAGGCAGGTCGTTATCCGTCTTCAAACCGGCCAGCTCGCCGAAGATGACCGAGAAGATCACCATTGTCAGCAGCGGTTGCAGGACCGCCCAGCCCACTCCGATCGCCGCCTGCTTGTAGCGGATCTTGATATCCCGCCAGGTCAGGAAATACAGCAGCTCGCGGTAATGCCACAACTCGCGCCAGTTGATCCAGCCCATGCGTCCCTTGGGCGGCTCGTAGACCAAAGTAGGTAGCGCAGGGAATTCCTCAGGATTCATTTTTGGCCAGCCGCGCCACGCCAAACACATTCCAGGTCTCTTCATCTGGAGCTCGGGCTAAATCGGTTATGTCGCTCAAGCCAACCAACTCCATCCCCACCTGTTGGAGGAACAAAGCCAGTTCTTGGGGAAAGAAGAAGCGCATCTGGTGAGATTCTTGTGCTTCACGCAGAATGCGGTCTTCCCGTTTTTGCCACAATTGGTAACGCACCTCTGCCAAATGATTGTATATATCCAAAGAACTGGATGCTACGCGCAAAATCTCTCCCCCCTCGCCATCCGGCAGTAATTTAACGCGATCACTGGGGCGAATATGCAGGACTGCTGGCCCATACCAGACATCAAACAAGAAAATTCCGCCCGGTTCCAGGTGTTGGCAGACAGTCTGCAATGCCGCTTGCACTTCCCCATTCGTGTACTGGTATCCCAATACAGCGAACATCATCAAAACTGCATCAAATTTTTTCTCCATGCGGAAGGATTTCAAATCGCCGGGGAGGAACTCCGGTGCATTTTCCATCCCGACGCATTTCAATTGCGCCTGGCGCAACATAGAATCTGAGCGGTCCACACCAGTGACCGAATAACCACGCTGGGATAGTAAAATCGCATGACTGCCCGTGCCACAGCCCAGATCCAAGATAGTTTGCATCCGGCGGCGGGAATATACAGCCATTGCGCGCTCGATCAAATCGCACTCGGCTGGATAATCCTTATCCTGGTATAACCCATCATAAAGGGAAGAATAATCCTTGCCAAAAACATCGTTCATGCCAGGACCCTCCGCACCGCTGCACAGACCTGCTCCAATTGTTCCTCATTCAAGGTCAGACCAGAAGGCAAATACAAACCCTGGCGGGCGATCCGTTCAGCCACCGGATAATGTTCTCCCACGAACAATCCACGTTGGTGGAATACAGGCTGTTCATGCATTCCGAGGAAGAACGGGCGTGTTTCCACCCCCTCGGCATACAGCCGGCGCGCAAATTCCACTGCGTCGAATCCAATCGAATCGTCCAAGACCAATCCATACATCCAATAGACATTTTTAGCCCACGGTTCTTCAATCGGCAACTGAATCTGATCCAGATCCGCCAATCGCTCGCCGTAAGCCTGCGCCATCCAACGTTTGTGGTGGATATGCTCCTCGATGCGTTCCAACTGTGCCAAACCAATGGCTGCTTGAATATTGGTCATTCGATAGTTATGGCCTAATTTTGTATGGTAAAAACGGCGTTCTGGACGGAATGCCAGATTGCGTTCTCCGCCCAGGCACCCGGCCAGTTCAGGGTCTTGTGTCAGGATCATTCCGCCTTCACCTGTAGTTAATATCTTATTCGCATAGAAGCTAAAACAGGCAATGTCTCCAAATCCCCCGCAGCGCTTTCCTTTGTATTCAGCGCCGTGTGCTTCAGCTGCGTCTTCGACGATGAATAAACCATACCGTCTGGCCAGATTTCGTACCGGATCCATATCGACCGGATGCCCATAGATATGGACAGGCATGATCGCCCGGGTTCGCGAAGTGATCTTTTCCTCCAATTTTCGAACATCCATCGTCCATGTTCGCGGGTCGCTATCCACCAGGACTGGTTTTGCTCCGGCCTCAAGTACCGCCAAAGCGCAGGATATGATCGTGAATGAGGGCAGGATCACCTCATCACCAGCTTGCAGATCCAGACAGGCAAGGGCAGCTTCTAAGGCAACGGTACCATTACACACTGCCACCCCGTACGACATGCCGCAATATTCAGCCCAGGAATGCTCAAATTCTTCAATATAGCGCCCGGCTGAGGATATCCAACCAGTTTTTAAACAATCTGTCACATATTCGATCTCTTTGGGTCCAATCAGCGGCTCATTAACCGGGATCATCAAAACGCTCCTTCTCTACCAGGCCAGTATAAGGACCCTGCTTGATCTCAAATAGAATTGCATCTTCTAGAACCTCAAAACCATGACCGCCGGAAACCAGAAGAATAATATCTCCGGTTTCAAGGATACGGTCAGCTACAAATTGATGCTCCTGGGTGTACAACCGCATCAACAACCGTCCCTTGCGCACCACCAGGGTTTCGGCAGTTCCCACCAAATGGCGTTCGATCGGGAGGTGTGTATGCGATGCAATCTGGCCTCCTGTGGGGTAAACCACAAATCCTGCCTGCTGGAGGAAATCATCCGGAGTGATGAATGTGGTTGTTTCAGGCATCACCTGTGCGCGGATCACCACCGCCAGAATCTTACCGTCGTGAATAACCCACTCGATTCCTTCAAAGGATTGTAGATTGTTGATAGGAAATGCGGGACCGGTCACAAATGCCTCTATAGATATTTTCATACCAGTCCCTGGCTATTGATCTATTCTCCAGGCAGCTGGATAGTGGAGGGAAGGTCGGGAATTGCCTTGATCACCTCGGCGGTGATCTCTCCGGCGCGCTGCGGATTGCCGAGGGTGAGATACCACTGCGATAATTGTACCATACGCTCCCCCCAGGCATCTGTCAGAAGGATATGCAGAAATTGTGGAACAAAATCGGATTGCATGGACGGACGGCGAAAAGCAATCGGGAAATAGACCGTCCCGCCGGGAGCACCCGGGCCAAACAAGCCGGGATGGTTCAGCGCGTACCACGCCTGCTCCCCGTAACCCACTGCCGCAGCCAGATTCCCCTCTTGGGCGGCTGCCTCGGCGCGCAACCAGAACATTTCCAGCCGATCGCGGGCGTCGCTGAAGTAGACCAGGTCGGCTTGCTGCAACAACCGTTCGGCCTCCGCCAGACGGTCATCCTGCAGGTAGGCTTTTCCCAGCTGGATATATGAACCTGCCAGGGAAGGATTGGCCGCCAGGGCAGACTCCAATTCAGTAATGGTTGGCTGGGTTTGCGGCTCCCGCGTGGAATCCCAGGACTGGGCTGCCGCACTGCGCTGCCCGGTGGAACGCCAGAAATAGGCTTCACGCCAGTCTGGGCGTAAATCCAGCGCCTGGCGGTAGGCAGCCTGGGCAGCCTCTCCATCTCCCTCCGCTTCCGCAGCCTGGCCTGCCCCCAGCCAATATTCAGCCACTTCCGTATCCTGGGCAGCAGCGCGCTCAAAAGCCAACCGGGCATTCGTGAGGTAACCCTCGGATAGATAGACTGCGCCCAGGTTAGCCCAATTCAACGACCAATCCGGGTCGAGAGCAACCGCTTGTTGAAAATCATTCGCGGCCTGGGTCAGATCCCCGGCGTTGGCCTGCGCCAGTCCGGCCTGCACCCAGGGAACCACCAGCCAGGGATCCCTTGCAGCGGCTTCCTGCAGCAGCGGGGCAGCCTGATCCCATTCACCAGCATCCGCCAGGGATTCCCCGCGCGCCAATGGATCCAACACCCACAGGTTGAGCCACAGGGCAGCCACCAACAAAAGCACCCACCAGGGTCGGCGCAGGATTGAGGATTGGCGATTTACAATTGATGATTGGGGGTTCATTCGGGGTTCACCCAGCGCCAGGCCAAGGAAAAGCAGCATGGCCCACAATCCCAGCGGCTCGTGGTGATAGCTATCAAAAAAACCTTGAATGGTAAACGCCAGCAGAATCGCCAGCGCCGCGGCTACGATCGGGCGGCGGACTGCCTCAGCTGTCTGAAGGCGTTTCCACAAAAGGCGCAGGGTATTCCACCACAGCCAGGCAAAGGCCAGAGTGAGCAGCAAGCCGCCCTCAGCCAGCAGGTTCAGCAAGGTGCTGTGCGCATGGGGGAAGAAGCCCTTTGGCGGCACCGAATAGGCCTGCAGCCACAAAGACCCAAAGGTGTAAGGCCCGTTGCCCCACAGCGGAGAATGCAAAAATGCCTTCCACGCCACAGGCCAATATTCACTGCGCGCATCCGCAACCGACGCATGGGTGGGATGGACAGTTTGTTGGTAGAGGAAATACCCGCCCACAGCCAGAACCGCCAGCAACACAACGGCCAGCACAACAGCCAGCGGCCAGCGCGCCCGCAGCCAGCGCCAGATCGATCGCCCATTCAGCTGTCGCTCACGGGCGAACCAATACAACAGGAACAACCCGCCCAGCCCAATCCCCAGCCAGGATGCCCGTGAGGAGGCCAGATAGGACAACCCGCCGAACAATCCCCCCAGCAACAGCATGCCAATTCGTTCGACCCATTTCCGCGCCGCCAGGAAGAAAGCTGCGGCAGCCAGGATGAAGGGATTGAGAAAAATGGCGATCAGGTTCGGCACCGGCAAACGGTAGACGATATCCGGGAAGGAACTGCCCGCCGAAGCAGCCTGCCATTGCTGGTACCAGCCAACCACCTCCACCCACAACAGACAGGCTACCACCGCCCCAGCCAGCAGCCAGGCGCGCGCCATATGCTGTGCCGGCCATCCCTGGCGAACCAGGTCCGCCGAGAGGCTGAAGAGCAGCAAGGCAAAGAGCAAGAAAACCAGATCACCCAACGAGCGGCGCGGATCTGTGGAAGTGAGCGATGTGATCAGGTAGGCGGCAATGTAGATCAGCACCGGTTTGCCGAGCGGCATGCTGGCACTGGCGTCCCTGCCTAACCACAACCAGGCCAATGCAATCAGACTGACCCCCACGGTCACCGTGGTCAGCGTCTCAATGCTGGTGAAATCGTCGGTGGTGTTGAAGAAGACAAAGAGGAACGAATACACCAACAACAGCAGCAAGGTGCGCAGCAAGAAACGCCAATCCACAGGTCGGGGGGTAGCCTTTTGCATTTTATCTTAGGGCAGCCAATGTTCGAACTTCCATACGTTTTCCTGCTGGTCGATCTTGGAATTGCTTCCAATCACGGAATACAGCGTGGTGCCCGGTTTGTAGGGGAAAGGATTCCCATCGGCGTCAACCAGGGTGAGGACGCTGCTGTCTGAAGCGCGCTTCCATTTGGCTTCGTACCCCTGCCCATCGCGCATCACGTAGGCTTCGCCTTCACCCAGCAGACTCATGGTGAAGATCTCGCGGTTATCAGAGCTTGGCACGCGGTCATAGCGGACAATGATCACCACCAGGTTATCAAAGGCCAACTGCTCGCCGGTAACGCGGTCGGTCAATGGGGCATATTCCGCGCTCTGGCGGTCCATATCCTCCTTGGTCTCGGAGAAACGCAAATAACGGCCCGTTTGGGCATCATAATCGTAGCGGTTATAGGCGGAACCAGAGAAGCGGATGAACATCTGGTTGACCGGCACGCCGCCCGCGGGCGCTTCCAGCTTGAAATACATGCCGTCCAGGTTTTGCTGGGAATTATCCACCCCCATGCTCTTCAAGTAATCGTTGAGCGTGGTCAGGTTGAGGATCTCGAAATTGGAGCCGTTTGGATCTTCTCGGCAAATGGTAGGGCAGGAAAGGCCGCCACGTTCCAATACCAGTCGGTTGCCAAAATCAGAATACAAGAAAGCTGAGTACAATTCTGCATAAGCGGAGCCAAAAACGAAGACGCTCTTGTACATCCGCACCACGTTGAAATCAAACCAACGCCCGGAGCGAATGGGGCCAACCTTCTCTGAATTCTTGCCGTAGAACACCGCAGCAAAGCGAGTGGTCCCATATTCCGTATAGTATTCGTAGATCACATCCGCGTAAGAAAGCCCCCATTGCGGGCGGTCGCTGCGCGGCAGGTTTTCCACTTTCACCACCACGGGGCGGCGGTTAAGGATGGCCGGATCGTCAACAGTCAAACCGGTCAGCGGGTCCACATTTGTAGGGAACCCGGTGGGGCCTAATCCCTCAGGTGGGTAGAGCGGGGTAGGTGTGGCGGTGGGTGTGCTGGTGGCGGTGGCCGTGGGCGGCAGCGGCGTGGCGGTGGGCGGCACGGGAGTGGCGGTGTCTGTCGCAGTGGGCGGCAGGGGTGTGGCGGTGGCAGCAGGCGCACAAGCCGAGAGGATAACAACCAGGAATATCAACCATGCAATGCGTTTCATCATCATTTCCTTTTAGTCTGGTAAAGTTCCCCGGAAAGGGAATATGTACCGGGGTCATCATACCCCAAAACGAAGGGGAATGGAAGAATCTTGAATATCCTTTATTCTCATCTGGAGAGAAAAGGAATATTCAAGATCCCATCGGACGTATAATTATCCTATGGACGATGAAATAGTCCCGATTGTTCCCCGCTGGCTAAAGGTTGGCCTGCCTGCCGCTGCGCTGGCGCTGCTGGTCACCTGGCTGGTGCTCACCCCCGACGGGCTACTGGGCAAAATGGATGCCATCGGCTGCGCAGTTTGCCACCGTATTGAAGAGCGTTCCTTCTTCCTGGGAGACCGCCCGCTGCCGCTTTGCGCACGCTGCACCGGTCTCTTTCTGGGTGCCTTGATCGGGTTGGCGTATCAAAATGCTCTTAACCATCGTACAGGGTTTCCTCCCCGCCGCTATCTGCTCCTCTTCGGGGCTTTCCTACTTTTCTACGGTTTTGACGGGATCAACTCTTATCTCAGTTTACTTGCGCCTGCGCTTTACACCCCCAGCAATGCGCTGCGCCTGTCCAGCGGGCTGCTTTTGGGAATTTCCGTCTCGGCTTTGCTGTTGCCGGTTTTGCGGCAGGCGCTGCTGACGGTGGATGATCCCCGGCCCATCCTGAGTTCATGGAAACACCTGGCGGCCATGTTGGGGATTGCCGCAGCCGCCTTTATGCTAATCTATTCTGGCAATCCCTTTTTCCTCTATCCCCTGGCGATATTGAGTGCGCTGAGTGTGTGGGGCTTGCTGGGTTCGGCGTACACGGTCATTCTCCAGGTGATCCTGCCCAGGGCCGTCACCTATCCCACACTCCGCTCGGCCTGGCTGCCGCTGCTGGGTGGCTTCTCCATCGCTCTGGTCCAGATCCTGGCCACCGACCTGATCCGCCTGGCCCTGACCGGCAATTGGAACGGCCTGATCATATCGTTATAGTTCGTTCCACTGAAAAAATTCTTAAACTGGGGCTTGAAATTCGCCTCAAATCGTGCTAATATACCTCCCAACGAGGGCGGTGGAACAACAGAATAACAAGAGAAATAGCGGCTGGATCTCAGTTATGAGATCACGAGGTGGAGGTTCTTCCCTGCGAGGGGAATGCTAACCCGCAATTTTATGAGAGCGGGAAAAATCGGATCGATCAGCGGATGCCTCTGGAGCCTGGTCACGGGCTTCTTTCTCCTTCCGAAAAAGGGTTGCGTCAAACCCCCTGGCAACAGGGAAACAAAACGCTCCCGGTGATTTCCAGGCCTGCGCCCGCGCTGCGCTCAGGCGTGGGAGTATCCAGAGGAAGGCATTTGCCAATCCGGTTCCATATTCCCACCCCGGTGGGAATCTCCTCCCAAAGGCATGCCGAGCATGTCTTTTTTATTTCCTCAAATTATGAAAGGAGTAAGCCATGAAAGAGGAAACCAAAACCACCCCAACCAAACACGAAGAGAGCAAATCCAATTGCTCCATTAAAGCCTTACTGGATCGCGAAACCGTGGATGAACTGCTCTCCGCCAAAGTCACCACTGGCGGATAAGTATCGGACTTAGAATAAGACAGGGGTTGATCCACGCAACTCCTCGGTATGCTATACTAACCATACCTATGGAAGCGATCTACTGGTGTGGAAAGGCCGAAGCGGAACTGGCGCGCTACCAGCAAGCCCAGGTGGGTAACACCTGCGCCGCCCATGCTGTCAGCGCCGGGATCAACCTCGCTTTTGGATGTACGTTGGACGGGCGGAAGATAGGCCGTCAGGCCTATGCAAAGTGGTGGCGAGGCTGGGCCAACCCGCTGCGAGCAGGTATCCCGCCTTATGCCCAGATCAACCTGCTCAACTATCTGCGCAAGGCGAACAGCCTCAACCTCGAAACACGCCATTACAGTTGGAACCCGGAGCGGTGGCGCGAGGCGCTGGCGCAGCCAGATCGTCTGCTGTTGATCACCTTCTACTGGCTGGCGCGCCCAGCCCCGCTGGCGGGCTGGTTAAAAAATTGGCCCCACCCGCACATCACCTATGGGCCCGGGGATGACGATCAAACCCAAACCAACGGGGTTTTCATCACCGGTCATACCATGCTGCTGGCCGCCTGCGACCCGCAGCACCTCACCCGCGGCGGAAAACCCCGTCCGTGGGGATTCATCAATTCCTGGATCAGCGGGGGCAAATACCTGTACTGGATGGCCGACGAAGACCTGCGCTTTCCCAGGCAAGCAGTTCAGATATTATTTTAGGGGCAGCCAATCCAGAACGCGCTGGATCTGGCGGTCCCAATGGCCCCAGGAATGGTCGCCGGAACTTTCTTCGTAGGTCAGTTTCAACCGATACTTGCGCGCGTGTTCGCGAAAGCGCAAGTTATCTTCGTACAGGAAATCCTCCGTGCCACACCACTGGTAGAGAGGCATATCTTTCCAGGGTGAAGCTGCCAACTGCTCCACCAGCCAGAAAAGGTCCCGGTCAGAGCCTTTCACTCCCTGCGGATCGCCAAAGATGTTGGCCGCCTCCTGGCGCCAATCCAGGTCCTCATCTCCCAGCCGTGCTACCATATCCAGGGCGCCAGAAAGGCTGGCCGCGGCAGCGAAGCGTTCCGGCAGGTTCATTCCCAGCTTGAAAGCGCCGTACCCCCCCATGGACAATCCAGCCAGGTAACTCTCCTCCCGTTTATCAGAAAGCGGGAAGAAGGCGCAGGCCAGTTCGGGTAATTCCTGGCTGATAAAGGTCCAGTAGCGCAGTCCGTGAGTCATGTCGTTGTAAAAACTGCGCCCAACCTCGGGCATCACCACCGCAAGGTCGCGCCCTTCGACATAGCGTTCAATGGACGTGCGCCGCTGCCAAATGGTGTGGTCGTCCGAGAGGCCGTGGAGCAAATACAGCACTGGATAACGCCGACCTTTGAGCGGAAAATTCGGCAAAATCACGTTCATTGCCATTTCCAGTTCCAGCACCTGAGAGCGGAAGTGTAATTCGATCAACGCCATAGTATTCCTTCTCCATTTCAAAGATCAGGATCGCAAAGTCCTGGAAGAACAATAAAACTTGGCCTCTTTGCGACCTGGTGGTTAGATTCCTAGTGAGACCCAAACGCAGCCGCGATGCGGCGGGATTCCTCCTCACTCAACCCATCCGCCGGCTCGCCGCAGGAGAGATTGAGCACCTCATAACGGGCAGCCGTTTCAGCATATTCCACCCGGTCGCAGGCGCGTAGGATGGATTGGTCGGAACGCGCCATCACCCCATGCTTGCACCACACCACCAGCGGATGCGTGCGCAGGCTTTCGATATTGGCGGCCATCAATTCCGCTGATCCGGGCAGTTGGAAGGGCAGCACACCCAATCCACCGGCGAGGCTGATGACCATTTCCGGCTGCCAGCGCATCAAGCGCTGGTTCAAGAAGGGTTCGTCACGGTAACGCGGAATGTGGCTGAGATAGGTCAGATGTACGGGTTGAGCATGCACGATAGCATGAAAATTTCCCTTGCTGCGCGAAAGCTGGTCGCAATGCACGCCAAAATGCGAGTTGAATTCCGAGGTCAGGCGGGTGAAAGCGCACTGCGGAGCTGTGCGTAGCAGCCCGGTCATACCGCCGGGCAACACGGTCAGCGCCCCCAGATTGGCAGCCGGATTATTGTAAATGTCGCGCAAGCGGCAGCCCGATCCGGAGACCAGGAAAGTCCCGCCCACCAGAAATTCCGCCGGCTGCTGCAGAGGCACCTGCTTGGAAATCGGGAAGAAATGATCCAAGGCCAGCTGCCAACCGATATAAACCGAGAGATTACCCGCCGCGCCCTCGCTGGCGTCGATCTCGCACATGCGCCGGCCGGCTTCCCCCATCTCTTTCAGGATCGCATCAAGCTCCATAGGTTCGTTCATCATCTTCTATTCCTAACGATTCTCCATTCGTATGGATCACATCGCTATACCAATATGCCGAGTCTTTCAAAGTGCGTTTTTGGGAGGCAAAGTCAACATAAATCAGGCCAAAACGCTGGCGGAAGCCCTCGGCCCACTCAAAATTATCGATCAGCGTCCAATAGAAATAACCGCGCAGATCCACCCCATCCGCCAGTGCGCGGCGTGCCGCCAGCAGGTAGCGAGTGGTGTAGTCGATCCGCTGCGGGTCATGCACGCGACCATCCAATGCCACCCAATCGGTGTTGGCCATGCCGTTTTCAGTGATGTAGATCGGTTTTTGGTAGCGTTCAAATAAGAAGCGCATTGACCAGTAGAAAGTCTCAGGGGTGACATTCCAATAGTAATACGTCAACGGAGCGCCGTCCGGGAATGGCACCTCTTCCGGCTGCCCGTTCTCTCCAGCGCGTATAAAGCGCCCCCAATAATGGTTGAAACCCAGAAAATCTACCGGTTGGGCAATCGTTTCCATATCGCCGGGACCGATCTCCGGCATATCCGCGCCGAACACGCCAAAGGCCTCCTCAGGATAACGCTTTTGGAAGAGTGGCTCGAAGAACATACTGGTATTCCACAGTGTGCGCTGGGTGACGGCAAAAGATGCCTGCCGCGCAGCAGCGATATCCTGCGGGGTTTCGGTTGCCGGAGCGTAGAGCGTTGGGACGGGGGCGGTGCCCACCTGGCAGTCTGCTCCCCCAGCAGCCCGCAAAGCCTGGATGGCCTTGCCCTGTGCCAACAGTAGATGGTGCCAACCACGCAAGGCCTGCTTCCAATCCACTTTCAGGCCGGGAGCGTGCTGTCCATCAACGTAACCGAGCTGAATGGTACATTGCGGCTCGTTAAGCGGGACCCAATACTGGATGCGGTCCGAGAAATACTTCGCACAAAGATAAGCATATTCGCTGAACCAATCCGGGCTTTCGGGATTCAACCACCCGCCGCGGCAGTATAGTTCATACGGCAAATCCCAATGGTAGAGCGTTACATAAGGGGTAATTCCTGCTGCCAGCAGTTCATCCAGCAGCCGGTTGTAAAAATCCACGCCCTTCTGGTTGACCGCGCCGCGCCCGTTCGGCAGCAGGCGCGACCAGGCCAACGAGAAACGGTAACCGCGCAGACCGATCTCTTTCATCAACGCCACATCTTCCTTGTAGCGGTGGTAATGGTCGCAAGCTACCCGTCCGGTCTGGTCATTAAAGATCGCACCCGGGGTGGCACTATACACATCCCAGATCGAGAGCCCCTTGCCGTCCTCATTCCAGGCGCCTTCCACCTGGTAGGCCGCCGTGGCAGCCCCCCACACAAAATCCTTTGGAAATTCCATAGAACACTCCTTAGACGCAGGTCTCACCGGCCGGGGCCGATCATCCCTACCGGTTCATTTCTAATAAAATGGTCTTGATCTCAAAAGGCCGAAAATCCAGCTCCAACCGCCCGTTCGTGGCGGATAGCTCATTCTGGCGCTCCTCAAGCATGTTCGTCTGCCAGGCGCGGGTGACCGGCAGGCCGGAAATAGACAGGACGCAGTGCGTTGCAGTACGCATTCCCTCGAACAGACGAAGCACCAGGCTGTCCGAACCATCCTCTGCGGCCTTGACCACATCCAGGAAAACATTGTCTGCGTCAAGCTGGAAAAACGACCGTTTGCCACCAACTGCAATTCCCGCAGCGGTCTGCAACGCAACGTTCAGATCATAAGCCTGCCGGACAATCCCGCTTTCCGCCAGGCTGCCATTCCAAACGTACAGCGCATAAGTGAAATATTGATCGCCGCGGTCGGCCGACGGATCAGGGGCCACCGGCGCGCGCAGCAGCGAAAGCTGCAGGGTGTTGCCAAGTGTATTTCCACCGTATTTGCAGTCATTGAGCAAAGCAGCCCCGCGCCCTTCTTCAGCCAGGGCCATCCAGCGTTGCAATGGCACTTCAAAGCGGTCGGCATCGTAGGGGCGAGAGAGGTGGTTGGGGCGGCGTACATGGGCATGTTGAATCTCATACAGGGCTTCATCAGCATGAACAGTGACCGGAAAAGCCACCTTCAAGAGACGGTGCTGCTCCTGCCAATCCACATGGGTGATGAAATCGATCCGGCGGCTACCCCGGCGCAAGCGAATCTCCTGCATGAAGTTGGAATGCTCCAATGGGCGGGTCCAGCGCAGAGAAGCCAACCAGGGCCCGCTTTGCTGTATCGCCATCTCTCCCAGCGCGGGTAATTCGATCTCTGCCTCAACATAATTGCTGTCCAAATCCCAGGCATCCCATTGGCGCGGAACATCCTTGAAAAGGCGCAGGTGGTTACCGGGAGCGGCCATCCATTCAGATGGATGGATGCCGGAGCGTTCGCGCAGGCTGAGCAATTCTCCGGCAGCGCTAAACCGCGCGCTGATCAGCTCGTTCTCAAGCAGGAAACTGCCGTCCTCCAACCACGCGGCGGATGCGGCCGTTTCGGGCTGTGCCGGGAGACTTTCCAAATCCACCGCCACAAAACCACAGGGCGGCAGGGTCACCTCGGACATTCCCTGTGCGCCGTGTGGTGTAGATACCAGTGCGGTACGCTCAAAAGAAAGGGAGTTAAACAGGGTCAGAGACTGTGAACTGGGCTTGCCGCCCCAAGACTGGCGCGCCCGCCTGGCTGTATCTTCTGCTGAGCGGATGGCTGCCTCATGCAAGGCTTCAGCCTCTTCATACACACGGTGGATGGACGAACCGGGAAGAATATCGTGAAACTGATTGAGTAGAACGATCTTCCAGGCAGCCTCGACCGCCTCCCGGGCTGGTGCGGGATCAAACCCCGTCCCTGCGCAGGCTGCCAGGGCGCACCACATCTCAGCCTCGCGCAGAGCCAGCTCGGCCTTGCGGTTGTTGCGCTTGGTTCGGGCCTGAGAGGTGTAGGTGCCGCGGTGGGCCTGGAAATACAATTCACCTACATACACCGCACGCGGCGTACCGCGGGCTTCCATATCCTCGAAGAAGCTCAACGGCGAGGTTTGGGTCACCCGCGGGGCACCTTCCAGGTCAGCGGCGCGGCGCAGGAATTCCAGATGGTCGCGAGTAGGCCCACCGCCTCCGTCGCCCCAGCCAAAGGGCAGCATCAGAGTCGCAGCGTCGGAACGCTGTGCGCGGCCGTTCCAGGCATCAATCAGGTGCGCCGGGGAGGTCTCGTAGCCGTAATTATGGTAAATGTGCGCCAGCACGCGTGTGCCGTCCACCCCCTGCCACTGGAATTGGTTATAGGGGAATTGTTCGCCGCCGTTATATGCCCACATGATCTTCTGTGTGGCGAAGTAGCGCATCCCGCAACCGAGCATGATCTGCGGTAGAGCTGCTGAATAGCCAAACACATCCGGCTCCCAAAACAGGCGGCAATCCACGCCGAATTCTTCGCGGAAGAAACGCCGTCCAAAGAGGAACTGGCGGATCAGGCTTTCTGCGGCAGGCACGTTGGTGTCTGGCTCCACCCATGCCCCGCCTTCCAGCACCAGCTGTCCGGAATTCACCTTCTCACGCAGGCGCGTAAAGAGAGATGGGTAATGCTGCTTGAGCATCACCAGCAGCTGCGCCTGGGACTGTAAGTAAACATACTCGGGATACTCGTCCATCAGTGCCAGTTGGTTGCTCAGCGTACGCCCGGTCTTGCGCTCGGTTTCCTGCAGCGGCCACAACCAGGCCACGTCCAGGTGGGCATGTCCAAAGGCAAATAAAAGCGGCGCCGTGGAACCGTTGCAGCATTCCAAGAGCGGCTTCAAGCGCTCCCGCCCGGCTCGAGAAACCGTACGCACCTGTCCCACCGGCAATTCCACATCCACCAGTAAAGTAACATCTTTTAAGGCGCGGTCGATCTGGTCCACCCGCAAGGCAGCCGGGTCCAACTTTTGTCTGAGTTCCCACAACGTGCTCATATCCAGCCAAAGCTGGTAGATCTCCTCGTTCCAGATGCCAAAAGTCGTTCTCCCAATGGTCTGGCGCGTCCCCTGCGGCAGGGGCATGAAACTGCGCCCATCCAGCAGCGGCCCGGCCCCAAACCATGCGGGCATATGCCCGGCATACATCTCCGCCAGGATGGCGAACTGCTGCCCGGCCCGGGCCTTGAGTGCCAGGGTGATCTCGGTATGCGCCCAATCGCGCGTACCGGCTGCCTGCCCATCTACCCAAACTAACCCTTCCCCGCCGGTCTCCAGGCGCAGCACGATCCGTTCCCCCTGGGCAGTCTGGGGAAGGGTAACCTGCCCGGCAAACCAGGCATATTCCCAGGCCTCGCCCCATTCCGTCTCCGGCGGGAAAAGCATCATTGCCCTTGCAGAGGCCTGTTCGGGGGTCAGGCCTTCGCGGGTGGTGAACCCGCGCAAATAAACCTCGCCCAGCGGGGTGTAGGTCAATTCGCGCAGTGCTTTGCGCCAGTGTTCAATACGAGCAGTCCATTCAGGGTTAAGGGTCATCGTGAATCTAATTATAATTCACGTCTGATGCGAATCATCAAAAATCTCGCCGCTGAGAAAGAAGCACTAAGAAAACTTAACATGATCCATGAAGTTTTGCTTGCCTGTGGCGGGTTGATTCGGTCCATTCGTGCCGATTTCTTCAGCGGTATAATTACCTTATGCCCGACGCCACTTGTGAGATCGAACTGACTGCCCCAGCCTACGGCGGAGAAAGCCTTGGCCGCCTGCCGGACGGTAAGACCGTCTTTGTTCCGTACGCTCTTCCTGGGGAACGGGTGCGCGCGCGGATCATCGAGGAAAAGCGCGGCCACGCTCGCGCTCAATTGGTGGAGGTGTTGCGCCCCGCTCCAGAACGCATCGCCGCGCGCTGCCCACACTTCACCGCCTGCGGCGGCTGCCATTACCAGCACCTCAACTATTCGGACCAGTTACAGCTGAAGACGCGCATCTTATGCGATCAGCTGATCCGTATCGCCGGGATTGAGAATCCCCCTCTGCAACCGATCGTTCCCAGCCCGCAACCGTGGAATTACCGCAATACCATCCAATTCCACCTTACGCAGCAAGGCAAACTGGGCTTTCAGGCCGCTGCATCGCACACAGTGGTGCCGGTGCGCGAATGCCATCTTCCCGAAGCGGTACTGAACGATGCCTGGCCGCGGCTGGAAATAGAACCGTTGCCTGGACTGGAACGGGTAGAACTGCGCCTGGGCGCAGAGGATGATCTTTTGATCTGCCTGTCTTCCAGCCAACCCGTGCTGCCCGAACTGGCTACCAACCTGCCGCTCTCGGTTGTCTTCCTCGGCCCGCAAGGAAAGGTGGTAATGGCCGGGGAAGAATGGACATTTATTGAAGTGGAGGGTAGGCTTTTCCGCGTCTCGGCGAGAGCCTTCTTCCAGGTCAACACGCTCCAGGCTGGGGCGATGGTTCGCCACCTGCGCGAGAACCTGCGCTTGACCCCCAAAACGCGCTTGTTGGATGTGTACTGCGGGGTGGGTTTGTTCTCCGCTTTGCTCGCCGCCCGGGTGAGCGAAGTGGTTGGGGTGGAACTTTCTGAAGCCGCTTGCGACGATTACATCTATAATCTGGATGAATTCGAAAATATATCCCTGTACCAGGGTGCCGCTGAAGCAGTGCTGCCCGGGTTGGCCCTGCACCCGGATGTAGCGGTGGTGGACCCACCTCGAGCCGGTTTGGAGCGCCCGGCGTTGGAGGCTCTCCTGCGTGCTTCTCCCCCCGTCCTGGCTTATGTCTCTTGCGATCCCACCACCCTCTCTCGCGATCTGCGCCGGCTGATGGACGGCGGCTACAAATTACAGCAAATCACGCCCTTCGATCTTTTCCCGCAAACATTCCACATCGAAAGTATCAGCTTGCTGACAAAATAACCAGCGGGAACCTTCTTCTTCCTTCTATCGTCTAATTATTTAGGAACCATTCGGTTCTGGCACAATTCTTGCCCATTGCTTTAAGGATGGGATTTGTGTTACGCTATATGTATTCCATCGATACCCCTAATTCAGGAGGCCTGAGAAGAAATGAAAACAAAATTCACATGGATTTTTTGCGCGTTGATGATGCTGGCCCTGGCGGCCTGCAACATTCCGCGGGACAATAACAACCAGCAGATCACCCCCAACTATACGTTGACGGCGCTCTACCAGGATGTGCTGAAGACGCCCACCACCGGCGTGATCGTGCTCCCTACCAACACACAACAGGTGGTTCAACCGACGGCCACGCCTATCCCGCCCACTGCCACACCCATTCCACCTACTGCCACCTTTACGCCCATCCCGCCTACCAATACGCCGGTTCCCCCTACCCCCACCCCGGTGACAGCCCGCGCCGGCACCACGGTTAAGGCCAAACGCCTTTCTTCTGCGCCAGTGATCGACGGCTCGTGGAGCGAATGGAGCACCACCCAATATCCAGTGGATGCTGTGGTTTACGGCAAGTCCAACTGGACCGATGGCAATGATCTGGGTCCCTCCTTCCGCATCGGATGGGACAACAACAACCTCTACATCGCCGCCAAGATCTTTGACGATAATTACATCCAGGACAACAACGGAGACCAGATCTTCAAAGGCGACAGCCTGGAGATCTTGCTGGACACCGACCTGCTGGGCGACTTTTACACCACAAGCCTGAATAACGATGATTTCCAGCTGGGCATCTCAGCCGGCAAAGGCACACCGGGTGGAACCGGAGAGGCTTATCTCTGGTATCCCGGTAAGTACAAGGGCGGCTACACCAACGTGACGATCAAATCCGTCAAGATGGATGGCGGGTACCGCGTGGAAGCTGCCATTCCCTGGAGCGTGTTGCACGTGACGCCCTCTACCAACCTGCGCATGGGCTTTGCCTTCTCCGTCTCGGATGATGATAAAGAAGGCGTGAAAGAACAACAAACCATGATCAGCAACGTTGCCACCCGCGCCCTCACCGATCCCACCACCTGGGGAAACCTGGAACTGGTGCCTTAGAACAGGAATAACAAGGTAGTCCTGGTGATAAAAGCCAGGACTACCTCTTTTGACCAATTTCATTGCCGCGGCAGACCCGCGGCATTCTTGATTAATGTTTCAGTCCTTCTCCTGCCAACACCTCGATCAAGTTGAGCACAGCTGAATTATCCAGGTCGCCCAAACCGTTCTGCACCATGGCATTGTACAGCTGCGCGTCCAGGGCTGCCGAGGGCAAAGGAATGCCGTATTCACGGGCTGTCTCCAGAACGATATTAAGATCTTTGGCTTGCATGCGCGCCTTGAACCCGGGTTGGCGGTTGCCGCTGAACAGACGCGGGGGCTTGACATCCAGTGTCCAGCACTGCGCCGCCCCGCCGCGGATAGCCTCCACTACTTTCTGAGGGTCAGCCCCGGCTTTTTGGGCAAAAATGAGCAACTCTCCCATCGCCACCATTTGCGCCGCAACCATGATCTGGTTTGCAGCTTTGGCAATCTGCCCTGCGCCGCTTTCGCCCACGTGGGTAATGGTCTTGCCCATCGCCTGGAAGATTGGGCGGACGCGTTCCAATGCCTCAGCTGGACCACCGACCATGATCGCCAGGGTGCCCTGGCGCGCGCCGATATCTCCGCCGCTGACTGGTGCATCCAGACATAACACGCCTTTTTCGCCCAACACCTGGGCAATATGACGTGCCGAAACGGGTTTGATGGTCGAATTATCGACAAAGATCAATCCCTTGTGCGCGCCTTCGATCACCCCACCCGGACCGAGTGCCACCTGTTCCACATCCGGCGAATCGGGCAGGTTGGTGAAGATCACATCCACCTGGTGCGCCACTTCGGCTGGGCCAAAGGCAGCCACCGCCCCCTCAGCCACCAATTCATCCACCGCCGCGCGGCTGCGGTTGTGCACCACCAGCGGAAAGCCCGCTTTGAGGATATTCCGCGCGATCGATTTGCCCATCAACCCCAGACCAATATATCCAACACGTACCATTTTTTGCCTCCGAATTTGGAATTTGTACCAGTTTTCTGTTTGCCTTGCTCGGTAATTTCACTATAATAATACTACTCCCAATTTTACCGGTATGCCACTTCTCAAGCCAGGGGGATAACACGATTATTATCCATTCCATATCGCAAAGGAGCTCCAATGAAACATTCCCATAATTTGTTTGCCACGATCCTGGCATTCATTCTGTTTGCCCAGGCACTCCTGGCAACGGGCTGCACCGCCCAGCCCACCGCCACTGCTGTTCCTTCAGCAACGGTCACCCCCCTTCCAACTCAGACCCCCACCCCGGAGCCCACCGCTACCCCGGCCTATGTGTACACGGTCAAGGATGTACGCAAAGCCACTGTGCGGATCGAGGCATCCGGCCTGCCAGAGCTGGAAACGAATTTAAGCGAAGGTGTAGGATATGGATCAGGAGCGATCATCGATCCATCCGGCCTGGTTCTGACCAACAACCACGTTGTCGCTGGTGCCAAGGAATTGAAAGTTTGGGTCTGGCGCGATGACGGCACCACAGACACTTTCGCTGCCAAGGTGTTGGGAGTGTCCGAATGTGCCGACCTGGCCCTTGTCAAGATCGACGATGAGGGCCCCTTTCCATACCTTTCCTGGCGTGAGGCCCCGTTGGAGATCGGCGACAAGGTCTATGCGGCCGGCTTCCCCGGCAGTGAAGATTATACCCTGACGGACGGAATCATCTCCAAAGATGCTGGTCAAGGCGATACCGCCTGGGCATCGGTGCAGTCGGTGATCGAACACACCGCCAAGATCAACCCCGGCAGTTCCGGGGGACCATTGGTGGACGAGAATGGTTTCCTGGTGGGAATCAACTTCGGCGCGAATTCCGTGACCGACCAGAATCTGGCCATCAGTAAAGCTACTGTGGACGAGATCTATCCGCTCTTGGAAAAACACGAAGCGGATGATATGGGCATCAGCGGGATTGCCCTTGCAGACATGGCTGAAGAAGGTTGGGAATACGGGGGCGTAATGGTCACATCCGTGCGTAACGGGACCAAGGCCTCGCGTGTCGGTTTGTTGGCCGGTGACATTATCTTCCTGCTGGGGAATAGTGTGCCTCAGGATGGAAAGATTTCCATGCAAGCTTTGGAAGAGCTGGCCCAGGAAGATGGATTGGCCCAAGACGGCACCATGAAAGAATACTGCTCGGCGCTGCGCGGGGATATTGGCAAGGGTAACGAAGTAGATATCTTGGTCGTGCGCCCGGTTTTTAATGCCGATACTCAAAAAGTTGTCGGTACGCAAACCTGCAAGGGAACCATCAATGGATCAGCCCTGGAATGCAGCGGCACTCCCTATACAAAGATTGCCTTTGGTACGCTCCTGGATCTCAAACACTGGCAGGGTTTCGTCATCCCCGGCAGCAATCGGAACTCGGTTAAAAACGAGATTAATAATGGGACTATGGAGATCACAATCACCGGGAAGAACACCTATGCCTATATGATCTATGATGAGATCGACACGGAAGATGTACAGATCGATGTAACTGCCGAAAATAAGGGAGCATTCGATAACGCCATCAGCATCATTTGCCGTTATAGCGAGGATGAAAAAGGCAACCCAACCTGGTACGAATTCAATATCAGCAGCGCCCGTCTGGTAACTGTGTACCGCTTCAATAAAGGTTATCTGCTCTTGGACAGCGGAATGAGCACCGAATTAAACTACGGCCTGGCAACAAATTCCTACCGGGCAATCTGTCAGGATGATCGGCTGATCCTTTATATTAATGGCGTAGAGCGGGTCAATACCACCGACGGATGGTTGAAAAGCGGAAAAGTGGGTCTTTCAGCTTCCGCATTCTACGACCTGAACGTGGTGGTAGACTTTGACGATTTCATTGTTAGCCCGCCGGAAGAATAAAATCGGTTAAAGAACAAGAGACGGGAGTAGCTCGTCTCTTGTTCTTTTATTATCCCAACTGTGCCTGTAATTTGGCGGCTGTTTCCTTGTAAGTCGCCAGTTTCTGGCGTTCTTTCTCGATCACCGCCGCGGGGGCTTTATTGACAAAATCGGAGGATAGTAATTTCTCCAGCCTTGCGACCTGGCTTTCCACCTCGGCCAGGTCTTTTTCCAGGCGGGCGCGCTCGGCGCCCGCATCCACCAGCTCGGCCAGGGGCAAGAAAATCTCCACCCCCTGCACCACCGCGCTGATCTGGTTTTGCGGTTTTTCGGGCAACGCCGCCGCCAGGGCCAATCCGGCCGGTTCCAACTGGGCCAGGCTGCACAAGGTACGTGCCTGCGCTTGAAGGATAGGCAGCCGTTCGCCGGCCAGGATGGTGGCAGCGATCCGCTTACCAGGCGGCACCTGTTTTTCGGTGCGCAAGTTGCGGATGGAACGCACCACTTCCTGCACCAAGTTGAACTCGGCCACCTTCTGTTCTTCCCAACCTTCCGGCGCTTTTGACTCCGGCCATGCAGCTATGATTAGCGCCTCTTCCCATCCTCCCTTGGGAGCCAGGCGGGGCGAACGTTCCGCGGCCGCCTGCTTGAGGTATCCCCACACCTCTTCGGTGATGAAGGGGACGAAGGGATGCAGTAAGCGCAGACAGGTATCCAGAACACGGGTGAGCGTGTAAGCCGTATAGAATGCCCGGTCACCGCCTTCGTTCAATTGCTGCTTGGCAATCTCCAAATACCAGTCGGCAAATTCACCCCAGAAGAATTCGTAGATTTGACGCCCGGCCTCTCCGTACTGGTGCGAATCAAACAGCTCATTCGCGCCGCGCACCACGGCTTGCAGGCGCGCCCAGATCCAAGAATCGGCCAGGGTCCAGTCCGGGTCTGCTGTTGGCTCAACCGGTGCCTGCTGGACTGCAGCCAGCACAAAACGTCCGGCATTCCAGATCTTATTCATGAAGTTGCGGTTGGCTTCAACCTTCTTCACACCCACGTTGGTATCATTGCCGGGTGTGGAGCCCACCAGCACCGTGAAGCGCAGTGCATCGGCGCCCATCTGCTCGATCAGCGGCAGCGGATCGATCATGTTGCCCTTGGATTTGCTCATCTTTTGCCCGTGTTCGTCTCTCAGCAACCCATGCAGGTACACGGTATGGAAAGGCACGTCGCCGGTATATTCCAGCCCGGACATGATCATGCGCGCCACCCAGAAGAACAGGATATCGTACCCGGTCTCCAGGATCGAGGTGGGATAGAAATATTTCAGGTCGGGGGTCTCGTCCGGCCAACCCAGGGTTGAGAACGGCCATAACGCGGAGGAGAACCAGGTATCCAGCACATCTTCATCCTGGTGGATGTTCTTGCTGTGGCAGGCATGGCATTCGGTCGGGTCCTGGCGAGCTACAGTCTTCTCGCCGCAGTCGGAGCAGTACCAAACCGGGATGCGGTGTCCCCACCACAACTGGCGGCTGATGCACCAATCCTCGATATTTTCCATCCAGTTGTAGTAGACCTTGGTAAAACGGTCTGGCACAATGCGAATGCGCCCATCCCTCACCGCCTGCAAGGCGGCCTCGGCCAGCGGCTTGATGCGCACAAACCACTGCGTGGAGATCAACGGCTCAATGATCTCACCACCACGCTGGGAGCGGGGCACGTTGAGCAGATAAGGCTCTTCTTTGATCACCAACCCGGCCGCGCGCATATCTTTCCAGATCTTCTTGCGGCAGGCAAAGCGTTCCATTCCAGCATAAGGGCCACCGTTTTCATTAATGTGAGCTTCAGTGGTCATAATATTAATGAAGGCCAGGTTATGCTTCTCGCCAATCGTATAATCGTTCGGGTCGTGGGCCGGGGTGATCTTCAATGCCCCGGTGCCAAACTCGCGCGTCACATACGGATCGGCAATGACCGGGATGGCGCGGTTGAGCATTGGCACCAGCACGCTTTTCCCCACGAAGCGGGTATAGCGCTCATCCTCCGGATGCACCGCCACGGCCGAATCGCCCAGGATCGTTTCGGGGCGGGTGGTTGCCACGGGGATATAATCGCCGGAGCCGTCGGCCAGCATGTATTTGAAGTAGTACAGGAAGCCGTTCTCCTGAGAGTATTCCACTTCCACATCCGAGACAGCCGTTTTCAATCCCGGCGACCAGTTGATCATGCGCTGGCCGCGGTAGATCAAGCCCTTCTCGTACAGGCGCACGAAGGATTCGCGCACCGCCCGCGATAATCCTTCATCAAAAGTGAAGCGCTCGCGGTCCCAATCGCAGGAGGCGCCCAGGCGGCGGATCTGTTTGGTGATGATGCCGCCGTATTTCTTCTTCCAATCCCAGGTGCGGCGCAGGAATTCCTCGCGCCCAATCTGGTCACGGCGCAGGCCTTCCTTGGCCAGCATCTTCTCTACCTGCAACTGCGTGGCGATCCCGGCGTGGTCGGTGCCGGGCACCCAGAGGGTCGGCTCACCCTTCATGCGGTGATAGCGGATCATCAGATCTTCCATCGCCACAAAGAGGACATGTCCCAGATGCAGTTCACCGGTCACGTTGGGCGGCGGGATGGAAATTACAAAGGGCTTGCGCGAGGGATCATGTCCCGCTTTGTTGGGGTCGTTGGACGGCTTGAAGTATCCAGCCGACACCCACCACTGGTACAGGCGCTGCTCGGTGGCAGCAAAATCATAGGCTTTGGGTAGATCTGTCATGGTGCACTCCTGTTAAACAAAACGCCCTTTCATCCATGAGGACGAAAGGGGCTCTTCCGCGGTACCACCTCGATTCACCAACACAGGTTGGTGCTCTCCTACCCAGACGATCATCCGGGCCTCGCGCTAACGGGCTCACCCGTGCCGTTCTACTCTCCATGCGGATTTCTTCGGCAGTTTCGCCAAACGACTTCAGCCCGGTCCAGCTTGGGAGGCTCTCAGCTTGCACCTCCTTCTCTGTCAGCGTTCCAGCGGCTTACTCCTTCTGGCCTGATCTTTTTAAAATTGTTAGAGTCATTATAAGGACAACCCGAAGGAATGTCAAGGCTGAAAATTTTGTGGTATAATTTCGCGCGCCGCAAGAAGCGGCACCCTGGAGAGGTCGCCTAGTTGGCCTATGGCGTGCGTCTGGAAAGCGCATATACCGAAAGGTATCGCGGGTTCGAATCCCGCCCTCTCCGCTCCAAAGATGCTTCGCGCCCTTTCAAGAAAGTATTCCCGCGAAGAAACAAAAGCACACCTGGTTTTGAATGGGCGATTCAAAGATCGCTCATTTTGTTACTGGCAAACCCGCCTTTTAAGAAAGTCGGGGAATTTTAGGATATTAATGTAATTCCTATACTTTTCGGGTAAAATATATCTTAAAATGATCGACTGGAGAATGACCAATGACAGAAGCTATGAAAATTCTTGAAGGACACCAGTACATGGCCCTGACCACCACCCGCAGGAACGGCAATGCCGTGACCACGCCGGTCTGGTTTACCACAAAAGACGAAAGAATATACTTGTACACTGAAGCCAACAGCGGTAAGATAAAAAGGATTCGCCACACCCCACAAGTGACCATTGCGCCATGCACTTCCAGCGGTCAAATTCTGGGAAAAAGCTTTGCCGGACAGGCGCGCCTGATAGAAGAACAGGAATATGCCCCGATTCAGGCGTCTTTTTCCGCCAAATACGGCTTTATGATTCGCATTTTTGGATGGCTGGGCCGCTTGCGTAAAGCACGCCGGGTGTTCGTAGAGATCACCCCTGCCGTATAAACAAATCATTTCACAGGAGAATACCATGACAGAACCTCTTGAAATCTCGCGCGAAGTTTGCGCTCGCATCCCAACCAGCGTGGGTGAATTCCAGTTATGCCTGTATTGCAACAATCATGACGACAAGGAACATTTGGCGTTCGTCTACGGGGATGTTTACGACCAGGAGAATGTGCTGGTGCGCGTCCATTCCGAGTGTTTCACCGGGGATGTGCTTGGCTCACATCGCTGCGACTGTGGCGAGCAGTTGCAGGATGCCCTGGCGCGCGTCGCCAAAGAAGGCCGCGGCGCGGTGATCTACCTACGCCAGGAAGGGCGCGGGATTGGCCTGGCTGAGAAATTAAAAGCCTACAACCTGCAGGATGATGGGCTGGACACCGTGGATGCCAACCTGGCCCTCGGCCATCAAGCTGACAGCCGTGATTATCACATGGCTGCCGCCATTCTGGAGGAGCTGGGCATTCGTTCGGTGCGCCTGCTCACCAACAACCCGGATAAGATCATTAAGCTGGAAGAGCTGGGAGTCAAGATCACCGAGCGGGTGGAATCGATCACCACCATTTACGCCGACAATGCCCAATATCTCAAGACCAAAGTGGAGCGCATGCACCACCAGCTTCCTAGCGAGCTGTTTGGCGCAATCGGGTTGATGCCCGCCATGCGCCAGCGCGGCTTTGGCAATGTCGAGAATTGACGATTACCTGGCAGAGGCAGCTGCTTTTAGCCGGGAACATCGCCGCCCGTGGGTGACGCTCAGCTATGCCCAATCGTTAGACGGCAGCTTGAGCGCCGCCCCCGGGGAAAGAACACGCCTCAGTGGGGATGAATCCCGCCGCCTGACCCACCAATTGCGCGCCGCACACCAGGCCATCCTGGTTGGGGTTGGCACCGTCCAGGCGGATGACCCTCTGCTGACCGTGCGTTATGCCCAAGGCCCTGATCCCCGTCCGGTAATCCTGGACGGGCAGTTACGCGCACCTTTGCAGGCCCGCATTTTCCATAAACAAGACAACCAACCCTGGGTTCTATGCGGACCGGATGCCTCCACAGCCCAACGGACTGTGTTTGAAGAACTGGGAGTACGCATTATCCAGACTGAAACGACCCCGAATGGGCGGCTGGATCTGCACTCCGCCCTGAATCGGCTATACGAAAACGGAATCGTTACTTTGATGGTCGAGGGGGGTGCACAAGTTATCCGGAGTTTCCTCGAAGCCGGGCTGGTGGAGCTGCTGGTAATCACCATTGCTCCACGCTGGCTCAACGGATTGAATGCTACCGAAGGACTGGCCTTTCCCCTCCCCCAACTGCGCGATGTGGTTTGGGAACCATACGGGTCAGACGCCGTGCTGTGGGCACGGCTCTAGGTTTTTTCCCGCTCCATGATCCCTTCCAGGAATAATTCCACCACCTGACCGGCCACTTCATCCACCGGTTTGGGTGGGGTAATCTCTTCCAGCACGATCTGGTTTAAGGCATACGACAACAGCATTCCCAGGAAGGCGTGCGCCGCCAATTCCGGGTCAGGTAGCTTGCGCACCCCACTCAATTCAACCTGCTGGCGCAGATAGCTTCCCAGCAATTGACGCTGGCGCTGGGCGCTGCGAGCCACAAAACGGCGCACTTCCACCGAACGCTGCGCTTCGGTATAGATCATCAGCACCGCGCGCCGGTTCTTCAGCACGGCAGACAGATAAAAGCGCGCCACCAGCAGTAAATCCTGACGAGTATCTCCAGTCAGGGGTCCTTTCAATACCGAATCCAGACCAGGCGGCAGCAAATAACGCTCTACCGCCTCCATGAACAGGTTTTCCTTGTTGCCGAACTGGCGGAAAATGGTCACCTCATTCACCTGGGCCGCCACAGCGATCAGGCGCGTGGTAGCGCCTTCATAACCATGTTGGGCAAACTGCTGTGCCGCGGCCTGGATGATCCGTTCGCGCAATTCCTCCATGCTGCCTCCGCCAATTGCAAGTGATTGCTTTCAGTTTAGCATGACCGGCTTTTTTCCGCAATTCTCTGCAAGAGTCCAAATTATGTTCATTACGGCATCCCCCTGGAGAAAGACCCCCTGCCGGATTATTCAGGAATTACCTGCATGGATCTTGCACAATGGCTTGCCTGACCAGCTCCTTAATGATCCTTCTGGTGCATTAGCCAGGCATAACCATAAGCGGCCAAGGATATATTTCCTTGATAATGAATTTCCGGATCAAGCAGATTTGACCATGTCCCGTTCCCAAGCGGAATGTTCAATGGTTGCTCAGTAAGGTTGTTTGCCACCAGGATCCTTTCCTCTCCCCAGCAGCGGGTATAACCTGCTGCGCCGGCGGGAAGATCGGCCAGCCATTCCATACTGCCGCGAGCAAATGCATCGGTCTGTTTACGTGCCGCAATAAACCGGCGCAAACGGTTGAGCAGCGAGCCGGGATCTGCAATTTGATTCTGTACATTTATCTTCCTCGGCGAAAATTGTTCATCGACGGGAGGCCAGGCATACAATTTTTCCAGCGGTGCAGGCGAAAAGCCCGCCGTACAACCCGCCTCCCATTGCATGGGCGTGCGTACTCCGTTGCGGTCGGGCAGGCTGATCCGGTCGCCCATGCCAATTTCGTCGCCGTAATAAATGATCGGCGCTCCAGGCAGGGTGAAGAGCAAAGAATAAGCCAATTCGATCTTGCGCCGGTCGTTGTCCAGCAGCGGCGCCAACCGGCGGCGGATGCCCAGATTGATGCGCATGCGCGGCAGGGGCGCGTACTCACGCCACATCCATTGGCGCTCCTCCTCAGTGACCATCTCCAGGGTTAATTCGTCATGGTTGCGGAGAAAGGTACACCATTGGCAGCCATCCGGAATGGGCGGGGTGCGTTTTAATACCCATTCTAGCGAATCACGCCGCCCCTGGCGCAGCGCCATGAAGATGCGCGGCATGAGCGGAAAGTGAAAGCCCATGTGAAATTCATCGCCATCACCGAAATAAGGACGAACATCTTCCGGCCATTGGTTGGCCTCGCACAACAAGATCCTCCCTGGATATTCGTTCACCAGGCTGCGCAAGGTTTTCAGGTAGGCGTGAGTTTCAGGCAAATTCTCGCAGTTGGTGCCTTCGCGTTCATACAGATACGGCACCGCATCTACCCGGAATCCATCCACCCCCATTTCCAGCCAATAGCGCATCACCTGGCGCATTTCTTCCTGAACCTGCGGATTGTCGTAATTCAGATCAGGTTGGCTGGCGTAGAAACGGTGCCAGTAATACTGTCCGGCTTGTTCATCCCAGCTCCAGTTAGATTTTTCAGTATCCAAGAAGATGATCCGTGCGTCGCCGTATTTGTCAGGGTTGTCACTCCATACATAATAATCACGGTAAGGAGAGGTGCGGCTGGAACGCGCCTGCTGGAACCAGGCATGCTGGTCCGAGGTGTGGTTGAGAACCATATCGATCACTACCCGGATCCCGCGCGAATGCGCCTGCTGGAGCAGTTCTTTGAACATCTCCAGCGAGCCGTAATTGGGATGGATGCCGTAAAAATCGGAAATGTCATATCCGTCATCCTTGAGTGGGGAAGGGTACAACGGCATCAGCCAGACACAATCGATTCCCAAGTCCTGTAAATAATCCAATTTTTGGATGATCCCACCCAGGTCGCCGCGCCCATCTCCGTTGCTATCTTTATAGGCGCGCGGGTAAATTTGATAAAATACTGCATTCTGATACCACAAAGTGTCATTATTCATCATTTTTTCCAGGTTGAACTAAGGGCTGCACAAGGCGCCCTGGATTTTCTATTTACTCAACAAAGGACAAAAGCTAACCTTTGACCGAACCGGCCAGCATTCCGCGCACGAAATAACGTTGGAAGCGGAAGAAGACAAACATCGGCACAATAAAGGAGAGGAAAGCCGCCCCGGTCATAATGTGCCAGTTGCCGCCGCGCGCATCGATCAGATTGGTGATCTGCACGGTCAGGACGGGGTTATTGGAAAGGAAGATCTTCGCTACCAGGAAGTCGTTCCAGATCCATAAGAATTGGAATATGGATAAGGAAGCAATGGCCGGAATGGTGAGCGGAATAGCCAGTCGGCGGAAAGCAGTCCAGTGATTGGCCCCATCCAGGTAGGCGGATTCAAACATCTCGCGCGGCAGGCCGCTGAGGAAATTGCGCAGCAAATAGATCGCGTAAGGTAAGCCAAAACCGGTGTGGAATAACCAGATACCCACAAAGGTTCCCTCCATCCCCAGGTCGGCGTACATGCGTGCAATCGGTACCAGGGTCATCTGCAGTGGGATGATCTGCAGGCCAACCAGCAGCGCAAACAGCACTGTGCGGCCGCGGAAATCCATCCATGAGAAGGCATAAGCTGCCAGCGCAGCAAAAAAGACCGGCAAGAAAGTCGAGGGAATTGCCACCAGGAGAGTATTAATAAAAGCTCGCCCCATACCTTCATCATTAACCAGGTCAGATACATTGCAGTTAAACTTGGTCAGGGTGCTTTCCACCCCCTGCTGACAGTCGGTGATGTAATCCTGTGTCCCTTTATAGCCCACCAATGCATCCGTGTAGTTGCCGAGGGTAAATCCAGTCTGCTCGGCGGCGGTGCCGGAGAGGGTACGCATATAGCTGAGAATTTCAGACAATTCTTGCATGGCCAGGTTGGGATCTTCTGGCAAGGCAGGCGAAGTGAGGTGCGGCGCGCCGTTGATCTCTTTACGCAGCACAGCCAACAGACGATTGGAGCGCGGATATTTTTCGACCAATACCGGATCGCTCAGATCGGCCTGCAAGATCGCTTTGCCGTCGGCACCATGGCAGGATGAACAATACGTCTCATATTGGGATTGCCCCACCACGGAGCGGGGGACGAAGGCCGTCCACCAGCCGCTGGTGCGCACATCTTCACGGGCGCGGAAAGAAGTGACAAACAAACCCAGGGTGGGTAGAAGCCATAAAACGCAAA
The DNA here is from genome assembly GCA_964424115.1 of uncultured Anaerolineaceae bacterium. Lineage (GTDB taxonomy): Bacteria > Chloroflexota > Anaerolineae > Anaerolineales > Anaerolineaceae > CAYRHN01. The sequence continues at coordinate 61,446 of CAYRHN010000008.1, forward strand.
TAAAGATCAAAACGAAATGGAGCGGAATGCGTCCAAGGATCCTGCTGAATCGGGCAAATGGTTTCATCGGGACGCCTCCTCCTTACGAAAACGGTAGATATTGAAGATCATCACCGGGATGGTCAGCACCACCAGCAAAACAGCGATCGCCATGGAACGCCCGGTGTCGGTCACGATCAACTTGAACATGCGGTTGGCGATCACCTCGGTGCCAAAGTTACCGCCCGTCATGACAAATACAATATCAAAGATCTTCAACACATTGATCACCATGGTGGTCGTGACCACGATCAACGTCGGACTGATGGCTGGAACCATCACCTGCATAAAGACCTGCCATTCATTGGCGCCGTCTACCCGCGCTGCCTCCAGGATCTCAGCCGGGACAGCCTTGATCGCAGCGGAAAGGACCGTCATACAAAAGCCGGCCCATAGCCAAACCCCAACGATCATCAAGGCATAATTATTAATGGAAGGATTGCTCAACCAGGCCACCGGTTGGCCGCCAAAAGCGACGATCATCGCATTCAAAAGACCGATCTGTTGACCGGAACCGGTTTCAATATAGTACATGAAGCGCCAGATAATGCCTGCACCAATAAAAGAGATCGCCATCGGCATGAAAAGAATGGCCTTTGCCACCGCTTCATAGCGAACGCGGTCAGCCAGCACCGCAAACAACAACCCTACGATCACCACTCCCGGAACCATCAACACCAGCCACAAAGCATTGTTCCGCAGAGCTGTGACCATTTCAGGATTGGTCAAAGCATAACGATAGTTCTCAAACGCACCCCAGCACGGCTCCCCTACTGCACAACTTGCTGCGGCAGATTGCATGCCTGTCTTGTCCATAAAACTTAACACAAAGGTATTGATCATTGGGTAGACGATGAATACTCCCATGATCAACAAAGCCGGAAGCAAGTACAACCAGGGCGCCCAACGCCCCTGTTTCAAAATAGAAGGTGCACTTTTCATCGCTCGTCTTCCTCTCTTTTAGAAGATGGGGCGCCAGGCACCCCGGTTGGTGCCCTCCCCCGCCAGGAGCTACCTGACCGGGGAGGGACACCCAAACCCTACCTGCTTACCACCAGGAAATTACGGCTTTAAAGCTTCTTTCTGAGCGGTTGCAACGGCTGCCAAAGCAGTTGCAACATCTTTGCCTTGCACGACATCCACAATGGCCTTCCACTCAGCTTCACCGAAAGGAGCCGGGATGGTGTCGCCCAGGTCGGGAGTGAAGCCCGCCGCGGCAGCCAGTGCGGCCGCTTTCTTGGCCAACTGCGCATCCGCGTACTTGCCTTCCGCCAGCTTGTTGGGCGAGAGGTCAAAACCTGCCGCAGCCCAATTCGTCGCGCCTGCTTCACCGGTCAGATAGGCCACCACTGCCTTCGAGGCCGGGGTGGTGCCAAAGGCCATCATGTAGTCCGCCCCACCCTGCATCCCCTTCGCGCCAGGGAAGGCGAAGAAGTCATAGTCCGTCCCGTACACCAGGCTCGGGAATTTCTTGGCCACTTCCCCGCCCGCAAACCCGGACTGCTTCACCATCATCGCTTCCGCAGGATCCGAGAACACTTTGTAGATCGCATCCAGGAAGGGCGTCGAGACCGTCCCGGTCGCTCCACCCACCGTGTATTTGTCCGACGAGGCCCACTTCGCATAGGTCTGGTAAGCCTGCACCACACCCGCGTCATCATAGGCGATCTCACCAGAGATCAGCTTCATCACATATTCCGGCCCCTGCTGCGCCAGCAAAAGGTCCTGGATGAAGTCCGACCCCGTCCAACCTGTGGCTGCTCCACTCTCCATCCCCATCGACCAGGGAATGTTCCCGTCTGCAACCATCTTCTCCACCAGCGCGTCCAGCTCTTCGAACGTCGTCGGCACCGTGTACCCGAAAGCCTCGAACTGCACCGGGCTGTACCACACGATCGACTTGATATCAGCCTTCACCGGCACTGCCAGCCACTTGCCGTCCACGCTGCCCAGTGTCTTCCAATAATCTGCATAGTTGGCAGCGTCTCCCCCCAGCGTCCCCAGGTCCACCAACTTGTCCGTGTACAGCGTCAACGGAGCCGTGGTCGGCCAGAACAGCACATCCGGCGGGGTCGATTTCACCCGCGTGTCCAGCACAGCTGCATCGCGGGTCGATTCCGCCACGATCTCGATCCCGCATTGGTCCACCAACGGTTTCAAGATCGCGTTGATCTTTTCCTCTTCAGCCCCTGACCACTGGTACATCAGGGTCACTTTATCCCCCGTCGCTGCTCCCATGCAGTCGATCATGGGTGCACTGATCAGTCCCAAGGCTTCTTTCTGAGCACGGGCAGCACCTTTGAGAGCAGTAGCGGCATCCGCGCCTTGCACGACATCCACAATGGCCTTCCACTCAGCTTCACCAAAGGGAGCCGGGATGGTGTCGCCCAGGTCGGGAGTGAAGCCCGCCGCGGCAGCCAGTGCGGCCGCTTTCTTGGCCAACTGCGCATCCGCGTACTTGCCTTCCGCCAGCTTGTTGGGCGAGAGGTCAAAACCTGCCGCAGCCCAATTCGTCGCGCCTGCTTCACCGGTCAGATAGGCCACCACTGCCTTCGAGGCCGGGGTGGTGCCAAAGGCCATCATGTAGTCCGCCCCACCCTGCATCCCCTTCGCGCCAGGGAAGGCGAAGAAGTCATAGTCCGTCCCGTACACCAGGCTCGGGAATTTCTTGGCCACTTCCCCGCCCGCAAACCCGGACTGCTTCACCATCATCGCTTCCGCAGGATCCGAGAACACTTTGTAGATCGCATCCAGGAAGGGCGTCGAGACCGTCCCGGTCGCTCCACCCACCGTGTATTTGTCCGACGAGGCCCACTTCGCATAGGTCTGGTAAGCCTGCACCACACCCGCGTCATCATAGGCGATCTCACCAGAGATCAGCTTCATCACATATTCCGGCCCCTGCTGCGCCAGCAAAAGGTCCTGGATGAAGTCCGACCCCGTCCAACCTGTGGCTGCTCCACTCTCCATCCCCATCGACCAGGGAATGTTCCCGTCTGCAACCATCTTCTCCACCAGCGCGTCCAGCTCTTCGAACGTCGTCGGCACCGTGTACCCGAAAGCCTCGAACTGCACCGGGCTGTACCACACGATCGACTTGATATCAGCCTTCACCGGCACTGCCAGCCACTTGCCGTCCACGCTGCCCAGTGTCTTCCAATAATCTGCATAGTTGGCAGCGTCTCCCCCCAGCGTCCCCAGGTCCACCAACTTGTCCGTGTACAGCGTCAACGGAGCCGTGGTCGGCCAGAACAGCACATCCGGCGGGGTCGATTTCACCCGCGTGTCCAGCACAGCTGCATCGCGGGTCGATTCCGCCACGATCTCGATCCCGCATTGGTCCACCAACGGTTTCAAGATCGCGTTGATCTTTTCCTCTTCGGCCCCTGACCACTGGTACATCAGGGTCACTTTGTCCCCCGCCGCTGCTCCCATGCAGTCGATCACAGGGCCAGTCTGAACCGTAGCGGTCGGCTTGGGAGCCGAGGTAGGCGCCGCGGTCGGCGTAGCCGTTGCAGGCGCGCAAGCAGCCAGGGCCATCGAAACGATGACCAACAAGCTAATTACAGTGAACAAACGGTCTTTCATCTTACTTCCTCCTGGAAATGGGAATAAAATATCCTCCGGCAGGGCCGGCGCCCAAAAACATAATTATGAAAGGTGGCCAGAGGATTATTTACACGTGGGTCAGGACTGAGTCGCGTTGGCCCCACACGAACGGCGGATCACCAGTTCAGTATCCAATAACAGGTGAGCGGGCTCGGGGGTTTGTCCTTCGATGAGTTGCACCAGCATTTCTACCGCTGCATCCACCAGTGCATTCACGGGCAGGCGCACGGTTGTCAGAGGGGGATCCAGGTAAGATGCGAGGGGGATATCGTCAAATCCCACGATCGCAATATCTTGAGGAACCCGCAGGTTTAATTCACGTAAAGCCGAAAGCGCACCCACCGCAAGAACGTCGCTGGCTACAAAGACGGCGGTGGGGCGCTTGCCTGAATTGTGCAGCAGATTGGACATCTGCTGGTATCCTGAACGAAAGTCAAAATCTCCACAGCGCAGCAAATCGGGGTCAAAGGTCAATCCGCCCTCCCGCAAAGCATCCTGATAACCGGCCATGCGCTGAGCAGCCGCCGTGTATTCCATCGAAGCATTGGTAATACAGGCGATCTGCCGGTGCCCCAGTTGGATCAAATGACGGGTAGCAGAATATGCTGCGCCGCGATTATCAATATCAACCCAGGAGAACGAACCGCCGGGGAATTGTCCCATCAGAACGGTTGGAAAATTGTGGGTAGAGAACAATTCCAACGCTTCGTCATGGAAACGCGGACCGGAATAGATCACCCCGTCCAAACGCTTGGATCCAATAATATCCTGGCAGCGGGAAACGATCGTATCATCCTCAAGAATATCCAACATCAGGCGCAGGCCCTTGCGATTGGCCTCGCGCACCAGGCTGTCCAACATGTGGCTTAGATACGCATCAGATGCGATCTGCTTGGCCGACCGGGACATGACCAATCCGATCGAGGCCGCTCTTCCGCTGACCAAAGAACGAGCAGCGGCATCGGGAATATAGCCCAATTCATGCGCAGCATCCAACACTCGCTGGCGCGTTTCAGCACTCAACTGGACGCCCTCCACGTTGTTCAATACGAAGGAAACGGTCGTCCTGGAAACACCGGCTCGCTCCGCAACATCCTGGCTGGTCACTCTTTTTTTGGTCATGGATTTCTCCGGGTGAATTAACGCGTGTTACTAACGCGCGTTAATATAATAACAAGCCCTGGAGACAGAGTCAATATGATATTTGTCACATTCTGTAACACCGGACTGTGCCCGTCAGAAAAGCTGTCTGAATTATTCGACGCTTCTCTCCAAACATCTGCTCATCTCCGTTTTTACCCGGGTATGCTACAATAGCTCTATCCATCTATCTACATCAGGGAGGGTACCATGGCAAAGGTCTGTTTTTCTCGACGGGAATTTCCCTTTCAACCAAAAGATAAAGAGCCCCGAAAAGAATTTATTGAGCAAATTGAAGCGCGTATTTGGGGACTTGGGGGTACCCCTTCTCAGAGTTTCAATATTGGCAGCGGGGCCAACTTTGGAGCACATGCCAATATCTGGCTGGAAATCATTTATTCTGTCAATGGCGCCCAGATCTTTTATACCCGCACCTTCCTGCATGCATCCTACGAAATCACAGCCGAAGGCTTGAAATCCGGCCTGGAAGATTTTCGCAAAGGCAAGAGAGACAGTATAGGCTTTGGGGATATGCTGCCGGAAACGCATATTGTGCTCAGCCGTGAATCTTATGAAGACCAATTCTCGCGCGGCAAAAAACGCATGCGCACCTACTATGATCTGGTGATCTCAGCAGATGTAGGCGCGGTAATGTCTGCGGAATCGCCGGGCAGCCGCACCGTAGATATCAAAATTAATTACATTCCATACAAAGAGGGGATCAAATTTATCCGCGATCTTTCCAATGAAATATTACGCGCAAAAAAGGATATTCATCCCGACCCGGCCAAACTGCCCGCCGGCTCCAGCAACTGGCCGTTTGTGCGCGCCTTGAACCAGCAGGCTTATGACCGGATATCCGAATACTACCAGGAAAATTACTTCAACAATCCCGCATTGACTGCTGTTTTTGACGAATGGCTCACCCGCCTTCCTCCAGGGGGACACATCATGGATGCCGGATGCGGACACGGCACCCCGGTCATTCCTCGTCTTTTGGAACACGGCTTCCGCGTGACCGGCTCGGATCTTTCCCCCGAGATGATCCGCCTCGCCCGCAAGAACTTTCCCGAGCTGAATTTTATTCATCGCGAAACCACCGAAGTGGACGAAGAGGATGTCTATGACGGCATCTGTTCCTTGAATTCCATGCTTTACCTGGATCCCATCGATCTCCACCACGCCATCTACCGCATTTTTCACGCCCTTAAACCCGGGGGCATGCTCTTCCTGTTTGCCTTTGATTCCCATCCCACCTGGCGCGGCGAGCCGCTGGACCATATTATCGACCAGTGGATGTGGGCGTGGACTTACAGCCTGGCAGAGGCTCAACGTGCTCTCACGGAACACGGTTATTTCAAGGTGTTAAAATCAGCCGAGGTCACTACGGAAGCGGAAAAGAAGCGTCTGCATGAACAATGGCTCAAATACAACACCACTGTGCCGGATATTCCGGGCATGAAGATCGAGGACGAGCGGTTGAAAGCCCTCCTGGCAGAACTGCCTGAGATGATTGCAAACAGCAATCCACAACTTCCTTACTGCTATGCCATCATCGCGAAGAAGCGGCAGAAGAAATCCGCGTGAGCCTGGCCTGACAATCTACAAGAATACGATATAATAGGCCATTACCGACGCATGGCCAGCTATTCATATTCTGATTAAGAACGGCGGATAGGAAAATGAGCGAATTAACCGAACAATTTATTAATTACCTGCTTTCGCAGATGTCTTTGGAAGAAAAGATCGGCCAGTTGAACCAACCCAATGCCGGGGACGAAATAAATGAAAACTTAATTCGGCAGGGGCAGGCTGGTTCCGTACTGAATGCTTCCGGTGCCCTCACCGGACAAAGCGCGTCCGAGTCGATCGGCGCTGAGGAGACCAACCGCCTGCAAAAGATCGCTCTCGAATCCCGCCTGCGGATCCCGCTGGTATTTGGGCGGGACGTGATCCATGGCTACCGCACCATTTTTCCCATTCCTTTGGCTCAGGCAGCCACCTTCAACCCCAAATTGGTGGAAGATGGCGCCGCTGTGGCAGCCCAGGAAGCGAGTGCCGATGGAGTCAAGTGGACCTTTGCGCCGATGCTGGATATCGCTCGTGATCCTCGTTGGGGCCGGGTAGCCGAAGGCAATGGAGAAGACCCTTTCCTCGGCGCGCAATTGGCCGCCAGCCTGGTAAAAGGATTCCAGGGAAGCGACCTTTCCTTGCCGGACAAGATCGTTGCTTGCGCCAAACATTATGTAGGTTACGGCTCCGCTGAAGGCGGCCGTGATTATGAAAACGGTGAGATCTCCGAGCCCACTTTGCGGGATATCTACTTGCCACCCTTTGAAAGCGCCGTTCGCGCCGGTGTAGGCACCTTGATGTCGGCCTTTATTGATCTGAATGGCGTCCCAGCTACCGCCAACCGCCGCTTGCTTACCGACGTGCTGCGCGGTGAATGGGGCTTCGATGGTTTTGTAGTCTCCGATTGGGAATCGGTCGGCGAATTGATCCCGCATGGGGTGGCCGAGAATAAAGCTGAAGCTGCCGCCCTGGCCTTGCATGCCGGTGTGGATATGGATATGGTCAGCAATGCCTTCCTGAACAACCTGGCTGCCAATGTACGCAGCGGAACAACTTCTATGGAGGATATTGATACCGCTGTGCTGCGCATCCTGCGCATCAAACACCGCGCCGGACTGTTCGATCAACCCTTCACTGACCCGAAACGCTATTCCCGCGTTGTATTGACATCCGAATCGCGCCGTCTGGCCCGCCAGGCTGCTCGTGAATGCATGGTGCTGCTCAAGAACAAAGACGGCATCTTGCCCCTGCAAGGCCGCCGCAAGATCCTGGTGACCGGCAATTTTGTCCATGCCAGCGGTGAATTATTTGGCACCTGGTCACCCAACGGCCACAGCGAGGATGCAGAACCGTTGTGGAAAGGCATCAAGGAAGCTGCCCCCAAGGACGCGGAATTGTGGTTTGCGGAGGATATTGAGGATGCCATGTTCTTTGCCCTGCAGGCAGATGCGGTGGTGTTGACCCTTGGCGAACACCCGCGCCGCTCGGGAGAGAATTGCAACGTGAGCGATCTGAATTTGCAGCCCGCTCAGGCGCATCTGATCGATGCCATGGCGCAAATGGGCAAGCCGGTTATCCTGGTTATCTTTGCCGGACGTCCGCTGGCGATCACCCGCCAGGTGGAACAAGCCGATGCTGTTCTGTATGCCTGGCATCCGGGCATCGAGGGCGGTGCAGCGCTCGGTGAGCTCTTGTTTGGGGCTTACTCCCCCACCGGTCGCCTGCCAATCACTTTTCCGCGTGCCACCGGGCAGGTGCCCGTCTACTATAACCACAAGAACTCCGGCCGTCCGGTGGACGTTGAAGGGGTTTACAAGCATCGCTATCTCGATCTCCCCACGGCGCCGCTTTTCCCCTTCGGTTACGGCCTGGGTTACACGGCTTTCTCGTATGCCAATCTCCAACTCAGCCAACCGGTGCTGCGTGGTTCCATCCAGGTCAGCGCTGAGATCACCAACACGGGCAAGCGCGCCGGCGCCGAATTGGCCCAGTTGTATGTACGTGATCTCGTCGGTTCGCTCACCCGCCCGGTGCGTGAGCTAAAGGGCTTCCAGCGCGTAGAGCTTCAGCCCGGCGAGACCAAACGGGTCACATTCACTATTGACGAAGAATTACTGGCCTTCACCCGCGCCGATGGCACCAAAGGCACCGAGCCCGGGCGCTATCAGGTTTGGATTGCTCCCAACAGCGCCTCCGGACTCGATGCAGAATTCCGCCTTTAAGCCCGGCGGGTTAGTCTTCTTTTCTTAATACGATCAGACCGTCATGGCCGCTCACCCGCACCCGTCGGGTATCGGCATGCCGGCGGATTGTCTCGCTTCCGTTGCAGGTGTACCCGGTCAGGGTTAGCTCAGCAGTAAACTCGGTCTGGAGTGTTTTGATCAACAAATTCTTGCCCTCCTCGCTGACCTCAACGATCTCTGCGGTGGAATAATCGATCAATACACCTGGTCTTACCCGCCAATCTAGCGGCAGGATCAATCCGCTCCTCGCCGGCAGGGAAATGCGCTTTCCCGCAAACAGTTCGCGCCCATCGCAAGCCACACTCGTTTCAATCGGATCATCCTGGTAGTTGCTGACGAAAAGGAAACTGCCATTCTCTCCTCGGCTAAGGCGGGTATCCAGCCAATCGCTTAATTGGAACAGCGGTGGAATTTCCATTTTAAATGCCATCTGGTTGACCACATCCAGATCATCCAGGGTGTATGCACCCAGGGCTGCGCCAAACATCATCACCTTTCCCTTGCCTATCTTCTTGACGAACCCAATCACTGCACCCTCTTCGTCCCTGGCAAAAACTTCGTCAAATACGCCGGTATATGTCTCCACAAAGGTTACTGGAATATTACAGTAATCAAATGCATGGATATTGCGCAGCTCAAATGGAGTGTCGCAGCTGCGTTCACTGATCCCCAACGCATCTCGCAAGATCGTGCAGGGAGTATGATCAAACTCTTCGTTGCAGATGCGCCCCGCCAGGATCAGCTTCCCGCCATCTTCCAGGTAACGCACCAATTTACGCTGAGTAGCTGCGTTGCACAGTTTCTCCATCATCACCCAACACACCGGCATCCGCGTAACATCCATCTCGCTCTTGCTGATCTCCACCGCATCGAATGGACGATGGGTCAAAGCCAACCCCCGCCCGATCATATCAAACAAAACCGTCTCGCGCTGGTGTGTGATGATATTGGTCGCTTCCTGGGTAAATTGATTGTTCACCTCGGTCATAAAATAATCCAGCAGAAAGCCAATGGTGGTGACCGTGCGCGGTTGCGCAAGCACAAGGTCGTTCCCATAAGCTTGCAGCACCCTGGAAAGCCTGGGATATCGATGATAGTGCCTGCGCAGCGAGCCGTCCTTTCGCACCGGATGCCCCCAATCATGCCGCCTGGTGGGGCTAAGCACAGGATCATTCTCCCCATCGCAGAAAAGGTAATGATTGATGGCTCGCATACCGGTCGAGATACACAGCCGGGTATGCAGATCATTCAGGGATGATTGCCCGTTGCTAAAATCCTGGTTCCCCCCAGCCTGGAATTCCATCGAGAACAGTGGTTGGTTAGGATTATCCAACGCTTTGGTCATCTCGTTCACCATCAATAACTGGTGATAGGTGCCCTCCCCGATAAATCCCGGATAGACATCCGTAGCGCTGAGTAGCCCATCCATCTCCATCACCGAAATCAATTGGGAGATCCCGATCGGGAAGGTCTTGCCGCCGTTGGCAAATCCATGAATATTGATCACCGGCGGCACCTCCAGACCCTGCGCTTTCGCCTCCGCCCACAGCCACTCCGTATACTCCCGCAAATACTCGCGGTAGAAACGCCGGTAATCCTCCACAATCGCAGCCGCGCAGGATGCTTCCGGATGGGCAATTTTCTCCTTGAGAAATTCCTCTAGAGACTCACTTGGGTAGCGGGCAGCCAGGTCCGCCCCGTACATTTTCCGTAAATACGCTGCAAAACGCGACAGCGTATCGGGGTTGATATCCATAATATTCCGTACCCAGGCGATCATGCCCATCTCATTGTCCAATTGGACCATCAAGATCCTCCCACCGCGTGTGATCTGGCGCGGTGCGAGCACAGCAAAGATCTCCCGGTACCATTTCTTCACGCAGGCCAGGAAATCGGGGTGCAGATAACTGACCACGTTCTGCGCTATGCCGTCCTGGCTGGTAAAGGCCACCTGAGGATAATTCTTAAACACCCACGGGGGAATACCCTCGTTGATGGTCTCGGCCATGATATAAGGTCCCGGTCGGGGAATAAGATAAAAGCCCATCTCGGTTGCCAAGTCCAAAAATCCGGCCAGGTCGCGCATCGGATGGCTGTGCCCGTCCAGGTCAGTGACGTCTTCCTGCAGCTGGTGCCAGATCCACGGAATATAAGTCGCCAGGGTGTTAAAGCCCGCCCCTTTTAACAATTCCAAGCGGTGGCGCCACTGATCCTTGGGAGTGCGGTAATAGTGAAATTCGCCCGCCTGGATGAACAAAGGCTGGTCGTTCAGCCAGAACTGGCCGTTTCTTGCGAAGAATTTATTCATGCGACGCTCCTTTTCGTCGGATAAAGCCCAGGATATCCAGCGCTTGCTGGATACGCGGACTGAAAGTATAGGTATTCCAGATCAATTGGCTTAAGTAATTCTCGATCATAATCATCGAGGGGCCTTTTCCAATACCGTACAAGCCCCGGCTGTACCACGGCGGGGTGACATCCAGATTGTAGGAGTCAAAAAAGCCGTATTTGCCCCACGCCTCCGGCTGGTTGTGGAAAAGGTAATCCACCATTTCCAATGTTTGCTCCGGGATGAACGGCAGGCACGACAGGGCAGCATAGATCGAAACAGTGCCATCCGGGTTAGGTTTCTCCAGCGAAGGCGGAGCACCATAAACGTGGTAACCAGTCGGGCTGTCGCCTGCGCTCAATCCCCAACTATTGGCGTGAAAGGTCTTAAATACCTTACCTTGATCAATACAGTAACTGCGGTTGGCCAGCGCGGCCAGCCGGGAATTCTGAAACCAATCCACCCCATCCGGGTCAAGATAGCACCTTGTATCCAGCCAGGCTTCCGTAAAATGATACGCAAAGAGGCTCCCTCCGGGGATAATGATGATCTCCTGTCCATCGAAAAGTCCGGTATTGCGCCTGAAGCCGTGATACAATGCGCGAGCGACGGCTGGTTCCACCTGTCTGGCCGCCTGGAGATACATCATGCGCTGTTCGGCGGCCATATCCCATTGGGAAATAAAGCCGGGTTCGTCCCGCACATAATCGCCGCGCCGGTCGGGGTTGTATGCCATTCTGAGGAGCGTTTTTCCCTCGCGTTCGAAGACAAAATAATCCCAGTCCACACGCTCCAACAAGTTCTCTGCCATATCGGTGATCTCACCATCCTGAAAATATGCCGCGGCAGTGATCACGCCGTTCAGGCATAAGGCTGTATCAATGGTCGAGAATTCACATTGTTTGAACCGTTCCCCGTCCTCCATCTGTAAAAAGTGAGCAAAGAAGCCGCGGTAATGGCTGGCATGATCGCGCAAGGTGCGCAACGTTCCGCGGATGATGCGCAGTGCTTCTGAGCGGCTGAGGAAACCGCGCTCGGCAGCAATTACCCAGGCGCTCAGGGCAAATCCAGATGACGCAATAGAGGCTACTTTGGGTTTCTTTGTGGAATCAACTGTCAGGCCAAATCCTATGCTGTTTGGATCCAAATTGGTGAAATCCAGAAAGAAATTCACCGAACCTTTTAGTTCTTGTTCCAAAATATTCTTTTGTTCCATAAAACCTCGATCATCATTGAGATGCAGTAGTGGGATGCTTGGTGGATGATTCGCGCTGGATAAACCGGGTAGGAATGCGCACGAGGTGGAAAGGGTTTTGGTTTTCCAGGAAATCGATCAATTGATTGGCAGCCGTCAGCCCCCAGGCGAAACGAGAAGCCCCGATGGTAGAAAGAGAAGGCTGCATATACCGGGCTATTTGAATGTCATCGAAGCCAACAATGGCAATATTATCCGGCGCTTTAAGCCCATTTTCCTTCATGGCTTTGATAAAACCGATTGCCATCTGGTCATTAGCACAGTAGACTGCCTCCGGAAGATCCCCGGAGCGGATGATTTCAAGAGCAGCATTATAGCCGGATTCCTCGGTAAAATTGCCATTGAAACAGCGCACCGTGAGGTGATTCCTGACCGCTTCATCCAGAAAAGCGGTCATGCGCTCCTTGTTATCAAACGAATCCGCCGCGCCGGAGACAAAGAAGATCTTCCGCGCACCCTGGTTGTAAAGATGATAAAAGGCCTCTTTGGTGCCTTGCTGATTTTCGATCAACAGGGGTAGCAAATATTCCACGTCCAGGAACCGGTCCAACACCACGATTGGGAAGGATTTGGAAGCCAGCCTGACCAGTGTTTCGCTGGAGATCTTCGAATCAAAAACAATCGCACCATCCACCTGCCGGTGGGTAAGAATTTTCCGTACCAGGCGGGTCTCTGGGCAAACAATTAACTCATAATCGGTTTTAAGCACCGCATCATGGATACCTTCCAGGATCTCCTCATAGAACGAACCGCCAAAACGGGAGATGAATACCCCAAGCGTGCGCGTCTTGACCTTCTTTAGATTTCGAGCAAAAGCGTTGGGATGATAATTCAGCTCTTCGGCTGATTCCAGCACGCGCTTGCGGGTGGCAGCGCTGATCGTCCCGGTTTCATTAAGGGCGTAAGAGGCTGTTGTGATACTGACCCCGGCATGTTTAGCCACATCTTTGATAGTGGTCATGAATGATCCTATGGACTCTTCTTGATTTGTAAGCGGTCCAACCCTTTCAGGAAAGTGGTGTTTTTCATTGTGATCTTATACACCAGGTCGCCTTGATAATTGGACAGCATCATCAGGGAGACACCTTTATCAATCCCAAGCACATCCTCGTCAAACCAATCTTCCGGCAGGTTAAAGGCGTCCACAAATCCGTACTTGCCTTTCAAATCCTCCAAAGTGTAATAATATTGCATGGCTTGCTGGGCCTGTTCCGGTACAAAAATAATTGAAGCAATCGCACCGTAAGGCGGAATGGTATCATCGATCACATGCGCCTGATTATCATACCCGGAAGGCGGTGCGCCGTATAATCCGCCGTAACCATCCGGACCGTCGCAGGCCGAAAGCCCCCAGGCGTTCGGTCCCAAAGTGACATATTTCTTATCCATTGCAACGGCAAAATTATATTGCGCCAGGGTTGCATCCACGGAATTTTGATACCAGTTCACGCCCTTTTCATCGGTATATCCCCTGAAATCAATCCAGGCATGCGTGAACTGGTAAGTAAAGATCGAGCCAAACCAGGAATGGATGAATTTATTCCCATTGTCAAATCGCCCGTAATGCCGGGTAAAGGTGTAATAAGGTATGCTATCCACTGGATGCGTATCGGAAGCAGCCGCCAGGATGTAGATCATTAATTGCTCGGCATAAAAATCCCAATAACCGCTAAAGCCCTCTCCCGGCCGGTAAGCCATGTAGAACATATTGCGGTTCGGATCCAGGAACCACGGCCAATTTACCTCATCGTAGATCTGTTCGGCCTTGGCCTGAATCTCCCCGCCAAAGTACTCGCCTGCGGTCAGCACACCCATCAATAAGATCGAGGAATCGATGCTGGACACTTCGCTGTTCCAGGCTCGTTTTCCGCTCTTGATATCCACGAAGTGGAAATAGAAGCCCTCCACGCGGTCCATCGCCAGCAGCGTATCCAGGGTCTTGCTGACCCGCTCGTAACCCTGTTCATACGTAATATAACCCTTTTCAATGCCAATTGGGTAGGCTGTCAATCCATAACCTACGGAAGCCATGCTGGCAATGCCTTCCGAGCCCGGATACCGGTCACGGATCAGCCCATACCCGGGACTGCCCTCGTCAGTATTGGCCTGCTCCCAGAAAAAGTTGAAAGCGCCGCGCATTTCGTAATCTATGATCTCTTCAATCGACGCTGGAACCGGTGTGGTTGTTGGTGCGGGGGTTGGGGTGTTCGCAACCGTTTCCGTGGGAGTTACAGTAGGCACAACCGGCGGAACATTCGTCGCAGTAGGAACTGCCGCTGTGGGGGCAGCACAGCCGCTGAAGATTAGGGTAAAGATCAATAACCAGGCGATTCGTTTATTCACCAGTAATTCCTGCTCTTTCAACAGACTCCACAAACCAGCGCTGCAAAATGAAATACATTACCAATAGCGGCAGGATGTTCAGGAAAGTGCCGCTCAGCTTAACTGCTTCATTCAGGCGGTCAAAGATATTGACCGTGCCTGCCGGGTAAAGGTTCTCGTACGCCTGGACGAACTTCGACAATTGCATCGGCAGAGTCTGGATGCCGCCTTCCAGAAAGATGACCGTCAGGTAAGTTTCATTCCAATACCAGACCACGGAGAAGATGATCGAGATGATTGCAGCCGGGATAGCACCGGGCAATGCAATTTTAAAGAATATCTCCAGGTCGGTGGCCCCATCCAGGCGCGCGGCCTCCTCAAGAACCTTGGGGATGGATATAAAGGTCTGGTAAAAGATCAGGATGAAGATGGCACTCTGGAATCCCTGTCCAAAGGCAGCCGGCAGGATCAAAGAAAAGATATTCCCCAGCAATCCCAGCTCTTTGTATGCCAGCATCTGCGGAATGACCGTGTTCTGGGCGGGGATGATGAAGGTAGCCAGGATCAGACCAATGATGAGGTTCTTACCCCGGAAACGATACCGCGCCAATCCATACCCCACCACCGCGCATACCAGGGTCTGGATCAAGGATGGGATCACACTAACGAGGATCGAGCTTATCAATGTATTGGGGTAATTCAGCACCTGGTAGGCCTTTTCATAGTTTCCCCAATATAATTCCGTGGGAACCCATTGCACCATGGGATTCAACAGGTCGCTGGGGGTCTTCATACTGGTCACAAACATGAAGAGCAGCGGATACAAATAGACAAAACCGATCGCGATCAATAAAACATACAGGCAGATCGTGAAGACCAGCCCGTAGCTGGTACGATTTCCGAAGAAAAAGCTTTTAATGCGATCCCAATTGAACCAGTTCATAGGCAGCCTTTCCCTTTAGTCATATTTCTTCTTGGCTCGAGAGGTGAGCAGCCAATAAATGATGACCAGGATCAATATCAACACTGCAAAGTAAAGAAAGGACATGGCGCTTGCGTAGCCAATGCCGCCATCCACGGCGTAAGTCTTGCTGTAGATATACTGGATCACCTTATTTTCCGAGAAGTGCGACAATGTGATCACGGTGTAGATCGCCACCACCAGCGTGGTGGGCTTTAACGCGGGCAGCGTGATCTTCCAGAATGACTCCCAGCCGGAAGCCCCATCAATCGCAGCCGCCTCATAGACACTCTTATCGATCTTTTGCAGGCTCGCCAGGTAGATCAGGATCTGGACGCCGGAGAACCACAAAATGAGGACAAAAGAAGTGAGCAGGTATTGCACTGGACTGCGCAAAACGTTCGGCAAGTCTGCCAGGAACTGGGTTACTGCGGCCGAGCCGGCGATGCCCGGCACCGAGGTGGCGCCCTGGGCGGTTAGCTCCTTAATCACCGGCCCGCTGGTGATCACCACCGGCAAGAAGAAGATCGTCCGGAAGATCCCTTTGAACCTGAATTTCAGGTTCAAGAATAAGGCAATCATCAAAGAAAAAATGATCACAATCGGCACTGAGACGATCGTTTCAATCGAATACCCGATCAACAGCTCGATAAAATTCGGATCGGTAAACAAAGCTCTGGAGTAATTTCCCCATTCCACGAATTGCATGTCGATGCCGTTGGCCTTGACAGTTACCTGGTTCATGCTGAACTGGAAAGTTTGCACCAGTGGGATCGCGGTGAATACCAAGAATCCGATGATCCAGATCATCACAAAGCCATAGCCGTACAGCGCTTCTCGCGTGCTATGCTTCATTTCATTTCTGCGCAATTTTCCCAGATTCACGGTTGCACCTCCCGGATCATAGCATCCCGGGCATTGACTACCAGGTTGCCATCTTGATAAGGTACCGAATTGTAATTGACAATGATCTGATACCCATTCGCATATGTCGTCGCCGACACCCCCTCAGCCAGACGTTCCCGGGCGACGACCGCCTGCCCCTTCACCGGCGCAAGCAGCGCATTCAACCATTGATAGGTCGATTTAACCTCGTCTCCCCACTGGTCGTAAGAGGAAGAATAGATCCAGTTCGACTCCGTATTGAGGATCTTAGCGGTCACCTCCTGGCTGAGGAAGTAAGACGGATACACGCCAAAATCCACCTGCCGCAGAAGGTCTTCCTCCAGATCAGAGGAGAAGTTCAAAACCGGGGCATACATGGGAATATATCCGGCAAAAACGATCTCCAGGAAGGGCACCACTTCGGTAGTGTAGATATATCGGCTATCAGTGATTGGCATATCAAAATAAGCGCTCATTAAGCCAAACATATATTCATTGGGCATGTAAAACGCCCTCCGCCCAGCAGTGCTGCCCGCCAGAGCTTGATATTTTGTGGCCGCATCTTCCCGATCAAGGAAATTCTCTGCTTTGAAATCGCTGTAGAGCATGGACCCAATCTGGTCCAATGCAACCCCGCTGCCGAGCCTGGAAAAGATTTCGCTGGTCAGAGAGGTATAGCGCCGGCTCACCGTGTCATAGTTAAGATAGTAGTTCACCTTATTATCGTTGAAGCCAATCAGGTTGACCTTAGTGATCGACATTGCCAGATCGTTACGAGCGTTATATGCCGATTCGTCGTTCACCAGCGCAGCTTGCGGATCATAATACAGAGAGAAATTTCCTCCACTCCCTATGATCTTATCCACCAGCTTCTTCAACTGATCCAGGTTCCCCAGGCTTCCGTCCAGGCTCAAGGTGGTCGGCGGCATGCTGGAAGCGCCGTAAGGCTGCCATCCGTAATATACCACCTCCACATTCTGCATTCCCAGGTCATCCAGGATCTTCTCCATCTGATCTACTGTGGTCATTGGAATAGAGCGGTACCACAAGAGAATCTTTTCCTTTTCAGCCCCCAGGAATTCCAACCTGATCCCAATATCCTTGTTCGCATCCTCCACCTTGTTGAGCAGCCCTTGATCGATCAAATATTTCTGGTAGCTTTTTGCCATTCCAACATAGTCGGCATCTTCACCGGTCAAAAAGCGGTAATGGATCTTGATATCAAATGAATTGGGGTTGGCCTGGATGGCAGTCACCCCTGCCCCAGAGCGGTTGGTCTTCTGGAAGTAGCTTTCGTTGTAGATAAAGGTGTTGTAGATGAAGTTAAATTTTGTGATAATCCCGGCCGGA
Source organism: uncultured Anaerolineaceae bacterium (assembly GCA_964424115.1). GTDB lineage: Bacteria > Chloroflexota > Anaerolineae > Anaerolineales > Anaerolineaceae > CAYRHN01. Next base: position 79,151 of record CAYRHN010000008.1, read on the forward strand.
TGCCCCTGGATCTCACCGTAAGATGCGCCTTTTTCAATCACAGCAATATAGGCGTTCTTTTTCTCTTCATGTACCATGCCAATTACGGGGATCGACATCTCGAATGCCGGGTTGATCGAATAATCGTATGGCATTTCTTCGATCATGCCCAGATCGTCGCCGTAATACTTGCCATAGAACATCTTCTTGGCCTTGGTAGAAGCTGCAAATTTGATCAAGGTTCCGGAACCATCTGGAATGAACATATAACCGGGAATGCTGTCCTCTTTCACTGCAGCAAAGAAAGGATAAACGTGGATCAACCCCAGGCGAAAATCCGGATTCTCTTCCTTGATCGACTCAAACGGAATTTCGACATTCACCCCTTCTGTATTCAAGGTAACGATTAATTTCAGCGTTATGGAAGGTTCAGTAAAGGTCAACAGAGCCTCAAAACCATTGTCCACCAGCTTGAAATCAATGGTGTGGTCGGCATTGGTAATCGAGTTACGCTTGGGAACAGCTTTTGTATCCAGAAAATCGATGCTGATCCCGCTGCGCGCAAAGGCCGTCCAGGTCTTATTAAGCCGGTCATCCTTGGTCACCTCGTCCAGATTCGAATTCCAGACATATCCACTGCGCTTGTCCACCACCTTGAACGCCAACGTTTCCTGGCTGGCATACAACTGGAAGGTGGTGTTTTCAGCAACCAATTGGTAGCTTTCCGGAATATCCTGGTTCAAACGCAAGACCTGGTTGCCGGTTTTGTCTGCGGCCAGGGCGTGAGCGTCCAATCCAGGCATTATGAGCCCCAGGAGCAAGCCCAGAAGGATCAAATTGCGTAGAATGCGTCTCATGTTAGCCACGTAATCCAACCTCCTGAACGATCGCGGATACAAAGTCAATCAACTGATTGATCAGCACATTGAGGATGTAAGCCGCCAGCAGGAACAACAGCATGGTGAAAATAGTCATCAGGATATTTCTGACCGTCTCTGAGAACGAGTAATTGTGGATCTCCTTGACCATGATAAACAACATCATCGCCGTCCAGGCCCACATTAACTGAATGGAAAAGTCATAAAGGAATTGTTCGTTGATCGTCAGCACATTGGAGAGGAAGGCAATCGGCAGGGCAAACAGGACATAGGGGAACAGGCTGTAGGCAGTGCCGATCACCACATCCCGCACCCGCCCTTCGCCGTCGCTGATCGTGGAAACCAGGTAGTTCGCGGCATTCCACAGGCCGATGATCACCAGCAACTTGACTACCTCATCCTCGATGCGGAAATAGGTCAAGGAGGTGTACTCACTAAAGACAAACCCGGTAGCGTAGATCGAAACGATCCTGGCCGCAATCACCCAGAGATAGATCAAGATCGCAAAAAGCAGGCTGCCGCGCTGTTTCTTCTTAATATAATAGAAACTGTCTACAGGCTGCTTGATGAAACGGAACATAAAAACGAAGTCGTCCACCAGTTTGATGCGAGTGAGGTTGTGGAACCATTCGCGTACCGGGTCCAGCCAATGACGTTTCCGCTCCACCCTGGTAAAGATCAACAAACCGATCCATAATCCCAAGATCCACAAGATTGCTGAGGATAGATTCCGCTGCAGGTCGGCATTACGCAATTCCCAAAAAGATTGAGAATATCCATTGCGGTCTTCTGCAAACCGATAGGCGGCCATACTGGCCTGGTAATTGCCGTCCTTGAAATAAGCGTCCGCAATGCCCTGGTAAGCCATGATGAACAAACCGTTAAATTTCAAGACTTCCTCAAAATACGGTTTAGCCTCATCGTAAAACCCATTCATGTATAAACGAACGCCTTCGTGAACTTTCTGGGCAAATGCGGTGGTTTCATAAATCACCAGTGCGTTCTTCTCTTTGTCCAATACATAGATAAATTCCTGGTAGCGGTCGATGGCGGTTGGATTGCTCAGCGTGCCCAGCCGTTGTTCTCCTTTATCCTGCGCGCCAAAGACAAACAACAGCGTTCCATTGAGATCATATTCGTAGATCTGCCCTTTGGAATCCACTCCCAAAACTAACCCGTTATCGCTGACATTTAGATCCCGGAAAGTGGTGGAGCCAAAGGTGTTTTGAAAAATATTTTTTCCTGCAATGGTGAATTTACGGATGCTCTCATAACGAGAAGTACCGGAAGTGATCGTATAAATCATCGATTGCTTGTCAATGGCAATATTGGAGGGAGAAGCCGCTTCATTTTTGATGAATTGGTCTAATTGCTCTTTGGTTAAGAAGATGCGCTGCAAGATCATCTTCAGCGACATACTGGCCGTGTTTGCACCAAAGTAGCCAATGAAATTACCGTTGGTGTTCATCTGCACAACGCCGTTGGTGGAGCCTTCGCTGATCACGTAGATATTCTTGCGCTTATCCACTACCACCTTGCGCGGCAGGAATTGCTTATCTTTGCCAAACAACGGCTCACTGGGTCGCCCAAACTGCCCGATCAAGTTTCCCTGAGCATCCAGGATGACAATCGTATTGCTCTTTCCATCCGCGATATACATCGTCCCTTCATCGTCCACAAAGATGCCCGTGGGCGCTTGCAAGATATCCTTGCCGTAATACGCAGTGATCTCGTTATTGACCACGGTGACGATTCTGCCGTTGCCAGTATCGGCAATGTAGATGACGCCATCCTTGGTTATGAACATGTCTTCCGCGCCGGAGATGTCCAGGTCAACCTCATCGTATGGGCGGTAGGCATCCTGAGTTTTTACCAGCCAACCGTCCGGCCCCAACGCCCAGGTGGTGTAAGGTGAGTCGGCGCTCGCCTGTCCCAGGCTGGAAGAGAGGAATATGATCAGAAGGAGAATTGAAATGAGCTTTTTCATCACTTAAGTCCTGAATGCGACATGGTGCTCATTACCTGGCTTTGTAAAATGATGAAGATGATCAGGTTGGGCAAGAACATGATCAACGAAGCTGCTGCCGAAATACCAACGCCGGCGACTGTGTTCGCGCCTACCGCCGATGAGGTTAAAGTGGACAGGTAAAAAGCAAAGGTCTTAAGGCTCTCCGTATTGATATAGTTCGTGGAAACATCGGCATTATTCCAGGTAGCCTGGAAAGTCAGGATCGCAATAGTGGCAATGGCCGGCTTGACCATAGGCAGGATGATATAACGGTAAATACTCAAGTCGGTGGCCCCATCGATCTGCGCCGCTTCAATCACCTCGTCCGGGATGCCGTCGATGAATTGCTTGATCAGGAACAATCCCACTGGCATGGCCAGCATTGGTAAAATATGCACCCAGAATGTGTCCAGTAATTTCATATTGTTGATGATCAAGAAACGGGGGATGGTCACCGCGATCGGCACGAACATCAACGCTACGGTATTGATCGCAAAGAGGGTTTTCTTGAGCTTAAATTTCTTCTTGGACAGCGCATAAGCCGCTGTGCTGGAAACCGCGATCGAAGCAATGATGGTCACTGCTGTGATCAGAACACTGTTGAACAAATAGCGGCTGACCGGCACCCCAGAGTTGGTCATTTTCGAGAACAGGTCAGTAAAATTCTTGAAGGTGGGATTGAGGACGAACAGGCGGGGGGGGTAGGCAAATAATTCATCCGCAGGTTTGAAAGCGTTCGAAAAAATGAAGATCATCGGCAGCAGCATAAACACCGCCAGCGGGATCAGGATCACATAGAACTTGATCTGGCTGACGTGGAATCCCTTGGGATTGATGCGGCTGTTGCGGATACCGGTGTAACGACTGAAGAGTTTCGTTTTCATGGCTGCGCCTACCGATCACTACCAAATAATCGATTAGAAATGCGGGTGAAGAAAAGCACCATCAGCAGCAAGACCACCGAAACCGCGGCGGCATAGCCCATTTCGTAACGCAGAAAGCCGTAATCCTCAATGTGGTTGACGATCAATTGCCCCGCGTATTGCGGGGTAGGATTGCCTCCCGATAGGGTAACCCCAATCGCCCCGGCCTGGAACGTGGACACGATCGCCATAACCGCGCCGAATAGCATTTGCGGCTTCATCGACGGAATCGTGATGTTAATGATCTCCTGGAAGCGGTTGCTGATTCCATCCAGTGCGCCGGCCTCATACAGCTCCGGGTTAACCTCCAGAATACCGGCCAGCATAGCCAGGAACCCCACGCCCATACTGCTCCACAGGGTAACAATGATCATTATGGTCATCAGGTATTCGGGAGATTGCAACCATTGGACAGGTTCCTGGATCAAGTTGAGATTCATCAGCAAGCTGTTCAGATATCCATTCTGGTCGCCGCTAAAAAGCGCCTTCCACACAACGGTCATTGCCACCCCGGATGTCATCGATGGGGAATAAAGCACCAGCGCAAAAAGCGTGCGCGGCAACTTGGGGATCTGCGCCAACATCCAGGCCAGCATGAAGGAGAGAATATAGCCCCCGGGGCCTACTATGACCGCAAATTTAATAGTATTCGGCAGCACGTACTTCATGAAGATATCATCCTGGGTAGCCAGGACGACATAATTCTGAAGGCCGTTGAACTTGGGAGGTTGGATCGTGTCAAAGGATGTAAACGAAAGGAGGAAAGCCACAATCACGGGAGCCACAATGAAAACAATGAAGAGCAGCGCATAGACGGATAGAAATCCATAGGCGGAGCCTTCTTTTTTGAACCATTTCTTGAAACCTGACTCGGATTTGATCGGAGGGTTATTGACCATCTTCCATCCACCTCTTGATTGTATCAATCGTCGGAACCTTGAACTCCTTGACCACCTGGCCGTCTTTCAGGTAACCAAACTCTTCCATTTTTCTGGTGATCTCGCGGTTGATGGTGATCACTGCGCTGTCGATCGCCACCCGCGGGTTGACCCCGTCGAACACGATCCGATTCCAGGCATTACTCAATTCGCGCTCTTGCATATAACTGCCGGGCAGACGTACCGGCTCTTGCAGCCACTGCCATTGTTCAAGAATAACCTGCTTGTCCTCCTCCGGTATCGGCAGGTAGGAGAAGGCCTCTACATTGGCGGAGTTCCACAGGTATTCAATGCCGTAATTCAATACAATTTGTTGCTGAAACTCAATTTGGGTTTCAGTGGACATCCACCACTTCATAAATTGCCAGGATTCATCCGGTTTCTCTGTATTGGCAAACATAATGCAGGCCTGCGCCGAACCGGTGGCATAACGGAGTTTCCGGCCGTCTGGCAAGACCGTCGCAGGATAGAGAGAAATGCCCCACAGCCCGTTCAATTCAGGCGCAGCGGTGAACAATTTCAAATAATCGGTGAAATTGGAAACACCGATCGGGACGGAACCATAGCGGAAACTGTCATAGAAATTGGCAGTGGTCAGCGGCATGCCGTAGACAGTGAAGCTTTCCGCCATGAAGGTGATGGCCTTGATGGCTTCTTCGCTCTCCAGGCCAGTGGAAAATCCATCCGGGCTGTAAAGCTGGGCGCCATAATTAAAAATATAGGGAGCTGTGGCCAGGTACCCTTTCATTCCCGCGCCGGTGGAGAGCGGGGTATTGAAATTCATGCTGTAACGCTGCAATTCCGGCAGGATCTCGATCACCTCATCCCAGGTGGTGGGGATGGGCAGCCCAAGGGAGTCCATGATATCTTTCCGGTAAAAGGTTACCCAAAAATCCTGCGTTTCGGGAATGGCATATACTGAATCATTGATCACGTAACTCAGCAAGGCACCCGGCGAATAGATCCGGATGAAAGAATCAAAATCCTTGAAGGTGCGCAGGTCTTTCAGCGCGTTGCGAATGGCCAGCTCATACGGAACATTGGTGCTCACCCCCAGCGCCACATCCGGCTGGATACCGGCCGCATTTGCCAACACCAATTTAGCCTCGTCTGGCATGATCGAGAATTTCACTTTGATCCCCGTATCCATGGTGAAACTCTGATCGGTCATAGTTTGCAGTAAATCCACATATTGCCGCGGGCGGTTGACCCACACCTCAATCTCATCTTCTCCCGACCCGATCGTCTGGTAAGGATCGGGGGCAAAGGAATTGAAAAAGCGCAGCATATCTTCCCACCAATACGTGTAAAACGGGATATCGTTTGACTTCGGCGACTGGTCTACTGAATGAATGTAGATCTTGTCCAGCGCCAACGGCTGTTCCTGCAACGTGGTCAATAGGCTGCCGAGCAGTTGCGCTGCCGACCCGGAACCCTCCGAGAAACGGTTCATGTAAATCGGGACCTTATCCGGATCGTTCGCCAGGAAGTGAATGTTGTCGATCGCCATTTGATAAGATAGGATTTCTTGCGAGCCGTTCTGATCATTGATCTGTTTCAGCACATCCAAATCCACCTGGAGATCATCGGCGATAGCGATCAATTGTTCTTTGATATCCGGAATATAGTCAGTGATCACCCATTCTTTATATCGGTCAATCTGGTTGCCGGTCAATTTTTTAATTTGCAAGGCCAGGTTGTTAATGTCAACCAGCACCTTTTTGATCTTTTGAATGGCGGAATAATAAGGCGAATCCACTGCCTCAATTCCCAGCACATTCTCGCCTTTCTTCATGAACACTTTATATGGGGTGTCGCCCCCGAGGGTAATATTCTGCCAGCTTGTCGAATAATTGAACCCGTAGCTGTTCAATTCGCGGAATAGCACGGAACCATTCAAGGTAATCCGTCTGAAGACGGTGAAATTATTCTTAAAATTTTGAATAGCGCGCAAGGTGATCAGATACATGCCGTCTTCCGGCACATCAAATTTGTAATAAACGGTGCTGCCGGAGCGTTTCCAGCTATCTCCACCCAAGGTATTCAAGAGCAGCCGGTAAGTATCATAGGGAGTAACGTCCAGGCTGCGATCGCTCACCGGCCGGACGGAGGTGTCGTTTTTATAAGTAGGATACTCCGCTTCCAATGTGATCAAGACCCCGGAGGGTTCCGCAGCCTGATTGTCCTGTAAGTATTGTTCATACGTGGGAGGTTCCACGAATTCGCGAAGATACATACTTCCCAGGTAAAGACTTTCCTGGGTATCGCTAAATGTAAAAGTGTGCTTACCTCTTGATAAATGAATTTGCAGCGGGTATTTCTGGCTAAAGTTCACATCACGCAGCGGCACTTCCGACCATTGGATCAGCCGCTGTTGTTTGATCAGGGCCTCGTTCCCATACCGGTCAAGCGGGAATTGGGCGGCGCTGTTCTGGTAAAAGAGCGGAAAAACGATCTGGGGAGCATCTGCCGATGCCAGGGCGCCATCGATCAGCAGACTGCCTTCCGGCGGGCTCATATACGACTCGGCGGATGCCATGTCAAAGAAGATCTGATAATCCCCCTCTTGCTTGATCTCAGCGTCAAACTGGACTCGATCTCCCTTTTTTAATAAGACACTGGGCTTCTGATATTGCCCCGCAGTGGCATCGTTCGCCAGCGTAACCCCGTAAGCATCCGCTTGAATTTCAAGATCATTCGCGCCTGCGTTTGCCGGGTGCGCCAGGCCTTTCTCTGTCGCAGGCGATGCCGGGCCTCGTTCCGCAATCCCTACCGCATGCGCCGGGAATGGAACCAATACGAGCAGGATCAAAATAGAGAACAACGGTCTAAGGAATCTTACCATCTTTGGGTACATATCCGGTTGTCCGCTCTTGCAAGAGAATGAGAGGAAAATCAGAAGGAAGGGCGTTGTGGGTTTGACCCACAACGCCCTTATTTATTCAGCAGATACTACTTGGGGAGAGCAGCGGCTGCTTCGTCCAGGATCTTGTTGGCAAATTCTTCCAACTTGGCGGCATAGTCCTCGTATTTGAACTTTCCAGAGTCGGAGTTGGTAAACATGTAACCCATATTGACGTCTTTGTCGGTCTCGTCAATATCGATGCCGGGCTTGCCTTCCCAGCGGGCATTGATGTAACCGGGGATGACCTTCGCCAGGGATTCGATCAAGTTGTTGTCGGAATTCTCCAGCGCCGTCAGCAGGCCGGGAACATTGATGAATTCCTTGTATGTAGCGAGGGATTCTTCGTCGGCAATGATCGGCAGGGTGGGGGCGCCGGTGCCAATAGTCTTGACCACCTCAACCTCAGCATTCCAACCTTCTTTGCTGTAGGTCATGAACTTGGCAAACTTGAAGGCTTCTTCCAGGTTCTTGCTCTGGCTGGAAACCACCATCACATCCAGAACAGTGGCCTGGTTGCCACCGGGGATGCCGATGAAGTCCCAATTGAAAGTCTGCGCCAGGTAACCGTCAATCGCCCAGGTAGCATCCCAACGGACACCGACTTCCTGGTTGGCGAACAGTTCCCACGGTCCGGTGGACTTGAACTTGGTCTTCTGTTCGTCAGAGAGACCCTGCCAGGTCAACGGTTTGATCTCAGCATACTTGGCAATGGCTTCCTTGAAGGCAGCTGAGTTGTAGTTCATGTGCTTGCCGTCGAAGCTGAACCATTTCAGGTTGGGATCGACAGTGTTGGGGTACCAACCCAGAATGAATTCCTGCTCATCCAGGCCAAGAATGTGCTTCTCGGGATTGTTCAATGCCTTGGCGGTATCCAGGAAATCCGCCGCAGAAATGCCATAGGTCGGGGCATCCAGGTTGGCAGCTTCATACAGATCCTGGTTGACCCAATAGCCCATCAAGAACATATCAGCAGGCAGGCCATAGACCTTGTCGCCGTATGTGAAGGCATCCTTCATGAACTGGGGAACGAGCGCCCAGTCGGGATCATCGTTCACAAGTGCGGACAGATCAGCGACCCAGCCGTTTTGTACGTACAGCGGCACATTGTTAGCCATGAAGACATCTGGCAGCTCGCCCTTGGCCGCATAAGCGGTCAGGTTGGCTTCCCAGCCGCCTTCAGCCGACATATCCACGTACTCAATGGTCACGTTCGGGTGGGCGGCCTCATACAGAGCAACCTGCTGGCGCCATTTGTTGTTTTCTTCTTCAGTGCCCACATTCCAGTTGGCGTAGCGGATGGTCACCGGCTGGGGTTCGGGCGTGGCTGTCGGGGGGACAGCGGTCGCGGTCGGTGGAACATTGGTCGGTTTGGGTTTTGCAGTGGCTGTGGGGGGCACAGGGGTGTTGGTTGCGGCGGGGGCGCAGCCAAACATGCTCACGGCTAAGGCCGCGACGACTACAAGAACAAGCAATTTTGCAAAGGTTTTCATTTTTTCTCCTCTTAGTTTAATTGGTGTAAATGGGTACAACACGGCCAAACTTTAATCTCCTATCCTGATACGCGCACCTCCTTCCTAAATCATCGGAAAACTCGCCAGTCAGACAGGCTTACCCCATAATGATCTTCACTGTGTGAACCTGTCCATCAGTAAATACCGGGATCACCTGACTTGCCAAGGTCTTACCGTCAACCGCTACTGATTTGACGCCTTTATTAACATGCGCCGGGTTCTCCACCTCGATCTGGTAGGTAGCGCCGCGGAATTTCCGGGTTGCCCTGAACCCCGACCATTGAGCAGGGATCGAAGGATCAACCAGCAATCCATCCGCTTGCGGACGGATGCCCAGGATCCAGTGCGTTCCCACCCGGTGCAACCATTGTGAGGAACCGGTATACCAGGTCCAGCCTCCGCGGCCGTAGAACTCGGATAGCGGGCCGTCGATATTGCCGGGCGTCACGTAAGGTTCGGCTTTATAAGTGTCAATATCCGCGCTGCGGTTCGGCGGACAGATCTTCCGATAAGCTTCGTAGGCCAGCTCAGGCTGTCCTGCCAGCGTATAGGCCCACACTGACCAGGTAGCGGCATGGGTATACACGCCGCCATTTTCGCGCAAACCCGGAGCATAGCGGGTCACATAACCTACGTCCGGGCGCGGCTGGGTAAAAGCGGGGTAATTCAGCAATGTGCCGTAATCTTTTAACAAATATTTCGTCACCGAGTCCATGGCCGTCTTAGCGCGGGCACCTTCTGAAATGCCGCTGATGACCGCCCAGTTATTCGGCATCAGGAAAATCTTACCTTCATCATTATTTTTCGAGCCAAGAAGGTATCCGTCGTCTGTGGTGGCCTGCAAATACCACTCGCCATCCCAACCGTAGCGGTTGAAAGCCTCCCTCAAATTTTCGCGCACGATTTCACAGCGGGTGGCAAAAGCCTCATCTCCGCGCCTCCGGGCTAACGGGATAAAATTACCCAGGATCATGTAGAGAAATTCAGCCACCCAGAAACTCTCGCCTTTAAGAAGCGTTCCCACAGCGCTCAGACCGTCATTCCAATCGTGATCACCCATCAAGGGGATGCCCCGCGGCGAGAAGCGTGAGAAAGAACGCTCAATGGCTCGCTTGCAATGCTCATAGACCGGTTCCGCTGGCCCGTTCAGATACGGCGCCTTCTCATCCAGGATGCTGAGGTCATCCGTTTCTTTCAAATATGCATCCAGGATGAAGGGCAGCCACAGCAGATCATCCGAGCAATTGGTACGCGGGCCGCCGTCGCGGATGGAAAACCACCAGTGGTATACATCCCCCTCGATAAACTGGTGCGCGGCATGCAGCAGTAATTGCTTCTTTGCGTATTCCGGCTCACTGACCAGGAAGATCTGGCTGTCCTGTAGCTGATCGCGGAAGCCGATCCCCGCCGAAACCTGGTAAAGGGCTGATTTTCCCCACAAGCGGCAGGAGATGGACTGGTATTTCAACCAGTAATTGGTCATGAAATTGAAGGCCTCATCGGGAGTTTCCACCCGTTCCTGATCTAGGAAACGCGACCAAAAGGCCTTAACCTCTTCAAATGCCCGTTGGCTTTTTTCCACCGAAGTATACCGGCCGATCAGTTCAGCTGGGTCCTGCTTTCCCTCCTCGGCTGCTCCAAGCGTGAATATGATCGTCCTGGATGCCCCGGGATCAAGCTCCACCCCCACCTGCAGGGCGGCAATGGCATCTGTGAAGCGGCCAGACCTGCCTGCCAGGCGGGGATCCAGCATGGCCTGCGGTTTGTCGTCGTTACGGTACATGCCGATGAAGGATTCTTTATCGCAATCGAACGATTTGAGCGGCTCGCTGACCGACATGAACGCGGTGAAAGGCCAGGGTGTATTATTATGCCGCCCTTTATCATCCGGGAAACCCCACAGGTTCTTCCGCGCATAAACTGTCCGCCCGGGCACATCCGCAGAGGTGGTGATGAACAGCTTGTGGAATTCGCGGTGTTCATCGGGAGAGAATCCCAGTAGCCACTCGGCATAGGAGGTAACGTCCAGTTCCCGCTTTTCTTCAGATCTGTTGGTCAGCTTAAGCTGGAAAACCTCAACCGGGTCCGTGGCAGAGACAAAGATGGTCAATTCACTTTCGATGCCCTCGATGCGTTGGAAGAATCTCGAATACCCCAGCCCGTGCACAACTGAGAACGCATCATAGGCATGCATGACCGGTTTATAGGTCGCCGACCAGAAGATATTCTTTTTGATATCTCGAATATAGAAATATTTTCCCCAATTATCCTTGATCAGATCCTGGAACGAACGTGTCAGCCGGTTTTGCCCCGCATTTCCCAGCCAACTGTAGCCCGAGCCGGTCTGGGAAACCATCATTCCATAATTTCCATTGCTGATGATATTTCCCCAGGGCCTGGGTGTGAAGGGAGTCGTGATAATATACTCCCGTCCATCGTCAGAAAAATAACCGTAGCGACTAAGGAATTTCTTGTTCATAATTACCCTATGAATAAGTCCTTTGGAGGATGGCGATTAATTCAGGTGCGATAATCGATTATATAGATCAAGTGAAACGTTTCATAAATATACTATCATTTATTTAATCAAAAGTCAATATGGTATTTTGCAGAGATATCGCGCTAATTCCAGACCGTTTTCTCTATATCACCGATTAAGATCCTGAAATCGGTTACATTATTCTTAATTGCATACAGGTCGATTTTGTTATATGATATTGGTATCGTATTCAGCGGTTCCATATTTTCATCTCAGGCAGAACCTGTGCCCTGCCAAAGGGCTGAGGTATTGATCCGCAAATTTTCACCCCTCCCAGGAGAGAAATATTATGAAGCGTTACGGTTTGACCCTCTTGTCTCTGGTGTTAATGCTGAGCATGGTCCTCAGCGCCTGCACCACCACCGCACCCACTACCTCCACCAATGAAACCGGCGCTCTGGCCGAATTGGTCAAAGCCGCCCAGGCCGAAGGACAGCTGACCGTCATCGCCCTGCCTCACGACTGGTGCAATTATGGTGAAGCCATCGAAGCCTACAAGGCCAAATATGGGATCCAGGTCAATGAGTTGAATCCGGATGCCGGCTCAGCCGATGAGATCGAAGCGATCAAAGCCAATAAAGACAATAAAGGCCCTAACGCACCAGACGTGATCGACGTCGGTTACGGCTACGGTCCCCAGTTGGTCGAAGAAAAGCTGGTTGCTCCTTACAAGGTCTCTACCTGGGATTCGATCCCGGCAGATTCCAAGAATCCCGACGGCTACTGGTACGGCGACTACTACGGCGTACTGGCCTTTGAGGTCAATAAAGACGCTGTCACCAATGTTCCCCAAGATTGGGCCGACCTGTTGAAACCCGAATACAAGGGGCAGGTAGCACTTTCCGGTGATCCCCGCGCCTCCGCTCAAGCACAGATGAGCGTCTATGCGGCTGCATTGGCCAACGGCGGCAACCTGGATGATGTCACCAAGGGCCTTGATTTCTTCAAACAGCTCAATGATGCCGGCAACTTCGTTCCGGTCATCGCCAAGCAGGCCACCGTCGCCAAGGGCGAGACCCCCATCATCATGCGCTGGGACTACAATGCCCTGGCCGACCGCGATTCCCTGGCGGGCAACCCGACCATCGAAGTGGTCATTCCGCCCAGCGGCGTCATTGCCGGTGTCTATATCCAGGCCATTTCCGCCTACGCCCCGCACCCCAATGCGGCCAAGTTGTGGATGGAATTCCTGTATTCGGACGAAGGCCAGACCTACTGGCTGAAGGGTTACTGTCACCCCATTCGCTACAACGATATGTCCAAGCGCGGTGTCGTCCCCGCTGAACTTTCCGCCAAGCTGCCCTCGGCCGACCTGTACGCCAAGGCTGTCTTCCCGTCCATCGATCAGATCAACAACGCCAAGAAGGTGATCGCTGAGAAGTGGATGGAATCCGTCGGCGCCGATGTCAAGTAACCTCGAAACCAACCCAAACAACGAAAAGCGGGACGCGCTAAAAGCGCGTCCCGCCAAATCAAACTGGAAGGACTGGCTGGGCGTTGCGCCGTTCTTCCTGTTTGTTTTCCTGTTCATCCTGCTGCCGTTCATCAAGCTTCTCGTCGGCAGCCTGCAGGATAATGACGGCAATTTCACTCTGAAAAATTTTGTGGACCTGACCCGGCCGGACATACTGGACGCCTATTGGGTCAGCATTCGCATCAGCCTGGCCTCCGCCATTGGCGGCGGGATCCTGGGCTTCTTCATGGCCTATGCCATCACCATCGGCGGCCTGCCGCGCTGGGTGCGCAGCATGCTGACCACCTTCTCCGGCGTGGCCTCCAACTTCGCCGGCGTGCCGCTGGCCTTTGCCTTCATCGCCACCCTCGGCCGGGTCGGCATGGTGACCGTGATCCTCAAGTCATTATTTGGCCTCAACCTGTATGACCAGGGCTTCAACCTGTATTCATTCTGGGGCCTGACCCTCACCTACATGTACTTCCAATTCCCGCTGATGGTGCTGGTCATCACCCCCTCGCTGGATGGCCTGCGCAAGGAATGGCGCGAAGCCTGCGAGAACCTGGGCGGCAATTCATTCCACTACTGGACGCGCATTGCCCTGCCGGTGCTGATGCCCTCCCTGATGGCCACCATGATCCTGCTCTTCGGCAACGCCTTTGGCGCCTATGCCACAGCCCTTTCCCTGACCGGCGGCTTCATCAACCTGGTGACGGTTTTGATCGGCTCGCAGATCAAGGGCGACGTGCTGCTCAACATCGGCCTGGGTTATGCCCTGGCGATCGGCATGGTGGTGATCATGATCGTCACCATGACCATTTACTACTTCCTGCGCAAACGCAGTGAAAGGTGGCTGCGCACATGAAAAAACTTCACCTCTGGTCGTGGTTCTGGATCCTGCTCGGGACGCTGTATTTCATCATCCCCCTGATCGCCACCTTCGATTTCTCCCTGCGCGCCAGGAAAGGCGAGCTCAGCTTTGTCGCCTATACCAACCTGTTCAACGACGCTGCTTTTTGGAAGACCTTCCTGTTCTCGATCGAGATGGGCGTCTTCACCATCCTGGTCGGGCTGGTGCTGGTGGTTCCCACCGCCTACTGGATCCGCCTGCGCCTGCCCCAATTGCGCGTGGTGATCGAATTCATTTCCATGCTGCCCTTTGTCATTCCCGCCATCGTGCTGGTCTTCGGCCTGGTCAAGGTCTTCAGCGGCGCGCCAACCTATTTGACCGATACCATGTTCGGCAACTACACCCTGCTGGTGGCAGCCTACACCGTGCTGACCTTGCCCTACATGTTCCGCGCCGTCGATAACGGCCTGGCCGCCATCGACGTGCGCAGCCTGACCGAAGCCGCGCAATCCCTGGGCGCCGGATGGGGCACGATCCTCTTCAAGATCATCTTCCCCAACCTGCGCGCGGCGCTGCTTTCCGGCAGCTTTCTCACCATGGCCACCGTGCTGGGCGAGTTCACCATCGCCAGCTTCCTGGTGGGCATCAACGCGTTCGGACCGTACATGTCCTTGATTGGGCAGAACAAGACCTATGAATCGTCTTCGCTGGCGATCATCTCGTTCGCGCTCACCTGGGCTCTGATGGGCTTGATCCAACTCTTCGGCCGCGGCAAAGAAACCAACATTGCCGGCGCGCACTAACCTCCAAGCGAGCGAATCATGGCGTTCTTAACTCTCTCCAATATTTACAAGATCTTCGGCAAGAACACTGCGGTTGAGAACTTCAACCTGGAAGTGGAAAAAGGCGAGTTCATCTCCTTCCTTGGCCCCAGCGGCTGCGGAAAGACCACCACCCTGCGCATGATCGCCGGTTTTGAGACCCCCTCGCAGGGCGAGATCCGCGTTCTCGGCGAGGAGATCACCCGCAGACCACCCAACCAGCGCAATATGGGCATGGTCTTCCAGTCCTACGCCCTCTTTCCCAACCTGACCGTCGCGGATAACATCGGTTTCGGCCTCTCCATCGCGCATAAACCCAAGGACGAGATCAAGCAGCGCGTGGACGAGATGCTCGCCCTGATCCACATGAGCAGCTTCGGCACCCGCTACCCCTACCAGATGTCCGGTGGGCAGCAGCAGCGCGTCGCCCTGGCGCGCGCGCTGGCCATCCAGCCGCAGGTGCTGCTGCTGGATGAACCGCTCTCCGCCCTGGATGCCAAGATCCGCCTGGAACTGCGCACCGAGATCCGCGCCATCCAGCAGAAGCTGGGCATCACCACCATCTACGTCACCCACGACCAGGAGGAGGCCCTCTCCCTCTCCGACCGGGTGGTGGTGATGAAGGACGGCCGCATCGAGCAGGTCGGCGCGCCCTTCCAGATCTACAACTTCCCCCAGACGCCTTTCGTGGCTTCTTTCGTCGGCACGCTCAACGTGGTGGACGCTGAAGTGATTGACCCCGCTGCAGGTCATTTGAGCGTGGAAGGCTTCCCGGTGACGGCCTCCAAGGCGGTGGATGCTTCCAAAGGTACTACCGTACGACTGGCCATCCGCCCCGAGATCCTGGCCATGGACCCGGAAGCCGGGGAGAATAAGTTCACCGGCGCGGTGGAATCGGTCACCTTCCTGGGTTCCATCGTGCGCATCCAGGTCAAGATCGGCGCGCGCAAGCTGTTCTTCGATACCTTCAACAATCCCAAGCTGATCCCGCCCCGTGTGGGGGATCTGGTGGAATTACATTTCCCCCGCGAGGCCTGCCTCGTGCTGGGAGTGAAACAGGAATAGATCGGTTCATGGAGACGAGCGGGATGCGCAGGCATCCCGCTCTTTTTTTACGGAATGACTTGAACTAAACACCAGGTTCCTGGGCCTTGTTCCCGGCAAGACAGCGCTATCCCTTTCCGGATGAGGATGGTTAAAATTTAGGGCGATGAGGGATTTCTTCCCGAAGGGATGACAGCTCAACCAACTAATTTGAAAGTGATCTGCCGGATGCCAAGGGGATGATGGGCAATTGGATTGCCTTTGGCAGGTTGCCGTTTGCAGTGTGGGGAGTGGTGAGGAGGTAAGAAAAGCACCCAAGCCATTGCGGGGTGGGTGCGGATGCGCTTTCTCTACGTTAGGCTGTGTGTAATAACCCGAGAAGTGTTATTACATGGTTCAGAAGGTTACGTAAACGGAGAAGCGCTTACGTTCACGTAATGGATGTATATGCAAATTCGCGGTTTTGGTGCGTTGCCCTTGACATGGGCAACGCACCCTACTTACCAGATGAGGGCAACTTTCACAGTCATGTAGTGCTCTTGGTACATCAGGGCTGCGTCAAATTTCGCTTTGGCGATGTCAATTCCTAAAATTGCTGCTGTCATGTGCATTCTCCTCTGGTAAACTTAGTGTCAGACGCTGATCAGATCAATCTGGGTCTACCTTGTAAATGCAAGCTCTTCTCTGCTTTGCTCAAAGATCAGGAGGAGTGGCTTCAGATGCTGTCCGACCTCGGTTCAGATTGGGATAACGGGGATCTTATCTACGTTACAAGCTCTAGGTTCTAGGGTGCGTACAGATTCTCCCGCTTCCTTCTGCTCAGCGTCTTCCTCCTCTTTAGTCTACTCCCATCTATAATACAAGGGTGGGTTATCTTTGAAAGCCGGATGCCTTTTTGACCCCGATTCCTTTGCTAAACAGCAAATTCTCTCTTGAGTTTAAAGGCAGCATTTACTTGCTGGATTGTGAAAGCTGGAATTTAACCCTTTCTGCCTTCGGGTGCTCGATAAATGTTCCCGATGCTATCTGATGAATAGCTTATTCCTTTTTGATTCTACTCCCTTAATACGAGAAATTGGTTTAGCTTAATTGTCTATCCTAATTACTACAAACTTTCATGTTATGCAATCCTATTATTTTTGAGCATATGCTTCAGTATTAATAGAAAAGCATGCATTATCGGTTCTATTTGATAATAGACTATAGAAATCCTCAATTGTAAGGTTAGATATTTTATCTATATCTGCTTCTCCAAACATTTCTGATGGGGGATTTTCTCCTAGCCAAATCTCTACTAGACCCAATCCCGGATCCTGAAAAGGGCAAACATATATAAATTTTTTATCCGGTACATATTGTCCTACATACTGAATCACAAAATTTTCCCGTTCATACGAGAGCGAATACGTATACCAAACGATTTTTGTAGTTGTTGGTTCATGTGGGGTATCCAAGAAAAAGGTTACCCTAGAAGGAATTCCAAAATTCTGGAGGATTTGATCAAGATTGAATGCTTTCCAATTCTGTGAAGTTGCATTCGTATTTCCAACTTGCAAATCAATATCCAAGTACTGCAAAGTATTGGTTTTAACCCCATAATCAATATAAATGGATTCACTTCCTTTCCATCGGAATGAAACCGAATATCTTTCATCTGATGGAGAAGAATTATCGTAAATTCCTCCTAAATGATGAAATAAATTTTTAATTTCTTCACTAGACGTTTTTCCAGGAATTAATTCCCAAAAACATGGGGTTTCACAATCTCCATTATCAAACATAAATTTGTCTATTATTTGAGCAGCCATGGAATCATTCAATGTTGGAATAATTGTAGATGTAGGGGTAGAAGTAAGAGTAGGAGAAGGCTTAGCAGAAGGAGTTGGTGTGAATTCTTGTGGAATAATGGATGTCTCAGTTTTTGTCCTAATAATTGTAGGATTTGGGGTAATTTTCGTTGGAATTATCGTTGGAGTTGAATTACACCCCATCAAAAAAAGCAGAGTAATTAAAAATACTATCATAAAATTCTTCTTCATAATCTATCCTTATAAGTTTATCGTGGTCCTGCACCAGGCCTATTTGGTTCTATGACATTTTCGCTATATGAGGATAAAGCAGATTCAATCCATTGAACTCGTGCTATTCCTCCAGCATTATTAGCAAAATTATTTACAGCATAATTAGCAATCAAATCAGCCCATTCTTCGTCTGCCGTATTCCCTTCAATTCCCCATGCATCGGTAGAAGAAATCGTCCCAGGGTGTTGTTGAGCACTGACAGTACTCCAGGTAGAATATGTTGTATTAGTTACTCTAGACTTAGTGAAGGATTTGTCATATCTGGCATCTTTGCGATTATATTTTCCATCCAATGTTCCCATCACAAAATCGCCATTAGCATCGTATACCGCGCTGGAATTTAACATATTGCTAAAATATCCACCAGCCTTAAAGTCTATAAGATGTCCTACCTCATGAAACACATTTTGATTGGGCGCGGTTTGATCCGAGTTAAAGAAAAAGGTTATACTTGATCCATTAAGTTTTGTCCAACCACTATATTCTCCTAGTTCAGACGCTCCACGGTAGAATGTAGATGAACCTATTAAGGTTCTTAGAATATCACCACCCCCTAGTGCTTTATTTAGAATGACCAATGCATAATAAATACTAAAAGCCGACCGCCCCGTCCATTCATCCTTGTCATCTGATAGGGTTATTCCAAACTTGGATTTAATCAATTCTCTCCAGTATTTACAAGGATCGGTATTTTCAGTTGCATAGTGCCCGCTCGGATCTGTATACTTTAATGGCGAATTAAGCGTATAGCTATATCTATCCCAGGCCAAAGGATTCCCCGGCCCGGGAATGATCGAATCGGCTTGAGCGAATCTCGATAAATTGCGACACTTATCTTAACCAGACACATTCTTTCTCGCAGCGGAGCCAGTACCTCCTGGGAGTAGAATGAGGATACCGACCTAAACCACTCCACAGGAGGTATCCCTATGCTAGCCGAGATCGAGCGTTTCGTCAACTGGGTGCGCCGCCGCAATGCTGCCGCCCGCACCTGGCGGGACTACCGCTATGACTTGCAGCAGTTCGCCGCTGCGGTTGGCGACCTGCCCCTCAACCAGGTCTCTTTCCACGAGGTGGATCACTTCATCAATGTCCAGAAGGCCCTCGGCCACCAGCCCGGCACGATCAACCGCCGCCTGGCAGCCATTGCGTCGCTGTTTGCCTTCTTCTCCGACGAAGACGATCACCTGGTCTGCCCGGTGCTGCCGCGCCGCCACAATCTGCGCGAAGCCCAGCGCCTGCCGCGCCCGGTGCAGCAGGAAGACCTGCGCCGCTTCTTTGCCGTGATCCAAAGCCCGCGCGACCGCGCCATGTTCCTGCTGATGCTGCGCTGCGGTCTGCGCATCTCTGAGGTGGCCTGCCTGCGCCTCAATGACCTGTACCTCTCCGAACCCTGCCCGCGCCTGGTGGCGCACGGCAAAGGCTCGCGCGAACGCTCGGTGTACCTTTCGCCGCAGGCTGAACGCGCCCTGAAGGCCTACCTGGCCGAACGCCCGCCGGTTGCCTGCGAATTTGTCTTTCTCAGCTACCAGCTGCACGGCCTTTCCACCACCGCCATCCACAAGCGCCTGATGGGCTACCGCGCCCAGGCCGGGGTGCAGCTGACCGCCCACCGCCTGCGCCACTCCTTTGCCAACGACCTGCTCAGCGCGGACGCGCCGGTGACCACGATCCAGAAACTGCTCGGACACCGCTGGCTGGAGACCACCCAGATCTATGTGGCGGCCAATGACCGCCAGGTGCAGGCGGACTACTATGCCGCCTGCTGGAAGCTGGAGAGTTGGCGCGATGCCTCCACGTAAAGCCATCACCCCCACCGAATGCTATGACCAGGCGCTGCACTATGCCCGCGACCAGCATGTGCCCGAGGAATTGCGCCCGCGTTTCACCGCCGATTGGCCGCCGGAGAACATTGCCTTGCTGGAGCGCTATGTCGACTGGCTGTTGAGCGGTGGCGCCAGCGCATACTCGACCCGCATCATCTACCTTCCGATGGCCGGGCATGTGCTGGGTCTGAACCTCAAACCGCACACCCAGATCGATCTGGAGACTGACCTCCCGAAAGCGATGGCCTATGTGCATGCCAAGCAGCAGAGCAAGGATTGGACGAAAATGGCCCGGATCAGCCTGGCCAGGTTCCGCAAGTTCCTGTTGCAGGAGCGCGGGCTGGCCGATGTTGAACCTGCACTGCCCAAATTTATCCCGCACACCGATGGTTTGCCTGCTTGGCTGGTGGAGCAGTTGACCCGCTACCAGCACATCCGCCAGGTCAGCTGGCGCGCGGCGCGCCTGGAAGTCAACCAGATGCGCTTTTGGTGCTATCACCTGACCGTTTGGCGTTTCCTGTGCGAGCGCTGCGGGGTTTTCGAATTGAAGGATATGCAGCGACAGCATCTGTTCGACTTCGTGGATTACCGGCTGAATAGTGGGGTCAAGGCGACCACGATCAACAGTGAGATCCGCGAGTTCCATTCCTTCCTCGGCTATCTCCAGGAGCAGGGCTACCTGGTTCCGCGCGCGTTGCTGCGCTTTCCCTGCCTGAAGAAGCCGGATTCCCTGCCGCGTTTCCTGACCGATGAGCAGGTATCCAAGCTGCGCGAGGAGTTCGAGCGCCAGGTGCGGGATGCACAGGATTTTGCCCACCGCCGGGACGCGTTGTGGGAGCGCGCGGCCTTCTACCTGCTGTGGCAGAGCGCCCTGCGCCTGAGCGAGGTGGAGGAGTTGCGCCTGGAAGACATGGACCTGCCGGGACGCAAGCTGACCGTGCGCCAGGGCAAGGGGATGAAGGACCGCGTGGTTTTCCTGACCGATACTGCGTGCCGCGCAATAACAGAATATCTGCCGGTGCGCGGGCAGGGGGTGAGCCAGCATGTTTTCCTCTACCGCAACCGGGCTTTGTGCAAAGAACTGCTGCACAACCGGGTCAAATATGCCGGGAAACGGGTGGGGGTCAAGGTCAGCCCGCACCAACTTCGCCACACCTGTGCCACGCAGTTGATCAACGCGGGCTGCCGGGTGACCTCGATCCAGAAGCTGCTGGGGCACACTCGCCTGAACTCGACCATGATCTATGCCCGCGTGCATGACCAGACTGTGGCCAACGATTACTACGCCGCGATGCAGGAGGTGGAGCAGCGCCTGCAGATGCTGAACGATCCGCCGCCGCCCGGCCCGCCGGTGAGCGGGGACGAGCGCGAGGCTTTGCTGGCGATCGCCGAGCAGTTGTCCACGCCAGAGTTGGATAATGGAGAACGGATGGAATTGGTCTTGCAGATGCGCCAGGTGTTGTGCTTTGAGGCGCCGCTGGAGCGCGCGCCGCCGGGGTAGAGACAGTTTGTTATTGCATAATCATATATGGTTTTTAAGGTGCAATCTTTAGCCTTTATGGGATTGTTTTTGGATCCCATAGAATTCTTTCAGTTAATAAGCAATTTTGGTATTGTTCTTTGGAAAAGTTCGCGTAAAACTCTTCTACAGTCATTCCAGTTGCTTGTTCTAACAAAATAGCCTTATTGATTGATGGTAAGCTATAAATAGCTG
This sequence comes from uncultured Anaerolineaceae bacterium, assembly GCA_964424115.1. Taxonomy (GTDB): domain Bacteria; phylum Chloroflexota; class Anaerolineae; order Anaerolineales; family Anaerolineaceae; genus CAYRHN01. The sequence continues at coordinate 100,621 of CAYRHN010000008.1, forward strand.
TTCCATAGGGATTCTCAAGAATAACCTCTTCAAAAGTTCTGGTTGTATCTTTGGACCATAAAATCAGTCCGGATGTATATTCTATTAAACAACTACGATACCATCTCGTAGTATCCAAATCGCCAGGAGATATATACCAAACAATCATTCCTTCTTTAGGATAGAAAAGAAGCACATAAAAAACTCCTTTGTGATCTCCTTCTACTTTATGACTTTCCACGCCTAACCACACCTGTGCTGGTTTTCCATAATTCTCCAGTATTTTGGTAATAGACAATTCCCGCAATGTAGGATAAATTGTTATTGTTTTGACAACCTCATTCTCAAGATAATAAAATTGGTGCGTTTTTTGACCTTTATATTTAAATACCACAGTGCCCCAATCTGCATCAGGACTATCAGGATTATGGATAAAAAAATCAGTCGGATACAGTTCTGTAAAATCGCTAATTTCACTCCATTTTGTGAAACCGGGGTTAAACCCCCACCAACAAGGATATTCACAACCACCATTTTCTTCTATAAAGAAATTTTCAAAAGCTTCTTGAGTAGCGGTCACTTGAATTGGCAGGAGAGTGGGTGTGCGGGTAGGCCAAGGGGTTGCTGAGGGACTAACGGTTCTTGTAGGAGAACTAGTTGGTACTGTGATAGTGAATGTAGTTTTAATTATGTTATTTGTAGCTACGGGGGTGGTTTTTAAAGCTGTGGGAATCGATTGACAACCGTAAACAACCTCAACCATTAGCAGAAATAAAACAGCTATTAAAATATTGGTAATGAATCTCTGTTTCATCTCATGTTCTCCATATTAGAAACAGCTAACCATTGAAACATGTAGCGTTCCATATAACTAGATCTAACATTTCCACCCCAACGCTCTTGAGCTTTTGTAGCCCACCGATCATATACCCACCCGACATACATATCAGCAAATTCTTCCCAAGAGTTATCAGCTTGATTAAATTGCCAGTCATCCAATCCTCCAGCAAAACCCTCTGTTCGGCCAGGAAATTCATATTCTGGAACTTCATGGGCTAAGCTTTTTCGCAAATCCCAAAAAGTGGGATTTAGAGGATATCTCTGATCCAATAGATGACCAAATTCGTGCACAATATGTCTCTTGGCAACTTCAGGATTGGTATAGACTTTTCGAATATAAAGAGTATTTGCATCCGTAACCCAGCCGAAGCCACTACATTGATCTTTTTGACAACGTTTAATACTAAAACCGCCATTATAGACGCTTCTAAAAGCATCTATCGGAGACATCCCTACCGTCTCAGATAATTTATTTGCAGTATCTTTAGCTGCCCCTTCAAAAGCTTGTATTTCTGCTATCGAAAATGGCAAATATTGGTCTTGTACTACAATAATTCCCAAAAAGGCCAAAGCAAAATAATCCGACTCGATTATTTGCGCTGCGCTCTGTCCATTTTGTTGCACAACCGGACCATGCCCGTTTGGATCATTGTAGTTTATAGGACTATTTCGAACATAGGAGTATCGGTCCCAGTCTTGTGGGTTTGATGGATCGGGTATAATGGAATCAGGTTGGGCCCACTGGTTAAGATAACTGTCGTACCAACGAGCGTTGTAAAACAGCAGGCCGCCCATGCCGGGGTCGTTGCGCTGGCCGGTGTACTGGTAGGCGGTCTGCACCGTCCCGCTGGCAAAATACGTGTAGCGATCCTCTCCCCAGGCCTTGTAGCGGTACTCGGTCTTCCTGTTCCCGCTGGTGTCGGTCATGATCGAGGCGCTGCCCAGGTGGTCGGAGAGGGTGTAGTAGATGGTATTGGTCTCGTTGGGCGTTTTCCATTTGTCTAGCACCCGCATGGCGATCCGCTCCGAGCCGAACAGGTAGTAACGGGTCATGGTGTTGGTGGTGATGTTGTATTCCACCCGCGGGCCGATGTAGGCCACCGTCTGCGTGCCGATAGTGGATTTGACCCGGTTGCCGTCGCCATCGTACACAAAGGCTGCCGTGGTCGCCCCACTGACAGAGGTCATCCTACCTTCGGCATCGTAGCCCAGGCTGTAGGTGCTGCCGCTGCTTGTGCGCGTGGTCATGTTGCCGTTGCTGTCATAGCTGTAGGAATTGCTGCCCATCTGCGTCGCCGCATGCGGATGGGCGGAATCGCCGTAAGTGTAGTTGTTCCCGGCTTTACTGTTCAAATTGCCCGTCGCGGAATCGTAACCATAGGTCTCATTATATCCCCCATCTCCCCCGCCTGTGCTCCCAGTAGCCTGCGCGCTGGTCAGACGGTTGATGGAATCGTAGGTAAAGGTTTGATCTTGCACGGCGATTGCGTCCGTGATCTTGGTGATGTTGCCTCCCGCGTCGTACTGGTAGCTCAGGTTCTGCAAGCCGTTCACCTGGATCGATTTGAGCAGCCCGCCCTTGGCGTTGTCTCCGGACGTTTCCGTCCAACCGTAGTAGGTGAAAGTCTGCATCTTGCCGTTGGCCAGGTTGCGCGAGATCATCCGCCCGGCTTCATCGTAATTCGAAGCGGTGACATAATTATTGTCCCCCGTCACGCTGTTTAGGCTCAATTGGGGGAGATAAGCATAGGTGACCGTTTCAGCCGGGCTGCCCGGATAGGCCATGGAGGTCACCAGGCCGGCTGAGTTGTAGGTCCAATTAGTGGTGAAGGCACATTTATTTTCTATCCCTCCTCTTGTCGAAAAAACGAGTGACTGGTATGATGATTAGGAATACAAATTATTGAGTCCATCTCTTAGTTTGGTAATCTATATTTGTCAAGGCGTTAAACACTCCATATCGTTTAGAGGATAACTAACTATTTTCTCTATATTCAAAAACAATAACTGATTAGCTTTTATGATCACCATCATCTCTGAAGGATTTGATGGTACCCAACGGATATTAAAAGTATCGGGAGAAGATACCTGTTCAATAATACATTCTCGCCGTATGTTATATAACACAATAATTGAATCACCGTCGTACGGCCATATAAGAAATGCAAGAGTCTCGTCGTCTGAAGTCCAGATAAGTTCAATTATTCTCCACTCTACTGGAAAGTCGTGTAGGTGGAATTCTCCAGTATCTGCATCATAGACCATAAATTGATGGGGAAAACCTTCGTTTTGGCTTTTCTGTTCGTTCTCGCATAAACTCCAAGCAATCCTAGCACGGTCTGGACTCCATTGGATACTTGCAGCGCACGATCGCCATCTAGAAGGAGGTAACCAAACCCGTTTATACTCTAATGTATCAAGGTCAACAATATTTAATCGAGAAATCCCGTCTATAAATACAAAATAACGTCCATCAGGCGAAAAAGCTGGTAGTTTGCCATTTCCTATTTCAATACGATTTTCTTTCTGAAGATCATAAATCACAATCGTATTATCACCCACTGTATATGCTACCAAATTTCCAGGCCCTTGTATCATGGTATGAATAATGTCATTTCCCGGTAATCTTATCTGTTCCAACTCGCCTGTTCTCCAAAAGTATTTATAAATTAATAGATGCGTACATAGTTGTGGAGTATCAGCACATTTTCCCACCAGCATCCAATCGGGATGAAAGTTCCAATCCAGAAAATTATCCGGAACCTTTGAATTATTGGATGGGTAATATAAGACACCCGGCGTCTCAATAATTCGCTTTGAATTTGTGTTTACATCAATAACCACCAGAATGACAAGAAAAGATATTAATAAGGCAGTGAGGATTGTTATCATCTTTGATTTCATCAAATTATCCTTTTTTGAAAGAAGCAAGAAAAGATGATTTTCATACCACATTACCATTTTCGATAGTTTGTTGGCTGTTTGCTTTGGACATCTGTTAGACGCGCTGAGTGTCCCACGATCCTAAACGTGCTTGCCGCATTTACAGCTAGGTCTGTCGTGGTTTTGCCGTATATTGTCTCCGCTACGCCTGATGTATCCCAAGGTTCAAAGGAATATAAGAAAAATTCTTGAGAAAATATTTCAGATGCCACAACAACATCACTGGATGAATAATTTCCATTATTCCATAACAAATGTGCTTTTTCGAGATCTTGATAGATTTGATTTTCATCCCCCCCTAATTCTTTATAAACCCAGAATTGTACTTCTCTTGCGCCCATCTCCCCCACTATTGAATTTGCGATTAAGGCACCTTGAGCAAGATGAGTCATTTCATGAGCAAATGTTGATACAAAGCTAGGATAGTTATATTTATCTGTTAGATTAGCCAAAGCATAACTCAAGAATAGAACCGGACCTGTAGAAATACCTAAATTGTTAAGCATCAATTGCCCTACATTTCCCGCCGCCAAAGAAAAACTTCCTAATGACCAAAATACAATATTGAATTTTCCGTCATATTGTTTATCATACGCCATAAAAAATTCATAAACACCCCTACACTCATCACCGCCATTCTTAAGTGTTTCAAGCCATTTGTTGACAACATCTTCACAATTATTTACGCCGCTACAAATCCAATGTCCTGTAGGATCGTTATACCGCAGTGGATTATTCGCCATACCGGCATACCGATCCCAGGCCAGGGGATTACCCAGGCCGGGGATGATCGAATCAGCCTGAGCAAAGCGGTTAAGATAACTGTCATACCAACGAGCGTTGTAAAACAGCAGGCCGCCCATGCCGGGGTCATTGCGCTGGCCGGTGTATTGGTAGGCGGTCTGCACCGTCCCGCTGGCAAAATACGTGTAGCGATCCTCTCCCCAGGCCTTGTAGCGGTACTCGGTCTTCCTGTTCCCGCTGGTGTCGGTCATGATCGAGGCGCTGCCCAGGTGGTCGGAGAGGGTGTAGTAGATGGTATTGGTCTCGTTGGGCGTTTTCCATTTGTCTAGCACCCGCATGGCGATCCGCTCCGAGCCGAACAGGTAGTAACGGGTCATGGTGTTGGTGGTGATGTTGTATTCCACCCGCGGGCCGATGTAGGCCACCGTCTGCGTGCCGATAGTGGATTTGACCCGGTTGCCGTCGCCATCGTACACAAAGGCTGCCGTGGTCGCCCCACTGACAGAGGTCATCCTACCTTCGGCATCGTAGCCCAGGCTGTAGGTGCTGCCGCTGCTTGTGCGCGTGGTCATGTTGCCGTTGCTGTCATAGCTGTAGGAATTGCTGCCCATCTGCGTCGCCGCATGCGGATGGGCGGAATCGCCGTAAGTGTAGTTGTTCCCGGCTTTACTGTTCAAATTGCCCGTCGCGGAATCGTAACCATAGGTCTCATTATATCCCCCATCTCCCCCGCCTGTGCTCCCAGTAGCCTGCGCGCTGGTCAGACGGTTGATGGAATCGTAGGTAAAGGTTTGATCTTGCACGGCGATTGCGTCCGTGATCTTGGTGATGTTGCCTCCCGCGTCGTACTGGTAGCTCAGGTTCTGCAAGCCGTTCACCTGGATCGATTTGAGCAGCCCACCCTTGGCGTTGTCTCCGGACGTTTCCGTCCAACCGTAGTAGGTGTAGGTCTGCGTCTTGCCGTTGCCCAGCACGCGCGAGATCATCCGCCCGGCTTCATCGTAGGATGTGCTGGAGACATAATTGGCCATCCCGTTCAGGGTCATTTGCGGGAGGTAGGAATAATTCAAGGAGGGGAATGGAGAGACGTGGCCTACGGTGTCAGTGGGGTGCTGTACATTAGTGAGGAGATCGGCGGAGTTATAGGTGTACGCAAGGGCAAAAGTACCAACATTGGTGATCGTTTTGCTCTCACTGGTTACCCGTCCGCGGGCATCATAGGTCCAACTGCTCGAGCCGCTGCCATCGTTCATCGCGGTGCGCCGCCCGATGCCGTTGTTGCCATTGTCTGTCTGGTCGTAGGTATAGGTCACCGGGGAAGTGTTGGCGGCGATGGACGCGCAATTCCCTCCGCTGGCATTGCTGTAGCTCTTGCCGGTCAGGCGGTTGAGCAAGTCATAGCTCAGGGTGGTCACGCACCCGCGTGCGTCGGTCTGAGTCTTCAAATTCCCCAGCGCATCATAGGAATAGACCCAATTGCCCATGTCCGGGTCGTTCATGCTCAGCTTGCGCCCGGCGATGTCGTAGGTCAGCGTGGTGGTGTATGGCCCATATTGCGCCGCCGTCAAGCGGTCGGCCGGGTCGTAGGTGTAGGTCACCCCTGGCCCGGTGGGCGGGACGACCTTGTAAGCGCGTCCCAGCGTATCGCTCCAGGAAACCGTGGTGTTTTGCTTTGCATCCGTCGACAGGGCCACATTGTACGGGATGGTATTGTCCAACTGGATCGTGTAGGTCGCGGTCTGATGCGTCATATCTGGAGATCTTACATCAATGACCCGCCCAAGAACATCATATGATGTTAGCGTGTATGTAGCGGGGGATGCGGGGCGGGAAACAAAATCGGTGGTTACAGTATGGCTGTAAGGCACAGCCTGCATGGATACCCGCCCTAAGGAGTCATAGTAGGTATCATTCACAACCGTCCACATTTGTCCAGACAGGCTGGAGTCAACCTGGGTCTGCAATAATTGGCCCAGGCCGTTGTAGTACTTTCGGATCTTGTAGGTGGTGCTGGCGTCGATGCGCTGCTGGGCTTGCGTCCAGAAGTACGGATTGTCCTCATCAAGATCATCATGGTAATCCATGATCATGGTTGGATGGGCAGGGTCATCTCCTGGTCGTGTCACAGAGGTAATGCGCCCAAAAGTGTCGTAGGTGGCTGTGGTGGTGGCGCCGTTGGGATCGGTTTCGCTGGTCGGCACGCCCAGGCGGTAATCGTAGCCCAGGGTGGTGGTTTGTCCTAAAGCGTTGGTGATCGTTACCGGGTAGGTGTGATAGATGGGATCAAAGGTAGTAGTGGTTGGCTGGGGTCCTTCAGATGCGTAGGTAGGCACATTGCTGACTTCGGTTCCAACACCTGTGTATACCGTCGTTGTGGATACATTGCCCCATTCATCATAATTGAATAATTGATCCGCGTAGGTGCGATCGGTATAGTTTTGCGGATTTTGAGTAAGCAGGACGCGCTGTCTCTTGAGAATGCCCATAGTAGGAGCGTTATAATATTGATTATTAGCATTATCATAAACAAACCGAGTCATACTGACCAATTTATACGCATCTGCAAAATCGCAGGCCCCGTTTGGACAATCATAAATGTTGATCCTTCCGGGTAAGCCAACCAGATAAGATGAAGCATTAGGCCAAAATGTTGTTTTTATCGCCTTATATGCCACATATCCCCCATTCTTATAGGTATAAAACGTCTGGTTAGTCAAGTTGCCATATTGCGCGCCACCTTGTTCACCAGTGCTGTATAAATGCGTGCTCTTTGTCCCAACAAATGTGGAACCACCTTCGTATTTGCGTTGTTCCACTACATCTTGGTGTATCCAAAAGATATTAAGGCCGGTGTATGGGGTATATGAGTTGGCGATCTTTTTCTTTGGGTAAACGATCTGCGATGAATAGTCTGTCACCCCGTCCGTGGTTTCCTGAACACTGTAGAGCTGGCCGCCAGAGTCTCGAACCTCGACTTTCCAGGGACGTCCGCGTTTCTGATCATCCTGGTTGTAGTAAGTGGTGGTGATTATCCCATTTTCAACCGTTTCGGTGACCACGCTGTGGCCACGAAACTCCAAATAGGGATCGTAATATGGCAAAGTTGTGCTCACTGCCGCTGAATGATTCGCGTCATTGCTGGCAGCGCCGCCGTAGCTGTAATGGATAACCGTGGAATCAACGCCCTGCGCCGTGATTTCTTTCTGTATCACACGGTAACGCGTCAATAGAGCATAGATTTGGAGATAACGTAAATGGCCATAATAGGTTGGACAATCAGACTTAAATAAGAATCTACTTTCACTGGCGTTGGCTGGCAATTTAATATAAAAATACGTCCAGCTTATCGGACCTGGCAAAGGTTGGGTTCCTGTCCAAACCGTCTCCGTCCCGTAATCAACCCCAACACTGATATTGGTAGACCATCCCCCATCCGTTTCAGGGACAACCATGTAATATTGTCCGGGAAATAACAGACCCATAGGAGCCGCCAGCGGATTTCCGCACCCACTGGCCGTACACCCTTCATTGGGCGGGTTATAATACCCAAAAGTCTTCAATTCGTGGAGCCGGTTGGTCTCATGCCAGGGCTCTGCCTCATAGGTAAAAATCACTTTTCCCCCATACCCATTGTTGGCTTCTGTCAGGTGCATTTTATCCCCGTAGGTAAAGGAAGTGACAGGCAGTGTGCTTTGCCCATCCGAGCCGACTTCAGTGATCGAGGCTAATGTCAATGTGGTGGAGGTGGCAATAGCAGGTTGCCATTTGACATTGGGAAAAATGATCTTGTTTGGGTCGGTCTCGTATCCCAGATCATATCTTCGCACCAACTCCCATTGGTTGGACACATTTTTCGCTTCAACCTTGATCGCAGCCAGACGCGATCGCATGAAGAACACCCGCACTGTCCGTGATGGATAATTGGTATTGTCAAATGACCAGGCGGGGTTAAAATCATAACGGCCGCTTCTCTCGAATGATATCCGGTAGCTGCTATTGGGATAGGTGATTGTGGCTGGATAGACCGCCACATCCACAAAAGCCCCATATCCATCGCAAGAAGCAGGGTATTTGGGTTCATATTCCTTGGTATAGCTGTAGGTGATCTCTTTTCCAAACATATTCCTGGCGCGGGTCAAGGACCACTGCCAGGTTTGCATAAACACATAGGCGCACTCGCTGGGTGTGCTAACATAGTACGCCCGGTCTTCAAAGTAATAGGTGTTGCCAGTCTTGTCCCACACCTCCCAATAGGATGCATCCCCAGGATAGCCATTATTCTGATGATTGCCGTGATAACGACGAATACGCAAAAAACTCTCGTCGGCGGTGCGGTAATCGATCGTTTTAGGATCGCTATCAGTATCCGGTATGCGCAAAAGCAGCCAACTTTGCCCATTTAGATTCAGAGTGAAAGTATCGTCCCCGTCATTCCCAGTATAACCAGGGGTGTTTGCTTTGTAATCTTCATCGTTCCCATAGGCATCGTCATTGTTTCCAAACAGTCCCTCGGTACCTTTCATATCTCGCGAGATGTACCCTGTATCCAGCGACCAGCCCATCCCTACCCAGGAAGCCTGAGTCTGGGATGAAGCGTTATCCACCACCTGGCTGTTGTAGGTCAAGGCCAGACTGGGCTGCCAGCCGCCAGGACCGGCCGGAACCTGGATAGGATAAGAATAGGTGGCAGCTCCGGTGAATTGGGCTACCTGAAAGCTATCCATGGTGGGCAAATGTGCGGACTGCCAGCTTTGCGCGTTATAGTCATACACACTCAGATGGTCTGTTAGTCCGATCAGAATGTGCTGAACAGGATCGATGTAGCTGATCACCCCATACCATCCCTGTTTTTCGCTATCGTAATAGAACATGCTCAGATTCTCTTCGTCCTCTCCGATTTCTTCAGGATCGTAGCTCATGGAGATGACCAATTGCTGGTCAAAATGGGTGATCTGCTTTTCGCTGTTCAAATTATAGGCATTGATCTGTACCGGGTGAGAAGAAAAAGAGTATGGCAAATCCACCTCATTCACCCGCCCGATACAAATGCCCGTTTCCTCTCCAAAGACCTTTGCCGGAATTTCCACCTGCACCCCAAAGGCTTTGGCGTCTACTTTACCCCCTTCAACATTCACGCGCCCGTATCCCCCTGGGATGATCTTCACCGGCGCGGCATACACCGCCCGGTCGGCAGACATCAGTTCGACATTCAAATCCGCAGACTCTGTCACATCTTCGCTCAGGGCAAAGGTCAGCTCGCCCTTGGGTAAATTGCGCATCGTCACGGTTCCAGCATCCCGGTCATAGGCTGCATCGCTGGAAGATAAATCAGGGGTCAGCCCTTTGGGCAGGCTCAGGCGCATATTAGTATCTGAGGGCAGCATATCCACCGCGGACTGCGGCATTTCCCAGGTCAGGCGTACGGTTTGCCCCTGCGGACCGCAGTTCACTTCAGCGCGAATTGCCAGACTGACTTCCTTGGCCGGTTCCTCTATGGGCTCTTCCACCGGTGGTTCGGCGGTCGGAGCGATGGCCGCTTCCGGCGTAATGGTCGGGGTTGGCTCCAGGGTGGGCGTTGGTGCAGGGGTTTCCGCCGTGGCGACCGGCGTCTCCTGGCTGCCTGGATCCTTGGTCGGTTCAGGCGTTGGGGTGGCGGGCTCTTCGACCTGCGGCAGGATCGAGGCCGGTTGATTGGAGAACGACGGCTGGAAGCCGAAGCTGGCCAGCAGCATGCTGGAAATGACAAGCAAATTGATCAGGTTTCTCATGATGACCCCCTCCGTGAGGTGTCAGGGTAAAGGAATTGGCGGCATACAAGATGCGCCCGGACACAGGATGTGATGTAACCTATTCAATTGACTTTCAAGCTGGAAAACGGTAAGAAGACCCACCAATAATTGGTACTAAAAGTGTAGCAGTATAGAAGTAAAAAAGCAAGCGAAAACGATGTTCGTTTTTATACAAATTTATGATCAGCCATAAAAAATCCGCCATTACACAAAGTTGTTTGCATCATAGGGATTCTCTTCTACAACTTCTTTAAGTGAGCAAAAGTAATATCCGAAAAAACCAAAGCGCAAGATGTGGAACTGCACTTTCTCCTTGATGGCTGCCTGGTATTGGAGGTGAAACCAGTTCAAAAGATCAATTGGCGGAGTGCGTGCCGTTTTCCATAATAAACCATTAATCCTCTTCACCCCTCATCCCCGCTCGCGCGATTCCCAGCGGGGTGACATACAACGGATGCAGCGGCACGCGGGTGGGGATGCCGGTCACTTCCTGCACCACCTCCGCCATACGCGGGAACAGGCTGCTGCCCCCCACCAGTTGGATCTCCGCCACCGGGAAGCCGGCAATGTGGCGTTGGACGATCACCGCCACTTTTTCCATCACCGGGCGCAGCCGCGGGAACAGGCGTTCCTGCTCGCGCGGATCGACCTTCACCTTTTCGGCCTCTTCGAAGCTCAAATTGAGCCCTCCGGCCAGGATCAGGGTGAAATGCGCGCCGCCGGTCGCCTCGTCCGCGGTGTAAACCACTTCCCCGTTCTGCACCACCGCCACGCCGGTCGTCCCCCCACCCACATCCACGATCGCCCCGTCCCGCACTTCCAGCACCTGGTTGGCTGCGCTGGGCTCATCCACCAACCCCAGGCATTCCAATCCGGCCCCCTCCAGCACATAGCCGGTCGCGCGGCGTTCCGCCATCGGCACCCCCGGAGGGTAGGCCGTCCAGGCGGTCTCCAATTTGCGTCCCAGGCGCACTTCCACCTCGGCCTTCATCTCGCGCAGCAGGTCCACCGCGCCGATGAAATCTACCACCAGCCCATCCCGCACCACCTGCGCCGCGCGGCAGGCTCCCCCCACCGGCCGCCCGCGGTTGTCCAATACCACGATCACCGTATTGGCTGTGCCAAGGTCCACCCCGGTATACAGCGGCGAACCGTCCAGCGCTTCGATGCCCGGGATCGGACCGTGTCCATCGTCAATCAATCGCCGAACCTGGGCAATGCTTTCAGCGCCCCATGTGTGTAAAATATTTTCCATGCTGGGATCTACTCAGCCAGGCTGCTGCGGCCGCCGGTCTGGCCTTTGGCTTTAGGCAGGATCAGCTCCACATCTTCATGCGGGCGGGGGATGACATGCACCGAGACCAGCTCGCCCACCCGTTTGGCTGCCGCGGCCCCCGCGTCGGTGGCCGCCTTGACCGCGCCCACATCCCCGCGCACCATGACGGTCACATACCCCCCGCCGATATATTCCGACCCGATCAGGACCACATTCGCGGCCTTGACCATCGCGTCGGCTGCCTCGATCGCGCCCACCAAACCGCGCGTCTCGATCATTCCAAGAGCGATCAAAGAAACATCCACTGGCATCTAAACCTCCAAAAAATTAATTCACCTATCGTTCATTCTAAAAATCCACCGGGCGGGATGCCACGTCCAGCACCGCCGCCTGGAAAGCCAGCGCAGCCGCCTGGCAGGCAGATTGCTCGCCGGTCAGGATGGCGCCCATGAAGTTCGTCTCCGACGGTGGCGGGGTGTAGGAGACCACTCGCACCGCGGCGGCTTTCAGCGCCGCGTCCAGCGCGTACACCCCTTCCAGCGGCGGCGCCACCAGGTAGGCCACCGGCGCGCCCAGGGGGATCCCGCATAAGGCCGAAAGGTAGGTTCCGGTTTGCGAGATGACATGCGGGAAGAAGGCCACCGAGTTATCCGGGTTGGCCGAGTACCACAATGCCCGAGTTTGCAGGTAATCCAGGGCAGCATTCAACCCCGCCCGCACCTCAGCCGGGTCGGGTCCCGCCAGCATGGCAATGATCTCGCCGGAAAGTGGCCCCGAGGCATGTTTCGCCCCGGCGTAGAAGGAATGCGCGTACACCACTTCCACATCTGCCATCTTGGTCGCCTCGTCAATCGAGACGTAAGTGGCGTCATCGTTGTCGGCAGTGAACAGTCCGAGGCTGCGCTGTTCCGGGCGCAGGTGCAACCTGGCAGCCAGGTCAGGTTCCACTTGAGAGATCAGGCGCACTGCCAGCGGCGCCGCACGGATCGGGTCCATGATGGCCATATTATCCCTGTCCTTCCGTTAATTTCAACTTGACGCCCGAAGCCTGGCGCTGGATCATTTTCTGTGCCATTTGGACGGCGTAAGCGCCTGCTTCCAGCGGGTTGGTCCCGCCGTTAAAAATATTGCAGATCACATCCCGTTCAGCGTCCGTATCGCCGCCCTTGGGGCGGAAAGCCATGTAAATACTCATCGATTCGGCCCGCCCCAATCCCGGGCGCTCGCCGATCAACAGCATCAACACCTCCGGGTGCAGGATATCGCCGATGTCGTTCATCACCCCCACCCGGCAATACTGGATGAAGAAGGGCGTTCCCAGGCTCAGCCCGGCGGCCTGGCAGCCCTGCTTTAACACCGGCAGGATCTGGCCCAAATTCGCTTCGATCGCCTGGGCACTCAGTCCGTCGCCCACGCATACCTGGATCTGCGGGTGCTGGGCGCAGCGGGCGGCAATCGCGGCGCGCGCCTCGTCATTCAAGCGGCGTCCCAGGTCAGGCCGCAGCAGGTACTCCTGCTTGCCGTTGGCAATGCACGTCTGTATTTTGAACAGTCCCTGCTCTGCCAGCAGAGGCTCGCTCACATCCCGGAAAAGCGTATCCTGAGTGACGGCCTGGTCGGCGTTGAACAGCAGCCACGGGCGGGTGCGGTAGCGCGGGCCGGCGCGTCCCTGCCCAATACGCGCCGTTGTGACGCTCATCAGCGCCTGCAAGCCTTCGGCATCGTCGGGTACTTCCACCCCCGGCCGGCTGCGCGTTTCTTCCAGGGTCGGGTCAGGCAGATCAATATGCAGCTCACCATCGCGTGCAACAGGTATTCCGGTTTGCTGTGCAGCCGGTGCGGCAGTCTTTTCCGCCACCCTGGCAGAGGAAACCAGCCCGGCAGCTTCCAGCTCGCGCAGCACCGCTTCTACAATGGCATTGAACTGCTGATCATCCATCGGGTTACTTCCTCAAGAAAAAGCTTGGGTCGCCGGCCTTTTCGGTCAACACCCCGTCGCGCATCAAGCCCAGCTTCACCAGCCAGGTTTCAAATTCCGGCGCAGGACGCAGCTTGAAGGTCTGGCGCAGCGCAGCCGTGTCGTGGAAAGATGTGGATTGGTACGACAGCATCGTGTCATCCGCCATCGGCACGCCCATGAAATAATTGCAGCCTGCTGCGGTCAACATCACCGCCAGGCTTTCCACGCCGTTCTGATCGATGCGGGCGTGGTTGGTGTAGCACGCATCGCAACCCATTGAGATTCCGTGCAGTTTACCCATGAAATGGTCTTCCAGCCCGGCCCGCTGGATCTGGCGAGCGTCGTACAGGTACTCCGGCCCGATGAAGCCCACTACAGTGTTCACCTGGAAGGGCGCATAGCGTCTGGCCAGGCCGTAATTGCGCGCCTCCAGGGTCAACTGATCCCAGCCATTATGCGCATTGGCTGAGAGCGCCGAACCCTGGCCGGTTTCAAAGTACATGAAATTCGGCCCGGATGGATAACAGTGTTTGCGCGCCAGCTCGTAGGCTTCATCCAACATGCCCACCGAAATGCCAAAGGATTCGTTGCCGCGCTGTGAGCCGCAGATAGACTGGAAGACCAGCCCGACCGGTGACCCGCTGCGCAGGCAGCGCATCTGGGTGGTGACATGCGCCAGCACGCAGTTCTGGGTTGGGATCTCCCAGGTTTTGATAATGTCATAGGTCATATCCAGCAGGCGCGCCACCGAGGCGTAACTGTCGTCCACCGGATTAATGCCAATGACCGAGTCACCGCTGCCAAAGGATAGGCCTTCGTAGATCTCAGCGCGGATGCCTTCCGGCGAATCGGTCGGGTGGTTGGGCTGCAGCCGGCTGGAGAGCGTTCCGGGGCGGCCAATCGTGTTGGCGCAGTGCATCTCCACCCGCATCTTGCTGGCGGCATAGATCAGGTCCAGGTTGGACATCAGCTTGGTCACTGCAGCGATCATCTCCGACGTCAGCCCGGCCGACAAGCGGCGGATTTCTGCCGCGCTGCTGCTATCCTTGAGCAGCCACTCGCGCAGCTCCCCCACCGTCCAGTTGCGGATCCCGGCATAGACTGCCTGATCCAGCGCATCCCGGATCACCCGCGTAACCTCGTCCTGCTCATACGGCACCGCCGGGGTGTCGTATAAAGCCCACAGCGGCACCTCAGCCAACACCAGCTTCGCTGCCGCGCGTTCAGCCGTGGATTCAGCAGCCACACCCGCCAGTTGGTCGCCGGACTTCTCCTCGTTCGCCTTGCCCATCAATACGCGCAAGTCAGGGAATTCGTAGGTTTTGCCGAATAATTTCGTTCGCAGCAGCATAGATTGAACCTAATGGTAGAAAACCAATGTCTTGACACTTAATGGCACCACGCGCCCATCCATCAGCGGGGAACCGATATCGATGAAATCGCCTTCTTCCAGGCCAACCTGGTCGATCACCAGCAGCGGACGGCTTCTTTCGCCAAGCATCGGTCGCAGGGTTTGTCCCAGCGATTGGGCATAGTCGCGTTGGATGATGACGATCAACGGCACTCCGGCCGCCATGCCCCCAGAAAATTGCGCCAAACCATCCGCCAACCGTACCAACCCGGCGTAATCCAGGTTTCGGTTCACATCCAGCGCCAGCGCATAGGTATCGCTGCTCAAATGCAGATCCCAGCGCGTGCCGGCCCGCTGGATTGACGCAGCCATTTCCTGCGGCGAAGGGATACCCTGCCCGCCATCCCATTCCGGGTGGATGACCGGCACATTGCGCAAGGGCAGGATGCCCTGCTCCGCCCAAATGGTTGAGCCGGACAGCGTGACCAGTTGCGAGGCAGCCCCCAGCACCGTCGCGCGCATGGTTTCGGGAGGTTTAACCACGGGATAATCCTTCAATCCCGGGTAGATGCGCAGCCGTTCCGCCAGTAAAGGTCCGACATCGTTGTACTGGAGCATGATCTCCAGCGAGCCCGCCAATTGCTGGTCGTAATAACAGCGCCCGATCCCGCCTGAGTACATCAATGTCCGTCCGCGCCCAGAAAGCCCTGCCGGAGGGGTCAGGTATAACTTCTGTGCCAGCGGTGAGGACGTTCCTTCGATCAATTCCTGGGTCAACCCTGCCATACAATCGCACACCTTTTCCAGATCAGCCAGGCCGGGCCTGTCGCCGCGCCCCAGCCGTAGCCCCACCTGTTCCAGGATCAGTTCTCCCGGCCGGGTAATGTGCTTCACTTTGCCCTGCGGGTCGAACTCGATCACCCGCCCGCCGTAGTTCATCGCCGCGGCTGCCGCCAGAGCGCCCTGCTTAAATATTGCGCTGTTGGCGCTGCCGCCGCCGATATCCACGTTCGTCACTGTGGTGAAGTGCTGGCGCGAGTATTCCGCTGCGCCGGATCCTCGCCCGGCGATCAGGCTCTCCACGTTTGGACCTGCCACCGTAACCACAAAATCTCCCGCCAATCCGGCTGCGGCTTTCAAGATCTCATCCGCGTTCTTCTTCTTGGCGGTCTCCCCGGTGATGATCACGGCTCCGGTCTCCACCTGGGATGGCAGCACTCCGGCAGCCTGGTATTGTCCGCGGATGAATTCCACCACCCGCGCCACGTCGATGGTCTCGGCATCCAGCAGCGGAGTAAAGACGATCTCGCTCTGGTAAACCACTTTGCGGTCGGTGATATTGATACGCGGGATCTGTCCGGAGCGCGCCACATCCACCAACGTCAGGGTGCTGAACACCAGCTGGGAAGTGGTGGTGCCGAGGTCAATGCCAACGCTGAGCAGTTGCCGGGATGTGTCGTTCATCAAGCAGGTTTCAACTCCAACCGGGCTTCCAGGTTGGCTTGCACCTGTTCCCGGGTCCAAAGCATGGGGAAATATGTTCCGTTGATATAATGATCAATTATATCATCGTAGTGCAGACTGCCCAACTGCCCGGACTGGCCCAGCGGCACCACCATCTGGGAGCGGGTCCAATCACCCAGGTCCATGATGAACCGGCAAGAAGGTGCCCAGAGTTTGTTGTCATACGGATCGCTGGGGGTTAACGCTGCTTGCAATGGGGTATCGGTGTCTCCGCCGACCGGGTACGGCCCGCGGTTGAAGATGCGGTCGAGCGGTTTTTGCATGCCCATCGCGTGCGGGAAGCTCAGGCGGTGGATATTGCCCCACTGCCAATCTTCGATACGCGGCCCCAATTTTCTCGTCAGCCAGGCAGCGGCCTTGCTCAGACTGTCCAGCAGCAATTTTTCACGCCCTCCGACTTCTGCCAACCACCACGAATGGGGATCATCAAGAATACGCATCAGGCTGACCGTGTCATAACCAAAATACTCGTGGTCGGTCAGCAAAACCGGGTTGAAGGCCTCGCCCATCAGGGTATCGGTCAGTTTTGCGCCAAGTTTCGGCTCCATCAGGCTGCGTACCAAAGTATAGCGGAACACTTCATAAATCGCGCCGCCCACCGAGTCAGTGCTCAATTTTCCATCCCAGGCGCGCAGGGTCTCCAGCATTTGGCTTGCCTGTGTATCGGGGGCGCGCAACCCCTCCAGGCGTTGGATCAACTCCCGCGAGGGCAGGTTGGTGACATCCATCTGCATCCGGTTGAAATCTTCCGGGCTTAATTGCGCCTTGCTCTCGATCATCTCTTTCAACCGCCGGGCGCGGTAACCGTTCATCCACACCCGCCCCAGGAAATGCGGATAATCCTCGCCGATGATACGCTGGTTGGTGGTCAACACGTAGCCGGATTCAGGGTTGAGCGCGTGCGGCATCTCCTCAAAAGGGATCTCTCCGATCCATTCATATTCTCCCGTCCAACCCGGCGAGGGCAGGCTGCCGTCGCCCCGGGCACGGACGGGCGTGGCGCCGGTCACCCAGTAACCGGTATTGCCGTCCACATCCGCGAATCCGATGTTCAACTGGGTCGCGTTCAAACAGCGCACAGCGTCGGTAAAATCGTCCCAGCCTTTTGCCTTCATCAGCTTAATGAAGGCACGTAGCCCCTGGCTGGGGCGCAGCGCCATGGATTGCACCGCCACGCATTGCTCGGGGTATCCGACTGCCTCCGAGATCACCGGGCCGTGAGCAGTGAAACGCACCTTTTCGATCACCGGCTCGGTTTTACCCTTCACTGCGATCGGCTCTTCCACCACCTGGGCTGTACGCCATTCGCCGCGGAACTCATAGCGGGTGGAATCCTGTGCATCGAATTTCTCAACATACAAATCTTCACAATCGGTGAAAGCCAGGGTAATTCCCCAGGCTAGACGCTCGTTGTGCCCCACCACCACACCCGGCGTACCCGGCATGGTCACCCCGCTGACGTGCATCTCTCCACTACACAGGTGCGCCGCGTACCAGATGGTCGGCAGGCTGGCCACCAGGTGCATGTCGTTGCACAGGAAAGGTTTACCGGTCGCCGATCTCCGCCCGGAAATGGCCCAGCAGTTGCTGCCTTTGCTACGGTCAAGATACAACCCCTTTGCCCCGCGCAGGCTGCCGTTCGCCTCCAGGCGGTTGAACTCAATCCCCTTCGCCAGGATGGAGGGATTATCCTTGGGATATTCGATCTCCCATTCGGCAGCGTGTTCGCTGCCCACCGCCGCCTGAAGCTTTGCCCGCACAATCTCGCTGTACCAGGCATGCGACATTTGCCAATACATCAAACGCGCCAGCGCCATCGTATCCAGTTCTGTCCACGGCTGGGGCTTAAAACCCAGCAGGGTAAATTCCACCGGCAGCCTCAATCCTTTTTGCGCCAGGAAGGCGTTCACCCCACGCGTGTAGGCTGCGATGGCGCTGTGCAGATCGTCCTCCAGTCCATCCAGGTCGGCCCTTGCCAAGCGGGCAAAACCAAAGGTGCGTGAAGCCCGGTCGGTATCCAATGCAACCGCACCGATCACCTCGCTCAATTTTCCTTGCGCAGTGCGGCGGAACAATTCCATCTGCCAAAGGCGGTCCTGCGCGGTGACAAAACCCTGAGCAAAGAACAAATCCGCCTGAGATTGGGCATAAATATGGGGAATTCCCCAACGGTCGCGCAACACCTCAACGGCCGCGCCTAAACCCTGCAAGGTAAGCGAACCTTTGACCTGCGGCAAACTGCGTTTGCTCAAACCGGTCAATACTGCGCGCAGAGGCGGAGTGATCAAGTCAAATAAGATGGGCATGGTTTCCTCCTGAGGGAGCATGGTGTTTGGGATGGATTAATTATACGCCCTTTGTTTATATTCGCCTCCATACCGAAACGCAGAGGGATTGCATGGCAGGTCAGTCGTTCATTTTCAAGAATTGGTTGTTGTAGTCAATAATTATTCGTGATAAGATATTTAATA
The DNA here is from genome assembly GCA_964424115.1 of uncultured Anaerolineaceae bacterium. Taxonomy (GTDB): domain Bacteria; phylum Chloroflexota; class Anaerolineae; order Anaerolineales; family Anaerolineaceae; genus CAYRHN01. Next base: position 119,498 of record CAYRHN010000008.1, read on the forward strand.
TCTTATTAGGTAAGATTATTGCATTAACCAGGAGGAGTGTATGAAGGTCGAGGGCAAGACGATTGTCGTGACGGGCGGCGGCAACGGAATGGGCCGCGAAGGAACGCTTCTGCTGCTTGAAAAGGGCGCGCGAGTGGCTGCGGTGGATATCAGCGAGGCGGGATTGAAAGAGACCGAGGCGCTGGCTGGAAATCACCAGGGCAGGCTTTCCACCCATGCGGTCAACATCACCGACCGGGATGCGGTCTTTGCACTTCCCGAAGCAGTCATTCAAGCCCACGGCGCGGTGGATGGGATCGTCAATAATGCCGGCATCATTCAAAAATTTGTCAAGATTCAAGACCTGGAATTAAAGGATATCGAACGGGTCTTCAACGTCAATTATTGGGGCATAGTCTACGCGACCAAGGCCTTCCTGCCCCACCTGCTCAAACGACCCGAAGCCCATATTGTCAACATTTCTAGCATGGGCGGCTTCCTGCCTGTCCCCGGACAAACCGCCTACGGCGCTTCCAAAGCTGCGGTCAAGCTGTTCACTGAGGGATTGCGTTCAGAATTACTCTCCACGCATGTACACGTGACGGTGGTCTTCCCCGGCGCGATCGCCACCAATATCTCGGTCAATTCCGGGGTCACAACAGCCGCCGAAGCCAGTGCCGCGGCCAAGGAATCAAAATTCAAGATGACCTCCCCCAGGAGAGCAGTGGAGATCGTGGTGGCCGGCATGGAAAAGAACCAGTACCGCATCCTGGTTGGTTCGGACGCCAAGATGATGGACCGCCTCTCCCGCCTGATGCCAGAACGGGCCGCCAACATTATCTACAACCAGATGCGTTCCTTGCTGGAGAGTTGATCCGACACAAAAAAATTCGGGACGCTTCCCGGTCCGGCGTATTGAAACCAGGGGAGTATTCTTTGCCTGCTTGACACGGAATACTTCCCCTGTGATTCTCCAAATCATGTGAGTTTGGGATAAAGAAGTTAAACTTTCCTTTCCCTTGTCCCCAACTGACGCTGAATACCCTGGTTTTTCTCTTTCTTGATCAATTGGTCGAGGATGGGCAGGATCTCAAGCCCATCTCCCACCACCCCCAGGTCGGCCGTCTTGAAAATTGGCGCGTCGGGGTCCTTGTTGATTGCAATGATCGTCTTGGAAGAGCTCATTCCTACAATATGCTGGATGGCGCCGCTGATTCCCACGGCAATATACAGATCAGGCCCCACCGTTGTACCGGATTGTCCCACCTGTAATGTGTGCGGGATCCACCCCTGCTCTACAATAGCGCGCGTCCCTGCCAAAACGCCGCCCAATTCTACCGCCACCCCGCGCAGCAGTTCCAGGTTGGCAGCCTTTTGACACCCGCGTCCGCCGGCCACGATCACCCGCGCCTCTTCAATACTTTCCTCGTTTCCATTTTCCGTCACGTACATTTCCACCACACGGGTGCGGATCACCGTCCGGTTGAGCGCGACCGGCACATCTTCCACCACCGCAGCCCGCTCCAGATCAGGGGCCAGCGCATTAAAGACGTTCGGGCGCACCGTAGCTGTCTGCGGACGGCTATAAGGCGTGATGATGGATGCCATGATATTTCCGCCAAATGCCGGGCGGGTTTGCACCAACTGTCCCTCCGCATCGATCTCCAGCCCCGTACAATCGGCGGTCAGCCCCAGCTTGAGCCGCGCCGCCACCCGCGGGGCAACATCCCGCCCGTGCGGGGTGGCACCGTAGAGCATCACGGCCGGCTTTCTGGCGGCGATCACCGCGCACAATACATGGGTGAATCCATCCGTGGAATATTCGCCCAACAGCGCATGCTGGCATCTTAAGACCCTGTCCGCGCCATAGTTTCCCAGGCTCTCCAGGCGGTCAAGGCGCTCATCCCCCAATACCACCGCCACCAGTTCCTGGCCCAGCTGGTCGGCCAGCTCGCGTCCTTTGCCCAGCAGTTCGTAGGCTACTTTGCGGGGAACCAGGTATCCTTTTTGCTCCTCACACTCGATCCAGATATATACGCCCCGGTATGCGGCCAATTCCTCGCGCGAAGCCCGCTTCCTCTCGATCTGGATCGCCCCCTGGCGGCAAACGTTGGCGCACGCGCCGCACAGCGTGCACATTTCATTGACCAGCACGCGCCCGTCAGAATAGATCATCGCGCCAAAGGGACAATTATTGATACATAATTTACAACCGGTACAATCCTCGTAGTGGATGGTGAGCATGATCTCTCCTGACAAGTTCTCTCGAAGGGCTAACTAAACAATAAATTTTCTTTCCTTCAAAAAAGAAAGGATCTCCAGCGCAGCGGCCTCGGCATCCGCGTTCTTCAACATCCGCCCACCCTGTTTTTCCTGCGGGGGGAAGACCTTCACCACCTGCGTGAAGGATCCCTTCAGGCCCAATTGCTCCTCGGGGATATCCAGGTCATTGGCGTTTACAACAAGAAAAGGCTTCTTGCGCGAGGCGATCAAATCCTTCAACGAGGGTACCCGCCGGACAACCTCGCCTTTACTGAAGGTCACCAAAGCCGGCAACAATGCCTCGATCACCTCATAACCGCGTTCTACCTCGCGCCTGACGCGGATACGCCGCCTTCCCGGCACAAGCGTTGCGTCCACGCCGTAAGTAATCTGCGGAAGGGCCAGGATTTCGGCAATTTCAGGTCCCACCTGGGCGGTGTCCCCATCGATGGCCTGTTTACCCGTCAGGATCAGGTTAAAATCCGGCACTGCTGCTCGAATCGCATTGGCCAGGGTAATGGCCGTGGCCCAGGTATCCGCTCCAGCAAATTTACGGTCGGTCACCAGGATAGCCCGATCAGCGCCCAACTCCAGGCAGCGCAGCAGGGCATCGCGCGCCTGCGGCGGGCCCATGCTGATCGCGATCACTTCGACATCTTCGTTGGCCGCAGCTAGGCGAACGGCATGATCAAGAGCATACTCACAAAACGGGTTAAGGATGGAGCGCACTCCTTCGCGGATCAATGTACCGGTAACTGGATCAACTTGAACATTGGTCACTTCTGGAACTTGCTTGACACACACTACGATTTTCATTGCCACATCCTTGTTCCTAGAAAATATCGCCTGGATTGAACAGGCCGCGCGGATCAAGAGCAGCCTTAACGCGTCGCATCTGATCGATCTCGGATTCGTTGAACATCAAGCGGAAGAACTTGGACTTGATTTTGCCAACGCCGTGTTCGGCGGAGACTGCACCGCCAAACTCTACCGCTTTTTTGGCAAAGTGTGTGTATAGTTCAAGCCCTTTCTTCAAATCATCCATATCTCGGGGCAGGATATTAATATGAATGTGGTTATTGCCAATATGTCCAAATCCAAGCCATTCCAGTCCGGAACCCTCACAACCATCCCGGTAGAGATGCCACATTTCCATTAAGTGCTCATCCGGCACTGCCAGGTCCGTGCCCAATTTGTGGAGTCCGGGGAACTTTTTTTTGCGTTCCGCCAGGATCTCGTTGACCGTTTCAGGGATCAGGTGGCGGAAGACTTTGAAGCGGTCCAGATCGCGCGGTTCGTACCCAACCCAGGAATTATCCATGCAAGACCCACAGGCAGAAAGGATCTCCTCCAAGGTGCTGAAATCCAACTCGGCAGCGCGTGGGTTAAAGCTCATCTCAAAGAAGATCGCCGAACAGGCTGTTTCAGGCAAAGGCGGCATTCCGACCGTAGAAGGCTCGCGCTTCTGCCGTTCGCGCAGCAGATTGAGTGCGTTCGCCGAATAAAATTCAAGAAAATCCAACTGAAGCCGCCCATCGGCGCGCAGCGCCATGGTCAATTCCACAGCCTTTTCATCGTCTTCCAGGAATTGCACGATCGAGAGCTTGTCTTCGCGTTTCAACAAAGCCACATCCACCCGGGTAACGATCCCAAAGATGCCCTCCGAGCCAATAAAGAGATCAATCAAATCCATCTGCGGAGCGGTGAAGATTCCCGCTGTAGATTTGGTCTTCGGCAGCTCATAATCTGGGATATTGAAAGCGCTGGCGGCACCTCTAGAATCATAGACCACAAAACGTCCAGCTGGCGAAGCAAAATATTTTCCCCGTGGAATATCCAGGTATTCGCCGTTGGCTAGCAAGACGCGCAGCCCGCGCACCCAGGCGCGGGTGGGACCGTAACGGTAGGTGCGCGCTCCAGAAGCATTTGTGACCACCGAGCCGCCCAACGAAGCGCTCATCTCGGTTGGATCAGGCGGGTAGAAATAAGAGTCTGGATCTTTCTTAAAGAGCTCCAGCTCCGATTGCACCTCTGGAGCAGGATGGTTCTCCAGAGAGGGGAATCTCTTCAAGCGCAGCATTCCTTCCAACGCCTTGAGACTGACGCTGGTTTGCGCCCGCACGCGCCATTCCTCCGTTAAGGGATCGTATCGGATCGCTTCTACGTTGTTCAGATATTCCAGCGAAACCAGCGCGCCTTCCTGCGGCACACACCCCCCCACCAGGCCGGTGCGCGCCCCGGCAATGGTGAGAGGGACCCCCCGGGCGGCCATCTCGCGGATGACCGCTGCAAGCTCTGCTTCGCTCCTGGGAAAGAACAAATAATCGAAAGGGGAGGAGCTAATCTTGGATTCATCGGTCAGGTAGGCGGAATATTCTGCCTGGATACGTTCATAGCCTGAGATGCATTTGACATTCTCGATATCGACCGGCGCAATGGGGTGAGAATATATTTCATGCATGGGGTTACCACTCCAATCAATAAATGGGCAGATCAAAGGTTGATCTCCCTAAATATACCCTAAAAAATCATTTCTAGGCTTGGCTTATCCCGCAGGCTGACCGGTACCGCCGCAGGACCGCGCCAATCCTTTCCGTCACCAGGGCATCCCATCCCGCCTTCACCTGTTTTGACCGGATCAGCTCATAGAGGTCCGGCGCGAACTGGCTCCACACCGCCAGGGGTATTTCCTTGCGGCTCAGATTTTCCACCAACTTCTCCAATGCCTGCTGAACCCGCGGGTAGAACCAGTAATAGCGAATGCGGTCGCTCAAGCTGAACTTGCGCGAGTATGCCAGGCGTTCCGGGCTGCCGTGGTAATATTTTTGCCAGTGTTCAGGATGGTTGAGCATTTCCTCTTCCAACACTTGGATCAGGTTGGACCGCTGTCCGGCTGCAAAGATTTCATTTTCCATCATCGCCAGCGCGAACACCGCCTCGCGATAGGCGAAGGTCAGCGCTGGTCCCACCTTGAGAATGGCAAAGTGATCCCTTACCAAACGGGAAAGCGCTGTCTGGTTCTGATAATCGGTGGAATGTGCCTCGTAGACCCACGGGGTGTTTTCAATGAACTTCGACAACCCTCTTGCTGCCTGGGGATCGTAATCGAGGATATGGTCATCGCCAAATTCCACCCCCGGCTGCACCACCACCGCGACCACCCGCTCCCAGGCAGCTTCAACCCCCTCCTTCTGGAAAGCCTGGTGCGTGATATCGATCGTACGCTGCACGTCTTCAGCGCAGGTGACCCTGACCGGCGCTTCATGCCTGGTTGCGCCGCCTGGAGGCGGAACCTCACTACCAATCACATACCTGGGCAACGGTCGCCCTTCCACACAGGCTTCTTCAGCCACCTTTGCCAGCCTTGCGGTCCGCCTGGCTGAGACAGCGGGATCCAGAGCTCCGGGTGGGTCATCCGCCATGCGCATGGAACAATCCAGGTGCAATTTCTGGTACCCGGCCCGAACATATTCGTCGATCAGAACGCAGGCTTTTTGCATGGCCTGTTCACCGGCCTCATTCCCCCAGACCCCGGGCCCCAGGTGGTCTCCCCCAAAGGCGATCCGTTCCACGGGGAATCCGGATTCCAACGCAAATCCTTGAATGTGGCGTACAAAGTCCTCAGGCCGCATGCCGGTGTAACCGCCATACTGGTTGACCTGGTTGCAGGTGGATTCGATCAGCAGGTCCCCACCCATGCGCATGGCGGTGCGGATCACCCAGGGATGCGCGGAGCAGATCGACGGGATGCCGCGCGCCTCTCCCCCTTTCTGGGCCTTCACCACTTCATGCAGGCACATAGGTTAGGGCTTCATTCAATATTGGCTGCGCAGCAGTTCCGCCGGCTTGACGGGTGGAAAGGGCTCCGCACACGCAGCCCAGGCGCAAGGATCTCTCCAGCGGCCAATGCTCCAAATACCCGTAGATGAATCCCGCGTCAAAACTATCCCCCGCACCTACCGTGTCCACCACTTGCACCGGGATCGAACCGCTGTACAGGCGAACCCCCTGGCTGCATGCCAGGGCGCCGCGCGGTCCAAGCTTGACCGCCACAACTTGAGCTTTTTGTGCCAGCTGCAGCGCGCCGGTTTCGATTTCTGCTGACCGGGTTATGGAAAGCAACTCTGTCTCATTTGGAAAGAACACATCCGTATCCGGCAGCAATGCATCCAATCCTGCCCATTGCTCGGTCGGGTCATAATTGGTATCCAACGAGGTGGTCAATCCACGCTGGTGCGCGCGTTGGAACAAACCGGGCAGCCCGGGCTGCAATCGGGGCTGGAGAAAATAAGACGCCACATGCAGGTGCCGGCACTGGTTCAACAGCTCGTCCGGCACATCCTCCGCTGAAAGTTCTCCGATCAGGCCGGGAAAGGTGAGTATGGCGCGGTCGCTGGTCCGGTTCAGGATAACGCTTAATCCTGTTCGCCCCTCTTTCTTGACGATCACATGGCTCGTATCGATGCTGCGCTTGCGCATCTCCTCCAGCATGAAACGTCCAAAGATATCCTCCCCGCACACTCCCAGGAATGCCACCCGCAGTCCCAACCGCGCTGCGCCGCAGGCAAATATCACGGAGGAGGAGCCGATCGACAGGATTGCTGAATCGATCAATTTCTCCACCTGGCTGAAGGCAGGAACCACATCGCCTGATAGGATCAGGTCGGGATTGATCTCGCCCGCCACCAACAGATCGTACATATCAGTAGGTCCTGTACCAGTCCAGACCGGCGTCTGCGTAATAAAAATCCGTCCACGGTCTTGCCAACGCCTGGCAAAGCGAGGTCAGGCGCGCCAGGCGCTCGCGCGCGATCGTCTGCAAGAACACACTCCGCTCATAAAAACCTTTGACGGGGTCCGGGTTCATCCCCACCGCTTCCTGCCAGACCGCCCTGCCGACCGCGATCCCGCTCGCGCCTGCCCGGCAGGCGGTGGTCACCTGGCGAACGAAGGTCTCGTAGTCCACAGCCGCCGAGAGCAATATCCAGGGCGTCACGCAAGCTTCTGAGATCTCCGCGCAGGCCTTCTCCCATCCCGCCTCATCCTTATCCGCAATGTCCAGGGGAAACTCGGCTTTGAGCACATCCACCCCCAGGGGGGCCAGACGCCGGGCTGTTTCCACCACCACGTAGCGTTTTTCCGCCGAGGTGAGCTTGCGGCTTGCATCCAGGGAATACGAAAGCGGCTCCAACATCAAAGCCAGGTCATGGCGGGCGCATTCCTCAGCGATACTCTTCGTAAATTGCTCGATCTCGGGTGCAGTGGATGAATCGGGGTGATAGTAGACCAGCAACTTGATCGCCGAGGCTCCCATACGCTTGGCCTTTTCCACGCTCCAACCGGGGATGACTTGCGCCTGGCGGGCAGTCGCCTCCCCCGTGTAACCGGTTGATTCGACCGCCACCACCAAGCCGACGGCCTTGGGTATGGCATGCTTCGCGATCGCCTGCGCCGCGGACACTTCCGGATCCAACAGCACCGCAGTTGCCTGGTCGGCCAGGGCGGCAGTAACATCCACCTTAAAGCGGGACAGTTCAACATCATCCTGGAAGAGAGGATTGGCTTTGCGCAGGTTTTGGCGGTGGTCCAGTGCCAGCGCAGTGAAAGTCCCCCGCGCAGAGGAAATCTGTTGCAAGCCGCGCAGCTTGCCAATGGACATCGATTTCTTCATGACTTCTCCCAAAAAAAAGAACCAGGTGTTAAGGGCAGGTTTGCCGCCAGGCGTCCAGTTCCCGCTGCTTAAGGATGGTGCTGAAGCCAAGCAATTTGGATTGGCGGCAGGCTTCGGTAAAGTCTCCGGGCAGGTCGGTGTATTCCGCGGCAAAGACCGGTTTGCCTGCCTGGATGTACGGCAGCAGATCCTCTGCCCATCCATAATAAAATGCATCCTCGAGGATGGCAAAGTCGAACACATTCACCAGATCCTTCGTCTGATCAGACGCGTTCTTCTGCCCGATCGCCAACCCGCGCTTGTGCGCTTCCTCCGCCAACCAGAGCGCATAACGCAGTTGGTCGTCATAGGTCACCGGAAAACCGGTTTCGTTGTCCCAGATCTGCATATTGTCCGGTTCCACCCCGTCAAAACCTTTCGCGGCGCACGCATCAAGCCGGGCCAACATGATCGGCGCCAGCAGATCAATGCGACGAATATCCAGCCAGCGCTCCCCGCTCCAACCCTCATAATCCTTACCCAACACTTCTTCGGGGAACTGGTCAGCATCCACGCGCCAATCCTCGAAGGAGCCAACACTGATGTAACAGATCACCCGCGTACCCTGCTGGTGATATTGCTCCACTACCGACCGGTCTACCTCAAGGTCAATATCGACGACATCCGCCTGCTGGTCGAGATCGATCTCTCCGTTCAGCTGCCATTGCCAGGTCAGCCCAGGCGAGGGGCGCCACCAATCTTTCGCAGCGGCAGTCTGGGTTGAAGTGGGAAGAGGCATGGTCGTCGGGGTTCCTTTCTGGGCGGCGATATTTCCGCTCTGGGCGCAGCCCACTGCGCCCAGAGCCAGTAAGCATAAGAAAGTGATCCGGATTCCGGGTCTCATCGACCTCACACCTGGTGGCGTTTGAACTGCGGCAGGTATTCCTGGTGCCGGGCAAACAGTTCGTTGGTCATTTGCTTGATCTCTGCCAGCGACAGCACCGAGGCTGTCAACGGGTCGTGGCAAATGGCACGGTAGATCATGGTCGGGTCGCCGGCAAGGGAAGCCTGGATCGCCATCTCTTCGATCCCGGAGGAAAGTTGGGTGAGCAAGGCACATTCCTGCGGCAGCGCGCCAACGTGCATGGCATGGAAGCCCGCCCGGTCCACCAGCACCGGTACCTCCACACACGCGCCCTCGGGCAGGTTGGAAATGAGATGTGTATTGGGCACATTGCCGTTGAACTTGAACGGCTCCCCACCCCGTAATGCGTTGATGATATAGGCGGCATACTCATGGCCGCGTTCCAGGTCAGTCGCTTCAAGCGGCCGATCCAGGTATTCCTGCACCTGCTCCTTCCAGGTAGCCTCGTTGTGTTGGTATTCCTTGAGGATGTAGGCATATTCGCCGGGGTTCCAGCCGGTTCCGTGGGTGCAATATTTCTCGATCAGGTCAGGGCGCTTACGGAACCACCAGTTATACTCGGAATTATGCCCGCTCGACTCGGTGACATACTTGCCTAACGCCAGGTACATTTCATTGCGCACAAGCTCTTCATTATAAACTTCCGGGCGTGTGGTGATCGCTTGATGGATCAGCGGATAAGCATCCGTCCCTTTCCACTTGTATTCCAGGTACCAGGCCTGGTGGTTGATTCCCGCGCACAGGTAATCGATTTCCTCGTACGGTGCCCCGATCCAGCCTGCCAGCATCATAGCCGTGCCCTGCACGGAGTGGCACAGGCCGGTTACCTTGATGAAGGTTTGTTTCTGGATGGCTGAGACCAGCATGGCCATCGGGTTGGTATAGTTCAGCAGCACTGCGCCCGGGCAATAGCGCTCCATATCGCGCACGATATCCATCATCGGGTTGATCGTGCGCAGGAAGCGGAAAATGCCGCTCGGCCCGCGCGTATCGCCCACGTTGATATCCACGCCGTATTTCTTGGGGATCTCGATATCGTGGCGCCAGATCTCTGTCGAACCGGCCAGGATGGTGGTCAGTACCACATCCGCACCCTTTAGCGCTTCGGCACGGTCCAGGGTGGCTTCCACTCGGGTCGGGCGCCGGCCGGCTGCCACCAATTTCTCCACCCCCTTCTTGGCCCAGGTTAACCGCTCGGCATTGATATCCATCAGGGAGATAGTGGCATCCTCCAGGAGGGGGAAAGTGAGGATGTCGCGCACCAGTTCGTGGGTGAATCCCAGGCTGCCGGCGCCGATGAAAGTGATCTTGGTCATAGTTAATCCTTTTTCTTGTGGTTTTAGGTTATATCTGACTCTAATAATACCCCTTCGGGGTGCTTAGATGCGATGTTTTAATGTTTTCTATTTGAAACCCGACATGGTGAAGCCTCTGACGATCCAGCGTTGGAAGAAAATGAAGACGATCAGGATCGGCAGGATGATCAACACCGTGGCTGCCATCACCAGGCCCCCCTGACCGGTATGGGTGGAATTGAACCAGGTCAGGATGATCGGCAAAGTGCGCACTTCCACCTTTTGCAAGACGATCATCGGCCACAGGTAAGCATTCCAATTGCCCATGAAGCCCAGGATGCCCAGCGTGGCCAGCGGTGCTCCAAGCTGCGGAAGCACCACCTGCAAGTAGATGCGCCACTCGCTGGCCCCATCCACCCGCGCTGCATCCAGCAGTTCATTGGGCAGAGTCTCACAGAACTGGCGCATCATGAAGATGCCGAAGGCATCCACCGCGCTGAAGATCACCAGCCCCCAGAGCGAGTTGATCAGCCCCAGCTTGGAGAGGATCAGGTAAGAGGGGATCATGGTGATCTGCGCCGGGATCATCATCATCGTCAGGAACCAGCCGAAGAAAACGCGTTTGGCGGGGAACTCGAACTTGGCAAACATGTAGCCCACCAGAGAGCTGGTGAACAGCGTGGCGGCCACGTTGAAGAACGAGACAAAGGCGCTGTTGGCATAAAAGCGCAGCAGCGGTAATTTGGGATCGTTGAATATCTTGATGTAGTTGTCCAGAGTGAAATTCTGCGGGAAGAAGGTAGGCGGGACGCGCAGCACTTCCGTGTTGGTCTTGAATGAGCTGAAGATCATCATGATGAACGGCAGCAGGGTAAAGGAAAGCCCCAGGATCAACAGGAAGTAGTTCAGCAGGCTCCCCAGCCGCCTTCTCAAGGATATCGGCCTGCGCTGAACAGGCATAGGATACGCGCTTTCGGCCATATCAATACTCCCAATCTGTGCGCAGCAGGCGCATCTGGACCAGTGTCACACCCATGACGATGAGGAATAATACGAACGATTCAGCCGCCGCCCAGCCCAGGTTCTGGTAACGGAAGGCATTCTTGTAAATATCCAGCATCAATACCTGGGTCTGGTTGGATGGATCCCCGTTGGTCATCACCTGGATAATATCGAAGACCTGGAAGGACGACAGCATGGTCATCACGCACACGAACAACAGGGTTGGACGGATCAGCGGCAAGGTAATGCGGGTAAACACCTGCCAGGAACTGGCCCCGTCGATCATGGCTGCCTCGCGCAGCGTCTGCGGAATCCCCTGCAGAGCGGCGATGAAGATGATCATGTTGTAACCATAATCCTGCCACAAATAGGCAATGATCACCGACCACATCGCCACCGAGACGCCCGCAAAGCCCGCCCGCGGATCAGAAAGCCAGGAAACCGGCGTTCCTCCAAAGGCGCGGATGATGGCGTTGATCCAGCCGGCTTGCGGATCGTACATGCTCATCCAGATCATCGCCACCCCCACCGAGGAGGTCAACACCGGCAGGAAATAGATAGTGCGGTAGAAGGTCTTGAATCGGTTGCCGATCGATTCCAGCAGCCAGGCCAGGGGCAGGGTGATCAGCAGGTTGAGCGGCAGCACCGCCACGGCAAAGATGAGCGTATTGCGCAGGCTGATGCGAAACAAATTGGCTTGCACCGAGCTGCCATTGATCATTTCGATGAAGTGATCGAACCCAACAAAAGGATTGCTGCCGCCCAAACCGAGGAACGGCCCGCCAACTCTGCCGGAACTGTAATCGAAGAACATCAGCACGAAGGCCCAACTGAGTACGAACACCCCCAGCAGCTCGTAGAGCAGCAGCGGACCAGCCACGCTGGCAACGAAGCGCCGCTTGGTGATGGCCAGGCCGCCCTGAGATTTTGGTTTTCGCGAAAGGGTCACATGCATGCAGTACCGCCTTTTAGAGGTCTGATTCTGGAATGCGATTATCTGGATTACTATTGCCCTATACTTAGCATGATCGGTGCAGAGCGGAGCGAAGGGTCTCGGAAATGCAGAAGCGGATCCTTCGCTTCGCTCTGAAGGTAAAACTCACCGCCGGTGCGATCACTTGAGGGTGGAATTGGCTTCTGTTTCGATCGCTTCCAGCGCACCGTCGACCGTTTCCTGGCCTTGCAGCACGCTGAGAATGTGCGGGTAGATGATCTCGTACATCACCAGGTCGCGGTCAGGCATGTTGCCCAGGTATTGCCCATAGGGCAGGACGGCCAACCCCTTGGCTACCCAGGGCATGGCTGCCGCGATTTCAGGCGATTCGGCCACCGAGGGCATGGCAGGAATGGTGCCGCTGGCAATATTCCACTGCTTGGCCTGCTCCGTGTTCGTGGTGGCAAAAATAATGAAGTCCCAGGCAACCTCTTGATATTTGCTATTGGGTGACACGGTCAGCCCCCAGCCCGAATCGGCCACGAAGACCGGATCGCCCTGCACGGCGGGCAGGTAGAAATAATCCCACTCGTCGGCAAAGTCGGGGAAGTTCACTTTTCCCTCGGCGATAGCCCAGGCGCCGATGTAACCGATGCCCACTTTGCCCTGGAAGAAGGCGTCAATGACGAAGTTGGTTGTATCATTGAAGACGGTCGGGTCCACTACGCCGGCCTGGACCGCGTCCAGCATCCACTGCAGTTGAGCCTTCGCTTCGGGAGTATTGAAAGTGAAGGCGGTATGGTCGGCGTTCCAATAATCCCCGCCGCGCTGCTTGATGCCCGCCAGGAAGGAAGCCCAGGTCGGGTCGGCAGCGGTGAAGTGGAAACCCGCCGTGGTCATCATCCCGGAGTCATCGTGCTGTACCAGCACCTTGGCATCTGCCAACACGTCATCCAATGTCTTCCACTGCGGCGGGTAGGTCAACCCGGCAGCCTCGTATTTAGTCTTGTCGACCAGCACCCCGCCGTACTCGCAATTGAACTCCTGCGGCAGGCCGTACAACTTGTTATTGACAATGAATCCACCGATCGGTGCAGCATAGAAGGTCTGCTTGGCCTGATCGATGGTCATTAGGTTCTCCGGCATCGGCGCCAGTCGCTCATAATACTGCGATGTCCAGGTGCCGAACAATTGCACGATATCCGCTTCTTCGCCTGCCGGCATGGCCGTCTGGAGCGTCTGCAGATATAGCTCGTAGTCAAAATTTTCCAGTTGGATGTCTACGTTGGGGTGCAGCGCTTCATAAGCCTGGATCTGCGCCTCATACCCGTTGATGAAAGCATTGTTGGTGTGCACCCACATGCGCAGGACGATCTTCTCCCCCGAGGTGGGAGTCTCCTGCCCGGTCTGGTTCTGCGTACCTCCCCCGCAGGCGCTCAACAGCAGTACAATCGCCATCCCAAGAGCCAAAATCTTTTTCATCTTTTTCTCCATAAACTTATTTTGATAGCCGCGACACCGCGCGCAAAGCGTGTGCCAGACAGGGAACACGGCTATCGGGTTGGACGCACCCCGCCGCTCGCCATAATATTATTGAAAAACAAAAAGATCAACATTCTGTTCTACCATAGGGCTCCTTTCACCTCCTTAGGTAAATCTACTTAAGAATGACCACCGCGGTCAGGTTCTTCGGCCGGTCAGGGTTCAGTCCTTTGGCCAGCGAACGGTAAAATGCCAGCAATTGAAGCACGGGCAGGTAAAGCACCGCCCGCGCTGCCTCGGGCACGCTGCTGTGGAAGGCAATATCTGCCCCTGCCTCCCCCAGGCTGAAGACCTCCGCGCCTAGCGCGCGCATTTCCTCCAGCACTGCTCGTTCCTGTGAGTTGTTCTGTTCCGAAAGCAGCCCAACCACCACGGCTCCCTCGCCCGCCATGCTCATTGGCCCGTGGCGGAATTCCAGGAAGTGGAACGGCTCGCTGTGCGTCAGGGTCATTTCCTTCATTTTCAGGTTGACCTCACAGGCCAACCCGTAGCGGATGCCACTGCCAAGGAAATAGAAGCGGTCTTTCTGCAAATCCTCGCCGATGCGCCGGGCATTGCGTTCATGATCGCTCAGCAACCGCCGCCCGATCTCCGGCAGGCGTGCCATGCTCTCCAACAGATCAGGTCGTCCGGCCATTCGCGCGGCCAGCGCAGCCGTCGCCAGGTACATCGAGGCAAAAGAGCGCGTCTGCGCCACCGATTCCTCCTGCCCCTTGGAAATAAGCAGGTTCCAATCGCCCAGCGCAGATAACTTTTCCGGGTAATTACTGACCACCAGCACCTTGCCGCGCCCTGCTTCTTTGAAAGCCTGGGTAGCGCACAGTGTTTCGGTGGTGGTCCCGGATCGGCTGATTGCCACCAGCAGCGTTCTCAACCGCGGATCCTGCGCCAGAACGGTTAGCGGGTTGAGCAACAACTCACCCCCCGGCACAGCCCGCGCCGGTCGCCCGCTCAACTCCTGGTACAGCGCCGCGGCCGCCAGGGAAAGATAATAAGTGGATCCACAACCGGTAAAGAGAACCTGGTCAAATTCACTGGCTGCCGGCAGATCCAGGAGACTGGCATTATCCAATGCCTGCTGCCATGCTTCAGGTTGGGAAATGATTTCCCGGTAAGTTGCATAGGTTTCGATTTCCATTAATTCTCCCGTTTCAGCACCTTGTGCGAATTGTCAAAATAGATCTTCTTCAAGACATCCTCGGGCAGGTTCAATCCATACACCTGCCAGCGGCCCTGGGGAGGGATATCCGAGGTGCCGTAATTGAAATATTCATCCTCCGATTCCAGGAAACGGTAATACACGCGGTAAGCCTCCAGGTCGGGGCTCATATCGGACCCAAACAGGATGCGGTCCTGGTATTGGATAAAGAAACGGCGGGTGGAATACGGTTGACGTCCCAGTTCGGCGATCCTCCCGGAAATGTCGATAAAATAATTCGGGCATTCGTCCAACATCTGCCCCACCCAGGCCAGGTTTTCCGCATAACATCCCACGTGCGCGCCGATGAATACCGTGGAAGGATGGTTCTTGACCAGGCTTTTCAAGCCATTCAGGATGTTCATGAAAGTCGGGTACGGTGGGCTGGTGAATGCCCAATCCGGGTGATTGCCCAACTCTTCCCAGCGCTCGTTGGTCTCGTCGATCGGATCAAAGAACGCCACCGGATCAGCGACATGGATCAATACCGGCAAACGCAGTTTTCCCGCGGTCTCCCAGATCGGGGACAGCCGCGGATCGTCCACCTTTACCAGATTCCCCTGGTCGTCTCTGACCTGCAGGCCAAACGGTTTCCAGATCTTCAATCCCTCTGCGCCGGCGGCCTTTTGGGCTTCCAGGCGTCTGGCCGCCCACTCCGGGAAGCCTCCCCCCATGCTTTGCCATTGGCTCCAATCCACCCCGCCAAAAACCTGGAACCGCTCCGGCGCCCTGGATTTGAAAATTTCGAGGTGCGCCTGCAGGATATCCTCCCCCCAGCCGCCGTCCAGATCAATATACTGAATCACATTGGCATCATCCAACAAGCCGAGCAATTGGTCGAGCGGCTTCCCATCCCATCCGCCGCCAAAGGCTTCCCCGAGGTGATTGTGCGCGTCGATCACCGGAAAACGAGGTCGGACCACCCGGGTGGCTTTGGTAGTCAATTTTGGTTGGGGACGGTAATCTTGTAACAGCATACTTTTCACAACTCCAAAGAGAAGAGGATCAGACCTGGATCACTTCCACGCCCAGGAACCGCAATTGGGTAATAAATTCGGCCGGCGCCAGGCTGTCGGTGACCATCTTGTGAATGCTGCTGATTGGAGCCAGGTAGGCCGTCGAAACGGTGTTGATCTTGGAGTGATCCGCCGCCACGATCACCTGCTTGCCGGCCTTCAAGATCGCCCGGTCGGTCATCGTCTCGGGCAGATAATCATTGGTCAAGCCGTGCTCCAGGTTGATGGCATGCACACCGATGATCACCTTGTCCGCACGCACCTCGGCGAGCGCCTGTTCGGTGATATGCCCGATGAAAGAAAGCTCGCTACTGCGCAACATTCCCCCCAGCGCGACTACCGTGATGGCCGGGATTCCGGAAAGGGTGTTCAAGACCGGCAGCGAATTGGTGATGACCGTGATATGCCTGCATTCCCGCATGGCGCGTGCCACTTCCAGGACTGTGGTCCCGGAACCAAGGAAAACAGTTTCCCCATCCTGCACCAAATGGGCAACCGCCAGTCCGATACGCCTTTTTTCCTCGGCATTTTCCAATTCGCGTTGCAAAATGGGCAGTTCAGGCGGTGCCTGAAGCAACGAGATCGCGCCGCCGTGGACCCTTTGGATCTGCCCTTGCTCTGACAGCACTTCCAGGTCGCGCCGGGCAGTTGCCTCGCTGACCGAAAACTGCTCGCAGATCTCAGCCACGGAGATGCGCTCCTGGCGGTTAAGGTGTTCCAGTATTTTTTTCTGACGTTCTACGGAGGAAAGGGAATCAAGGATCATATTTTACCCTAAATCAAGCAAATACAATCACAATCAATCAATATCAATCATAATATAGCACGTTTATGAGCGATATTCAAGAGGTAATTGGGATGAAATGCTACCCGATTTGCGGAAAGCCATGCGCTCCCCCAGGCATGGAATTACTGAATTCCAGAACAGATCGCTAGAGCATCACGGGGAGATCTCCAAGGCGATCTTCGCCATCATTGAAAAATCCCGCTCGCGCTGGCTGGCTGTGGCTTCCTCTCCGCTTACCAGGCTGTCGCTGACGGTCAGGATCGAAAGCGCATCGGCCTTGAATTTAGCCGCCAGGGTATACAATGCATTGGTCTCCATCTCACAGGCCAGTACTCCAAATCTGGCCCAAATTCTCCACCAATCAGGATCTTCGTTATAAAAAGTATCGCCTGAATAAATACTTCCCACCCGCACATCCACCCCCTGTTCTCTGGCAACCTGATAGGCCTTCAACAATAACTCGAAACTGGCGGACGGCGCATAATCCTTGCCGTTAAAGCGCAACTTATTGGTCTGCGAATCGGTGGAAGCGGTCATCGCGAGCACAATATCCCCTACCTTCAGTTCCGGCTGGAATGCCCCGCAAGTTCCCACGCGCATCACGGTTTTTACATCATATTCAGCCAACAGCTCGTGCACGTAAATGGACAGGGTGGGAATGCCCATCCCGCTCCCCATGAACGAGATGCGCTTACCCTTATAATTTCCGGTATAGCCCAACATTCCGCGCACCTCATTAAAACAGATCACATCCTCCAGCAATGTTTCCGCATAATATTTCGCCCGCAGCGGATCGCCGGGCAGAAGAACCGTTTGGGCAATTTGCCCCTGCTTTGCGCCGATATGGATGCTCATGCAACACCTCCCGAAAGGTTGGAAGTTAAATGAAAAATCACCAATTGAACTAATTATATGCGTAAGTGCTGCCGGAACCAGGATATACAATAACACCAATTTGCCGCATGCTGCGGCTCCTTCACCCAAGCCTTTTCCCGCTGGACAGCCTCGAGGAGACCGCCTCTCCCCTGCCCAAATCACCCTGTCACAAATGACAGTCTGACCCAATTTTTTTATGTCACATAAGACATTATCAGCCCGGCGAAAATTTGGTATTCTCATATCGTCATGAAATCCCGGCAAACGATATGTTTTTATGGAAACTCACTGGTGCTGGCTGGACTACGCGCCCGGTTGCAATCCAGCCCATGGATAGAAGTGCGCAACCTGGATGAAATTGATATCTCTGCGGCACACAATTGCACCGTGGTTTATGACATGGGCTCTGCTGAGACAGAGAACCTGCTGGCACTGGTGGAAGAAAATCCAGATGTGCTGTTGATCGGCATCGACCCGGAAAGCCATGCCGTGCTGCTTGGAGGGCAGGCCGCCGGGAATATCTCCCTTGAACAGATCACCAAGATCATCCAAATTCAGGAAAATCCATAAGCATCTATAATGATCTGAAGGTAGCCCATTGCATGGATGTGGATTGCACAAACGCCTCGTTCTACACCCTGGATAGTGGAGGCAGTGTTGGCGGATATACTGGGATGACCCTGGGGGTCGATGGGCTGCCCTTGATCAGTTATTATGACCAGACCAATGGTCACTTGAAGGGAATGCATTGTTCAAACGCCTTCTGTGCGCCTTACTTCCGCCGGCGCTAGGAGGAACCCAACGAAACCGAAACCGTTTTCAACCGCACCTGCCCTGGTTGAAATAACATAGTCGCAGGAAAAGCAAAGAGCCTCAGACCCCCTGGGGCTCTTTGTTCCTCACATCCAGGGGTCAGGCGGTTGGTTCTTTTCCCAGAGACGGCCTGCATGCTCTCGAGGCACCTGTCTCATCTCCGCTGAGTTTTTAGGACTGTGCCGAAGGTGGAGATAATAGGTTCCCAACCCATGTTGGGATGATAAGTATCTGTCCCATTTCTGGTAGGTTTTTGCACCTACGCCACAGGTGGGGGTGAAAACCAGCAAGAATTGCTTTTTTGCCCCCACAGGTAGGGGTTGAAAAGTCACCAACCAATTTTGAGACAGACACGATGAAAAAAGAGCTTGAATCTCCCCTCGATCCGCGCAATAATATGTATACACAATCCTGGAACAAGTAAAAATTCTCTTTGCACCGCAGCCTTCTGACCGGCAGCCAGTTGCCGGATTTTCTCCAGAAAGAAGGAGCTCTGATGGGCAAACCAACCCTTCCCCCCTACACCCTGCAGGTCCTGACCAGCGAGTATTGCATCGAGGGCACCGTGCCCGGCGATACCCTCTTGACCATCCCGGAACCACATTCCAACCGCAGCCCCTATCACTTCCTTTCCGTGAAGGTGCAGCTGACCCGCTCCGCGGAAGTCAAAACCTACTTCTATAAAGAGTTCTTCCTAAACCCTGGCGCCGCGCTGGCGCTCATTCCTCACCTAGATATCACCCAACACCCCTCGTTCTCGGGTTGGAAGCTGTTTCGCGTCCCCCTCACAGGCGTGTTTCACCTGGGCCCGTACTGCATGAGCGGCAGGCTGATGACCACCGGTTCTGGCTATCTCAGCGGAGACAACCCGGCCTTTGATGTCCGCTTCACCAGCCTGTACCCCGGATCGCAATGGGGCGAGTTGTCTGCACCCTTTGCCCTGGTGGGGATCACGGCCGTCCATGGCTGGGCGCCTGGGTTGTAGCGGCACCTTTCTGTTCGCCTCATCACAAAGCAGATGGCATCAGCGATACGTCGGGGGTAATGAATGGCGTGATCTACTTCCTGGCCTACAATTTCGCCAGCGGGGTCGAAATTCAAAGGAAGGACGGCATCTCAGAAGGCACGCAGATCGTCCTGGATATCCCGGTCGATTTTCCCAACCCCCCTGGCCTTCTTGAACGGGCGCCTGTTTTTCGCCGCTTCCGAGATCCAGCACGGCGAGGAGATCTGGTCCTACATCACCGGATTCTTCAGGACCTACCTGCCTGTGATCACACATTAGGCGGGGGGAGCGAATAGATTTCGCAAACACCAGGCCGAGAGGTCAGAACCCCCTCGGCGGCTCAGGTTCTGGGAGGATATGCCAACACCCTCCTTTTATTCAATTAGCTACCGCGGAATGTCTGTCCCAAGCGATCGGCAACTTGAACCCGATGAAACCTTGGTTAAACTAAACATAATACATCATTCTAATACTTACTTTCTAGTGCTCATTCAACGATTCCGCAAGGCAAAGATATGCAGTGCCTCCGGTGAAAAGCACACCCAATGCAAGGAACCAAGGATGAGTCTTTTGTATTTCCAGATTCATAATCGCTGCAAGGCAGTAGCCATACATCGCCAACCAGAAGACCAGCATGGGAATATCCCAGGTCTTTGCCTTTCCGATTTTCAATCTTCCCTTTACAGCCTTTGCAATGATTACCACAGCCATAATCAGCCAGATAATCACAAACGCGATACAAGCAAAAAGATCTGCTGTTAATGAATTCAACCAGAGAGCTACAAGGCTGCCAATCCCCGTTATGACGATGGCTCCAAGAGCAATGAGCAGCATGAATAGAATTTGTCGTTTCCATTCATTCTTCCTCACTCTCTCACACTTTTTCAGCGTTAACCCAGTCACAACCGGGGTCTCAATCATATAGCCGAGAAAATTCACCCAGATTACGCTCATAAATGTGCTAGCACTGATGGTGAGATCGATAGGTTTACCAACCCATGTCCAGAATCCACCGTCTAAACGGATAGCCACCACATCCAGCAATAGATCCATGGTGACAACGAGCATACCCGCACAAAGTGCGGTGAGCAATTTTCCAAATCCCAGCTTCTTGGCCAGCTTGATGCCATAGACAGTCAATCCCCCCCACATAAGTCCGCCGAAGACTGGAAATTGCTTCGGTGGCGCCCCAACAGACAGCCAGAAACCCTGATTGTAATAGTATATGTCCGTGACATTCACAGCCAGCAGTTCCATCGTAAAACCAACCAGTGCTGCTGCGCCAAAGGTGAACAGGGCATTGTAGTCCTTTTTCCGCACAAGATCGATAAGTTCTATCGACACGATAATATAGCACATGAGTTCGAATGCATTCAGCCAGTTCATTCCGTAAAATCACCTTTCCTTGACAATTTCCAGTGTCCATTTATCTCGTACAGCCAGCTGTACCGAATACGGAACCAATTCTCTTCGCCTTCCATCACAGATAGTTTACTCTGAAATCGTGCCACAAGATTAGCGACTGCATGACGGTTTGCCAGACTTTCGTTACCCAAATAGAGAATGGCTGTCGGCGTGTTCTAAAGGGATATGAGCTTTACCTTAGCTATTGAATTTAATCCCATAACTTAATTCTTTATCAAGCGCAATATTTCACGCAGAACTCTTGTAATTGTTTCGGTGAGGTGATGTGAAACACCTGTTTATCGGCGAGGTGGCAGTTCACCATCTTTAACAGCCGGGGACGATGATGGTAATGAATATGCCAGATCATCTTCATCAAGGGCCAGGTCATGGGCAGCATTGGACAACCCTCTGGGCCATCTGGCCTGGGAGTAAAAAGGCATTTGATTTGTCTTTTGATTGCCCACCAATAATGGATGACTAAGGGTAGATCTACGAAAATGATGGTATCAGATACTTGAAATCGAGCCTCGATGATTTCAAACGATCCCCAACCATCAATGATCCATTGGTCCAATTGAAGAATTTGATCATGCTTTTATTTCACCTCATCGGCTAGTGCTGGTTTCCACCCCGGTTTCCATTGAATACGATCAATCGGATATAATGGGATATTTTTGGCTTTGCTTAGCTTACGACAAAGGGTCGATTTTCCCCCACCTGCATTTCCAATGACTGCAATTCGCTTCATCTTTGTTCCTGGTTTGATGCGTTAATCACAATATTCGACGCTGGATCAAACATCTACCTGTTCCATTTTGATTACGCTTGTCGTTCCTGAAAATGGTATTGAGTGAAAAACTGTACAGGGGTTTCAAATCTAAGGATGATATTTGCCCCAACAAAAAACCACCTGGAGATGAAATCCTTATGGCGAATTATCAACTTACCACCTGGATTTGTCAACCCGTCTCAAACTGGCTTGTTTAATGCTCAATCCATTGAAAGAGTGGGGACAGGTCAGCCAACTGGCCGAGCAATACAGAGTATCGCGCAAGTTTCTATATGGACTGGCGGGCCAGGCACTTCATGCGCTTTAAAGCACGCTTTTACCGAAAGAGCCCGGGCGCAACACTGTAGTTGTGGATGATGCCTTGATCGAGCGGATAATTGCGGCCTGTTTGACCATCGTCCCGGGAACGATCTGAAGAGCTATAAAGCTGCCCTGCAGGCCGCAGGATTATCGACCATATCCTTCCATGCCCTGCGCCATGTAGCAGCTTCCTTGATGCTCAACCACGGTGTTCTTCAATCGCCCATTCTCCTGTTCCAACTCCTTCAACCGCTTGGCCTGGTCTGTGCGCATTCCGCCGTATTCTTCGCCGCACGCGGCCAACGGTAGTAGGTCTGGTCGGTGATCCCCAACATGCGGCTGATCGCGCTGATACTTTGCCCCTGCCCTTGCAATACTTCCGCTTCCCGCAGCTTGCTGATTATCCCTTCCGGGGTGTATACTTTCTATGCTATTCTATCCTGCCTTTCTTCTTCCAGTTTAGCCCATGATGATCCTCTTCACTAACTCTACTTCTGGATCAGTTCTTTGGGGGGCAGGTCATAACAAGAATTCGAGAAACATTTATGGACGAATCTAACCTAAACAATGACAATGCCACCCCAGGCGCCGAATCCCAGACCCTGCCCGAAGCAAAACTGGCTGACCTGCCCGAAAAATTACGCCAGGGGGTTGCCCTGGCGGGCTGGAACGAGCTGCTGCCCGTCCAGGCCAAAGCCATCCCCTACCTGTTTTCCCAGCGCGACATGATGATACAATCGCGCACCGGTAGCGGCAAGACCGGCGCTTATTTGCTACCCATCCTCGAGATGGTTAACCCGGCCCAGAAAACTGCCCAGGCGTTGGTCCTCGTGCCTACCCGCGAGCTGGCCTTGCAAGTCGCCACCGAAGCCGAACTGCTGGGCAAGGCCACCGCTGTGCGCTCCGTTGCCGTCTATGGTGGCGTCGGTTATCGCGACCAACTGGACGCTTTCAAAGCCGGCGCGCACATCATCATTGGCACTCCTGGGCGTATCCTAGACCATCTGCTGCGCCGCTCGCTCTCACTCAAGGACCTGCGCTTCCTGATCTTCGACGAAGCCGACCACATGCTTTCGATGGGCTTTTATCCCGACATGCGCCGAGTGAAAACCTACCTGCCTGAGCGACCGATCAGCACCTACATGTTTTCTGCCACCTTTCCCCCCCAGGTGCTGCGCCTGACCGACCAGTTCTTGCGCCAGCCCGGCTTCATCAACCTCAGCAGCGACCACATCCACGTTACCGAGACCGAGCATGTTTACTACACCGTGCCTGGCATGGACAAAGACCGCAGTCTGGTACGCATTATCGAAGTGGAGAATCCGCCGTCCGCGATCATCTTCTGTAATACCAAAGTGCATGTTGAATACGTAGCCACCGTGTTGCAGCGATTCGGTTACGACGCCGATCTGCTAACCTCCGACCTGTCTCAGGCCGCTCGCGAAAAGGTGCTGGGGCGTGTCCGCCAGGGTACGTTGCGCTTTTTGGTGGCCACGGACGTTGCCGCGCGCGGCATCGACCTGCCCGAGCTATCCCATGTCATCCAATACGAGCCGCCGGAAGACCCCGAAGCCTACATCCACCGCGCCGGGCGCACCGGACGGGCTGGCGGCAGCGGCACGGCGATCACTCTGGTCAATGTTAATGAACGCGCCGAGTTGCTGCGCATTGGCAAACGCTTTGCCTTCACCATCGAGGAACGCCCTCTGCCCGGAGACGATGAAGTGGCGCGGGTCGTCTCCGAACGCGTCATCACCTTGCTGGAATCACGCCTGCGCGCCCGCGACCGCCTGCAAACCGAGCGTATGCGCCGCTTCGTCTCCCTGGTTGGCGCGTTGAACGAGAATGAGGACAGCACCAACCTGCTGGCCATGCTGCTGGATGACTTCTACCAGGAGACCTTCCACGCCCCGGTCGTGCCTCCATCATCGGAAGAAACGGCTGAATCCCGGCGCTCCGCGCACCGTTCAGGTGGCAGCTCGCGCAGGCGCAGGTCGCGGTAAAATCCCCAGCTGGCAGGCTGGACTGTATCCATCCCAGGTTAATGTGCTAACCGCAGCCATACAGATATAGTAAAGCAGCAACCTGATTAAATTGTGACAATAATTGCCGGTTTAGATCGAGATTTCTGCAACCCGACAAAACACAAGCCAATGTCGTTTGTGAGGTCAAAGCCCAAGTCAAGGTCCTGCATTTCTTAATAAACGACCGGCTCCCCAAGCTCCAGGGCGCCCCACACCCGGCCCCAGGCTATTTGCAGCCATCCGCCCAGGATCAGGCCGGTTCCACCCAACACCAGTGGCCAGAAAAGCACGTTGGTTGTATTGATTCCGCCAAGCATGTGCGAAGACTCTGCCCAGGCCGGGGTGCTCAGCGTCACCAGGCCGAATACGATCATCGCCAGGCCGCCTCTCGCCGGGTCAGAACCGCTGCCTCCCGCGTCGAAGCCGAGTTTTCCACGCAATCTGGGCAAGCGAAAAACCAGCAGCAGAAGAATCGCGAAAACGGTCAGGTATAGACGCACATTGTTTGGAGCCGTAGCGCCTCGCAGGGTCAGGGAAAAATAATACTGCACCGCAGATGCCACCCCGCCGACCAACAGGAAGATCCAAATGTTACGGTAAGCCAGCCTGGTGCCGTGCTTGACCAGGTGGAAAAGGTTATACACCCCCAACAGCCCAGCCAGGACCGAAACGATCACCAATATGATAAAGAGACCCTGCACCTGTGCCAACGGCGCCATTTTTGGCCCCCAATTCAACGGCGCAAGCGCCACACAGCTGGTGCCGATCCCGCCCAGCAGGGTCATCAGCGCGCTCAGTCCCAACACAATAATCACCAGCCACCTCAGAAACGGGTTGACGCTTGATTTTCCAGACATATTCTCCTCCTAAAATTGGATTCGCCCTAACCGCGGCCGAAAGCCCTGCTTTACAGACCGCCGGCGATTAAGAATAACATGGCGCACAGCATATAGATCGAGGCGCCTTTATAAAGAATGAAATTCAAACCTGGTTTGGGAAGGATAATGCTCACCAACACCATCCCCACCAAAACCAGCCCCAGGATAGCCAGGGCAATATGGATACCGCTGGTTACGCCCATCACGGCTCCGGCCCACACCATCACCAGAACCGACAAGACCGTCGATCCGGCGATGATCCAGCGCGTTACCTGCACGCCATACACTGCCGGGAAGGTGGGCAGTCCAGCAGCGTGGTAATCCTCTGCGTATTTAATGCTGAAGGTCATGATGTGCGTGGGGATCCACAACAGCACCCCCAGCGCGAGCAGCGCGCCTAAAAGATCCACCTCACCCACTGCCAGCACCCGCCCTGCCAGGGCAGGCATTCCGCCGGACAGGCCGCCCAACAGGATCGAAAACGCTGTGCGCCGCTTAAGTAACATCGTGTAGACCAGCACATCCAGCAGCACCCCCGCTGTGACCACCTCTCCATAGCGAAGGTCCAGACTGAAAGACCAGATCAGACCACCCAGGGTCATCGCCAGACCGGCTACCAGAGCTTCCACTGGAGCCACCTTGCCAGAGGGCAGGGGCCGGTGGGCGGTTCGCTGCATGCGCGCATCAATATCACGGTCATAGACCATATTCAGCACTGTTGAACCGCTGACCGCCAGGAACAAACTTCCCAGCAGCGCTGCCAGCGAAGCTGCAGAGGGGTTCAAACAGCAGCCGCTGACATACCCCGCCACAGCGGTGAGGATCAACAACCCTGTCTGCAGCGATTTGATCAACGTCCAGTAAGCTCGCAGGCGGCTTGCTGCTGCCCGAAGCCAGGTCAGCGGTTGAATGGCAGAAAAGGAGCTGGAGGTTTGCATGCTATCCTAAGGTTGGGGATCCCGAACGCAGCGGAATCCAACATTGATAGAATAATAGTCCGGGCGGGCATTATTACGGCTCCACACCCGTAGATTGTACCCATAATCGGCTTTGCTCCCGCCGTGCATGTAACGGTAATGGATCCCCTCGTACACATTTGCCGTCCACTGCCAGACATTCCCGGCCATATCATACAGCCCATAGGGACTGCGCGCATCCAGCGTCTGGTAGCCCTGGTAAGCATTGCCGTTATAGAATCCCACCGGGGTAGTATCCCCCTGACTGCCGAAAACCTTCTCAAAGATATCCCGGCTGGAATAATAATTTGCCTGGTTGCGTTCCAGATTTCCACCCCACGGATAGGCGCGGTTATCGGTTCCGCGCGCGGCCTTTTCCCATTCGTCCTCCGTGGGCAGCCGCCAGCCGGAAGCCTCGCAATAGGCTTTCGCGCCAAACCAGGTGACCATTACCACCGGGTGATTCTCATAACCCGGCGCCACAACAAAAATTGTGCCATCAAAGATGATCCGGCTGCCTTTTTCTGTGTATGGCAAGTGCAGTTTATCCCCGGCTTTCACCTCCTCCTCGTGCTTGTAGCCGTGGAAGACATCCCCCGGGTAGAATCCTTGCACCTGATCATCTACGATCTTGATCGTGCCCTGTTTCAGGGACTGGTTGAGATAATCCGCATATTGGGCATTGGTCACGTCTGTGAGCATGATCTCGTAATCATAGTCGATTTCTTTCGGGGTTTCATGCTGGCCCATCAGAAACGGACCTGCCGGAACCAGCGCCCAGGCATTCATATCCACGCCGGTATCAATAAAAGTTGTATCTGCCGGCAGGTTGAAGGGAGCGCAGCTGCTCAGCGCCAGGGCCAGGAGGAAGAAAATTGAAGACAGGCGTTTCATTGGCGCACCTCCTCGCTGATCTCGCCCATCTGGGGATCCTGATACTCCCTTTTCCAACGCCCATTCCTCTTGAACAGGTCGATGAGTCGCCACACCATCAGGATGGCCAGCATGACCAACACCAGCGCCAGGCCAATATCGGTCAATAGGATGACCACATTAACCAGGGATTGTTGATCGACCTCGCTGACGAAAAGGCGTTTGGTCTCGAACACAGCTACCGCCCCAAAAGCCAGGTCGGAGGCAAGAATGACTACCCAGCCAAAGATTTTGCGCGCCTTGCCCTTTAATCCGGATAGATCGGCATAATATAGCAGAATGATCGTGGCAATGATCCCCGCCAGGACATGCCAGTGGCCGGTCAAAGCAATGCGCTCCTCACGTGCCGGCCAGGTGCGGATGATCTTATCCAGCTTGATCGCCATAAAGATGCCCACCGCAGTGACAACAAAATTCATGTAGACCATTTGCCACAACGCCCCAAATTTCAGCGGATCGTGCAGGAGTGCCCCCGCCCGCTGGAAGAAAGTGGGCTTATCAATCTTGCGCTCCGCCAGGCGCTCGCGAATGAGCTTGCGCCACCCGTAGTAAACCAACAGCAGCGAGGCCACCAAAACCGGGAAGGATCCGATATTAATGATCACGTGCGCAATTGCCTCGAAGGGAACCACCGCCCACACGCCGAAGGTGATGATCAGGGTGCCAATGATCATCAGCGGGATGGCGATCTTTTGCAGCCGCCCGCGAAAATCGAACCAGCGATTCATGATCAGGTTCAGCGCCACTGCGATGAGGGTCAACATGATATGCAGATGGCCAATGATCGCCAGTTGCAGCGGCGTCTTGACCGGCTCTCGGATGATATCCTCAGCAAGGAACGATTCAAACCCATTGCCGAACAACGATCCAGGGATTGCCCCAAACAAGGCCGAGCCCAGGGTGGCCAGCGCCATCACGAAGAAAGCCACCCGCTCCAGGTCCACGCCCCCTTTGGTGCGCGAGAGGTCCGCATCCTGGATATGGTGTTGCTTTTGCCACGGCCAGAGAGCCGCAGCCAGCATCACCCCGGCAAAAAAGATCAACGCCTGCCCAAAAATGAACAGACCGTGGAACACGAAGCTCCGCCCGAAATAAGCGAAGACCAAACCGGATATGAAGGAGGTAATGTAGCCCACCGTGATGGTGGCATTGATGCGGATCTGTTCGCTCTTCTTCATTTTGACCATGGCCGTGATGAAATACGTTTCAATCGCCACCACCGCCATGGCAATCGTATGGTAGAGCATGATAATACGTCCCTCCCGCTCGGCCGCGTCCAGGTTCAAGCCGAGATTATGGACCATCCAGCTCTTCACCCCAAATTCTTCCATCGGTCCGGAAAGGAAACCAAAGAAACCGGTTACCAGCGAGATCATTGCAATCGCCACCAGCACCAGCCCCTTGGTCGAATGGAACAAGAAATTGAACCGTTCGCGGATAAAGGTCATCGGCACACACCTCCAAAGATGGATTTCTCTGCTATGTATATAGCACACCCGCCCCTGGAATGCATTGACATTTGTCAAAGCAGCCGGGTTTTACCCGGCTGCTCTCAAAAAAAGTCATTTCTAAACGAACTGCGTCTGCGCAATCTCTTGCAGCCGTTCAAGATCCGTCACCTTGATCCAGTGCAGGCTGGTCTCAACGGCCCCCTCTTCGCGCAAGATCTTCAAAGAACGGCTGAACGCCTCTGGAACCGTGGCGATCCAGGCGGCCAGCACATGATTGGGATAACGCCGCCGGTCCACCCCGTGCGCACTTTCATTACCAAGTTCCAGGATCAATTTGGCAGACCGGGCCAGCACGCTGCGAAAGGAGAGGTTCTGAAATTGCCCCACCAGTTGGCGGTTGCGTTCAGCCATCACCTTCAACATGCTAAACGTGATGTACGGATACTGGATCAGGAAGCGACGCAAATCTGCGCCGGAAATGCTCCACACCAAAGACTCCTCGTCTGTCTGGGCAGTCACCGCCGTCACACCCTCGTCAATAGCAGCCACCTCGTTGAACATCACCACCGGCTCGAGGATGGTCAGGATCGAGACCTGGCCGCTTGGGCTGAGTTTACACAGCCTCACCCGCCCGCGCAAAAGTACGTACAGGCAGGCCTCCCGTTCATTCTCCTGGAAGATCAGCTCTTCGCGGCTGTACCGGCGCTGCACGCCCAGTTGAATAAAATTCCGAATTTCTCCTTCAGGGATCGAACCAAAAGGCCCCACGCCGCGCAGCATTCCCACCAGGTGATCTTGACCGTCCATAAGATGGATTATACCAAACCTGCACCCACAGGAGCCTTCTTGCAAAATCCGATATGGCCCAGGTTTCAGGCCGTTTGGCCAAACCTTGAAGGAAAAGCTATTTGCCTAATAATCACATGATGGGATCATTCTAGACCTCATATTGCTGCAAATCACATATAATTAACGCGAATATGGGATAACGTCATGCTGATCGCAACGAAGCACCTTTTGCTGCATGGGAGCCCTTCGTTATCTCTCAGGGTGACATACTTTTGGTTTTTGGCTTTATCCCGTACTGACGTTAATTAGAGTCTATTGAATGCACTCCTTCCAAAAAACTGGTCAAAATTCCAAAAACACATGAAACAATCCCAATCCCCTACCGTTCGCGGCCCGATGTCCGAAAAGACAGGGATGTTCCTCATCCTCCTTGGGATGGCCGCAGTGACCCTGGCCGTGATCATTTTTAGCAATACGGGCAGCCTGCGGATGGAACCGCTCACCACCCCAGGTCAATTTCTCTCGGATATGCCTTACATAACCCTGCCCGTATCTGGGATGGATCTCGTTCTCATTCAACCCAGCTCCACGTTCTTTGTATATTTTCTGGGCGTGATCATGATCCTGCTGGGAATCTTCTTCCTTGCCACAAAGAAAGCGCAGCAATCGCGTTATTACTGGGGGATTGGATTGATCCTGTGGGGTATCAGCGCCATTGCGGCCGGCACCAGCTACCAAGCCTTCGGGTACGAGCTCAAATGCCGCGGGCGGGAATTCTGCCTGTTCACCAGTGACTTTGAACTGGTCTATATGTTGCTGACGGCCTACAGCATTAATTATCTGGTCGCCTCCACCGGATATACCAGCACGGGCCCAGTGGGCAGGAAAAGACTGATCCGCTTCGCGCTCCTCGACAGCGCGGCCTATTCGGTGTACCTGTTAATCGGCGCAATTCTCCCGGTCAAATTCCTGGTATCCTACGAGGGGTTCATGGCCTTTATCGGAGTGAATTTCATCCTGATGTTCATCCTAAATATTCGCCATTACCTCAAGTACAAAGACGTCTTGAATCGCAACCTGATCATGATCTGGATTGGCTTCCTGCTGGTCAATATCGGGTATTTTGTTTTCCTATTCGGCGGTTTTAGCGCTGCGCTCTACCGGGACCGCGGGATCTGGTTCAACGAGAACGATATGCTGCATGTCTTGTTGATCCTCTGGACGGTGATGATCTTCTTATTATTGAGAAAAAGCGCCAAAGATTCCGTCATCTGAAGATCAATGAACTTCGGCTCGAATACCACTCCCCTGCAACGCACTCCCACGGGGATCCCGGGGCTTTCAACCTGCTGAGAGCGTGCCTTGCCTCAGACAGATTCCGAAGTTAACCTTCGGTCAACAGGAGAGCAATCCCTGTTGACCTTTGATAACCCTCACAATGCTAACCCGCTGATAGCAATGCCAGGCTGATTATTTCAGTGACCATTTCCAGCGCACCATGGTTATGGTGCAGGCTGCTAAAACTTGCGCGCCCAGCCTTTCGGCCATCGTTCCACCACTATCTTCTTCTGGGTAAAGAACTCGACTGCATCTTTTCCCTGGCCGTGCAAGTCGCCAAAGAAACTGTCCTTCCAGCCGCTGAAGGGGAAGTAGGCCATTGGCGCCGCCACCCCAATATTGATGCCGATATTCCCAGCCTGCACCTCGTAACGGAATTTGCGCGCTGCAGCGCCACTGGAGGTGAACAGACTGGCCTGGTTGCCGTATGTTCCGCGGTTGACCAGAGCAATCGCTTCGTCCAGATCATTGCAATGCATCAAGCCCAACACCGGCCCGAAGATCTCTGTCTGGGCAATTGTGCTGTCCGGAGAAAGTCCGCTCAAGACCGTTGGGCGAACGAAAAAACCATTCTCATATCCAGGAATGTTCGCTCCGCGTCCATCCACACACGCATCTGCGCCTTGCTCAACTCCAGCAGCGATCAATTCCTCAATGCGCTGCTTGCTGGCTGGATTGATCACTGGCCCCATTTGCACGCCCTCTTCCAGTCCATAACCCACCCTGCGGCTGGCAGCCGCATCACAAATTCCTTCCACAAATTCGTGCCGCGCATTGCCAACTGTGATTGCCAGCGAGGTAGCCAGGCAGCGCTGCCCGGCGCAACCGAACGCCGAATCAGCCGTGATGCGCACGGCCATATCCATATCCGCATCCGGCAGGATGATCACCGGGTTCTTAGCTCCCCCCTGTGATTGCACCCGTTTACCATTCTCTGCCGCCCGCCGGTAAATATATCGCGCTGTCGAAGTCGAGCCCACAAAGGTAATTGCGCGAATCAGGGGGTGATCGAGGATGGCATCCACCGCATTCTTTGCGCCATTGACCAGGTTCACCACGCCTTTGGGCAGCCCCAACTGGTCGAGCAGGTTGAAAATGTATTGCATGGTCAGCGGCACCTTCTCCGAAGGCTTGACGATATAGGGATTGCCGCAAGCCAGGGCATACGGCAGGTACCAGAATGGGATCATTCCAGGAAAATTGAACGGCGCAATCGTCGCGCACACCCCTACCGGCTGGCGCAGCATGATCTCATCCACCCCGGGGGCAATATCCTCGGCGATCTCCCCTTTGGATAGCATTGGGATTCCGCAGGCAACTTCAACATTCTCGATCGCCCGGCGCATCTCTCCGCGCGCCTCCTCCAGCGTTTTGCCGCATTCCAGCGTGATCGTGCGCGCAATCTCTTCGAGATTGGCTTCCAGCAGGTACTTGAGCTTGAACAGGTACTGGATCCGATCCTGCGCGGGCGTGCTGCGCCATCCCGGCAAAGCCTCCGCAGCAGCCTGCGCCGCCGCATCCACCTCGCGAGGTGTGGAGAGCGGTACGCTCGCCAGAATCTCCCGGTTCGCCGGATTCATCACCTCTACATGTTCAAGCGCGCTGGAGGATATCCAGGCTCCATTGACATAATTCAAGATGCTTTTCATGAGATCACCTCGCTCGATTAAGAAATGGATCGCTCAATATGTTGATAATTATACATCTATGTTGTATAATTATCAACAATGAGCGAAATCCAATCTCTTGCCCGCGGTCTAAAAATCCTCAATCTGCTCAGCCAGGCTCCGGATGGAATCAGTATTCAGGAGCTTTCCAACCATCTGGGCGTAGATAAAGCCAGCGCCTCCCGTCTGGTTGCCACCCTGGTCAGTTATGGCTTCGTGGAGAAGAATGAGGGTACCCGCCGTTACCAGCTTGGCGCGCAGGTTGTCAGCCTGAGCCGCAGTGTGCTCACCCGGCTGCCATTGCGCGAGGCAGCCAAACCCTTCCTGCGCCAATTGATGGAACGCTCAGGTGAATGTGCCCACTTGGCAATCCCTGCCCAGGGCAAAGCGCTTTACATCGACCAGGTTGAATCCCCCGCCACCCTGCGCGTGAATGCTCAGGTTGGCACCATGAATCCCCTGCATTGTACCTCGCTCGGCAAGGTCATGCTGGCATTTGGCTGCGCGGAGATCCCCGAAAGCCTGGAATCCTATACACAATACACCATCACCGACCCGCTGCTCTTGCGCGCCCATCTGGATGAAGTGCGCTTGCAAGGCTACGCCTTCGACGATGAGGAATTCGATCTCGGAGTGCGCTGCCTGGCAGCCCCGATATTCGACTATCGTAACAAGGTCATTGGTGCCATTGGCATATCTGGTCCCGCGACGCGCATGACATCAGAAAACATTGCCAAGTTCGCCCAGGTGGTGGTGGACGTTGGCCGCGCGCTTTCCAGGCGCATGCAATTCACCGGCTAAGCCGGAACTCTTCTCTTCCCCAAAAGTAACCCCAACTTATTCGGAAATCTTGCGTGGATTTGTTCCCAATGCGCCAGGTAGCCAACGCAATCCTGACACAACAAAGGAGGTCCAGATCGTGCCTGATAAACCTTTGAACGAAGAACTTACCCGGCAGCGTAGAACACACGCTCGCCAAATCCTCCACGGAGAGATCCCCCACACCCTCGACTTGACCCTCTCCGAAGCCCTGGTGATTGGATTGCTGCGCCAGAACGTGCACACTTTTTTTGCCGTTTTCGGGCATGGTTCCACCGAGATCGGCGAAGTCCTTCGAATTTACCAGGAAGAGGGCCTGGTCAGGGTATTTGGTCTGCGCAGCGAGATTGAAGCCTCGCACGCCGCCAGCGCCCTGCGCTGGGTCAGCGGTGAAAAAGCTGCTGTCGTCACTTCGATCGGCCCAGGCGCTATGCAGGCTCTGGCCGCCTCGCTGGTACCTGCCTCGGATGGCATCGGCGTATGGTATTTGTTGGGCGACGAAACCAGCGAGGATGAAGGCTACAATATGCAGCAGGTCCCCAAACCGCAACAGGCGCTTTTCCTGCAAATGACCGCCGCCATGGGGCGCGCTTACAGCCTTCACACTCCGCTGGCTCTGCCTACCGCCCTGCAGCGCGGCGCAGTGACCGTCGATCATCCCAGCCGTCCAGGCCCATTTTTCCTTCTCCTGCCAATGAACACCCAGGCCGCCTGGCTCCCGGATTTCAACCTGGAGGAAATGCCCGAAAGCCAGGTTGTGTCCATCGGTGCAGCCCAAGGGGATTATTCCCAGGCCGCCAGGTGGATCCGTTCAGCCCAGCGCGTGCTGGTTAAGGTTGGTGGCGGCGGCCGCCATGCCGGCCCCGAGTTGCTGCGGGCGCTGGAATTATCTGCCGGAGTGCTGGTGCACACGCCAATCGCCGTCGGCTGCATCCCCTACGACCATCCACAGAACATGCTCGTCGGTGGGTCAAAAGGAACCCTGCCCGGCAATTACGCCATGCAGAACGCCGATTTGCTCCTCGCGGTGGGAACCCGCGCCGTCTGCCAATCCGATAGTTCGCGCACCGGATACCCGAACGTCCAACGCGTGATCAACATTAACGCCGACCTGGATGACGCCACCCACTACCACCACACGCTCGCGCTGATTGGGGATGTGCGCGCCACGCTCGCCAGATTGAACTCAGAATTGGAAGAGAAGCCCAATCATCAGCCCGAATGGCTGGCTTCCTGCGTGGAAAAGAAGGCTGTCTGGCAACAATTCAAAGCCGACCGCCAGCACCATCCGGTACTGTGGGATGAATACTGGAAGAAATCCGTCCTCACCCAACCCGCCGCCATCCAAATCGCCGCGCAATGGGCCAGGGAACACGGCGCGCGCTGTTTCTTCGATGCCGGGGATGTGCAAGCCAACGGATTCCAGATCGTTGAAGACAACGCCCCTGACCAGACCTTCACAGAAACCGGCGCATCCTATATGGGCTTTTCCGTCTCCGCCCTGCTGGCTTCGGCAGCCACCTCCCAACCGTTCTACGGCCTGGCCTTCACCGGCGACGGCTCGCTGACCATGAACCCGCAGGTCCTGATCGACGGCGTGGAGCATGGCGCACGTGGCTGTATTCTCCTGCTGGATAATGGGCGTATGAGCGCCATCAGCGGCCTGCAATTGGATCAATATGGCCAGGACTTCGCCACCTGGAACACTCTGCAAATCGATTACCTGGCCTGGGGAAAAGCTGTTCCCGGCCTGCTGGCGCTGGATGGTGGGCAAACCCCCGAGTCGTTACGGGCCGCCCTGGATCATGCCGGTATGTATGATGGTCTGGCTTTAATTCATCTCCCCGTCTATTTCGGCTCCAATCCGCTGGGCGGCATGGGTGTCTATGGCCGTTGGAATGTCGGGAACTGGAGTGACGATGTTCAAGCCCTGCGACATCAAATCGGCCTATAGACCGCAACCTTCCATTTATTGAGGTGCACATGAGATCATTAACCCCTGAAGAGATTACCAGGCTCGAAACGCAAGCCTGCCAGATCCGCAAGGACAGCCTGCGCTTGATCCACCTCCGCGGCGCGGGGCACCCCGGAGGTGCACTCTCCGCTGCGGAAATGCTGTCAGCCTTGTTCTTCCACATCCTGCGCCTGGATCCCTCCAATCCCGCCTGGGAAGAGCGCGACCGCTTCATCCTCAGCAAAGGGCACGCCTCGGCAGCCCTGTATGCAGCCCTGGCCCGGCGCGGGTTTTTCCCCATCCAGGAGTTGGATAACTGGGGCGAGGTGGAATGCCCCCACCAGGGGCATCCCGACCGATTCAAAACCCCCGGCGTGGAGATGACCAGCGGCATCCTGGGGCATGGTGTCGCCATTGGCACCGGGCTGGCCCTGGCAGCCCGCCTGCGCAACCAATCCTGGCGTACCTATGTCCTGCTTGGCGATGGAGAATGCCAGGCGGGCATCGTCTGGGAAGGTGCCGCTACTGCCGCCAAGTACCATCTTTCCAACCTGGTAGTGCTGGTCGATTACAACGACGTGCAACTGGATGGCCCGGTTCACGAAGTCATGCCCCTGGAGCCAATAGCGGGCAAATGGCAATCCTATGGCTGGAAGGTGATTGAAGTCAACGGCCATTCCATCTGCCAGGTGGTGGAGGCGTTAGAGACCACCCGCGAGATCCATGACCGTCCCAGTGTCATCCTGGCGCACACCACCAAAGGCAAAGGGGTCTCGTTTATGGAGAACCAATCCTACTGGCACGGCAACGTGCCCGACGCGGCACAATTGAAACAAGCCCTGGAAGAGCTGGGGGAGGTGCAAAATGGCTGAACCCTCGATGCGTGAGGCTTTCGGGCGCGCGCTGGCGGAATACGGCGCTGTTAACGAAAAAATCGTAGCCTTGGACGTGGACACCGCCGCATCCACCCTGTCCCAATTCTTTTCCCGGCGTTTTCCCGCCCGTTTCTTCAATATCGGCATTGCCGAGCCCTGCATGGTGGATGTAGCCGCCGGATTGGCCCTGGGGGGTTTTATCCCATTTATCAACGGCTTCGCTTCGCTGCTCGCCCTGCGCGCGCTGGAACAGATCCGCACCTGCGTGTGCTACGCGCGCACCAACGTCAAAATCGCTGCCAGCTACGCCGGGCTGTCTGATTTCAAGGATGGCGCCACGCATTATTCGATCACCGATCTGGCAAACCTGCGCGCCCTGCCAGGCATGACCGTGATCGTCCCCGCCGATGCAGCCGAGACCGCCGCCTGGGTGCCGTTGATCGCCGAATTTGACGGGCCGGTTTACCTGCGCATCAGCCGCGCCGCTTCCCTGCCAGTATTCCCGCCGGGTACAACCTTGACCATCGGCAAGGGCATCCTGCTGCGCGGCGGGCGGGATGTCACCCTGATTGCCAACGGCAGCATGGTCGGGCGCTGCCTTCAGGCAGCGCAGGAGTTGGCCGGGCGCGGCATCAACGCACGCCTAGTCGAACTGCACACTCTCAAACCTCTGGACCACGAGATGATCGTGCAATCCGCGGAGGAAACCGGAGCGCTGGTCACCGCCGAGGAACACAATCGGATCGGCGGGTTGGGTAGCGCGGTGGCCGAGGTGTTAGCCGAAACCCGCCCCACTCCGCTGGAACGGGTAGGTATCCGCGACCAGTTTTGCCCCACCGGGCGCAACCTGGATGTCCTGATGGATGCCTGCGGACTGGCGGTTGGAGATATTGTCTCTGCCGCGCAGCGGGCTGTTGAACGAAAATCGCGTTAAAACCGGTTCAAGCAAACCAAGAGGATAAATATGAAAATTGCCGTCTTAAATGAAATCAGCGCCGCCGACCGCAACCCCGATATTCTCAAAGCGCTGGAGAACCGCGGTTATGAAGTGCTTAATTTGGGAAATACCTCCTCCAGCGACATGCCCCAACTGCTCTATATTCATACCGGGCTGATGTCAGCTCTGCTGCTGCACCTGCGGGCTGTGGATTTTGTCGTCGGTGGGTGCGGCACCGGACAAGGCTATTTGAATTCGGTAATGCAGTATCCAGGCGTTTTTTGCGGGCACCTGCTCACCCCGCTGGATGCCTTTCTTTTTGCGCGGATCAATGCCGGTAACTGTATTTCCCTGGCGCTCAACCAGGGCTATGGCTGGGCAAGCGAGATCAACTTGCATCTGATCTTTGACCAGCTCTTCACCCCCGAAACCGGCAGCGGTTACCCCGCTGTGCGCGCCGAGCCGCAAAAAAAAGCGCGCGAAATGCTGCTTGGTATTTTCCAGGCTACCCACCACACGATGGAGAACATCCTGCTTGCCCTGCCTCCAGAGGTCACCCGCCCGGCTTTGACCTTTCCCGCTTTTCGCGCGGTACTGGACGAAGCCTTGAAAACAGATGCGCACCTGCGCTCAATTATTGAAAAACTCAGCCATTAGAAAGGAAAAGACCATGCCAGAGAATAACGGTAAGTTACGCAAACGCACCAAGTTTTTTTACGGTATCGGCGATCTCGGTAACGCCGTGATCAACTCAGCCGTGCAGTTTTTCCTGATGAAATTCTACACAGACGCAGCGCTGATCCTGCCCTCTCTGGCAGGTAACGCCCTGCTGATTGGCAAAATCTGGGATGCGATCAACGATCCCCTTTTCGGGTGGATCACGGACCGCACCAAATCCCGCTTTGGCAAGCGGCGCGTCTTCATGATCTTCGGCGCCATCCCGCTTGGCATCTCCATCGCTCTGCTGTGGTTCGTGCCGCCGCCAGATATCATCCCGACTTTTATCTGGATTGCGGTAACCTTCATCTTGTTTGACACCTTATGGACGCTGACCAACGTACCTTATTATGCATTGACCTCCGAATTAACCGATGATTACGACGAACGCTCCAGCCTGACCACCTACCGCATGATCATGGCAGTTCCCGCCTACCTGGTTGGAGCTGCCCTGACGCCCGCCATCGTCGGCCTGTTTGCTCTCCAATCCACCGGATACGCCTTCATCGGGATTATTTACGGCGCCCTGGCGGCTGCCGTGCTGTTGATCTCAGCCTTTGGCCTGCGTGAGCGCCAGAAGGCAGCCGTATCCAAACCGGAGGCTTCACCGCTAAAGTCGCTCTTCACTGCTTTGAAGAATAAGGCCTTTGTCCGGCTGTGCATCCTGTATTTCACCCTCAACATCTCATTTGCCTTCTGCAAGATCCTCATGGCCTACTATGTTGAATACCAGTTACTGATGAAAGACCAGGTACCGCTGGCAATGGGACTGATGTTGATCTGTGTCACCGCCGCACTGCCCTTCTGGCAGTGGTTAAGCCGCAAGATGGACAAAGGGCCGGTCTATGCCATCGGCATGGGCATCGGAGCGCTTGGTGTTCTGCTGACCTTCTTCCTGCCAAACCAGCCCAGCGATCTGCTCTACCTTCTGGTTGCCGTGGCCGGTTTCGGTTTTGCTGTCAACTGGATTTTTCCCTGGGCGATGGTGGCCGATGTGGCCGATCTCGACCGCGTGGAGACCGGTCAACAGCGCAGCGGGATGTACTACGGTGTTTGGGGACTGGCAACCAAGATCTCCGAGGCGCTGGCCCTGGCAGTAGTCGGATGGATGTTAACTGCCTTTGCATACACCCCAAATATTCCCCAGTCCGAATCCACTCTGCTGGGCATTCGCATATTCTTTGCCCTTATCCCAGCGGCGCTGATCTTCATCAGCCTGCCCTTCCTGTTCAAATTCCCAATCACTCGCAAGAGCCACGCCATCGTGCGCGCAAAATTGGATGCCATGGATGCCGCCGCGCAACCTGGCAACCAGCCAACTCAGACCCCATAACAAGGAGAAATCCAGATGAACCACCCAATTCGAGTCGCCCTGGTGGGCTGCGGTCGCATCTCTGACCTGCACCAAATGGGCTACCGAGGCCGACAGGATGCCAAAATTGTTGCGGTTTGCGATACCAATTCCTCCACCGCCCGCAAGAAAGCCAAGGAATGGGGTGTGGAGAGAGTCTATACCAGTTATACACAGGTATTGGAGGACAAGGAGATCGACCTGGTGGAACTGCTCACCCCCCATCACCTGCATTGCCCAATGACCGTGCAGGCTGCCCAGGCGGGAAAACATATCTCGGTGCAGAAACCAATGGCAATGTCTGCCGCCGAAGCCGATGAGATGATCGCTGCCGCCCAAAAAGCCGGGGTCATGCTGCGCGTGTATGAAAATTTCGTCTATTATGCCCCGGCAGTGCGTGCGAAAGAGATGATCCAGGCTGGAGAGATTGGCGCCGTGCGCGCCGTGCGCATGCACGTCTCTACCGGCACCGCCGACACATCCTGGAATGTACCCCTCTCTGCCTGGTTATGGCGTTTTCAGGAAAAACAATGCGGCGGCGGGCCGCTGGTCTTTGACCACGGCTACCACCTCTTCTCCATTGCCTACTATCTGGGCGGGCCGGTTGAGCGGGTATACGCCTGGATCGACAAAACCCCGGTTTCCCAAGCCGCCGGGCTGGTCCATATTGACGCACCCGCGACGATCATGTTCCAATTCCAGGCACAGCATAGTTACGGTGTTCTGGATATCGAATACACCCCTAAAATGCGCATCCTTTCCCAATATTATGCAGACGACGACCGCATCGAGATCATCGGCGAAAAAGGCATCCTTTTCATCAACCGCTACACTGCCAGGACTGTTGATCTTCCCGAACTGATACTATTTAAGGATGGCAAGACAACCCCCATCCCAGTTGAAGGCGTGGAATGGCACGACAGCTTTATCGCCGCCACCCAGGATTGCATCCTCAAACTGCATGCAGGGGAACAACCACGCCTGGATGGACCAACCGGCAAGGCCGTTCTGCAATTTGCGCTGGCTGCAATCCAGTCCGCACGCACAGGCCGGGAAGTGCGCCCGCATGACGTACCCTAGCCACCAAAATTAAAGCCGCAGATTCCAGCTATTTCTCAATCACAACCTTCCAGTCCTGGTGGTTGGCCGCATCCTTGAACACTCGCAGCCCAGCGCAGCGATGAACTGATATGGGCATGAATTCACCACCCAGGAGATCCAGGCGGCGAAAATGATGGATCAATTATTGAAACCGGAAAACCGAACCACACGAATCTTATTTCCGCTTTCAATACCTGTAGGGGTTGAACTGAATGTTAAAGAAAAATGATCGTTTTGCACGCGTTTTGCACGCCGATTTTCTTTAACATTTCAATTCCCAAGCAAAACCCCCATATGTGGGGGTTAACGCGGCGGAAACCGCCAGATATGGCGCCCCCGGAGAGGCTCGAACTCTCAACCTACTGATTCGAAGTCAGGCACTCTATCCAATTGAGCTACGGGGGCGGACAACCCGATTATACTGCAAAACTCACGCCCGGCAAAGCGGATTGATCAGCGCAGCCTGCCCAGGATATGCAGCATTCAACTCCTCCCGCCGGCCGATCTCGAAATCTTCCTGGATATACCCCGGCGCCATCGTCGTCCCCAACAGCGCATAACGCCCGCCGGGCAAGAGGCGCGAGCCCTGCCAGGCATGGGCTGGGGCCACAAACTGCACCTGCTGCCCGGCAAAAATATCCTGTCCCAGCGTCACCTGCTCCGTTCTCCCGTCCGGATGCAGCAGCAGCATTCCCACCGGATCGCCCAGGTAAAAGTGATACACCTCGTCGGTGGGCAGGCGATGCAGCGCAGAGAAGGAATCCACGTCCGGCGTAAGCAGGAAGTAGATCACCGTGCCTATTGGATGGGCGGATTTGTACCGCGCCGGCAGTGCCCCCGCCGGAATTTCTTCTGGAGAACAGTAGGTCTGGCGAAACAGCCCCCCCTCCCCCACCAGCGGCTCCAACCCCAATTTTTCGATCAATTTATGGATATATTCTTCCATGACAACACTCCTGTATTAACCGCTCATAAACGTCGAAAACCAGAAATATTTTATCTGCGTTCATCTGTATTCATCTGCGGTTAAATCTTAAGATCTGGGCTCATCCGCGGCTCATTATCTCTGATTAAAATACCGGGCGGGTGGAAGCTCCGCCGTCCACCACCAGGTTCGTTCCACTGATCCAGCGCGCCGCGGGAGAAAGCAGGAACAGGCAGGCATCTGCCACATCAGCGAATTCCCCCATCCGTCCCAGCGGGCAGGCCTGCGACCAGGACTGCACCCCGCTCGGCCAGGCTTCTGCCAATCCCGGGCGGTTGATCAACCCCGGCGAGACTGCGTTGACACGGATACCGTACTGCCCCAATTCTCGCGCTGCTGATTGAGTATACATCAACACCCCGGCCTTGGCAGCTACATAATGGCTGTGGTTCCAGGCCGGATGGCTGCCCTCAATGGAGGCAATGTTGACAATCGTCCCGCCCTGTCCTCCGTCCCGCATCACCTTTCCCGCAGCCTGGGTACACAGGAATACGCTCTTCAGATTGGAGTCAACCACCTCGTCCCACTCAGCTTCGCTCATCTCCAACAGCGATGAAAGCGGGTAGCGCCCGGCATTGTTAACCAGCCCATCTAACCGGCCAAAATGATCCGCCACTCCCTGTACAGCGCGCCGGACCTGCTCAGCCTGGGTCAAATCTCCCTGGACAGCCAGCGCCCTCCCGCCCGCTGCCCGGATCTGTTCCACCAGTTCCTCTGCCGCCTGCGCGTGAGAGTGATAGTGCACCCCCAGCGCCGCGCCCGCTTCTGCCAGGCGCGCCGCGATGCCCATCCCGATCCCATAACCACTGCCGGTGACCAGGATCACCTGCCCGCTCAGGTTGAGCAGTTGATTAACCGCTGCAATTTCAGACATTACGCACCTCCTTGAATAGGTCAAGTAGCCTGGCGCCCGCGAACGCGAGCCCACAACTGGCGGATAGCCGCCAACGGATGCGGCGCCAGCAAGTATTGCGAACGGAAAAGTCGCACGGCTAGTCGCAGCACCGCGTAACTACTGACAACCAGGATCATTACTGCCAGAAATACCTGCCACCAGGGCACATCGGTAAGAATGAGCCGGGAAAACATTCCCACCGGCGAAGTGAGCGGAAAAAGGCTGAGGAACATCCACCAGGGTGTATTCAGGTTAGAGGTATCGGTAAGCAAGGCCAGCACGGGGATAAAAAGCGGCAATAGCATCAGCATCACCACCTGCCACTGCTCACGCAGACGCTGCACCAGCGCCCCCACCGAGGTGATCAAAGCCGCATACATGGCATACCCCAGCAGGAAGAATACCAATGCCCATACCACCGTCAGCGGTGTAAATGAGATCGGTACCTGGATCCCTTGCGCCTGCCCGGTCAGGGCAAACCCCAGGGCAGATAATCCCACCCAACTGACTTCCAGTAGCAGCCCCACCAGCCCCAAGGCCAATACCTTGCCGATCAGCAACTGGCGCATGTTCAGCGAGGTCATCAGTACCTCGATCGTCTGGTTGCTGGTCTCCACCAGCAGGCTTTCAAACAACAAACTGGCCACACTAGAAATGGTCAGGTAAAAGAGCATCGCCATTCCCACCGGCACCAACAAAGAAAGCATATTCAGCACGCCCACCTGGGCTTCGCGAGTCAGGTAAGTGGTTTTCATTTCCTTCAGCGGGTCGTTAATACGCTCGCGCAAGGCCGGCTCATCTGCCAGCAGGGCATCGCGGTAGAGCGCCTCAATCTCACCCAGCCCCGCCAACCAGGCCATCCCCTGGCTGGTGGATTCAAGATACTTGATCTTACCTGCTTCCAGGTAATCTGCAGGCAGGATGTACAGGGCACTGATCTTGCCTTCTTGCAGTGCTTTGTGGGCCGAAATTTCATCAGGAAAGACCCGCATGGAAAAATCCTTCGGGTACGCTCGAATCAACCCGGTCTGATCTACAAATCCCGCCGTAGGGGTATCTGTCTTACCCAGGTTAAAGATCGCCCCCACCTGGCTCATATTCACTCTGGAATTATTTTCATCTACCAGTTTGAGGGCGTTAATCCCCAACACCGAGAACACGCTCAACATCGGCATGCTGAGCAAGATGATCAAGAAGGTGAAGTTGAACACCAGCGTTTGTACCTGCATGCGGAAGACCAACCAGGTTTTATTGGGCATGGCTTTTTTTCACCCCCAATCGCTTCCCAAACCTCACAGGCAGCGGCGTTGTTCGTCCACCGTTGCGGATCGAAAGCTGGAACGCCCATCCTGCCAACCGCAGCACCCCCCACACCGACCCGGCCAGCAGCAGGAATGAGATCAATATCTCCCACCAGGGTGGTGAACCAAGCACCAGGCGCACTGGCATGGCCTGCATTGCGGTGACTGGAAATACGCTTAGCACGATCGCCAGGGGCGATCCCGGCTGGTCGGAGATGGCCTGCGTGGCCAGAAAGGGGATCATCGTTGGCAGCGTGACCAGGCCGGTCAGCATCGAAGCCAATTGCGGCTTCGGCACCAGCGAAGCAATGGTAGAATTCACCCCGGCCACAAAGATCGTGCCCAACAAGAAGAACAGGGCGATCAATCCCACCTGGACAAAATTAATATAGGATAGGAATTTCGCTGAGCCGGTCAGCAGGGCAATACCCGCCACGCCCAGCACGATCCAGGTGACTACATGCGTCAGCCCCACCACGATATTGGCGATAATCTTGCCCAACAGCAGCCGTCGCGGTTCTGTGGAAGTGGCCAGCAATTCCAGCGTGCGGTTTTCGCGTTCTTCCAGCAGAATACGGATCACGTATCCGTTAACCATCGTGATCCCAAAGAAAAAGACGAACTGCATCACGTAGGCAATGATCATATTCGCCAAATGCATCACCAGGGTCACGTTCGAATTCTCCCGGTTGTCCTCCGGCAGCGTCCCGCTGGCGTCTGGCAGCGCCTCATAATCAATCGAGCCGCCATCCACAATGCGCATGACTGCCAGGGGATTCATACCGGCGTTCACCAGCAGAGCGGTCTGCACCACGCCTATAAATTGCATCTGCGAGGTCACCCCGCCCTGTTTCTGCAGCACCACCCGCGCAGCCCCATCCTGCGCAAAAGTATCCTCCAGCACATAATATCCCAAGATACTGCCCGCATCCACCGCCTCGCGTGCAGCATCTTCGCTTTCATAAGAGAAAAGCGGTTCGACGATCAGCACCTGGCCCAGGCTGTGCTCCGCCTGCGCGATCAAACCGGAGTGATCCACCACACCCATTGCATTGGTGTCGATACTGCTCAAGGCACTCAGCCGCGCGCCGGTGAATACACCGATCAACACCATCACCGCCGGTCCGCTCAATAATCCCAGCAGGAAACGCCAGTTCCATACCCGCTGGCGATATTCAAAACAAAGGATCTTCCAAATTTTTCGCATATCACCATTAATTCCACGCGACAAACCAAATGATTCGGCTACCGGTAAACGCTATCCCTTACGGAGAGGAGAACCGCGGAGCGAGGAAAAAGACCTTGTTTTGATCCG
Organism: uncultured Anaerolineaceae bacterium; assembly: GCA_964424115.1. Classification (GTDB taxonomy): domain Bacteria; phylum Chloroflexota; class Anaerolineae; order Anaerolineales; family Anaerolineaceae; genus CAYRHN01. Next base: position 163,566 of record CAYRHN010000008.1, read on the forward strand.
CTGAATTATCCGCCTCAAAATAGAAATTGAAATTGACGTTGTGTCCTTCCATTCCAAAAGGCGCAAGGTCAACATCGATCACTGAATATGACCCGTCAAATGATTCCGTCCACTCGCCCAGCAGCAATTCTGTGCCGCCCTCGATCTGGAAGGTAACCCGCAGGCGCACACGGCAAGCCTGCGAATTGGCGTAACAACTATACACGCCGCGCAGGCGGTTGCCCGTGGAGACGAAGACTGGTTGGTAACGCCCTACCACGCTGCTGTTCGCGCCCGGCGCAAGCGTCACCACCAGGGAGGCTTCGTTTTCCTCTGACCCGTTTTCCATCAGCGGCCTCTCAGAGTAAGTGACAGATGCTTGCTGGTTGGAAAGTTCTCCCATGCACGGAATGGAATTCCCGTTGCTCGACCACTGCGCCTTGCAGATCAATCCGGCAAAGCTGTACGGATCGGAGGTCAGGTTGACCACCTCGATGTTGACCGTCAGGCGTTGCCCAAAATTGATCCCGGTCCGGCCGCTGCGTAAGGTCCAGGTGCCAGTGTACTTGCCTGGCACCGCAGGCGCTGTCAGGTTCACCGAAATCTCGGCCTGTGAATCTGCTCCAACCGAAGCTGTTTCTGGCAATGGGTTGTTCGATTGGCCTTCCATGGCATTGCCTTCCACAAAAACCACCGAATACGATTCATCCCAGGGGCAGGAACCGGAATTCTTCACTTTCCAGGTCTTGGTGAAGGAAGCTCCCGCCGGAATGACCATCCCGTCTGGGACCGTCACATCCGAGATGTACTCCATACGGTCGCACGGATTCACCGAAGGGGTTCCAAACATCGTCCCGGGCGGCGTGTTTTGGGTCACCACCAGAGTCGGCACCTGCGACTGGCTTATCGCTGTGGCGGTGGGATTGAAGATTGGCACGGTGGGAACGTTGGAAAAGCAAGCCGACAACAAGAAAGGGATCATGAGGATCACCAGCAGGCGGAATTTCATTACAACCTCCCTACGTCTCAAAGTGTCCATCAGGATTTCAGGCCTTTCCGATCAAGGCTTTCAAAAAGGATACCAACCGGAAGGATTGCCCGGAGAGCAAGTACTGCGCCCGGAAAAGTCCCGCGATCGCACGCACCACAAGATATATCGTCACCACCAGGATAGCGATGGAAAGCAGGATTTCCAAAAACGGAACCGTTCCGGCAGACAGGCGCGCCATCATCGACACCGGCGATGTCAATGGGAACAAGCTCAGCACGGTCGAGATCGTTCCATTGGGATCTTCGGAAATGGCGCTGACGAACATCAACGGCACCACCATCGGGAGCACCACGATCGTGGTTGCTTGGGATGCTTCGCGCAGATTGGGAACCAGGGCGCCTACACCCGCCATCAGGGTGGCGTAAATGGCGTACCCAAGCACGAAAAAGATCAGCGCCCAGAAAAGGAAGGAGGGCGGCAGGATGAACGAGACCGGCAGGCTGAACAGGTTGCCGCTCAACCGTAAAAGAAGGTAACCGCCGCCAACCCAGAAGATCACCTGCAGCAATCCCACCAGGCCTAGCGCGATGATCTTCCCGGTCAAAAGCTGTGTGGGGGTCATCGAGGTCATCAAGATCTCCATCACCCGGTTTTGCTTTTCGCTGGTGATGCTATTGAGCAGCAGGCTGGCCGCGGAAAGGATAATGACATAGAACAACATCATCACCGCGTAGGGCATGAAGAAGGAAAGCATATTTCCTGATTCGTGCACGGGCTCGGTCGAAAGGAGAGTCGTATCTACTTCTTGGATAGGAACTTGCACCAGGTCGATCGTTTTTTGATCATTTCCCAACAGGTTCTCATTCAAAATCATCGCGATCGTTCCGGAGCCCTCGAATGCGCTCAACGGATTGAATTCTGGGTTGACAAACGATATTTTTCCGGTCTCGACATAATTGGGGTCGATCCAGTAGTAAGCCTCAATATCGCCGTTCTTTAAAGCCAAGGACGCTTCTTCCTCACTGCCGTAGGCCTGGAAATAATCTTTAAACTCCTTTGGCACAACCTTGATGATCCCCCCCGGATCGATATAACCGGATATTCCCTTGTTCTGTACTGCACTGATGACCTCGGTCATCAGATCCTCTTGTTTTCCTGCTTCATTCTTCGGTTGCAACGCCCCAGCGATCAAAACAACCGCGAAAGCGACCAACGGTACCAGAACCAGGGTCAGGATAAACGATTTCCGCATGACCGTATTGATAAATTCGTTCTTCAAAACCAGCCAGATATTATGCATGGAACACCTCTAGGATCTGGCAAAGATCTCGCGCAGGCTAAGGCGCTTGCCGTAACGGAGCATTCCCCGCCTGAAGGCGCGAGCTGCCAACCAAATCGCCCCTGCCGCGCATCCCAGCAGGATCAGCACCGAGAGCAACACCTGCCAGAATGGCACGATCGTATAGGCCGCGCGGATGGGCATGGTGATCGGGGCAGTGAAAGGGAAAAAGCTCAATCCAACCGCCAACGGGCCGTTAGGATTGGTCATGATATTGTAAATAAAATAATATGGAATAGCGACAGGCAAAGAGAACATGCCCGCCACCTGCTGCGCCTCGCTCACTTCCACAGCCGTCACACCCACCAATGCCATCAAGGCTCCTACCATCACAAAACCCGGGATCAGGGTCAATATGGATATCAGGATGAAACTTGCATCCAGGTCAATGGTCAGATCAGGCCACACCGAGCGCGATACGAATAACGCGATCACCACGAACGCCCCCCAGGCAATCAGCTGGGTCATGCCCACCGCCAGGTTTCCCAGGATCTTCCCGGTCATCAACTCCATCGGAGAAACCGAGGTCACCACGATCTCCATTGTGCGGTTCTCTTTTTCTTCCGCCAGAGCCTGGACCAGGTATCCGCCGCTCATCATCACCGTCACCATGAACAACAACCCCACCAGGAACGGCAGGATTATATTCAACAAGCTGAATTTTTCAGAAACTTCCCGGTTGGAATCGGTGCTGCGCACGGTCATTTGTGGCCCTTCGACGATCCGCTCGCGTAGTTCAGTGGAGTATCCTTTCGAAACCAAAACATTCAAACGCAGCAGGTTTGACATGCTGCTCGATAGGTTTTCCGCCAGGGACTTTTCCGCCACCAGTTCCACTTTTCCAGTGGTAAGGTAGTCTTCCGGAATAATGTAATATCCTTTGATCTGCCCGGTATCCAGGGCGGCACGGGCCGCATCTGCGCTTTCGAAGCCTCGAAACTCCACCGGGGAGAACAACTTATCTTTTTGTTCGGGGAAGATTGGCTCACGCAGCACCCCTGAATGATCCACATAACCGATCGGACCCGGATCATATTCCAGGTATGCCGCCAGCAACCCCACCCCGATAATAAAGGCGGCAAAGAGCGGCATGCTCAACAACGCAAAGATGAACCGTTTGCGGCGGACATGGCGTAAATATTCATAACGGAATACCAGCCAGAACTTGTTCATTAATCTTTTCCCTCGCCCTGTACCACGCGGATGAAGATCTCATCCAATGTAGGCGTGGCGATCTCGAAGTGCTCCACCGCCACATCGGCATCCAACAAGGCGCGCAAAACCCCCTGCGGGGTGCCTCCGGGCGCCAGGTTCAGACGCGAATGGTGGTTCTGGGGGATGATCTCCGTCACCCCCGGCACACTGGCTGGCAAATCATTCAAGGCGCTCACTTCCACGGCGCGTGCGGCAAACCGGCGGCGGATCTCCTTAAGCGCCCCGTAAAGCATCACCTTGCCCTGGTTGATCAGCACCAATCGGTCGCATAATTCCTCTACCTGGTTCATCTGGTGCGTGCACATCACGATCGTTTTCCCGCGCTGACGCTCTTCGCGCAGCAGGTCCTTGACCATTTGCGTGTTCACCGGGTCCAGGGCAGCAAAGGGCTCATCAATAATGATCAACTGCGGTTCATGCACCAGGGTTACGATCAACTGCGCCTTCTGCTGCATGCCTTTGCTCAGTTCTTTCAATTTCTTCCGGCGGTGGGGCGCCAGGTCAAACCGCTCCAGGTAAACGCCCACACACTTTTTCGCTTCACTATCCGAGAGGCCTTTCAGAGACGCCAGGTAAAGCAGGCAGCGTTCCAGCTGGATATCCTGGTACAGGCCGCGTTCTTCCGGCAGGTAACCGATCAGGTTCTTTTTCTTCTCATCCATCGCTCCGCCCAAAATGGAGACCTTGCCTGAATCCGGCTTAAAGATATCCAGAATGATGCGCAATAACGTAGTCTTTCCCGCCCCGTTCGGCCCCAATAAACCAAAGATCTCCCCTGGTTCCACATCAAAACTAACCCCATCTACGGCCCGTTGGGTACCAAAAGATTTCACAATATTATCCACTGTAATGGTCGGCATAGCGATTCCTCCAATTGAACTTAGATAGGATTATATCCTGATTCTCGGGCATTTCTATGGGTAGCAAATTAAAAAGGTGGTGTTTTGCCGGTCAAGATTGGCAAAACACCACCTTCAAGCGCGTCTCTAGATCCCTATTGATGCACCGTTGAACCGGCCATCATCAAACCTAATTCCTCGCGGCTGGTGTCTGCGGCGTTGACCACGGCCACGATCTGCCCGCGGTACATGACCGCAATCCGGTCGGAGAGTGCCAGGATCTCATCCAGTTCGGCAGAGACCAGCAGCACGCCGATGCCCGTATCGCGCATGTCCACGATCTGGCGGTGGATGTATTCGATCGATCCCACATCCAGGCCGCGCGTTGGTTGGTTGGCAACCAGCAGCTTGATCGGACGGCTCAATTCACGCGCCACGATCAGTTTTTGCTGATTACCGCCAGACAGGGTGGCTGCCGGAACATAAGAGCCGGGTGCGCGCACGTCAAAACGTTTAATCAACCCGGATGCATTATCCAGGATGGCCTTATTATTGCGCGTGCCGTTCTTGGCGAATGGCTCGCGGTAATAGGTGCATAAAACCAGGTTATCTGCCAGCGAATAGGGCAACACCAGGCCGTGTTTGTGCCGGTCTTCCGGCACGTGCGCCATCCCGGCTTCGATCAGGCTGCGCGGATTGTTGAACTGCATCTTTTTCCCGTTCAACCACACCTCGCCGTGGGCCGCAAGACGCAGCCCGGTGATCGCTTCGGCCAGTTGGGTCTGGCCGTTACCCTGCACACCTGCAATCCCAAGGATTTCGCCCTCGCGAACCTCGAAGGAAACGTTTTTTACAACATCGATATCCACCTCGCGCACGGTCAGATCGCGGACGGAGAGGATCACATCCTTGGGTTTGGCCGGCTGACGGTCCACCTGGAGCATCACTTCGCGCCCGACCATCATATTGGCCAGGTCGCGGTCGGTGCAGGCAGATGGGATTGCCGCGCCAACGACTTTTCCACGGCGCATGACCGTGATTCGGTCAGCGATCTCCAAAACTTCCTTCAGCTTATGCGTGATGAAAACGATCGAAACGCCTCGCTCACACAACTGGTGCATGATCTTGAACAGATCGGATACTTCTTGAGGGGTAAGCACTGCCGTAGGTTCATCCAGGAACAGGATCTTTGCGCCGCGGTAGAGCGCTTTAAGAATCTCCACGCGCTGCTGCACACCCACCGGAATATCTTCCACCAGGGCATCCGGGTCCACTTCCAGGCCGTATTGCTTTGACAGATCCATAATTTGCTGGCGGGCTTTCTTCATGTCCAGCAGGCCGCCGCCGTGCGTAACTTCGGAACCCAGCACCATATTCTCGGTCACTGAGAAGACCGGCACCAGCATGAAATGCTGGTGAACCATGCCGATCCCGCGCCGGATCGCATCCTGCGAACCGTGGATCATTACTTTTTCGCCGTTGATCAGGATATCGCCGCTGTCCGGATGATACAACCCGTAAATAATATTGAGCAGGGTGGTCTTTCCAGCTCCGTTCTCGCCCAGGATGGCCAGGATCTCCCCCTCATGCAGGGAAAAGCTTACGCCATCATTTGCCAGCACGCCTGGGAAACGCTTGGTGATATTACGAACTTCAAGAACTGGGACTTTTTCTGCCATCTGCCTACTCCTTCTCGTAAGGTACGCCGTCCGCCGCTGGGGCACCTGTCCGCCCCCGCTTGCCAAACCCGGCCAGGACAACGATTGTCAGAATGTAAGGCAGCATGCCGACAAATTGGTGCGGAATATTCACGTTCCAGAATTGGAACTGGGTCTGCATAGCTGTGGCAAAACCAAACAACAGCGCCGCGCCCCATGAACCCAGCGGAGTCCACCGCCCGAAGATCATGCAAGCCAGCGCCACGAAACCGCGTCCGTTGGTCATGGATCGCTCAAAGGAGCCGACGGCTTCCAGGGTCAGGAATGCGCCTGCCAACCCCGCAATCGCGCCGCCAATGATCACATTAACGTAGCGGATCAGGTAGACATTCACACCCAGCGTGTCCGCCGCGCGGGGATGTTCGCCTACCGCGCGGGTGCGCAGGCCCCAGGTAGTGCGGAACAGCACAAAACTGGAGACAAACACCAGAATGATCGCCAAATAGGTGATCGGCGGATTATTGAACAAGACCGGACCGGCCAACGGGACATCTGCCAGCGGACCGAGCGGGATTGGCAACAACTTACCTTTGGTGGTCAAGCCGGAAGTGTAGAAGAAAGAGGTCAACCCCAGGGCCAGGATGTTGATCACTGTACCGCCAATGACCTGGTCGAGCTTCAAAGTGACTGCCATGAAGGCCAGGAATGCGCCCGTGAGCGCGCCAACCAGCACGCCCACGATTATCGCCAGGAACAAGTCGCTGGTATACACATTGACCAGGAAAGCCACAAACGCCGAAAGGAGCATCTGGCCTTCAATGCCGATATTGGTCACCCCCGCGCGCTCGCCCCACACGCCGCACAAGGCACCCAGCACCAGCGGGGTGGATTGGCGGATGGTAGAGGCCAGCACCGCTTCGGTCACGCTCGGATCTACGCTGTAAGCCCAGATCAATGCAGCCAGGGCAAGTACACTAAAGATAACGCTAAATTTTCGTCGGATAATAAATTTCCACACGCGGTCCATGCTCACCTCACGACTTTCCCCAGCCGGATGTCAAAGAAACCTTCTCTTCGCCGGGCTTGGCGCGCATTCTCAAAATCCAACGCACGATCATATCCGCGGCGACAAAGAATAACATCAAAGCCTGGATCACATCCACAATTTCCTTTGGCACATTGGCGTCAAATTGCATCACGTTCGAACCGCCGCGCATAGCGCCGATCAGCAGGGCCGACGGGATCGCACCGATGGGATTGGTGCGGCCCAACAGGGCAATCGTAATTCCATCAAAACCTAACCCGGCATTAAAGCCCGGTTGGTAGCGTCCTACCACACCCAGGGTTTCCACAGCTCCACCAAAACCGGCCAGCAAGCCAGAGATTACCATGGCCAGGACCAGCACGCGGGCAAAGCGAATACCCGCATAACGGGCGGCGGTGGAATTAAGGCCGACCGTGCGAATTTCAAAACCGAAAGTGGTGCGGTACAAAAGGTACCACACGGCAATACCCACCACCACAGCGATGATGAAACCGATCGGTATCGATCCAATCCTGCCGATGGCCGCGGTATCCAGGATCGTAGGTGTGCGCGCCACAATATTACCCGGCGACATATCCTTCCACGGGCCGTCCGCAAGGTAATCGGTCAGGTTGATGGCTACATAGTTCAACATGATCGTCACGATCACTTCATGCGCGCCAGTATAGGCTTTCAACAAACCAGGAATGGCCCCGTACAATGCGCCCGCCAGACCACCAGCCAGCAGGGCTAGAGGCATGTGAATAAAAGCAGGCAGGCCGGGAACAGCATAGCCCACATAGGCTGCCACGATCGCGCCCAGGAGCAGCTGTCCTTGCGCGCCGATGTTGAACAGCCCGGCTTTGAAGGCAAAGGCCACCGCCAGGCCGCTGAAGAGGAGCGGGGTGGCTTTTTCCAGAGTGCGCGTGATCCGATCCGGGCTGCCAAAGGCGCCTTCCAGCAGGGCGCTGTAGGCTTTGATCGGATCCAGGCCTTTCAACATCAAAATCAGCGAGCCGGCCAGCAAAGCAATCGCTACTGCCGTGACCGGGATCGGGTAGGCCCGCCAGGCAATAAAGATGACAAACAGGATCAGAGCCGTCTCAAAGGATTGCGCAAACACCTCACGATAAAGGGTTCCCTGGATCAGATTGATCACCACGATCAAGACCCAGGCAATCACCGTCGCGGCTGCCGGAATAAGCAGGAATTTGCCTGCATTCCTCAGCCATTCTTTTATTTTCTTATTGCGATCATCGGGTGGGGTGGTCATTCAATACCGCTGCCTCCCTCTCTTAGGGAAATAAAAAAAGATTTGGGCCTTAATTCACCCTGAGCGCAGCCAAAGGTCCTTTTGCTGCACTCAGCCTGACTCAAGGGTATGTCAAGGCGGCGTTGAAACACCGCCTTGACATACTGAACTATTCGATTGGTTTAGCGAACGATCGTGCCGTCGGCCAAAGCCTTGTTGATCTCAGCCAATTTGTCCTTGATCGCCTGGTCGATCTTGCTGTCGAAATCATGGAAGGGGGCCAGACCCACAGAGCCGCTATAATTGCCGCCGGGGAACTTGCCGTCCTGGGCCAGTTTGATCAGGTCGAAGACACCGGGGGTGATCAGTTTCATCGCGCTGGAGACCAAGCAGGCATGCGCCTCGGGAACAGTTTCCCATTGGTCGGAGTCCACGCCGATGCAGTACAGGCCAGCGGTGCCGGCGGTTTCGATCAAAGCGCCGTTACCGGTCTTGCCGCCCGCGCCGAAGACCACATCAGCCTTCTGGCCGATAGCCTGTTTGGCGGTGGCAGCGCCCCACTCGGGGTCGACGAATGCCACATCCAGGCCACCGGGGTGGTAGGTGGAGATGACGGTGATGTCGGGTTTGACATACTTGGCGCCGGCTTCATAGCCTTCCTTGAAGTTCACAACCGGGGGAACCAGGTCGGTGCCGTACACGCCGGCGATGACATTGGTCTTGGTCAGCTGAGCGGCCAGGGCGCCGGCCATGTAGCCAGATTTCCATTCATCGAAGACCAAACCGGCAATGTTGTTGAGGATCTCGCTCTGGAACTGATCCACACCGATGAACTTGATGTCCGGATAGAGTTTGGCGGCATCGGTGGTGGCGGTGCCCAGGGCAAAGCCAACGGTCACGATGACATCATACTTCTTGTCGGCGAACAAGGCGATGTTCGAGGCATAGTCCTTGGCATCCATGGTCTCAACATAGTTGACCACAGCGCCCAGTTCGGTCTCGGCGCGTTTCACGCCTTCCCAGGCGGACTGGTTGAAGGACTTGTCATCGATCTTGCCGACGTCGGTAACAACGCCCACGCACAGAACTTCGGCCTTGGCGCAGTCGGCGTCGGTCGGCTTCGGTTTCTCAGTCGGGGCAGCGGTGGGAGCTGTCTGGCACGCGGTCAGCAGCATGGCAGCAATCATGATGATCGCTACAAAGGTAAACAGCTTCTTAGACATACGTATTCTCCTCCAAAAGATTTTCGGGATGGGATTCGCGGGGAAGAGCACCCCGCCATTATCTAAAAAGTATAACCTGTTCAAGTGCACTTGGCAAGTGAATATTGGCATGAAAAATGTGTCATTCTTCTTGTCTGACAAATGATATCGGCCGCTATTCCTGCGCAGGCACTTGCAAATGTACCATGCGGTCCTTCACCCGGCTCATGGTAAACCAGGCGCAGGCCATGAACACCGTGGCGAAGATCAATAGCCAGCGGTATTGGTTGCCCATTGTCTGCACCAGCAAGCCGCCCAGCGTGGGTCCTACCACCGCCGCCGTCTGCGAGAAGAGATAATACAACCCCGTGGAGGCCCCGATCGAACGCTCGCTGCCGTAGTCATAGACCATTGGCAAGGAGTTGACATTGATCATCGCCCAGAAGAACCCCACCACGATGAGGAAAATCACGTAAGTGGCAATCCCTTGCACCACGAAGAAGGCCAGGGGGAAGAGCACCAACAAGCCGGTGATTCCCAGCAGGATCGTCTTGCGCCGCCCGAATTTACTCGCCAGCAATCCACCGGGAATGGCAAAGATCATGAACGAGATATTGACCGCCGAGGCCAATATCGAAGAGGTGCTGGCGTCAATGTTCAGCTGGAAGAAAGCAAAAGACGACAATCCGGTTTCCAGGGCATTGAAGCCAATGAACCAGAAAAGAATAGAGAAGAGGATATACAGACCGCTCTTGTCTTTGCTGTCCACCACCGATCTCAAATTCTGCCAGGTAGATGTCTTGGGCGCGTCGCTGGCTTCCACATGCTCGGGTTCTTTCACCAGCAGCAGGCAGACCACCAATGCAATCACCATGGCAATCGCCCCGCCGATGAATGGGGCTTCGCGGCCCAGGCTCTTGAACAAAATGCCCCCGCCGAAATACGCGATCAGGCCCCCCAGCCCGCCCATCAGATTGATCACCCCGTTCGCCTTGCTGCGGTCTTTAGGAACGAACAGGTCGCCTAACCAGGCCACCGTTGGGGAGCGGAATAACGCCATGCCGAAATTGGTGATCAAGATGAAAACCATGATGGCAATGACCGTCTGCGCAACCGGCACCAGCACAAAACCCAACACCGCGATCGGCGCGCCGATCATGATCCACATCTTGCGCCGCCCAAAGCGGTTCCAGGTGCGGTCAGAACGCGCCCCCACCCACGGTTGCACAAAGATGTTGATCAGGTTATCCCAGGTCATGATAAACATGGCCAGGGCCGGCGCCAGCGCCAGGCCGCCGCCCGGCAGCGCAGGCAGGGTTTTTCCCTCCTCGGCCAGCTGCGCCGCAAAATCCGGATTCCCGTATTGCAGGAAAAGTGGAATGTATTGGTTGAAGATCGGCCAGATGATGCTGATCCCCAAAAAGCCAAAACCGATCAGGAACGTCCTTCCCCAGGGGAACTTATTACTGTTCATTAAAGCACTCCTCCGAAAAGAATTTTCCTTACTGCAGAACGCCAATGCAAAGGTTACCCTTGCTGCTGGCAGTTCATGTTCTTGGGTCTTGCTTCGATTCTTCTTGATCTTGTAAAGATTTCAGGAATTTTCGGTCTTTCTCGCTCAAATCCACCCGCTCCAGCATATCCGGGCGACGCTGCCGGGTGCGCAACAAAGCCTGCTCGCGCCGCCAGCGTTCGATGGCAGCGTGGTTGCCGGAAAGCAATACCTCCGGCACCCCCCAGCCGCGGAATTCTGGCGGCCGGGTGTAATGGGGGTATTCCAGCAAGCCGGAGGCATGCGAATCATCTTGCCATCCTTCCGGATCTCCCAGCGTACCGGGAATCAACCGGGCCAGCGCATCGATCACGATCATGGCGGGCAACTCCCCGCCTGTCAGCACATAATCGCCGATCGAGATCTCATCCTGCACCAGGTGTTCGCGCACGCGTTCGTCCACGCCCTCGTAATGGCCGCATACCAGGGCTATGTGCTGCCACCGGTCGTACAACTCCACCGCCACTTGTTGGGTGAATGGGCGTCCCTGGGGCGTCATCAAGATCACCCGCGCCTCAGGAAAAGGCGCCAACACTTGCTCAACCGCAGCAAAGATCGGTGGGGCTTTCATCACCATCCCCCCGCCCCCACCGTAGGGCGTATCGTCGGCTGTGCGATGTCGGTCGCTGGTCCAATCTCGGATATCATGCACATGCACCGCCAGCAATTCATTACGGATGGCGCGCTGCAAAATAGAAGATTCCAAATATGGTTGAAAGACGCCCGGAAATAGGGTAAAGACGTCAAAACGCATATCAAAATTGTAGCATAAGTTTGAAAAACGACTTTATAATAAAGTAAACAACAAACATGATTTTATTCACTTGACTTTCATCCCAAAATGTAGCTTAATTGTAAGACAAGTATTTGCTCCCACAATTTATACTTGTTCTATTTCCCTTTTTTTCAACCCTAAAAAGATCGACCGGGGCGGTATTGTTGCCAGGGATTTGATCCTTTGGAAGCAATCGATTTTGTCCAAGGAGGTGAAACTGATTTAGAAGTCGTAAAACCTGTTGTGTGCGACATCCTATGTCCATCTCTCATCTAATTCCAATGGAGGAATGAAACATGAAACGGTTCTTGTCTTCGCTTTTGACCATTATCCTGGTCTTAGGCATAATGCTGCCCACGCACGTGCTTACCACCCATGCGCAGGCGCCCGATCCGAAAGCAGTGGTGTCCTTCACCATCCTGCACACCAATGACTTCCACGGCAACCTGGAACCCTCCGGCTCGAATCCGGGAGCTGCCAGGGTAGCCCAGAAGATCGTAGATGTTCGCACCGCTGTTGGCGCGAGCAATGTGCTGCTGTTGGATGCCGGCGATATCATGCAGAGCACCCTGCTCTCCAACATCAAAAAAGGCCTCCCCACCATCGATTACTATAAGTTGATCGGCTACAACGCGACCACCTTTGGCAACCACGAGTTCGACTGGGGCCAGGCTGTGTTGGCTGACCGCGCCCTGCAAGCTGCCACCGGCGGCAACACCTTCCCAATGGTCGCTGCCAATATCACCGCCAAGACCGGCGGCGTCTGCACCGGCTGGGACCGCCCGGTCCTGACCGCTTCGGACGGCACCTCCACCTTCACCATCCAGCCCTACACCATCCTGGATGTGGCGGGTGGCGCGGCCCAGGTGGGTGTGATCGGCGTTGGCTCCATTGAAACCCCCTACATCACCATTGCCTCTGCCACGGATGGCCTGTGCTTCAAAGATCCGGCTGATTCGATCGTTCATTATTACGATGAGATGAAAGCTGCCGGCGCCGATGTGATCGTTGTCCTCAGCCACAACGGTTGGACCGACGGCGGTTACGGCTACGGCTTCACCGTCTACGGCGACCAGACCCTGGCCGGCAAATTGAACACCGCCGGCAAGCCTGTTGACCTGATCATCGGCGGCCACAGCCACACGGATATCTCCGCTGCCGTGAAAGTTGGCAACACGACCGTCGTCCAGGCCCATTATGCCGGACGCAAGGTCGGACGCGCTGACTTCACCTACGATTCCAGCACCGGCGCTGTCACCGTCACCTGGACCAAGATCGTGGTCGGAACCTCCGATCCGCAGTATGCCCCCGTCAATACCCTCATCGCCGGCTACACCAGCGATCCTGCCTATCAGGCTCTGATCAACCAGCCCGTGGGCTATACCCAGGTGGACCTGCTGCGCGATTACAACGGCGATGACATGATGAATGCCTTCGTCCAGGACGCCATCTACAATCAGTTGAACGGCGATGCCGATCCTGCTAACGATGTTGACATGGTCTTCAACAACCCGGGCGGCAGCCGCATCGATTGGTGCGACAAGGAAGATCCGCTCAATCCCGGCACCTACATCTGGAGCTCCACCGCGGGTGACTGCCAGACTTCCGGCCTTTGGACGCATGATCCCATGCTGCTCACCTACGGCATGATGTACCAGATCCTGCCCTTTGGCAATGCCACCGCCGTCGGCACCATGAAAGGCGGCGAGATCGTTGACCTGCTCAACCAGAGCGCTACGCTCTTCAAGGGCTCGCTGGATATCTCTGGTATCCGCTTTAAGTTCTGGAGATTCTCCGATGCCCTCCCCGGCCCGCAACCCTGGGGCTGGGGTGCCTATGACATCAAAGTCTATGATAAGGACTTGGCTGCCTGGGTCCCGATTGATGCCAACAAGACCTACAAAGTGGCCACCAACGAGTTCCTGGCTCCCGCCGGGCAGGATGGTTTCATCCAGTTCAAATACATGAAGAATATCACCTACTGGGGTGATATGCTCGACACGTTGAATGCCTATGTGAGCGTCAACTACGCCACCACCACCGCTGCTTACAAAGGCCCAACCGGCGATGGCACCCTGGATGGACGTATCTACCGCAACGGCACCGATACGGTCAGTTCCAGCACCATTATCCCGGTCACTATCCTGCATCACAACGACTCACACGGCAATCTGGTCACGGGTTCCTACGCCGGTTATCCTCAGTTGGTCACCCTGATCAACCAGACTCGCGCCCATAACCCCACCCGCACGCTGCTGCTCAGCTCGGGTGACAACATCCAAGGCGACGGCCTCTCCAATTACTTCAAGGATGCCCACCAGGGTTATTCTTCCGATGGAAAGCCTCTCCCCGCTGCATTGCAGATCATGCCGATCATCAAAGCCTTCAACGCGGTCGGCTACGATGCGATGGTTCTCGGCAACCACGAGTTCAACTTTGGCTCAGCCACCTTCCAGGGCCTGGCGGACGCCAACTTCCCCATCCTTCAGGCCAACCTCGAAGATGACGGCTCCTATGGCATCGCCAAGGTCCCGGTGGAGCCCTATCTCCTCAAGACGGTCGGCTCGGAGACCATCCGCGTCGCCATCCTGGGCATCGGCAACCCGCGCATCCCGAACTATGAGCTGCCCTCCAACATCGTCGGCTTGACCTTCACCAATCCGATCACCACCGCCGAAGAATATGTCCCCGACCTGGATAGCCGCAATGACCTGGTCGTGGTCCTCAGCCACGTCGGTCTCTACGACACGCAGGATCCGTGGCATGATGTCAACCTGGGTAGCTCGGTCGATGGCATTGACGTCATTGTCGGCGGCCATACCCACACCGACCCGGCGAATGCCTCCACCACGCAGTATCCGACCCCCTTCAAGTTCCTGCCGGGCATCATCGGCTCGCCTGACGGCTCACCGGTGTTAATCACCCAGGCCCTGCGCTACAATAACACTCTCGGTACTGTAGTGGTTGGCTTGCTGCCCTCCCCGACCAAGATCGGCGCGTATGATGTTGTTTCCACCGCCGGCCGCTACGAAAAAGTGGTTGTTGCCAGTACCGCGGAAGATGCCACGGTCAAGGCCATCATCGCTCCCTACAACACGATCTTCCAGGCCTTCAACAACACTGTCATCGGCCAAACCGATATTCCGATCGATGCCCTGTCGGCTTTCACCCAGGAAACCAACGGCGCCAACCTGCAAGCGGATGCCTCGGTCTGGAAACTGCGCGACGAAGGCAATACGGTTGACTTCCACCTCTCTGGCGCCATGACCAACCAGAAGGTTGCCAGCACCGCTACTCCTGCGACGCCCTACACACTCACGATCGCGAATATGTTCACCCTCATGCCCTACGAGAACTCGCTGGTTGTGATCAGTATGAATGGCCCGCAGTTGAAGACCGTCCTGGAACGCGCCTACAAGAACTACTATTACTACAAGTATGATTCGGCGCACGGCGGTCTTTCCTACTACACCACCTGCATGCTCGATACCGATGCCGGGAATGTGATCACCTACGCCGACCGCTACCCAGAACTGCCGGATGGCAACAACGTGGTTTCACTGGTGATCCAGGGCACACCCGTTGACTTCTACGACGCGGATACCTACTACAATGTCTCCACGGTCAACTACCTGGCGGCTGGCTCCTGCAACTACAACAACGCCGGCGTCACCCTCTGGCCGCTGGATCAGATCGTTGCTGATACTCAGTTCTATGTCCGCGACGTGGTCATTGAGTACATCCAGTACCTGACCAACCTGACCCACCTGCCGATCCACCCGGTCATCGAAAACCGCCTGGCCTTTGTGTGGAACCGCCCCCCGATCGCCGTCGATGATTCCTACTCGGTCACCGCGAACGGCAGCCTGACAGTTCCTGCTCCGGGCGTCCTCGCCAATGACATCGATCCCGATTCGGATAACATCCACTTCGCCACCCTCACCGTTCCGCCTACTGACGGTATAGTCACCCTGCTCGCAGACGGTTCGTTCACTTATACCCCGAATGCGGACTTTGTAGGTGACGACACCTTCGAGTATGCCTTCATCTCCACCATGGCCAAGGGCGAATTTGTGGATTACGCTACGGTCACCATCCATGTCACGCCTGCCAAGGCCGAGCGCATCCCCAGCCAGACCGCCGATGGTGGGTTGGGCTTCGCTTACACCGTGGATATGGCCGCCTTCATCGATGCCACCAGCAGCCCGCTGACCATCACCGCCAAACTGGCCGATGGCAGCGCTCTGCCGGCTTGGTTGACCTTCGATCCTGCGACCCTCACCTTCAGCGGCACCCCGACGAACATCGATGCCGGCACGCTGAATGTGGTGCTCTACGCCACGGATCCAACCGGTTCGTACGTGACCAACGGCTATCAACTCAACGTGATGGCCCGCACCTACCTGCCGATGATCGGTAGATAACCTGCCGGTTAGTTCAGTCTGAAAGTTTAATTGGAACCCCCGGGAGAACATCCCGGGGGTTTTCTCTTGCCTTGACGGCTGCCGATTAACCCGTTAATATGGGTTCATGTACTTAAAAGGCAGTAAATGGAGCATGGCTCACCGTCGGCGAAAATCATCCAACCCGTTGGTGATCCTCATCCTTCTCATCGCGGTAGGCGTGATGATCTACTTCAGCCAGGTGGTGGTGCCTACCATCCCGCCTCTTTTTGTGGATACTCCAATCCCCACCCGCTCTCCGGATTCCTATGTGCAGGAAGCCCAACAGCTCGTAGCGGAAGGGAAGTATGTAAAAGCCATTGCCTCCTACCAGGAAAGCGTCAGGATCGACCCTGGAAATGTTGCGGTTTACATAGAGCTGGCCCGCACCCAGATTTATCTCGGTCAGTACACCGATGCCGCGGAATCCGCCTCCAATGCCATTCTGATCAATCCCAACAATCCTATGGGGCATGCCGTCAAAGGCTGGGCCTTGGGTTTGAATGGCAATTACCTGGAAGGCCAGGCTTCTCTCCAGGAAGCCCTCAACCTTGATCCGAACAATGCCCAGGCTTATGCCTATCTGGCGGAAGTACTGGCCCTCGCCGATGAATCCGGCACCGCCCCGGTGGGTACGATGGATAAAGCGATCGAAGCCTCTCGCACCGCTGAACGCCTCTCCCCCGATTCGTTGGAAACCCACCGCGCCCGCGGACTGGTGCTGGAACAAACCCAGAACACTGAAGAGGCCATCACGCAATACAAGGCTGCCATTGCCATCAATCCCAATATCGCCGACCTGCACATTGCCCTGGGGCGCAACCTGCTGGCCATGGGGCGCAGCACAGGCGATACCACCTACTACAACGAGGCGATCAACGAATTCAACCAGGCTGCCACTTTGACCCCCGAAGACCCCATGCCGCTGGTATATATCTCCCGCGCGCATGCCGCCGTTGGGGAATACGCGCGCGCCATCCAGTATGCGGAGCGTGCAGTGGAACTCTCCCCGGCAGATGCCTTCATGTACGGCAACCTCGGCACCATGTATTACCGCAATCGTGAATATGACAAATCAGTCGAGCCTTTGCGCCTGGCTGTGCGCGGCGGTACCGCCTCTACCGGTGAGAGCGTGCAAGGCACTCCCCTGGATTATGGCCGCGCTGCGGAATATTATTATCTTTACGGCCTGGCATTGGCCCGCACCGGCCAATGCAGCGAGTCGATCCAAATCTCACAACAATTGCAAAAAGGCGTGGCAAACGACGAGATCGCCGTTTACAACGCCCAGGAAATGGTCAATATTTGCCAGGAATCTGCGGGCAAATTGCCCACCATCACCCCCCAACCTACCGCCGAAGGCGGCACACCCACACCGTAACCCGTATGGATCCTTATCTGACCGGTAAGAAAGTCAATTTCCGGCGCCACGTTCCCCCTTCCAACACCTACCGCGTCTTGTTTTTGCTCTTCCTGCTGATGGGAATGGCGTTTATCGTGCGCGGCATGCAGCAGGGGAGTGTGGTTTCGCCTTTTGAAGCCACCCCCCTCCCCACCCGAACCACCAATTCTTACGCATCGGAAGCGGAAACCTACTTCCTGGCCGGCGACATCCAATCTGCTATCGACTCATACAATAAAGCCGTGGCATTGGAGCCCAACCGGGCCGATATTCGCGCCGAACTGGCCCGCATCCAGGTCTATTCTTCTAAATTATTGACCACGGATGCCGAACGGAAAGCGCGCCTGGAAGAAGCCCTGGCGACTATTGATCAAGCCCTTGCAGCCGACTCCGAAAGCAGCACCGCGCATGCGGTGCGCTCCTTTGTGCTGGATTGGTATTCAGACCCCACCCTGGCGGGCGATACATCCAGCGATGTGCTGACCGAAGCCGAGTCGGAAGCCGTGCGCGCCTTGCAGCTTGATCCACAGAATCCCCTGGCCCTGGCCTACTACGCCGAGATCCTCGTAGATGAGCAGCGCTGGCAGCAGGCCGAACAGTATATCGAGCAGGCCATTGCCCGTGACCCGAACCAGATGGATGTCCAGCGCGTACGTGCCTATGTCTACGAATCGCAGACCAATTATTCCAGCGCCATCGAAGCTTACCAGGAAGCCATCCGCATCACCCCCAACCTGACCTTTCTATACATCTCTGCTGGGCTGAACTACCGCGTTTTGGCTCAAAATGCCACCCAGGATCAAATCAAGCAGGGCATTCAAAAGCAGTATTACGAAGCCGCTCTGGAATATTTCACCAAAGCAGTCAATATCAATATCCGTTTGGGTGTGAAAGACCCGCTTCCTTATATCGCCATTGCCAAGACATACAGCCAGATGGGTGAATTCTTTTCTGCTTCCCGCAATATCAAGAAAGCAGTTGCCTATAATCCCTATAACGCCGATATTTATGGGCAAATGGGCGTGATCTACTTCAAGGGACGCAATTATGAAGGAGCTATTCCAGCCCTGAAATGCGCGGTCCGCGGCTGCACCGCAGAAGAGAGTTGCACCGTGCGCGGTTGCGACCCGGCCAGCGACCCCGCTATCGAGATCCAGGGGCTGCCGCTTTCTCAGACCACCGTGGTCTATTACTACACCTACGGATCGGTCCTGGCCGGTCTGCACCGGGAGAGCAACAATTACTGCGCAGAAGCCATGAAGGTCTTCGCTGATGTGCGCGGCGGCTTCAGCGGCGATTCGATCATCATGGGCATCATCGCTCCTTCGGAAGAGATCTGCAAATCCTATGGATACTAATAACTAAGCCACGCGGATCAAACGTTTTCACTTCTGAATAACGGGGATGAAAGTGTAGAATTTTGAGGTGATCTTCAAGGAATACGGCGTACTGGAAGTATATCCAGTTTCGGTAAAGACGCGGATATAATATTTGCCTGCAGATAGAGACTGTTGCAGATGAAACGGCGCTGCATAAGTATAGGCAATATTATTATATGCTTCGTCGCTAATAATCAACCAACCATGTGTATCTGCGACTGTGTAATTAGTAAGATCAACCACGATGGTCGCGCTGCTGGTTAGATTGATATAAAAATAATCGTTATTATCATAGGGCAAACCCGCGTAGGTCACCCCGGAACATAAGGGGCCGTCTGCTTCATTCAAGGCATTGTTGGGCTCGATCTCTGTCGTGCCGGCGCGGCATTGTTCAAAATCAGCGGTCAGGGTATACACATTTGAGTTTAAGTAGGCATTTTCGGTGAAAACCAGAATGTAATATTTCCCTGGGGCAAGCCATTGAGATAAATGAAAAGGCGCTGTATACACCCTGCTCACCATACTCATCCCGGAATCATACAGGATCAATTGGCCGTGCAAATCGGGCACAACGTAATTGGCCAGATCCAGTGTGAGCATGCCGCTATTGCTAAGTTCAACATAGTAATAATCATACATATCCGAAGGCAACCCCTGGTACCCGGTCTGGGCGCACAAGGGGCCGTTGGCGGTGGTGGGGTCGTTATTCGGTTCCAATTCCATTCCGCCCGCCAGGCAGCCAGATTGGATGGTATTTTCAGGATCTAATTCCAGATTATTCGCCTGAACGGGTCCAGCTCCAGGAATGACCAGGCTCAAGAATAATGTCAGGCAAGCTGTCAGATTTAGCGCTCTATTCTTTTTCATCAACAGGATTCCTCTCTGCTTTCCAGATTTGAGATCGCAGTTTCCGCGAGAGTCTTATTTGTGCATTATTTCACAAGTGGATGAAAGCAATATAACACGAATCTTTCCAGAAATCAAATCTGGCTGAGAGCGCCGGATCGTGGGGGTTTTGTAAGAAATTCGTTAATTTCCCTGATTCCCCCCTTGACTTTGCCTTCAAAGAAGATTATATTAGACACGGTTTAGCAAACTGGTATTGAGAGTGCTAAATCCAAACTAATTGATCTTCAACTCGAAATAGGAGGAATGTATGGCTATGAAATTAAAACCCTTAGGCAGCCGCGCTGTCATCGAACCCCTTGAGGAAAATGAAGTGACGGCGATGGGCATCGTTCTGCCCGAGACCGCCAAGGAAAAGCCCCAAAAGGGCACCGTTCTTTCCGTCGGACCTGGCGACCGCGATGAAAGCGGCAAGCGCATTGCCTTGGATATCAAGGTCGGCGATACCGTTCTATTCGCCAAGTATGCCGGCACCGAGATCAAAGTGGATGGCAAGAAGCTGCTCATCCTCCGCGAAAGCGATATTCTCGCCATCGTCGAAAGCTAATCAACACAAAGAATAAAGGAGTAATTTTCTATGGGCGCTAAACAAATCGTTTTCGGCGAAGAAGCTCGCCGCAAGTTAAAGAACGGCATCGACATTGTTGCCACCGCTGTTGCCACCACCCTTGGCCCCAAGGGCCGCAACGTGGCCCTGGACCGCAAGTTCGGCTCCCCCACCATCACCCATGACGGCGTGACCGTGGCCAAGGAAATCGAACTGGAAGATCCCTTTGAGAACATGGGCGCGCAGCTCCTCAAGGAAGCCGCCACCAAGACCAACGATATCGCCGGTGATGGCACCACCACCTCCACCGTGCTGGCGCATGCCATCGTCACCGAAGGCCTGAAGAACCTGGCTGCCGGCGCCAACCCGATGCTGCTCAAGCGCGGGATCGAAGCCGCCTCCAAGGCTGTTGCGGATGCCATCCGCGGGCAGGCGATTGAGATCACCACCAAGGAAGATATCGCCAATGTGGCCACCATCTCCGCTCAGGACCGCGAGATCGGCGAGTTGATCGCCGAGGTGATGGACAAAGTCGGTAAAGACGGCGTCATCACCGTGGAAGAATCCAAGGGCCTGCAGTTCGAAAAAGAGTATGTCGAGGGTATGCAGTTTGACCGCGGTTACCTCTCCCCCTACTTCATCACCGATCCCGAGCACATGGAATCGGTCATCCCCGAACCCTACATCCTGATCTACGACAAGAAGATCTCCGCCGCCCAGGATATCGTCCCCATTCTGGAGAAACTGGTCCAGATCGGCAAGCGCGACCTGGTCATCATCTCCGAGGATATTGACGGCGAAGCCCTGGCCACCCTCGTGCTGAACAAACTGCGCGGTATGCTGAATGTCCTGGCCGTCAAGGCCCCGGGCTTTGGTGATCGCCGCAAGGCTATGCTGCAGGATATCGCCACCCTCACCGGCGCCACCGTCATCTCCGACGAAACCGGCCGCAAGCTGGAAACCGTGACCGTGGCCGATCTTGGCCGCGCCGAGAAGGTCGTTTCCGACAAGGAAAACACCACAGTTGTCGGCGGCAAGGGCGATGAGAAGCAGATCAAGGGCCGCATCGAGCAGATCCGCATCGAGATCGACAAGACCACCAGCGATTACGATCGCGAAAAACTCCAGGAACGACTGGCCAAGTTGACCGGTGGTGTGGCGATCATCCGCGTGGGCGCTGCGACCGAGACTGAACTGAAGGAAAAGAAACATCGTGTGGAAGACGCCCTCTCCGCAACCCGCGCGGCTGTGGAAGAAGGCATCGTTCCCGGTGGTGGTGTGGCACTGATCAACGCCATCTCCTCACTCGATACCCTCAAGCTCGGCCACGAAGATGAGCAGATCGGCGTCCAGATTGTGCGCAAAGCCCTGGAAACCCCCCTGCGCAAGATCTCCGAGAATGCCGGCCATGAAGGTTCGGTCATCCTTGAAGGTGTCCGCCAGGCCCAGAAAGCCAAGAAGAACCATAAGATCGGCTTCAATGTCCTCAGCGATGAATACATTGACATGGTCAAGGGCGGCGTGATCGATCCCGCCAAGGTCACCCGCGGCGCGCTTGAAAACGCGGCTTCCATCGCGGCCATGATCCTGACCACCGAAGCCTTGATCACTGATGTGCCGGAAAAAGAAAAACCGGCCATGCCCCCTCAGCCTGAATACTAAACCTCTGTTTCTGTGAACCCGGTGGGGTTTCGCCAATGGCGAAACCCCACTTGATTTAACTTTGGTATAATCAATCCTATGAGACGTATCTTCAGCCTGGCGCTCCTTATCCTCCTTGCTGCCTGCAGCGCAGGGGCCACCGAACTTCCCACCCCTACCCTCACCCCTGCCTTCAGTCCAACCCCCTCCCAGGTTCCCACGCCCACCTCCACTCCCGAGCCAATGGCAGTTGAGGTGAACGGCGAAGGGATCAGCCTTGCCGAATACCAGGCGGAATTGCAGCGCCTCCAGGCTGCTCAAGCTGCCGAAGGCCAGACGAATACCCCTGAAGAGCAGCGTCAAATGGTGCTGGACAGCCTGATCAACCAGACCCTGTTGGCCCAGGCTGCTTACCAGGACGGTTTCACCCTGGATGATGCCGGCCTGCAAGCCCGTATCGATGCGTTGGCCAACGAGATCGGTGGGCAATCTGCCCTGACCGATTGGCAATCCGCCAATTTCTACACGGATGCCTCTTTCCGGGTTTCCTTGCGCCGCTCCCTGGCTGCTGCCTGGCAGCGCGACCGCCTGGCGGCGGCCACCCCCACCACCGCTGAGCAGGTGCATGCTCGCCAGTTGCTCTTCTTCCGTGAAGCCGATGCTCAGGCCGTTTACCAAGAGATCGCCGCTCAGAACGGTGCGAACTTTGAGGATGAGCTGGATTATTATGACCCGCTCACCAAAGGCGAGCTGGGGTGGTTCCCGCGCGGCTACTTGCTTCAACCGGAAGTGGAAGAGGCCGCTTTTGCGCTCCAGCCTGGTCAATTCTCCAGCGTCATCCATTCCCAGATTGGTTATCATATTATCCAAGTGGTTGAACGCGAGACCAACCATGAGCTCTCCCCCGACGCCCTGCACCTGTACCAGGAAAATGCCATCCGCGATTGGCTGACCCAGCACAAGGCGGAAAGCCAGATCAATATTCTTGTACCGTAAACTATGAGTGAGACCGATCCCACCATCGTTCCAGAACCCGGCCTGCCGCCGGAAGAAAAAGCGCACCCTGCTTCGTCTGCGCCTAAGAAGAAAACCGCCGCCACGAAACCATCGACGGCTTCCCGCAGTGGACGCACCGCGCGCCCGGTCAAGAATCCCCATGCCGGTACCTGGAATCTCTTGACCGCCCTGCTCTTGGCCGGTACATTCTTTGTTGCTTCATTATATGTATTGATCTACACTCGGCCGGAGCTGCTGGCTGAGCATACTCCGCTGGGATTTTTGATCGCCCGTACTCCCACACCGCTGCAGATTACTTTTGCCCCCCAGCCCAGCCCCACACTCACCCCCGAACCACCCACGCCCCAACCCGCCACGCCTGATCCTTCTAACGCCACGCCCCAGTTCACCTCCACTGCCACCTTACAGGCTGTTGAGGCCACCCCGCTGGATCCAAACGCCACCCCCAATGCCGGCACCCCGGAGGTGAACAGTCTTTACGCTTTTGCCGTCCAGGGACAGGTGAATGCCATCGACGGCACCGTGATCGACCAGAACCACGGCTGCAATTGGATGGGCGTGGCTGGACGCATTCAAGACGCGGACGGTAGCCCCATCACCGGCATCCAGGTTCACCTGGTTGGATATATCGGCGGGCGCACCCGCGACCTGCTCACCCTCTCCGGTACCGGGCAAGCCTTTGGGCCGGGCGGATACGAATTCACCCTTGGCAGCCAACCCCTGGGCACAGTTGATTCGGTATGGATCCAGTTAGTGGAGCAGAACGGCCTGCCGCTCTCGGCCCGTGTCCGCTTCAGCACTTACGAAGACTGCTCCCGCAACCTGATCGTGATCAATTTTGTCAAAGTACGCTAAAGCCTCGCTTCTTGACGGCACATTTCACAGCTTCTTCCTCCAAAGCCAGTTGCCAACCGGGGATGGCGTCTGTGCTGTGTTTGTTCAGAGCACAGGATACCAACCAGCGGATTATCGCCGGTAGTGTATCTTTAACACATGAAATGTTTGGCAAGGGACAAATCAAATTCAAT
>CAYRHN010000009.1:0-170859 GCA_964424115.1 uncultured Anaerolineaceae bacterium
TTATCCCCCTCTTCGGGGCAGGTCACCAACGCGTTACTCACCCGTTCGCCACTAAAGACGTATTGCTACATCTTCCGTTCGACTTGCATGTATTAGGCACGCCGCCAGCGTTCATCCTGAGCCAGGATCAAACTCTCCGCAAAAATATCACCTTTTCAGGTGTAAGTTACGGATAAAATCGACGAGGTACTATCTTCTTATCACTCTTCAGTTGTTAAGGTGCTGCTGCTTGCGAGGCCGTATTCTACCTGCTTCCGTCCAGATTGTCAAGGGTTCTTTCAAACTTTGTCTGACAATCTTTTTGGCGACAAAAATCCGATGTTTTCCTGGCACTGTTTGTGCAACTACTCATGCTGCGGTCAACATCGGCCTTTTTCGGTGCAGGTCCTTCAGGTACGACCCCAAGGACGTTTTCCACTTTGTTACTGGTCTGTCTCTTCGACGAAACCCTTTCAGGCTAACGGAGTCTAATTTTACTCGTTTTCCCGTGGTTGTCAAGGGCTTTCAGCCTTCGACTTTTTTCCTTGTTGCAAGCTCTGCCTATTCGCTTTTGAATGATCTGCTTTCGCGAGATCAGCTGCTTTTCGAACGCAGCGGGCTGGATTATACCGCTTTACACGTGCGTGTCAAGGGATTCCAGGGCCAATTTTAGACTAATTTCCGACCAATTTGGAACTAATTTTACCTTTTCTACGTTTTATCCCAAAAACATCCTCCTTGACCCGGATGGTATAATCTAATCATGCGTACAACCGCCTATTTTCCTCCCTCAACCCATTCCCGCTCGCTGGTCGACCGGCTGATCCTCACCCTAGGTCTGACTGCTTTGGGCGTCTTTGTAATCCTCCTCATCCTTGGGCTAGGCTTCCAACTCATCTATAGTGACCGCATCTTTCCTGGTGTTGCGGTAGATGGGATCGACCTGTCCGGCCTGACCGTAAACGAGGCTGCTGCTCGCCTGGAGCAGAGTTTGGATTTTCCGCATCGCGGGAAGATCATATTCCAATTTGAGCAGTCTACCTGGTCTGCCTCGCCGGCTGAACTGGGTCTCTACCTCGATCCCCAGGCTACCGCCCTGGCGGCTTACAATCAGGGGCGCGACAGCAATCTATTTGATAACCTGGCCAATCAGATCCGGCTCTGGCGCAGCGGCAAGAATTTGACCCCTACCCTGGTGTTGGACGAGAGAATGGCATATTCCTTCATTATTAACAACCTTTCCAGCTCCATTAATCGTCCTGTGATTGAAGCCGCCCTTGGCTTGCAAGGCATGGATGTGATCGTGAATTCCGGGCAGATCGGGCGCGAGGTGAACATTCCCGCCACGCTCGAATTAGTCCGCCGACAGGTACAAAGCCTGCAGACCGGCGTGATCCCGGTGGTGGTGGATGAGTCCGCCCCGGTGGTGGTGGACGTCAGCCAGCAGGCCGAACTGGCTCGCCAGATCCTCAGCCAACCGCTTGTCCTGACCATGCCCGAAGGCCAGCCCGACCAGGCTGGACCGTGGAGCTTTGATCCACAAACCCTGGCCGGCATGCTGCGCATCGAGCTGGTTGCCGCCGAGGGCGGCGCGCGCTACCAGGTCACCCTCGATAGTGAAGCCCTGCGTAGTTTTCTGAATAATCTCACCCAGCCCCTGGCCCTCTCCCCCGAAAATGCGCGGTTTATCTTCAATGACGAAACCGGGCAACTGGAAGTGCTCAAACCCGCGGTAATCGGGCGGCAGCTGGATGTGGAAACCAGTATCCAATCCATCCAGCAAAAGCTCACCTTGGGTCAGCACTCCATTCCGCTGGAATTCACCATCAATAAGCCGGCCGTTACCGACGACATGACCGGCGACCAGTTGGGCATCCGCGAGCTGGTGCATTCCGAAACTTCATATTTCTATGGTTCAGCATCCTCGCGCGTTCAAAATATCCAAATTGCTTCGGCACGCTTCCACGGCCTGCTGATTGCTCCCGGCGAGACCTTCTCCATGTCAGACGCAATGGGCGATGTCAGCCTGGATAACGGTTACGCTGAAGCGTTGATCATTATCGGCGGGCGTACCATTAAGGGCGTCGGCGGCGGGGTATGCCAGGTAAGTACTACGCTTTTCCGCGCTGCCTTCTTTGCTGGTTTCCCAATTGTTGAACGGCATGCTCATGCATATCGCGTCTCTTATTACGAAAAGGTCAAGGGCAACCGGATCGACCCCAATCTGGCCGGGTTGGACGCCACCGTCTATTTTCCGTTGGTGGATTTCAAATTCACCAACGACACCCCTTACTGGCTGCTCATGGAAACCTATGTCAATCCTTCCAGCTCCAGCCTCACCTGGAAGTTTTACTCTACTAAAGATGGGCGCAGCGTAGATTGGACCACCACTGGCCCCACCAACAAAACACCTGCCCCTGATCCTGTATACCGTGAAAACCCCGACCTATCTAAGGGCGAGATCAAGCAGGTGGAATGGCCTTCGGAGGGTGCGGATATCCTGGTCAATCGCAGCGTATACCGCGACGGAGCGCTCTATTTCCAGGATAGTTACAGCACCCATTACCAGCCTTGGGGGGAAGTGTTTGAATACGGCCCTGGCACCGAAGGCATCCCGACCCCCAACAGCTCGAATAGCTCATCCACGCCTTAAATGCCTTGTGGTAAAATAAACGTTTGAACAAAACGCAAGGAGAAGCTAATGACATTAAAAACCGAATTGTTGAATATTCTACGCTGCCCGGTCTGCGTACATGAAAAAGACGAACCCCTGCACTTGCACCGCGAAAGCTGGTTAATTTGTGGCGTCTGCGGGCGAAAATATCCCATTGTCGAGGGGATCCCGGTCATGTTGATCAGCGAGGGTGATAAATGGATTGCCACTGCCGTGGATGATCTTCCTGTTCCGCCGCCCGCGATCGACTAATTCTATGACAGTACCAAAGATCTCGTCCAAACGCCTGAACCTGGGCGTCCTTCTTGCGTTCGTACTCCTGGGCGCCATTATTGCTGTCCTTGCTTTTGGATTCGTCAAGAATCTGATCGCAACTTGGTCGATCAGCGATATTGGTGGGGCGCCGGTGATTGAAGGCACTGCCCAACCCACCCCCACCCTGCAGGCCGGCGAAACCCCAATGCCAACTCCTGTTTCCACCAGCCAACCCCTACCGGAAGCCCTTGCCAAACCATGGGACGGCAAAACCCGCGTCACGGTGCTGGTGATGGGTTTGGATTACCGCGATTACATTGCGGGGGACATTCCCCGTACCGACACGATGATGCTGGTCACCTATGACCCGATCACCAATTCCGTCGGGTTGCTTTCCATCCCTCGCGATCTGTGGGTGAACATTCCGGGTTACAAATATGACCGGATCAACACGGCCTATTTTTTCGGTGAAGCAAACAAATTACCCGGGGGTGGGCCAGGAAAAGCTGTTGAGACTGTTGAACAGTTGCTGGGTATCGACATTAACTATTATGCCCAGATTGACTTTGGTGCCTTTGTCCAATTCATCGACGAAATTGGCGGCGTGATCGTGGATGTACCCGAAACCATCACGATCGATCAGCGCGGTGACCTGCCCAAAGTCAAGATCGAGCCCGGGCAATACACCTTGAACGGCGAACTGGCCCTGGCCTACGCCCGCAGCCGCAAGAGCCAGGGGGGAGATTTCGACCGCGCCCAGCGCCAGCAACAGGTCATCATGGGGGTCTATAAGCGCGTGATCGAGCCGGAATACTGGTCGCTCATGCTTTCCAAGTGGGACACTTTGTACAAGATCATCTCCGAGGGGGTGCATACCAACCTGACCCTCGACCAGGCAATTTCATTGGCAGTTAAAGCTCGTGATATTCCAATTGAAAACATTCAAAAAGGCGCGATCGGTGCCCAGCAGATCTTGATGACCACCATCAACGGCGCGGATGTGCTGATCCCCTTACCAGACAAGATCCGCGTATTGCGAGACGAGATCTTCAACACCAGCGGAGCCAGCGGACCTGCCGCGGTGGGGATCAACGCTCTGGAACTGGCCAAGAACGAACGGGCGCGCGTGACCATCCAAAACGGCACCTATGTTCAGGGCCTGGCCACCCGCACCAGCGATTACTTTGACAACATAGGCCTGAATAAGCCCACCGTCTCGGATGCCAGCCAAAGCTACGCCGGCACCACAATGTATATCTATGGCAACACCCCTTATACCGCAGCTTATCTGGCAGATATGATGAATATTCCAACTGTCAATGTCATCAGCCAATTTACTCCCGATACCCAGGTTGATATCCTGATCATTTTGGGTAATGATTGGGCAAATAATAACCCCCTGCCATGATTTTGCTTGACGCCACCGTTTGGTTATGCTACTATCATAAATAATTCAATTTTGCGCATAGAAATTCATAGTACGCCCCCGCGCAATCAGGGGGTGGGAAAGGCCCAAGCCTTTAAAAGGAGCATGACATGAAACAAAAGAGTGTGTATTTGATCCTGATCGCCGTTCTCTTGGCCGTTGCCCTGGCCGCCTGCGAATTACCTGCCTCGCGCGCTCCCGGAAGCGATACGAATACTTCCGCGGCCACCCCTACCGCAGAGATCTCATTTCCCACTCCCAAGGAAACCGAGAACTCGGTCGCGTTGATCCTGACCCAGACTGCAATGGCCAACCAGACGCCGGCCGTGGTAGTGTCTACACCTACTCCGCAAGTGGTTGTGCAAACGCCCCAAACCCAGGCAGCCACTCCCACCCCGGTGATTGTCCAGCCGGATGCAAGCTGGTCGCCCACCCCCGGTCTCCCCCAGACCTATGCGCTGCAAAGTGGTGAATTCCCCTACTGCATTGCCCGGCGATTTAACCTGGATTTTGCCGCCTTCCAGAATGCCAATCCCAATGTTAATTTCAGCGGCGGCAAATTCTCTCCTGGCCTGACCCTCAACATTCCCTCCGGTACCAGTTGGAACGCCGGTGCACGCGCCTTGAAGGCTCACCCAACCACCTATACGGTCGCTGCGGGCGATACGATTTACATTGTGGCCTGCAAATTTGGGGATGTGGATCCTAACGGAATCATTGCCGTCAATGCCCTGCAATCCCCATATACCCTGACTGCCGGCAAGACGATCAAGATTCCCTAGATCCAAGCTTCATATCTCATCCATCGCGGGGTTTTGGTAAACAGGTTAGTTTACCAAAACCCCATTTTTACAGAAGGTGCTTGCATGGATTTTAAGGTTATAAATAAAAAGCGGGTTTTCCACGGGCATGCGTTTGACGTCGAGCTGGTTACTTTTCACCTCCCAGACGGTCAGGAGCGCACCTACGATCTGGTCAGCCACCGCGGCTCAATTACCTTGGTGCCAGTCGATGAACAAGGACGCCTGCTATTTGTCAGCCAGTATCGGCTGGGGGCAGGAACCACCCTGCTGGAACTTCCAGCCGGAGTATTAGAACCTGACGAAGATCCATTGGAAGGCGCCGGGCGCGAATTGCGCGAAGAAACCGGCATGGCTGCCCGCGAGATATTGAAAATTGGCGAAATTTACCTGGCTCCAGGGTACTCCAGCGAGCACATGGTGATCTATCTGGCACGCGACCTGTATTCGAATCCGCTTCCAGCTGATGTGGATGAATTCCTTAGTCTGGAAGCCATCCCGATCGAAGAGGCCTACCGCATGGCCACGACCGGTAGGTTTACAGACGGAAAAACCCTGGCAGCTTTATTGCTGGCTAAATCTCATTTGATCGAATAAACCGTGCGCCGCAAGTCCCTCCTCCTGCTGTTGATCCTCCCCTTTCTGCTCTACAGTCTGGGGCTCAGTCTGTTCTCGCTCGGTGGCTTCCCGGCGGATTTTGAGAGTGGAAAGTTTATGCCTTATCTGTCGGATAAACCGGTCGGTGAGGACGGCTATTATATGCTGACTGTGGCCTGGAAAATCGCCGACGGGGAAGGGATTGTGTACAACGGCGGGCTGCCCACCACCGGTATCCAGCCACTCAGCACATTTCTCTATGCTGCGCTGGCTTTGTCCGTGCGCTGGTTTGGCGGCCAGCCTGCCGATTTCGCCCGCCTGACCATCCTTCTTAATGCCCTCAACATGCTCTTTTTCGCACATCTGGTCGGACGCATCAGCCGGCGGTTGGCCGGAAAAGACCCGGAGCAAGACCTGGCCTACTGGTTCGGTTTTGCTCTGGGTACGTTTAATTTTGGCCTTTTTCGTGCCTTCACCTACGGCCTGGAAACCGGCCTGTATTTGACCCTCCTGGCTGCTGCCATTTTGTTCACTCTCAACTTGAAGGATCAGCAGCCATCCTGGCGGCAAGCCCTGATATTTGGCGCCCTGGCCGGGCTGTGCGGCCTGACCCGGTTGGATTTTGGCATCATTTTCTTTTTCTTCCTGGGGATATCCCTGTTGCGCCGGCAATTCAACCTCCCCAAGGCGCTCCTGATTGGCGGCGTGGCCTTGCTGGTGGTAGCACCCTGGTTCCTCTATGTTCACACGGTAACCGGCAACTGGATGCCCTCCTCCGGTGGAGCGCAGTCAGCTTTGATCGATGCTGCCTCAGTTGGGCTGCGTTTGCGCAGTATGGGCGAGGCCATCCTGGGGCATTTGACCCCCTGGATGTACCTGAATGGTGGGATCATGGCGGTTCCGGCGCTCATTACTCTTGCAGCAGCCGGCTTGTTCTTCATCAGCCGCGCCGTGCGCAAGGCATGGAGGGTATCATTCACCGGCGAAAACCGCTTCTTTGTCACATGGGCAATATCCATCTTGCCGCTGATCATGATCTACGTGGTTTTCTTCTGGGCCACTCACTTCTACGACCGCTACACAGCGCCCCTCCTGACCATCAGCCTGCCATTGATCGCCGCGTTGATGGCTGCCTGGTTGAGCGGGCGGTCGCGTTGGCTGGCGCGGGCTGTTGTGGCTGGGCTGGTGATAGCATTCTTCGGATGGAGCTATGCCAGCCTGCATACTGGACGGATCGGCAATTCCCATTCGGTCACAGCCGGTTATATCCAGCAATATTTTCCTGCTCCGACCCGTGTGGGGGTCTTCCAAAGCGGGGTGATCGGATTCTACAACCCTAATGTGATCAACCTGGACGGCAAGGTCAACCAGGCAGCCCTGGATGCTACCGCTGCGGGGCGCATGGAGCAATATCTGGACGAACAGGCAATCACTGTCTTGATCGACTGGCCCTCGTATCTGCGCAAGGGGGTAAAGGAAGACTACTTGAAAGCCAATTGGCTGCCGTGCGAACACGTGGTTCCCGGCGGCGCCACGCTGTGTTACCAACGCAAGCCATGATGAATGGGGATATTTTGCACTAAATTCCTTCTAATGCAAAGGCTGTCTGGTTTTGTTATACTGTAAAAAACCATTTGGCAACAAAAGGAGGTATTCCATGCGGCGCAGATTATTACAATGGCTGGCACCAGGTTTGCTTTGCCTGCTCATGGGAGCATGCAATATCCCATCGATTTCCTCCACCCAGACCCCCACGCGGGTTCCACCCACCTCAATTCCTTCCACCCCAACTATCAGTCCCACACCAACCGAAATCCCCTTGCCTTCTCTCTCCATCATTTTGGGAAGCAGCCCGGATATCCAAGGAATTCGTCTGGATCAGGGTGGCGACGTGGACACCCTGGTGGAAACCAGGGGAGAAGGTGTGGAAGTGCTGCGCACCGGCAACGGGGCAGCTCTCCCTGCCTCCGACGGGAACAGCATCCCCGATACCTATATCCAGTTCAATATTGAGGACCGCTATCTGCTCAGCGGAAAACCGACCTCGCGTATCCGTCTGGAGGTGGAATATTTTGACGAAGGTACCGACAGCTTTTCCCTGCAATACGATGCCCAATCGGGTGTGTTTGCCGGGGGAGGTTCGATCCGAAAGACTAATTCGCTGACCTTCAAGACCGCTGTCTTTTACCTGTGCGACGCTTTATTCGCCAACCGCGATAATGGCGCTGATTTTCGCCTGGCTGATGATGGGAACGGAGCAGAGCTGATCCGCGCCGTGCGCCTGACCGCTCTGCCGCCAGCCAGCGCGCAGATCATCAGCGTGGATGATTTCGGCGCCAATCCTTTTGATGACCAACCGGACAGCGACGCCATCCAGGCTGCGTTGGATAGCACCTGCAGCGGAGATACGATCGTTTTCACCTCTAATCCGCAAACAGCCGATTACCAGGGTTATTGGATCGACAAGTCCATCTTCTTGACCGGCATGTCTGCCAAGTCCAACCTGACCTTCACTGCCAGCAACCAGGCCTACCATGCGCTGTTACGTGCCACACCCAATCTGAAAGGATTCGTAGTGCTCTTGTTTGCCCGCTCCAGGATATCCACCCCCGGTTATATCGACAACATTGATTTCGGTTACATCGACATCGACGGCGGGCGCGATGCACGCGTGTGTATGGGATCGGATGATTCCGGCAACGGCGTGGGTGACAACTGGGGATCCTGGCTGCCCGAATGTTCCGCCGCTGATGATCCATGGTGCTCTCCTGGCATTCTCAAC
The DNA here is from genome assembly GCA_964424115.1 of uncultured Anaerolineaceae bacterium. Taxonomy (GTDB): domain Bacteria; phylum Chloroflexota; class Anaerolineae; order Anaerolineales; family Anaerolineaceae; genus CAYRHN01. The sequence goes on from CAYRHN010000009.1 coordinate 8,514, forward strand.
ATGGATGGCGGAGCAGATTGGGGCGATGCCAGCCAGGATTATTTGGGACATCCCGGAACATGGACGACCGGCGTGGTGGTTCACGATCTCACCCTGCAAAATGGCGAATGCGGCACCGCGTTGGGTTTCTCCAGCGCGGAAGGAACAATCCGGAACGTGACCATCGACACCACCGGGGATCATGTACATGGAAAAGGCTGCTCCCACACCGATGCAGATGGGGATAATGGAGGCTGGTCGGATGGGATCACCCTGGGCGGCCCCGCCCACACCATCGTCAATAACACCGTCATCAATCCCTCCGATATCGGAATCGTCTATTTCGGCGGCAAGAACACCACCATCGCCAATAACCAGGTCATCATCGAAGCCGGCAACTACGGCGCTTTTGGCGGGATAGCCCTGCATCCCTGGTCACTTGGAGACATCTCCGGCCTGCAAATCACCGGTAACCAGATCACCAGCCAGGGCAGCACCACCTGCGGCGGGCTGCACACCGGGATCGACCTGGGCACGCACATGTGGGGTGGAGCCTGCCTGCAAAGTTCCAATGCCGCCATGTTTGGCAATCCTCTCTCCTGCAAAGCGGAACCATCTTCCGCAGAAGTGACAGCCTGCACGGGCGGAAAATGCCAGCTCTGGGCCTATATCGCCCCCGGAGGCACCCTGACCATGAAGGATAATTCCGTCACCGGCGCGCACATCAACTATCTTATTGAGGGACTGGCGATCTTTGGTGAATTCATTGACGAGAACAATGTTAGCGTTTCGCCCCAACGTTCAGACTGGCAGGCTGCAAAGGACGGCTGCCTGGGTTCCTATTGGGGACCGCTGGACAAGGTGGCGCACCATCCTTCCTTGGCCGGGTATACCGACCTCCTCATCCACTGCGAAAGATGATTCCACCTTCCTCTAATGACGTTTTAATGATAAACTTTCTTGTTGAATGCTTTTACGAACCAGGGCCTGTGGGGGAGCAGGTTCCGCCACGGCGCCTTGTTATATCATCAATGGGAGAAATCTAATGACTCGACAAATGGTGACTATCGATGGAACTGAGGCAGTAGCCTATGTGGCTTACCGCCTGAATGAAGTGATCGCCATCTACCCGATCACCCCATCCTCTGGCATGGGCGAATTATCCGACGACTGGTCGGCGAAAGGGATCCGCAATATCTGGGATACCGTCCCGCTGGTAGTTGAAATGCAATCCGAAGGCGGCGCCGCCGGCGCAGTGCACGGCGCTCTGCAAACCGGTTCACTCACCACCACTTTCACTGCCTCGCAAGGCCTGCTTTTGATGATCCCCAACATGTACAAGATCGCCGGCGAATTGACCTCGGCGGTCATTCATGTTTCAGCCCGTTCCCTGGCTGCCCAGGCGCTCTCTATCTTCGGCGATCACTCTGACGTGATGGCTGCCCGCTCAACCGGTTTTGCCTTCCTGGCCTCCTGCTCCCCGCAAGAAGCCCAGGATATGGCCCTGATCGCCCAGGCCGCCACGTTGGAAGCCCGCGTACCCTTTGTACACTTCTTCGACGGTTTCCGCACCTCGCATGAAGTGAACAAGCTCGAACGGCTCACTGTCGAAGACATGAAAGCTATGATCGACGACAACCTGGTGGCCGAACACCGCAAGCGCGGCCTTTCTCCGGAACACCCCGTTCTGCGCGGCACTGCCCAAAACCCGGATGTATACTTCCAGGCCCGCGAAACAGTCAACCCCTTCTACACCGCCTGCCCTGCCATTGTGCAGAAGGCAATGGATAAGTTCGCCAAGCTGACCGGGCGCTCCTATCAATTATTTGAATACTCCGGCGCTCCGGATGCCGAGCGTGTGATCGTTGTCATGGGTTCTGGCGCTGAGACCACCCACGAAACCGCCCAATACTTGATTGGTAAGGGCGAGAAGGTCGGCTTGCTGCGCGTGCGCCTCTACCGGCCGTTCTCCATGGAACACCTCCTCAAGGCCCTGCCCGCCACCGTCAAGAAGATCGCTGTGTTGGACCGCTGCAAGGAACCCGGCGCTGCTGGCGAACCCCTCTATATTGACGTGACCACCGCTATTGCCGAAGGCCTTTCCACCGGTAAAGCTCCCTTCAAGAGCATGCCCAAGATCGTCGGCGGCCGCTTCGGCCTTTCCTCCAAGGAATTTACCCCCGGCATGGTCAAAGGTATTTACGACGAACTGAAGAAAGACGAGCCCAAGAATCACTTCACGATCGGCATCAACGACGACGTCAGCCACACCAGCCTGGAATACGACCCCGAGTTCTCGATCGAATCCGACGAAACCAAGCGCTGTGTATTCTTTGGCCTGGGCGCCGATGGCACCGTGGGCGCCAACAAGAACTCGATCAAGATCATCGGCGAAGAAACCAAGAACTTTGCCCAGGGTTACTTCTACTACGACTCCAAGAAATCCGGCTCGATCACCATCTCGCACTTGCGTTTTGGCCCGCGGCCGATCCGCGCGCCCTACTTGATCGGCACTGGTGACGCAAACTTTGTCGCCTGCCACCAGTTCAGCTTCCTGGAGCGGGTGGATATGCTCCGCTACGCCAAGCCCGGCGGTGTCTTCCTCCTCAACAGCATCTACGGCCCCGACAAGGTATGGGATGAACTGCCCCGTGAAGTCCAGCAGGACATTGTCAACAAGAAACTGCGTTTCTTTGTCATCGATGCTTATGAAGTAGCCGAAAAGACCGGCATGGGCGGACGCATCAACACCATCATGCAGACCTGCTTCTTTGCTATCAGCGGCGTGCTGCCCCGCGAAGAGGCAATCGTCGAGATCAAACACTCGATTGAGAAGACCTACGGCAAACGCGGCGAGGCCGTGGTGCAGAAGAACTTTGAAGCCGTGGACCACACCCTCAGCCACCTGCACGAGGTGAAAGTTCCCACTCAGGTGACCAGCACCCTCACCCGCCGCCCGGCTGTTTCTGCCGACGCGCCAGAATTCATTCGCGACGTGCTCGGCCCCATCACCATCTTCCAGGGCGATGAACTGCCCGTCAGCGCCATGCCCGTGGACGGCACTTATCCCGTCGGTTCCTCGCGGTATGAGAAGCGCAACATCGCCCTCGAGATCCCGGTCTGGGAACCCGACCTGTGCATCCAGTGCGGCAAATGCGCCTTTGTTTGCCCCCACGCAGTCATTCGCCTCAAAGTGTACGATCCTGCCGAGTTGGAGGGCGCTCCCGCGACCTTCAAATCCATGGATGCCAAGTTCAAAGAGTTGCCCGGCACCAAGTTCACCATCCAGGTAGCCCCGGAAGACTGCACCGGCTGTTCTTTGTGTGTGGAAGCCTGCCCGGCCAAGGACAAAACCCAGGTTGGGCGCAAAGCCATCAACATGGCCGATCAGGTTCCGCTGCGCGAAACCGAACGCGAGAACTGGGAATTCTTCCTCAATATCCCCGAAGTGGACCGTGCAGCAATTGCCCCCACCACGGTCAAGAACTCCCAGTTGCTCCAACCCCTGTTCGAGTTCTCCGGCGCTTGCGCCGGCTGCGGCGAAACCCCCTACATCAAGTTGATCACCCAACTCTTTGGTGACCGCATGGTGGTTGCCAATGCCACCGGCTGCTCCTCGATCTATGGCGGCAACCTACCCACCACCCCCTGGTCGCTCAACCGCGAAGGACGCGGCCCAGCCTGGTCGAATTCCCTCTTTGAAGACAATGCCGAATTCGGCATGGGCATGCGCCTGACGATGGATAAACAGACCGAATTTGCTCAGGAATTGCTCCACGTTCTTGCCAGCCAGATTGGCGACACCCTGGTCACCGAACTGTTGACTGCCGACCAGAGCAACGACGCCGGCATTCGCGCTCAGCGGAAGCGTGTGGAAGCCCTCAAGCAGCGTCTGGCTGAGATCAAAGATCCGCGCGCCAATCAGTTGCTACACGTAGCCGATATGTTGGTCAAGAAGAGCGTCTGGATCCTTGGCGGCGACGGTTGGGCTTATGACATTGGTTACGGCGGCCTGGATCACGTGCTGGCAGCCGGACGCAACGTCAATATCCTGGTCTTGGATACCGAAGTGTACTCCAATACCGGCGGCCAGGCATCCAAGTCCACCCCGCGCGCCGCAGTGGCCAAGTTTGCCGCCAACGGTAAGGGCCTGCCCAAGAAAGATCTGGGCATGATCGCCATGGCCTACGGTTACGTCTATGTCGCCCGTGTGGCCATGGGCGCCAACGATCAGCAAACGCTGAAAGCCTTCCTGGAAGCTGATGCTTACCAGGGTCCTTCGCTGATCATTGCCTACAGCCACTGCATCGCCCACGGCATCGACATGCGCAAAGGCCTCGATCAGCAGCGCCTGGCCGTCCAATCCGGCATCTGGCCACTCTATCGCTACAATCCCTCCCTGGCAAATCAGGGCAAGAACCCGCTGGTGGTCGACTCGCGCGAACCTACCGTTACGGTTCAGGAATATGCCTACAACGAAACCCGTTACCGCATGCTCTTGCAGAGCGACGAAGCCCGCGCGGAAGAGCTGATGAAATCTGCTACTCAGGATGCGCTCAAACGCTGGGAACTATACAAGCAGATGGCCGCCATCCAATATGGCGAGCCTAAAGCGGCAGAGTAATCCCGCGAATATTGCAACCGGCGGACGGCCCACCCTGGCCTCCGCCGGTTGTGTAAAAAGGAGGACCCCAATGATCGACCTCACCACCCAATATCTCGGTTTACAGTTGAAGAATCCGCTGGTTGCTTCGGCCTCTCCGCTCTCCAAAAAAGTCGATACTGTGCGCGCATTGGAAGAAGCCGGCATCAGCGCAGTAGTGATGTTCTCTCTGTTTGAAGAACAAATCGAACATGAGAGCCTTGCCCTGGATCACTACTTGAATTACGGCACTGAATCCTTTGCCGAGGCGCTGACTTATTTTCCCGACCTGGAGAAATATAACATTGGTCCGGAAGCCTACCTGGATCTGATCCGCAAGGCCAAGGAAAGCGTCGCCATCCCAGTGATTGGCAGCCTGAACGGCATTTCCACCGGCGGCTGGGTACGCTATGCCAAAATGATCGAAGAAGCCGGTGCGGATGCGCTGGAATTGAACCTGTATTACATCCCTACCGATACCCATGCCACCGCCCAGGAACTGGAGCAAGAGCAGATCGACCTGGTGCGGGATATCCGTAAGCAAATCCGAATTCCCCTGGCGGTCAAGTTAAGTCCCTTCTACACTTCCCTACCCAACCTGGCAGGGCAGATCGTTAAAGCCGGCGCCAACGGGTTGGTGCTTTTCAACCGCTTCATCCAACCCGATTTGGATATCGAGACCCTGGAAGTGAATCCCACTCTACAATTAAGCACCTCCGATGAGCTGCGCCTGCCCCTGCGCTGGACTTCCATCCTATACGGGCGCGTGCAGGCCGACCTGGCTCTCACCAGCGGAGTACACACTGCCCAGGATGTGGTCAAGGCGGTCATGGCCGGCGCCAACGTGACCATGCTGGCCTCGGAATTGATCGCTCACGGCCCCGGCCGCGCTACCGAGCTGATCGAAGAGATCGAAACCTGGATGCAAAGTTTTGAATACGAATCGATCAAGCAGATGCACGGATCGATGAGCCAACAAGCGGTGGCCGAACCGACCGCCTTTGAACGCGCCAACTACATGAAAGCCCTCACCAGTTACGATCACCGCATCGTGTATTAGACAGTTCCTTAAGCAGACCGCCCTTGCACCTGAGACCGTGCAAGGGCGGCCTGTTGCGTCATTTTAGATAAGTATTATTCTAAGGGGTGTCGCCCATTCGTCATGAGGTCGGGAGGATTACCGACGGGCGACCCTTTACCAGCGTATTACTATCTGACCCAACGCAGCGGGTCGCCCCTACACGAATTCGGTTTTATCCAATTCACTGCATCTTGTAAACCATTCAGCCTGCTTTCAGGCTGCTGGATTATGTCGCCAATACAATAACTGCTATAATTTCAATATCATTAATAATTTCCCTCTTTTTTACTTTGCCGGGGATTGTAAATCATGACGCAAATTGGGCAAATCGTAGATAAAATCGGGCTTTTGTTGCTATGTATTTGCTTACCAGTATTAATCTTCATCATCAATGGAATACACATTATCCAAATAAAACGCACAATGGCAACAGGTAGAAATTTTCAATTCAACTGGAAGAGACCCAATGAAATTAAGGGAAACGAAGCAGTAAGATTTGGAAAATTCTCGTTGTTCCTCGGCGCAATACTGCTAATAGCTGGAATATTAGCGGTTATCGGCTCCTTAAGATAAACATTTTATTTATTATCGAAATAATGCTTGGAAGGACAATCCATCCAATGATGAAGAAAACAATTTTCCTTCTTTGTTCACTCCTTCTGCTGTTATGCGGATGTACACCAGCAGCTACTGCAACGCTCCTTCCATCCCCAACCGGATACAATACAGCTACGATGGAAAATACAGCAACCCCCACCGCCCTGCCGCCAACGCCTACTCCCACCGCTTCACCAACGCCAACAGCCACTCCTCAGAAATTTCCAGAAGACTGGCTCCCCGATGTTTCGGAGATTATGGGATCGCATGAGCTGATCTTCTATTCTCTTATCGATAAGAAAGCTCACTGGAGTCTACATTTTCTTTTCCTTGATTGAAAATATACTCAACAATTTACTGAAAATGGCATAGCCTATGGGAAAAATAAATTCTGGATTGATGGTCTGAACTCACACAGCGCAACACTTCGTTTCATAGAAAGTGAAACCAACCATTTTATCTTTTATAACCTCCTCACGAAGGAAGTGTCAGATTTCACCTATTGTCCCGGGGAAAACATTAACATTGTCCTATCCCCAGATGACCGCTATTTCGCCGTCGACTGCAGGCAGGATGCTTTAGACATTGTTCAAGTCAGCGATCTATCCATCGTCGCTACCATCCATATTCCACCTCAGCTTAGGGGATTTGGAGATATCTATCCCACTACCTGGTCGCCGGATGGCCGCTGGCTGGCTTACCGGGCTGGGGGAGTAGGACTAACAACCACCTATGGCCCGTATGTTACAGACATGAACTGCCTGAGCGAACCGGATACTTGTAACGATAAAACCCGGATCATCTACGATTGCAGGAATTCTGATGGGGTATGTTATATCGATTTTTCTGGCGAGAACCCGTCCCGGTTATTGGCCTACCGTGGGGATGACATCGTCAGGATCTTTGACCCGATCACTGGAAATCTAACCGACAGCATCCGATTTCCAAAGGATTTCGCGGAAGATTATATCCTTTCACCTGATTTAACGCGGGTGGCTTTTATAAAGGATGATAATTACTATCTGGCTTCCCTGGACAACTTAGACAATCCTGAATTGATCGCACCAGCGCAAATGAATGGTGAATACAAGTTTTATTTCTACGCCTGGTGGTCTCCACCCAAATAGAAGTCGTGATCTGTATTGTTATGATTAAGTCTTGCACACCTCTGCCCGTGCGGATGTTAATCACAACGATTTGACCATTGTCAGGGTGTAGATACCTTTGAGGTGGTCTAAATCTGTTGAGGTCAAAGGTGACGAAAAGATTAATTTAAGGAGTTTCTTTTGGGAGGATATTCTATCCAAAGTGGTACAATAGGCCCATTATGCCGCTTACGTTTTGGTCCTGGTTGCTGGCGCTTTCACCGGTATTGGTTGTGCTGATCCTCATGCTCGGTTTTCGCTGGGGGGGCAGCAAGGCCGGGGCAATTAGCTGGTTTGCCGCTGTCATCGTGGCGGTGCTTTTCTTTGGCGCGGGCTTCGACCTGCTGGCCTACAGCCAGGTGAAGGCCATCCTGCTCTCGCTGGACGTGCTATACATCATCTGGACCGCCCTGCTGCTCTTCCATATCGCCGACGAGGCCGGAGCAGTGCGCATCATCGGGCAGGCCCTCCCGCGCCTGACCGGCGACCGCACCATGCAAGGCCTGTTACTCGGCTGGTTGTTCGCCTCCTTCCTGCAGGGTATGGGCGGCTTTGGCGTGCCAGTGGCAGTGGCCGCGCCGCTGCTGGTGGGATTGGGTTTCACCCCCGTCCAGGCGGTGATCATGGCCTGCATCGGGCACGGCTGGGCAGTCAATTTTGGTTCGCTGGCCACTTCATTCCAGACCCTGATGGCGGTCACCGGCCTGCCCGGTGAATTGCTGGCGCCGGAATCCTCGTTTCTTTTGGGTGTTTCTTCGCTGGCCTGCGGGGCTGTGGTGGCATTTGTCGCCGGCGGGTGGCGCGGGTTACGTCATACCTTCCCGGCCATCATCATCCTGAGCGCTGTGATGGGCCTCACCCAGCATCTGTTGGTCACCAACGGCCTGTGGACGCTGGGCGCTACTGGTGGGGCCATGGCCGGGCTGATCGTAGGTGTGCTGCTCACCCGCCTACCCGCTTACCGCTACGCACGCGCGGTTGATGTGCCGCACGAGGGCCAATTAGATCCGCAACCATTGACTTTTAAACGCCTGGCATTGGCCTGCTCCGCCTATATTGTCCTGGTGGTCCTGGCTTTTGCTCTCAATCTGATCCAGCCGGTCAATGACGCATTGAACAGCGTTTCCTTCAACCTGCACTTCCCGCAACTCGAAACTTCCCTGGGGTGGGTCACCCCCGCCGAGGCGGGGCGCAAAATTGTCCTCTTCGGCCATCCAGGTGCAATGCTGCTGTACGCTTCTTTGATCGCCTATTTCATTTACGCACGCGCCGGATACCTCAAGCCGGGAGCCGTGGGGCGTATTTTGGGCAAGGTGGGCCGCGGCGCGGTCAATTCCAGCCTGGGCATTGTCGCCATGGTGGGCATGGCAGTGATCATGTCGCACACGGGGATGACCAACTTGCTGGCGCAGGGGCTTAGCCAGAGTTTTGGCGCAGCTTACCCGGTCATTTCACCTTTTATTGGCGCTTTGGGGGCCTTCATCACCGGCAGCAACAACAACTCCAATGTGCTGTTTGCCGGATTGCAGATGCGCACTGCCCAGCTGCTCGGCCTCAGCGTCTCGCTCACCCTGGCCTCGCAAACTGCGGGCGGCTCGCTGGGCAGTGTGATGGCCCCAGCCAAAGTGATCGTTGGCTGCTCCACAGTTGGCCTGGGGGATAATGAGGGGGCTGTGATGGGCAAGATCCTGCTCTATGGGCTAGTTCCGGTGGCGCTCGTGGCCATCCTCACCATTCTGCTGGTGGTGCTATGAAGCAGGCAGCCTGGTTTCAACGCCTGGCAAGTTGGCGTAAAGCACACCGTTTCGGGCTGCAGATCGCAGCTTTGCTGATCGGCCTGAGCGCGCCTTTTGCGATATTTGCTGCCCTTTCTGCCGGGCAGGTGATCCTGGCAGTGGTTTTCTTCTTCCTCCTCACCTTGAGCATGGCCTTGACCTTCTGGGCTGCCTGAACAATAAAATAAAACGATTTCGGTTGCGCGGAAACCTGCTTTGGGGTATATTGGATTCAGGTCCACCCAAAGAAGGAGTAAATGCCATGAGACCTCTTGCCCGCGTATTTGCGTTGATATTCGTCCTGGCCTTGTTATCCTCGGCGTGCAATATTCCCAAGCCCATAACCGATGAAGAGAAACAACAGACAGTGGAGGCTGTTGCTCAGCAAACGCTGAATGCCCTGGCAACCCAATCCGGCTCACAGCCCAGCGCCACACCCATGCCTCCTACCCAAACCAGCACACCGATCATCACCGTCACCCCGCCGCCCAGCACTCTCACCCCCAGCATCACCCCTACGGCTACCCCTTCCGCACTGTGCAACCAGGCCGGTTTCGTCACCGATGTATCGGTTCCGGATGGGGAAGTGTATGCCCCGAACTCCGATTTCACCAAAACATGGCGATTAAAGAACATCGGCACCTGCACCTGGACCACCAGCTACGCCATTGTCTTTGATACCGGCAATGCTATGGGCTATACCAGCCCGATCTTTCTCAGCGGCAATGTACCGCCCAACAGTGTTGTGGATCTTTCAGTCAACCTCAAAGCTCCCGGCACTGCCGGAGAATATACCGGCAATTTCAAACTACGCGATAGCTCGGGCGTCTTATTTGGGTTGGGCGGCGCGGGCACTTCACCATTCTGGGTCAAGATCAATGTGGCAGCGCCCGGCACCTTCAAGGCGCTGGACTTCATTGCCCGTGCTTGCGATGCCTCCTGGTCCAATGGAACCGATAACCTGCCCTGCCCGGGTACTGACACAGACAACAAAGGTTTCGTGATCGTTGTTCCCACACCAAAGTGGGAAACCGGGGCCACCGACGATGAATCTGCCCTGGAGACACACCCCAAATGGGTGGACAATGGCGAGATCGCCGGAAAGTACCCGGCCTTTAAGGTGAAGGCCGGCGACCACTTCAAGGCTGTGGTAGGTTGCCTATATAAATCCGGAGGCTCGGAGTGTAAGGTTACCTTCTTCCTCAACTACTCGATCAGCGGCGGTATGGAAGGCAGCCTGGGCAGTTGGGACCAGAAATACGACGGCATTCTGACCGATGTTGATGTTGACCTCTCCTCCCTGGCTGGCAATGACGTCAATTTCATCCTGCGCGTTTCCGCCCTCGGACCCAGCACCCAGGATTGGGCTCTCTGGTTACAACCGCGCATCATGCGCTAACCGGGCCGTATGGCGCTTACCCTTCAAGAAGTCGAACATATCGCCGGATTGGCCCGCCTGGAGCTGACCGCCGAGGAAAAAGAACGCTTCCGCCAGCAGCTTTCGGCCATCCTCGAATACGCCGCCAGCCTGCAGAAACTGGATACCAGCAGCATTCCGCCCACCTCCAGCGTGTTGCCCCAGCGCAGTCTGCTGCGCCCGGACGAACCCCGATTGGGTCTGAGCAAAGACGACCTGCTGTCCAACGCGCCCAAGACCGAAGAGGGTCAGTTCCGCGTCCCGCGAGTATTGGGGTAAGCCATTGAACTCTCTGATGGATCTCTCTATCCTGGAAATGCTCTCTGCTGTGCGACACGGCGCATGTTCCTGCCGCGAGCTGACCCAGGCCTGCCTGGAGCAAATCGATGCGCAGGAACCCGACCTGCACACCTTCATCACCCTCACCCCCGAGCTGGCCTTGCGCCTGGCAGATAAAGCCGACCAATGCCGCGCCAGCGCCAACCGTTATGGTGATACGCTGCCCCCTTTACTTGGCTTGCCTTTGGCGGTCAAGGATACCCTGTGCCTGCAAGGCGTGCGCTGTACCTGCGGTTCGCGCATCCTGGAACACTACCTGCCGCCCTATACCGCTACTACCGTGCAGCGCCTGCTGGATGCCGGGGTGGTAGTGGTGGGAAAGACCAATACCGATGAATTTGCCATGGGCTCATCTACTGAGAACTCAGCCTACGGCTGCACCCGCAATCCCTGGGACCTACAACGTGTGCCGGGCGGTTCCAGCGGGGGCAGCGCCGCAGCGGTGGCTGCGCGCCTGGTTCCCGCGGCATTTGGCAGCGACACCGGTGGGAGTGTTCGCCAACCGGCTTCCTATTGCGGCGTGACAGGCATCAAACCCACGTATGGTCGGGTCTCGCGTTATGGGCTGGTGGCCTACGGCTCGTCGTTGGATACGGTGGGCATGTTTGCTCATTCTGCTGCCGAGCTGGCGGTCATATTCCAGCAGATGGCCGGCAGCGATCCGCTGGATGCGACCACCATTGACCTGCCGGTGCCGGATTACACTTCCACCAGAGGGCAGGATATGAGCGGGTTGCGTATTGGGGTTCCCAGGGAATACTTCCTTCCCGGTATGCAAGCCGAGGTGGAAAACGCGGTGCGGGCAGCCGTTGTCCATATGCAGGATCTGGGCGCCGAAGTGCGCGAGATCAATCTGCCCCACACCGAATACGCCCTGCCAGTCTATTACTTGATCGCCTCGGCTGAAGCATCGGCAAACCTGGCCCGCTACGACGGCGTGCGTTTCGGTCCGCGCCTGGGAGGGCAATCGCCGGAGGAAATGTTCCGCCAGACCCGTGGACAATTCTTGGGGCCAGAGGTCAAACGGCGGATCATGTTGGGCACCTATGCCCTTTCAGCTGGATATTACGACGCCTATTATGGCCAGGCTCAAAAGGTGCGTACGCTGATCACCCGCGATTTTGAACAGGCTTTCACCCAGGTGGATTTGATCGCCGCCCCTGTGACGCCCAGCGCCGCCTTTCGCATCGGTGAACACAGCGATGACCCCCTGTCCATGTACCTGGAGGACATCCTCACCCTGCCGGCCAACCTGGCTGGGGTGCCGGGGCTGGCTTTTCCTGTAGGATTCGATGGCGCAGGAATGCCAATTGGTATACAATTAATGGCAGCGCACTTCCAGGAAGCTGTCCTTTTCCGGGCTGCGCATGCTTACCAACAGGTTACCACCTGGCACCTGCAAAGACCCAATCTCACCACAAAGGCACCCAGTTGTTAAGGAGCACAAAGATCAAAAAAATTCTTTAATACCCTTTGTGTACCTTTGTTTCTTCGTTTCTTTGTGGTTATCTTATGTATTGAAAGGATACTGTATGGCTTTTCCCCGCAATGCCCAAGAACTGTTAGTTGCCAAATGGAGTGATTTTGAACCCCTGGCTAATGACCTGATCGCCCGCCCATTGAACGCTGCCTCCCTGAAAAGCTGGATGGCAGACTGGACCCGCATGTCCGATGCGATCATCGAGTTATACGTTCGTCTCTATGTCGCCACCACCCTCAACACGGCCGACAAACAGGCCCGCCAGCGCTTTGCCGCCTTCCTGGATGATATTTACCCGAAATCCTTGCTAGCCGACCAGCAGTTGAAGGAAAAGTTACTGAACAGCGGCCTGGAACCCGAGGGTTTTAAAGTTCCCTTACGCAACATGCGCGCGGATGCCGACCTGTTCCGCGCCGAAAACCTGCCTCTGCTCGGCGATGAACAAAAGCTCATTACCGAATATGACGAGATCTCAGGTGCGCAGACCATTCAATGGGAAGGCAAAGAAATGACCCTCTCCCAGATGAAACCGATCTACCAGGAAAAGGATCGCGAGATTCGCGAACGCGCCTGGCGTGCCAGCTTTGGCCGCGCCCTGGCCGACCGTGAGAAGATCAATGCCCTTTGGCAAAAGTTCCTTGCCTTGCGGCTCAAGCTGGCGGCCAATGCAGGAAAACCGGATTACCGCGCCTACCGCTGGCAGCAAATGCACCGCTTTGATTACACTCCCGAAGATGCACGCAAGTTCCAGGACGCCATCGAAAAAGTGGTCGTTCCAGCCGCCGTGCGCATCTACGAGCGACGCCGCCAGCGTCTGGGATTGAAGACCCTGCGCCCCTGGGATCTGGATGTGGATATCTCCGGAAAACCCGCGCTGCGCCCCTTCAAACGCCTGACCAGGTTGCATGCCCGTGCTTCCGCCATCTTTCACAAAGTAGCCCCGCAGTTGGGGGAATATTTTGACACCATGCTTCGCGAAGGCCGCACCGATCTGGGAAACCGCAAACACAAGGGCCCCGGCGCCTATTGCATCGGTTTTACGGTTGAACGAAAACCTTTCATTTTTGGCAATGCCGTTGGCCTGCACGATGATGTTCAAACCACCTTGCATGAATCGGGGCATGCTTTCCATGTTTTCGAAAGCGCTCATCTCCCTTACAACCAGCAGCTCGATGTGCCGATGGAATTTGCAGAGGTGGCCTCGATGGGCATGGAGTTGCTCGCCTCACCTTACCTGTCTGCCTCCGAGGGGGGGTTCTACACCCGCGCTGAGGCTGCCCGCGCTCTGGCTGAACATCTGGAAAGCCTCATCCTCTTCTGGCCTTACATGGCTGTGGTGGATTCCTTCCAGCACTGGGTTTATGAGAACCCTGAAAAGGCTGCCCAACCCAAAGAACTGGATGCGGCCTGGGCACGACAATGGAAAAGATTTATGAAGGGCGTGGACTGGTCAGGGTTGGAAAACGAAATGGAGACCGGATGGCAACGCAAGATGCATATCCACGAGCAACCTTTCTATTACATCGAATATGGTCTGGCGCAGTTAGGCGCCGTGTTAGTATGGCGCAATGCACTCAAGGATCAGGCTGGCGCAGTTGCCAGCTATCGCAAAGCCCTCTCGTTGGGTGGCACCGCCACCCTGCCGGAATTATTCCGCACCGCCGGCGCGCGCCTGGCCTTCGATGCTGAAACACTCAACGAGGCTGTCACATTGATCGAAAGCAAGCTGGAAGAGCTGGAAAAGCTCCAATAATAACGAAGTTTTATCCTTCTCAGTGGGTTCACGCAAGATCAACTGCGTGAACCCACTCTTGTTGATTGCGCTTATTTTCACTAAACTTTGCTTAATCTATTTTGCTTGTATTTCACCGAAATTGTTGCTACAATCAATGGTAATTGTTTTGAATTCATCATAAGGAGCATAAAATGGATTTCAATAAACTGTCTATGAATTATAAGATCGCCGGCATCGCCGGTATCGTGGCCGTTATCGGCATGTTCCTGCCGTGGGTTTCGGTAGGCGCGTACGGCGTCAGCCTGGGCGTTGTTTCCGGCTTCCAGAGCGGCGGAATTTGGGGCATTCTGGTTTTCCTGGGTGCATTGGCCTGCATTGCCCTGGCGTATTTCAGCATGTCCGGCCAGACCTTCTTTGCGCAGCAAAAGAAACTAGGCTTGCTGATCGCTGGTGGTGTGGCACTGGTAGGCGCCCTGATCAGCCTGTTGACCGCTTTGGGTGTGATCGGTTACCTAGGCATTGGCTTCTGGATCTGCCTGGTTGCCTCGGCTGTGATGGCCTATTTCGGTTTCCTGGAATACCAGAAGAATTAATTTCAAAACTCGCTTTGCTTGCAGCGCCCCATAATCGAATGGGGCGCTGTTTTTTATGATTTTATATGACTTAAATTCCTTACAATGTTCACGCGACAGGTCAGGGGGACAATGTTACAATACGAAGGGTTGAACCCAATCTAAATCTTCGGGGAGGCCTTTGCATGCCTGAAACATTAAAGATCGCCATTCCTATGGCCGGGTTGGGGACGCGTATGCGCCCACACACCTGGAGCAAACCAAAGCCATTGATCGCCCTGGCAGGACGCACGGTGTTGGATTATGTGCTGAACCAGTTTGAAAGCCTGCCGGATCCCAAGAACGTGGAATTCATCTTCATCGTTGGCCCCAACCAGGGCGAGATGATCCAGGCACATATGAAAGAATCGCATCCGGATAAAGTGGTTCATTACGTGGTACAGGAACGCATGCGCGGTCAGTCTGATGCGCTTTATCTGGCGCGCGAATACCTGACTGGCCCGATGTTGATGACCTTCTCGGATACATTTGTGGAAACCGACCTCTCCTTCCTGGAAGAGGTCAAAGAGGACGCTGTAGCCTGGGTCAAGCCGGTTGCCGATCCGCGCCGCTTTGGCGTGGCACGGCTCAATGAGCAGGGTTTTGTCACGGGGCTGATCGAAAAGCCCAAAGAAATTGTCACCAACCTGGCTGTGGTTGGTTTTTACTACTTCCGGCGCGGAGAAGACCTGGTATCCGCCATTGAAGAACAAATGAATCGCAACATTGCCCTGAAGAACGAGTTCTTCCTGGCTGACGCGATCAATATTCTGCTCGAACGGGGGGCTAAAATGACCACCCGCCTGGTCAATGCCTGGCTGGATGCAGGAGTGCCCGAGGCATTACTGGAAACCAACCGCTACCTGCTTGAACACGGCAACGACAACAGCGCCCAGGCAGCTTCTTTATACACCACCGCTACGATCATTCCGCCGGTCTTCATCCACCCCTCAGCCAAAGTGGAATCTTCTGTCATTGGGCCGCATGTTTCCCTGGGCGAAGAAGCCGATCTGAAGAGCGTGGTGGTACAAAATTCCATTCTGGAAGATGGCGCACAGGTGCATAACATGGTTCTGGAAAACTCGCTCATCGGCCGCAACGTGGTCTTGCACGGGCAAGTGCTGCGCGTGAACCTGGGTGACCAATCATGGGCAATGAGCTGAACGAACCGGTCGAGTGCCACTCGGGCTACGAGTATGCCGAGCGCCCGATTGCGTTGCATTGGGAAGGTCAGCGCCTGTCCATCAGCACCATCCAGGCCCAATGGCGCATCCCCGGTGGAAAGAAATTTCGCGTGCAGGTGGAAGACGGCCGAATTTTCGAACTATTTTACGGCGAGCTGTACAGCGATTGGCGTATTCACCAAATATAACTGATTGAAGGAGACTTTGCATGAATAAAATGAGCATTTCGCAGGTTGTTGGGGGGCTTCGCCCTTCCGGCATTCGTAAATTCTTTGATATTGCCGCCACCATGCAAAACGTGATCTCGTTGGGCATCGGCGAACCAGATTTCACCACCCCTGAGCCGATCCTCGAAGCAGGTGTGCGCTCTTTGCGCAGGGGAGATACCCACTACACCTCCAATGCCGGGCGGCTGGAAGTCCGTCAAGCCCTGGCAGCCCACCTGGAAAAGCTCTACAGCGTGAGCTATGATCCTAACAGCGAGATCATTCTCACCGTTGGCGGCTCGGAAGCGCTCTATCTGACCTTCACTGCCCTTCTCGATCCTGGCGACGAAGTGATCGTCCCAACCCCCTGCTTTGTTTCTTACCAGGCGGAAGTGATCCTGGCAGGCGGCGTACCGGTGGAGATCCCTTGCAAGATGGAAAACAACTTCGACGTGGAACCTGAAGAGATTGCCGCCGCCATCACCCCGCGCACCAAGGCCATTCTGCTGGGCTTTCCCAGCAATCCCACTGGAGCGGTAGCCTCGCGCGAGCGCTTGATGGAAATCGCTCGCCTGGCTGAAGAACACAACCTGATCGTCATCTCCGACGAGATTTACGACCGGCTGGTGTACGGCGTGCAGCATGTGTGCTTCCCGGCACTGCCTGAAATGCGCAAACGCACCATCCTGCTGGGTGGTTTCTCCAAAGACTACGCCATGACCGGCTGGCGCATCGGCTACGCCTGCGGTCCTGCCGACTTCATCAAAGGCCTGGTGCGCGTCCACCAGTACACAGTCATGTCAGCCCCCACTACAGCCCAGGCCGGCGCGCTGGAAGCCCTCCTGAACGGTGAAAAATACGTCCAGCAAATGGTAGCTGAATATGACCGCCGCCGTAAATTGATTGTCACCGGCCTGAACACGATCGGCCTGCCTACCTTTGAGCCGCGCGGTGCCTTCTATGCCTTCCCCAAGGTCAGCGTGACCGGTCTGGACGACGAGACTTTTGCCAACCGCCTGCTGCAGGAAGAACATGTAGCAGTGGTTCCTGGCAATTCCTTTGGGCTGGGCGGCGAAGGTTTTGTGCGCTGTTCCTATGCCACTTCCTACGAAAAGCTGGAAGAAGCCCTGGACAAGATCGACCACTTCGTCAAGAAGCTGTAATTTATGCTGATACACTCTGCGTCGCAACTGCTCACCCTGGCCGGCGGCCCGCAGCGCGGGAGGGAGTTGGGACAGCTGGGAATCATCGCGGACGGCGCGCTGCTGATTCGAGATGGCCACATCTTGGCTATCGGCAGCACGCCGGACCTGCTTGCCGCCTATCCGGAGGAGGAAACTCTCAACGCACAGGGGCGGGTGATCCTGCCGGGTTTTGTCGATCCCCACACTCATCTGGTCTGGGCAGGCGACCGCGCTGCAGAATTTGAAATGCGTCTGGCCGGAAAAACCTACCTGGAGATCCTGGCTGCCGGCGGCGGGATCCTTTCCACGGTTACCGCCACCCGCCAGGCCGGTCTGGAAGTGCTTGCCGCACAGACCCGCGCCCGCGCCCAAACTCTCTTCCGCCACGGCACCACCACCGCTGAAGCCAAAACCGGCTACGGATTGGAGATCACCAGCGAACTGGAACAATTGCAGGCTCTGCTCCAGCTGGACGCCGAAGGCCCGCTGGAGATTGCACCTACTTTTCTTGGTGCGCATGCCATTGCCCCCGAATTCCGCGACCGTCCGGATGAATATACCCGCCTGATCTGTGCACAAATGCTGCCGGCTGTCCGCCGCTGGTGGGAAAGCCACGCTTCCGGGCGCCCGTTGCCTTTTGTGGATGTCTTTTGCGAGACCGGGGCCTTTACCTTGGGGCAAACCCGGTTGATCCTCTCCACAGCCAAAGAGTTGGGCTTTCCTCTCAAGATTCACGCCGACGAGTTCGACAACCTGGGCGGCGCCAGTCTGGCCGCCGAACTGGGCGCTGCTTCTGCCGACCATCTGGTGAAAACTTCAACGGAGGATATCGCCGCCCTGGCACGCAGTGAGACAGTGGCGGTTGCACTACCCTGCACCCCCTTCGGCCTGGCTGATCCTCACTACACCCCCGCACGCGAGATCTTACAGGCTGGCGGACTGCTGGCCATTGCATCGGATATTAATCCAGGCACAGCCTGGTGTGAAAGTATGCAGTTCGTCATTGCCCTGGCCTGCCGCTACCTCAAGCTTACCCCAGCCCAGGCCATCGCTGCCGCCACAATCAATGCTGCCGCTGCCATCAATCGCGCCGAGAAAATCGGCTCACTGGAACCCGGTAAACAGGCTGACCTGTTGATTCTCAACGTCAGCGATTATCGCCACCTGGGTTACCGTTTTGGCAGCAACCTGGTCAAGACCGTGGTCAAAAAAGGGCAGGTATATCCGATCGATTAATACCCCTTTTGTCTCGTATCAGGATGCAAAGAGGCGCTCAATGTTCCGCCTATTTCCACAGCATTGTTGCATCCGAGCGGCCGCAAGATGGGGCAAGACCATTCCAATCATCCTGATTGCGAGAGCCAACGTCTCGCAGAAATGTGGTGCTGATGTTATCCCTTGAAACCGCACGCGCCTGGTATACCGACGACGACCCGGTGCATGATTTCTCGCATATCGAACGAGTCTACCGTCTGGCAGAACATCTGGCGAAAGAAGAAGGTGGCGACCTGGAAATCGTACGCGCCGCCGCCTTGTTGCACGATGCGCAGGGCAGCACAAGCGGCCAGGACTCCCGCAAAGAACATCATCTGGCTTCGGCCGAGTTTGCCGCGCAGATCCTGAAAGCCGAGGGGTGGCCGCCGGAGCGCATTGCTGCAGTGCAGCACTGCATCCGCGCCCACCGTTTCCGCGCCGGAGCCCGGAACGAGGCTCCCGAAAGCCTGGAAGCGCGTATCCTGTTCGATGCCGACAAGATGGATGTGATCGGCGCAATTGGCGCAGCCCGCGTGATGGGTTATGCCGCCCTGGCTAAAATGCCCTTTCTGGTCCTGCCCTCCCAACACTTCCTGGAGACCGGACAGGAAGAGCCTGGCGAACCCCACAGCGCCTATCATGAATTTCTCTTTAAGCTGATCAAGATCAAAGACCGTATGTTCACCAAAGGCGGCAAAGCCCTGGCAGAAGCGCGCCATGCTTATCTGATAGAATTTTTTGAGCGCCTGCAGGCTGAATATCGCGGAGACCTATGATCTTGCCCCTGGCTAGGGAGCACAGCGCACCTGGAAAGGAACCTTTTCCGAGAAGACCCCTCCCGCGTTGCCCAATCCTGCCAACTGCGCCCAACCGCTGACAGAACTGCCGATCTCCAATTGGTAGGATACTTCCACCAGGGATTGCTCATCTTTCAAATTCTCGGCCACGTCCGGCGCAGGTAGATGAAAATTAAAATACTCCGGCTTGGTGGAAGCCGCCAGGAGCTGGTAGGTATATTCCCCTTTCCCACGCGCCCACAATTTTCCGTTGAAGCTCAAAGTAACCGGGCAGACTCCTTCGTAATAAACCGGCGAGACGGTCAGCGCTGCTGCCATTACCCCTGCGTTGCCTTCCAGCGAGCTAGAAGGAGTGGGTAACAGGGTACCGGGGGGAACCACCTCGATCCACACATAAAACGGCTCGTTGGAAAATGAGCCCAGACCAAAACGCTCACCCTGGTCGGATTCCAGCATCCAATATCCGATTGCCGGACCAGTTTGTTCAGGCGCTTTTTGCCGGACGGTTAGATCGATCTCCCCGCCAGGCAGCACATCCCTGGGCAAGGGAACCGAAAGGGTTTCACCCATTGCATCTCCGCTCTGATAGACCAGGTGAAAAGCGGTTGTCCAACGTTTGCTGCCTGAATTCATCAGCCGCCAGCTCTTCACAAATTCTGCCCCGGCTTCCACATGGGTGCCGTCTAATACAGTCTCCCCCATAAAAACCGCCGCCATGCCCTCGCTGCGGGGAATCCGCAGACCTTCTTGGGCAGTGAATGTGCGGAAATCGAAGGTTACTCCCTTCTCACTGGTCGTATTCAGCGCCAGCCAACCAAAACGGCCCTCACCGGTCTGATAGCAGATCGCTTCGCTTGGGCGCGGAGCACGTGCCTCCGCCTGCCCCCAATACGGCAGGTCGGACTGGCATTGAGTCGGGTCCGGCCTCATCAACATTGACGCCTCGAAAGCAAAAGCGGCCGGGGGCACCGGGATGACCGCCGCGGTATCCGCCTGCCCCAGCGGCATGGAAATAAAAACCACATCGCAAGTGGGGTCGTTTAGCTGATCGCGCACCTGACCACTGTCCAGATCATAACACACCGCGTATTGTAGTTGGATCTCACTCCCCTCCGACCAAACTGGCGGGGTGGTGGGAAGCGGAGGCGGCGTGGCAGTACGGGTTGGTGTGGCAGACGGTGTGACCGTCGGTCGCCGGGTGGGCGTCCGATAAATCGCGGTTGGTGTAACCGGGGTCTTTCCACCAACCACATAAAGGGAACAGCCGCAAATTCCAGCCACACAGGCAAGCACCAGGCACAAACCAAACCAACGTCTCATACGCCGATGATACCCCAACTCAGCCAAAACAGGACAGTTTTTCTCTTGCAACCTGCCCTGGAAACTATTACAATAATCCTATGAACATTCCATTTGGTCCCATTCTGGTTGTCGAAGATACGCCGAACATCCGCGAATTGCTGGAAGTGACGCTACGTTTTAAGGGGTACCCGGTCATCACCGCGCGCAATGGGCAGGAAGCGATCGAAAAGATCGCCGGAGAACGCCCTGCGCTGGTCATCACCGATATTCTCATGCCGAAAATGGACGGCTATGCCCTGGCCTATAATCTACGCCGCAACCCGCTTACCAGCCAGATCCCGGTCATTTTTGTTTCGGCCACTTATGTTACACCAGACGACAAACGTTTTGCGCTCAGTCTGGGTGGGGTACGCTTCATTGAAAAGCCGATTGACACAGAAGATTTTCTGCTGACCGTTGCAGAGATCCTCACCCAGGGGATTGGCACCGTTCCACGCCCGATCACCGAAGAGGAATTTTACAAAGGCTATCGCGAACGGCTGGAGTCCAAGCTGCATCACAAAAATACCCAGATTGCGCGCACCGAACGCCTGCTGCAAACTTTGCCTCAAGAACAGAGACCTGCCTTTGAAGCCTTGCTCAATCAGGCCGTCAACGACCGCAACGACATCATGGCCGAACTGGATCAGCTTTACGGCCTGCTGAACAACATCGAAAAGCCAACCGGCCCCGGCGCCGCATGAATTTAGAGCCGGAACCCACCCTCGCCATTGTCGAAGATTGGGCACGCCAGGCCGGGGAAATCCTCTCCGCGGGATTTGGCCGTCTGCATATCATTGACCGCAAAGGTATTACCGATCTGGTGACCGAGGTAGACCGCCAGTCCGAAGAATTACTCCTGCAACTGATCCAGGGACAATTCCCCTCTCATACCATCTTGACTGAAGAAGCCGGCCTGCTGACCGCCGAACAGCGACACAAAATCTGGTATGTCGACCCATTGGACGGCACCACCAATTACGCGCATAACCTGCCCATCTTCTCAGTTTCGATCGCCTATGCCGTGGACGGAGTAATGCAATTGGGTGTGGTTTATGACCCCATGCGCGGTGAGTGCTTCAGCGCTCAACGCGGGCATGGCGCCACCTTGAATGGGGCGCCGATCCGGGTCTCCACCACCAAGACATTGATCGAAAGCCTGCTGGTAACCGGTTTCCCTTACGACACCCTTACCAGCGCCTATAACAACCTGGATTTCTTCACCCGCTTTTCCATGCTCACCCAGGGCGTGCGCCGGTTGGGATCTGCTGCGCTTGACCTGGCCTACGTGGCCGCTGGAAGGCTGGACGGGTACTGGGAGATCAAACTCAAGCCGTGGGATGTGGCAGCCGGCTCTTTGTTGGCTGAGGAAGCCGGTGCGATAGTGACCGATATGCGTGGGGAAAACCATTATATGAATTCCCCGAATTCAGTCCTGGCTGCCAACCCTACCCTGCACCCCTTGATGCTGGAGATCCTCACCGAATAAACAGGCCTGGCCTGCTCAGGGCATCCACGCCTCCGCATACCAGCGCAGGTATTCTTCGACGTGCGAGGACCAGTATTCTTCATTGTGTCCCCCTGGCCGCACGATCCAGGTGAACTCAAATCCTAATCGCTTCATTTCCGTGGTGAGTTCTGTGGTAATTGGAAGGAATTTATCATCACTCTCGCCCATGTCCAGGTAGATTCTCGGGCGATCCTCCGGCGGGGTGGAAGAAGACCAGCGCGGCAGACGGTATAGATCACCAAAAAAGGGCGTCCAGCTGTGCCCGCCAATAGAGCCAAACAATTCCGGCTGCTCAAAACCCAGATACATCGCATAGGCTGCTCCACGAGATAAACCGCCCACCGCCCGGCATTTTCGTTCCGTGCATGTGTGATAATTGGCATCGATCCAGGGCAGGATCACAACCGAAACGGTCTTATCATAGCGCGCTTTCAAGGGGTCGATTTCGGTATCATCCTCCTGGGGCATGAAGATCAGGAATGGTTTGATCTCCCCCGAAGTGATCAGCCGGTCAGCGGCTTCATCCATTCCCAACCGGTCCCATTGGGTGTAATCATAGGTCTGGCCGTGGATCATCACCACCACCGGATACAACCAATCCCCGTTCGGATCGTAACACGGCGGCAAATAAACCCGCATTTTGATCTGTGTGCGCGTTCCCGGAACCGGGATCTCGGTCAATTCGATCTTTCCCTGGGTATCACCGCAGGGCAGGATGGGGGTTGGGGTAACCGTGGGCGTTTCGGTAGGTGTGGCGGTGGGTAAGGGTGTGGGAGTGCTGGTTGGAACCGGCGTAGCAGTAAGAGTGGGCGTCAAGGTAGGAGAAATGGT
Organism: uncultured Anaerolineaceae bacterium; assembly: GCA_964424115.1. Taxonomy (GTDB): domain Bacteria; phylum Chloroflexota; class Anaerolineae; order Anaerolineales; family Anaerolineaceae; genus CAYRHN01. The sequence goes on from CAYRHN010000009.1 coordinate 31,622, forward strand.
CGGGGCAGCAGCGCAAGCCGCCAGGCAGAGAGCGACCAAGGCAACCGGGATCAAGCTTTTCATGATCATAAAATCTCCAATCTCATAAAAATAAAAACTTCGATTCGTGCTCAGGGGGTCACAGTGAAAGTGACCGGAGTGGAAGTTGTTACATTCCCCGCCAGGTCATAGGCTTTGACCAGGAGAGTATGCACCCCGGAACGGGCAGCCCAGGAGAAAACATACGGTCCCTGAGTCTGTTCGCCCAAAAGGCGGTCATCCAAAAACCATTCCACCCGCTGCACCCCGATAGAATCGCTCACCTCAGCTTGCAGGATCACCCGTCCATCCACGGACGCAAGGCTGGCCTGCGGCGCGGGGTAGGATATGCGTGCCAGAGGCGCGGTATTGTCCAGGGTGATCTGTACCACCGCCACATCCACCTGATTGTTCTGTCGTTCCACCAGCAACCGGATGGCATACAGTCCTTCCTGTTGTCCACTCTCCCATTCCGCCAATACCCCATCTGTCAGGGGAGTGGTGTGGGGCGCGCCAACCTCCAGCCAGTCGCCAGGATTGATGCCCTGCCCCACCTGTACGCGGTAAGACTTAAAATCTTTCCCTGCAGCCGTCCCACGGATAAGCACATTTCCGCTAACGTAGGAGAACGATACCGGAGTAGTAATTTGCGCATCCGGGAGCATGGCTTGCGGCTGGATCAGATCGTATTCTGAGGGAGGAACGGGCAGCCCGGCAGACGCAGCCCATGACTGCGCCTCAGCGGGAACGATCATATAAACACGCTCTTCGATCATCGAAAGCGGGGTAAAGACAGTCGCCAATCGGCCGGTTTCGCGGTTGACTTCTACAGCACGGTAAAGCGTATCGTAACTGACCGGTTGGTTGGCGCTCAGGAACACCTCACGGGCTATGCGGGGGCAATCTTTCGTCAGCAGCAGGCCGGAAGGATCGCAAACATCCAGGCTGACGATATCCGCTGGACGGGTCCAATCTTCTGAGGGAAGATCTTTAAGCGCATACTGCATCACCGCGTGCCACAATCCGGCGCTGGCAGTGATATCCAGGCGCAGCCCCCCGGAAACCTCTGGGAGATTGAAAGAGGTTACCATCAATAATTGAGGCGTGTAACCCGCCACCCATACCTGGCTGCCGTCCGCAGTCTGACCGATCTTGGCTCCTGCTGGACGCCCCAGTTCAAGCGGGTTAGCTACCCCCAGGCTCTCCCAGCGCGCCGAAGCATCGCTGATCACATCGTGCACCAGGTAAGCCAGTTGCTGGCTGACCACCGCCTGCACCTCCGGTTCTTCCTCCGCCACCCACACTTGCCCGCTGCTGTCGATGATGGAACGAATCAAGACAGGTTCCAGATTCCCGCTGATCGGAGAGCGCCAGCCCGCACGCAATCCCAACGTGGCAAAAGAGCCGTAAGCCTGAGCCAGTTGCAGCAGGCTGACCCGCCCTCCTTCAAACAGCAAAGCGCCCGGCTCAGGTTCCTCCAGCAAGCCGCTTACCCCCAGCAATTCAGCCAGCTTCCATACCGTACCGGGGCTAATTTGGTTCAACAACTGCGCCAGCGGCACCAGGTAATCGTTCCCCACCGCAATACGCAGCCGCACCGGTCCGTGGAATTTTCCGTCCGGGTTCTGGAAAGATGCCAGTGTGTCCGGAAGGCTGGCGGGAATATCCCATACCAGGCTGGCCGGGCTGTTGGTGCGGGCAAAGCCAGCCAGGATCACAAAGGGGGTAAGAATGGAACCCGGTTGGCGCGGCTGAGCTTGCAACGCTTCCCCCGCCCGATTGGTATCTCCCAGGTAAGCCAGCACTTCGCCGCGCGCCGGATCGGTCACCACTGCGCTGGCGGTCAGGTCGTCTGGGTATTTTGGCAGATTAGGAGAAAGCGAGGGCAGGCGCAGCGCTGCCGGACAATTTTCACTCAAAATCGTTTCGCCCTGCATACGCGCCAGCTGCGCCTGGGTGCTGCACAGCAATTGCTCCTGCAAATCCATATCCAGGGTGGTCGTCACTTCCAAACCGCCACGCTCCACCCGTTCGCGCCCATAGCGGCGATAAAGCTGTTCCAGGACCATTTGGGTATACGCCTGGGCTGGTGAAGCCGGCTCCTCCGGTGCTACAGCCAGAGCCAACGGCTCGCTGCGTACCTGCTGGTACTGGTCCAGGCTGATCACTCCACGTGAAAAAAGCTGCTCTACCAGCTCACTATGGCGCTGAGCGGCGGCAGCGGGTGCATCCAATGGATTTAAAGCAGGCGCCTGTAAAACCGCTGCCAGGGCAATCGTCTCCGACACGTTCAAATCCTGTGCTGACTTTCCAAAATAAAGCTGAGCGGCACTCTCAGCGCCATAAGCCAGATGCCCAAAATAGGCGCTATTCAAGTACCATTCCAACACCTGTTCGCGGCCATAGCGGGAAACCACCTGCCCGGCCAGCAAACGCATGCGCAGGGATCGCCTTAATCCGGTTTTTTCCTGCCACAACAGCCAATCTGAAACTAATTGTTCGGCGACCGTCCGAGGATTCCCGGCGGTCAGGTTTTGCCAGTCCACTCCTGAGCTTTGCCAAAAATCCGGCTGGAGGACCGCCAGGACGATCTTCTCAAAATATTCCGGGTAATGCCGGGCAAAGGCCGGGTTAATGGACAAATAACCACGCGAAATGCCGGGGTTTTCCAGCGCATAGAACATCTGCGTGCCGTTGCGATCGTAGAAGCGCGTGGGCTGGTAGAAACTACCCTGCGGGTAAGCAAAAAGCGCCGGCAACTGTTCCAACGAAGGCAGGCCATTCACCAGATCGGCGTACAATCCCCCGGCAAACAACAAGCCAAACACCGCCAACACCGATACCAGCGCCGCTGTGCCCAACCCAGCCTGCCCCAAACGGCGCGCCGGGCTGCGCCGGGCGCGTTCCTTGCGCTGCTGACGCCGTTGAAGCAGCAAATACAGGGGCAGCGGACGCACAGCCGGTCGCCTTATCAGGGTGTCTTAACCGGCGTGGGAGTTCGGCTGGCGGTGGGGGTGGGCGTACGAGTCACCGCGCCTAATTGCCGGGTGGGAGTGGGGGTAGGGGTAGGAGTGCCGGTCTGCAACACCACCGGGGTAGGTACCTTTTTATTCAATTCGGTCAAGCGCTGGCGGGCGTATTCTTCCCATTCATCGGGGATCACATCCGCAGGCAATTTGAGCATTTCATACCACATATTAATGGCTCCGGCCAGATCTTCTTTCCCTTCCAATGCCAGACTTTCCCAATAATAGATCTCGGCCTGCTCAGCGTCGGTGGTCACGTACGGCTGGCCCAGGTAGAACTGTTCCCAGGCATTGGCATACAATTTCAGGTCAAGATAAGAACGTCCCAGGCCGATATGCGCTTCCAGCGACTTGGGCTGGTAGCCGATGTATGAGGCAAAATCATCCCGCGCCAGTGCGGGCTTGCCCAATGCCAGGTAAGCCCAGCCGCGCTCCATATAGAGGGTATACGCGCGGCGGTCCTTCTTCAAGAGCTGGCTGAGCAGGTCAACCGCCTGTTCGTTCTTTCCATCCGCGCGGTAAGCGCGCGCCAACCGGTTTGCTGCATCGGTGTCATCCGGGAAATATTGGCGGTAGATTTCCAGCGGCCCCACCGAAGAGGGCAAATCTCCATTCATCTGATATGCCTGGCCGATCACCTTGTAGGCTTCCAGCATGGTCACATCCAGTTTATTGGCTTTCAAGGCGTTTTCAAGTGCGGCCGCCGGCTCATTCAGAAGGATATCCGCCTGGGCATGGTACAAATACCAGAGCGGCATTTCCCAACGCATTGCGGGTTTGGCCTGGTCCAGGGTATCCAGCGCATCTTGGGGACGTTCATCCGCCAGCTGAACCCCCGCCAGTTGCAGATACGCTTCGATATATTGCGGATCAAGCTGCACGGCTTTCTTTAACAATTCTTCCGCTTCCACCAGGGCTTCCGGGTTGCGCATCAGCAACAAGGCCTGTCCGTAATAGGCCGGGGCAAAGGCAGGATTTACCTCCTGGGCCTTCTCATAAGCCTCCCGGGCCTGACTGAATTCGCCTTTGAAGCGGTGCGCTTCGCCGATATAGAAATAGGCATCTGCTGCCGATGGTTCGGGGGTAACCACCTGTTCCATGAACTGGATCACCAAATTCCAGTCGCCGCGTTCGTAAGCGCTGATCCCGCTGCGGAACGATTCAACACTGGGATGCTCGGTCTTGACGTAAATCGGTGTAACCGTGTAGGTTACGTTCAACACTATGCTGAGCGGCGTGGGACCCACAAAGGTGGGGGTAGGAGTACGCACTACCGGCGAGGGAGTGGGCAGGGTGGTTGAAGTTGCCTCTGGAATGATGACTGTCGGTGGGCGCACGGTCACCGTCTCAGGTCCACGCAGGGCTATCAACACCAGGACTGTGGCGACTACCAACAGCAGCAATGCCCCACCAACGATAAATACTGTCCTGGAAATCACCGGGGGCTTTTCGGATGGGGCAGCCCCCAAGATTTGATTTTCCCAATTGCGCTTAAAAAAGCGCGGCGGGATCACCAGGCTTTCATCCCGTGGCAGTGCCCCAATCAAGATCAGGCCTTTGCGCGCCACCTGATTTTCCGGATCAATGCGCAAGACCTCCTTCAAACAGTACATGCGTTCTTTGACGGTCTCCACCACGCTGCTCATACACAGCCAGTATTCAATATTGTTAGCATCCGACCGCAGCAAGCGGGTCAAGAGATCGCGGGCACGCGCCTTATCTCCCTTGGAAATTGCTTCCTGCACCTGCTCGAACATGGTCTCTTCTGGGGTTGCCATGCTAACAGTTTAGCACAGCCTGTCCAGAGCGACAAGCCTCTCTCTTTGACTTTTTCCACTGGTATAATGCACATTATGAACCTGTTCTGCAAATTTTTAGTATTCCTGCTCCTGTTGGGCAGCCTGGCAGGCTGTGCTGGTGCGTACAGCACGCCTTCAACGCTTCTCACCAATACCCCGCGCTTTACCCTCCAGCCCTACCAAACCATCACCGCCACCCAAACCCCCACCCTGCCTGCTGAAACCCCCACGCCCTTGCCTTCGCCTACCCCTACTCCCCGCACCTATACGGTTAAGAAGGGAGACTTGATCTCCTCCATCGCCCTGCGTTACGGGATCACCTCGCAACAATTACTGGATGCCAATCCAGGGGTCAACGCCAATCTGCTGATTGCCGGGACTGTCCTGGTCATCCCCGCCGCTGCGCCCACCCCGCAGGGGTTTGTCCCTTCGCCCACCCCCCTCAGCGTGCAGTTGGGCGGGGTAGCCTGCCATTCCGTCCAGGGTGGAGGCGCGTGGTGCTTCGCAAAAGTGACCAATCCGAACGAAACAGCTGTGGAGAACGTCAGCGCGCTGCTGCGCCTGGCAGACGGCGCCGGAAATCTCCTTACTCCAATGGAAGCATTTACCCCGCTGAACTTGCTCCCTGGCAAAAGCAGCCTGCCCCTGGCCGTCTACCTGGAAGGGCCGTTGCCTTCCGGTCTACAAGCCAGCCTGGAACTGCGCGCCGCCCTGCCTATTACGGATACAGAAGCGCGTTACCTGCCCGCTACGCTAGAAAATAGCACCACCCAAATATTGGAAGGTGGTTTATCCGCCGAGGTGTCCGCCGAAGTGCTGCTGGGCGGTACGGCACAAGACCAGGCAGCCCAGGTGTGGGTGGTGGCGGTTGCTTATGATCTGGATGGCAATATTGTCGGCCTCCGCCGCTGGGAAAGCCCGTCAGCAATACCCGGCGGGCAGCGCCTGCCGCTGGTGCTGCGTGTTTACAGCGTGGCAGGAAAGATCAACCGCATCGAACTGCTGGCGGAAGCCCACCGCTAAGGCCAGAGGATATACGTGCCGGTTTCGCACATCGGAAAAGCCGTTGGTAAATCCAGGCACACGCTATATTCGAAAATATCACCGCTCTGGCCCTCAATTGGGCCCAGGATCAATTGGGTGACTCCTTGTACGTCTGTTTCCGGAAAAGGGTACTCTCCCAACACCACCCCATCGCCTGATTTAAGCGTCAAGGTAAAATTCAGATCCTCAATCGGTTGATTTTGCGCATTGAAGACGTTCAGCGTTAGCGTCTGTTGTGACCCCCGCGCAAGATATGGCTGCTTTTCGCTGAGGAAAAAATTGACGTTAAATCGCGAATATACCGGGCGGACCAGTAATTCCGGCTCCAACCGGCTTCCAGCAACATCTCCCAACGGCACCAACTTGATATTTTGCCCACGCGGCAGGGTCATATCATATTCCACGCAATAATTCTGAAAGCACTGCCGCCAGATGGCTGGGTTATCGGTGGCGTACGCTTCCGATATGGGCTGACCTGAAATCTCATATCCCCCATGTTCGGTGATGAAGAAATCGATCTCCGAGAGAACATGATAGCCGAGGTCACCTTGAACTACATAGAACCTGGAGCGGTAGGCATACTGTTCGTTATATGGGACCGGATCGGTGGAAATGCCATAGTAGGAACCGAGCGGCAGCGCCCGGAAGTTCATGCAATCATCCGACATACAGAATGCGATCCCGGCAAAGATCACCACGTGGTCACATTCATCGGTAGCAAACGGCACCGCTGTCAGTTGCCCTGTCAGATCTCCCAAGCCCAGGCGGTCGAGCTGGGCAGTGCAGGGCAGCGGTTCGGTTGGTTGTACCTTTCCGTTCTTGAGCACCTTTTCACAGCCGCCGTATTGGTCGCAGGCCATTTTGCCCAGATTCATTAATGAAGGCTGAGCTTCCGGATCGGTAAGGCTGATCGCATAAGCCACATTCTCACGGAACTGGTATTTTTGACCGCCAGAATAATCATAGATCGGGCAAGTGAGCAACTGACCCACCTTGACACCCTGGTTGGTAATCTTGTTCTCTAATGGCTGGAAGTCGGCGTCCAGCTGGCAACTTTGATCCCCCTCGGGCACGAAATTCGCCTCCGCGCCAAAATACAACAGCCTGCTCAAGGGGAATAACTTCACCCGCGAGAGCTGCTTGGTCTCATAGCACAACAATACGTTAGTCGTGAACTGGCATTCCTGTCCATCAAACTCGAACAGCGGTGAGATCGGCGTGCCAATTTTTTCTGCCCCCACCTTGTTGCAGAAATCGCGGAACGGGATATCCAGCTGTTGGCAAACAGCAGGAGCTGGAGTGGATTGAATTGGCAAACACGCAACAATACCCCCTGCTATTAGGGTCAGCAGAAAGATCATAGAGATCCAACTGATGGCCTTCCTCATTTCCAATCTCCTCATGTAACGAATAAGTACAGCCAGGAAAAGAAACGCAACTCAATCTTGCGAGTACGTTACCGGAAGGAGGGTCCTAAATCGCTCATAACGGATTTTCCACCCCGGTTAATATGGGTACCTGTGGACGCTGATGTGATTATACTCCATAGGAAAACATTCTACAATCATTATGAGTGTCATGTTTTCCCCAGGTACTTTAAGGAAATTCCCAATTATCAGAAATATATTAGCGTTTGTCGGAGCGTCTTGACGCGCCCCTTTAGACATGGTATGATGATTCGCGATGGTTTAGCAGACTGGCATCGAGAGTGCTAAATCTAAGAGTGATTATGGAAGAATTGACCGCCCGCCAAAAACTGATCCTGACTCTGGTTATCCACGAATATACCCGGGATGCCCAGCCGGTCAGTTCACGCCAGTTGGTTGAATCCTATCACCTGGATATGAGCTCTGCTACCGTGCGCAATGAGATGCTGGCCCTGACCGAGATGGGCTACCTGCGCCAGCCGCATACTTCTGCCGGGCGCACCCCCTCCGAGCAAGGTTACCGCTATTTTGTCGGTCGTCTGCTGCGCGATATCGAGGTGCCTGACGACACCCGGCGCATGATCAGCCACCAGTTCTACCAGATGCATAATGATGTAGAACAATGGATGCGCCTCGGGGCCTCGGTGCTGGCCTCCCAATCCCACGGCGCCTCGCTGATCACCGCACCTCACCTGGAGCATGCCCGCCTGAAGCACATCGAATTGATCGCCACACGCGGCCGGCAGATCTTGATGGTCATGGTAATGATCGGCGGCGAGATCCACCAGCGCATCGAAAACCTGGAGGAACCGATCACCCAGGAGCAGCTTTCCACGGTGGCCTTGCACTTGAACGGGCTGCTTGAAGGCAAGGATGCCGGCGAGATCCAGGCCCTGCGCAGCGGTTTCTCTGCCCTGGAGGACAATATAACGGATTGGTTATTAGACGAGATGAACCAGGCTAATGCCCTCCCCACCGGACAGATTTACCTGGACGGGCTGGCAAATGTACTCTCCGAACCGGATTTTTCCGGCGTCGAAGAAGCCCGCCGCGCCCTGACCGTGCTGGAAGAGCGCACCCGCCTGCAAGACCTGCTGGCGCGGACCGTGATGACCAGCGGGATCGGAAGCGTGCAGGTGCTGATCGGCGGCGAGGGCACCTGGGACGAGCTGCGCTCTTGCTCAGTTGTCCTGGCCCGCTACGGCGCCCCCGGCCTGGCCACCGGCACCCTGGGCGTGCTTGGTCCCATGCGCATGTCCTATGGACGTACCATTTCTACCGTGCGCTTTGTGGCCGGCCTGCTCAGCGAATTAGTCTCTGAAATTCCGGTCGATTGACCGTCAGGAGGTGTGTTAGAGAATGAAAAAAGACAAGCAACACAAAGAACCCCACCCGAACCCAGAAGAACCCGTTACTCCCCCCCAGGAGAACGGGCAATCCGGGCAGGCCGAGCAGTCCCTCCCCGCTCCGGAAGCGGAAGCTCAGCCGGTGATGGTGGCGTTGACGATGGAAGAGTACGACGCTCTGCAAAAGCAGTTGGAACAGGCTACCCAGCAATCCCGTGATTATCAGGAAGGCTGGGCCCGCGAACGAGCTGATTTCCAAAACTACCGCAAGCGCATGGAACGCGACCAGGTACAGCTCAGCCAGAACATTACCGGGAATGTGGTCAAGAAATACCTCACCGTCCTGGACGACCTGGAACGTGCGGTTAAAGCCTGCCCCGCGGAGGGGTTGGGAGCCGCCTGGGGCGAAGGCGTGGTGCTGATCGTGCGCAAGCTGAACAGCATTTTGGAAGCTGAAAGTGTACGCCCGATCCAGGCCGAAGGCCAAATGTTCGACCCCGCCTTGCATGAGGCAATCACGCATGAAGATCATCCCGATTTTCAAAGCGGCCAAATTATTGAAGTAGTTCAACAAGGTTACACCATCGGAGACCGGGTGCTGCGCCCGGCGATGGTTCGAGTAGCTCGATAGGAGGAATATTCTATGGGAAAAATCATTGGTATCGATCTGGGCACAACCAACTCGGTTGCGGCAGTGATGGTCGGCGGAGAGCCGGTCGTCATCCCCACCGCCGAAGGCGAACGCCTGTGCCCCTCAGTGGTGGCCGTGAACAAGAATCACGAGCGATTGGTCGGCCGCACTGCCCGCAACCAGGCAGTGGTCAATCCTGAAAACACCATCTTCTCCATCAAACGCTTCATGGGACGTAAATATGACGACCCCGAAGTGCAGAGGACCGTCAGCCGCGTGCCTTACAAGGTCACCAAGGCTCCCAACGGGGACGTGCGCGTGACCCTGGACGGCAAGGAATATTCCCCGCCGGAAATTTCGGCCATGATCCTGGCCAAGTTGAAGGCCGACGCTGAAGCCTACCTGGGCGAGACCATCACCCAGGCTGTCATTACCGTCCCGGCTTACTTCAACGACGCCCAGCGCAACGCCACCAAGGATGCCGGACGCATCGCCGGGTTGGAAGTGCTGCGCATCATTAATGAACCGACCGCTTCCTCGCTGGCCTACGGGCTGGACAAGAAGAAGAACGAGGTCATCGCGGTCTACGACCTGGGTGGCGGCACCTTCGATATCTCCGTCCTGGACGTGGGCGAAGGCGTCTTCGAGGTCAAATCCACCAGCGGCGATACCTTCCTGGGCGGCGATGACTTCGACATCCGCGTCATGGATTATCTGCTGGAAGAATTCAAGAAAGCCAACAGCATGGATCTGCGCAACGACCGCCAGGCCTTGCAGCGCCTCAAGGAAGCTGCTGAAAAGGCCAAGATCGAGCTCTCCACCATGCTGCAGACCGAGATCAATCTGCCCTACATCACCGCCGACGCCACCGGCCCCAAGCACCTGGTGATCACCCTCACCCGCGCCAAGCTGGAACAGCTGACCGGCGACCTGATCAGCCATTCGCTGGATCCCGTGCGGCGCGCCATCTCCGATGCCAGCCTGAAGGCCGCGGACATCAACGAGGTGGTCATGGTAGGCGGTATGACCCGCATGCCGGCCGTGCAGGATGCTGTACGCAAGGAATTCGGCAAAGAGCCCCACAAGGGCGTCAACCCGGATGAGGTGGTCGCAGTGGGCGCCGCCATCCAGGCAGCCGTGCTGAGCGGGGATGTCAAGGGCGTCATCCTGGTGGATGTCACCCCGCTGACCCTCTCGGTAGAAACCATGGGCGGCGTGGCCACCCCCCTGATCGAGCGCAACACCAACATCCCGGTGCGCAAGAGCCAGATCTTCTCCACCGCCAGCGACGGGCAAACCCAGGTGGAGATCCACGTCCTGCAGGGCGAACGCTCTCTGGCCGCGGATAACAAATCCCTGGGCAAGTTCATCCTGGACGGTATCCCACCGGCCCCGCGCGGCATGCCCCAGATCGAGGTCACTTTTGACATCGACTCGAACGGCATCCTCAACGTGACCGCCAGCGACAAAGCCACCGGGCGCAGCCAGCACATCACCATCACGGCTTCCTCCGGCCTGAGCGAGACCGAGATCGAGAAGATGCGCAAAGAGGCTGAGGCCAACGCCGAGACCGACCGCAAGCGCAAGGACCTGATCGAGGCGCGCAACTACGCCGACAGCACCATCTACACCTGCGAAAAGACTCTCAAGGATCTGGGCGACAAGGCCCCTGCCGACGTCAAGACCCAGGTGGAAGAGGGCGTCAAGAAACTGCGCGAGGAGATGAAATCCGAGGATGCCTCCGCCATCCGCCGCATGACCGATGACCTGGGCGCCACCCTGCAAAAACTGGGTGCGAGTATGTACCAGCAGCCCGGCGCAGCCGGCGGCCCCGGAGCCACTCCTCCTCCCTCCGACGGACCAGAAGCCGGTCCCTCTGGCAGCGAGAACCCCGGCGGCGACAACGTGGTTGACGGCGAGTTCAGAAACGCGTAAAATAAGCCCACTCGGCTTGCATTCACCGCAGAGGTCGTGGTTCACGCCTCTGCGGTGATCAAATTCTAAGGAAACTTATGGCATCGCGTGACTTTTATGAAATTCTGGGAGTATCCCGCAGCGCCAGCCCGGAAGAGATCAAATCCGCCTTCCGCGGTCTGGCTCTCCAGTACCATCCCGATGTAAATAAAGACCCCGGAGCTAACGATCACTTCAAAGAGATCAACGAGGCCTACGCGGTGCTTTCCGATCCGGAAAAACGCGCCGCCTACGACCGTTATGGGGAAGCGGGGGTGAGCGGCTTTGGCGGCGGCACGCCCGATTTCACTAACTTCGCCGACATCTTCGAAGAGATCTTCGGCTTTGGCGGCGGCGCCGGACGCCGGCGCAATGCCCCGCGGCGCGGCGCCGACCTGAGCTACTCGGTCACGCTGACCTTTGAAGAAGCCGCCTTTGGCGTGGAAAAAGAGATCGAGATCACCCGCGACGAGGCCTGCGCCACCTGCCACGGCAGCGGCTCCGAACCCGGCACCGGCAGCGCCACCTGCGCCACCTGCGGCGGGCGCGGCGAAGTGCGCCAGGTGCGCCAGACCTTCCTCGGCTCGATGGTCCAGGTCACCCCCTGCCCCACCTGCAACGGACGCGGCAAGGTCATCAACAATCCCTGCCACACCTGCCGCGGGCGCGGGGTGGAACGCCGTACCAGCCGTAAATCCATTCCCATTCCCGGCGGCGTGGATAACGGCACACAGATCCGCCTGGCCGGTGAAGGCCAGCCCGGCGAGAACGGCGGCCCGCACGGCAATCTGTTCGTTGAGATCCAGGTCAAGCCGCACAAGTTCTTCCAGCGCCGCCAGAACGACATCCTGCTCGACCTGAATATCAATATTGCCCAGGCCGTGCTGGGCGCTGAAATTGAAGTGCCCACCCTGGAAGCCCCCACCCGCCTCAACATCCCGCCAGGCACGCAACCCGGGAAGGTCTTCACCCTTAAGGGCAAAGGCATCCCCAACGTGCGCGGCGGAGGACGCGGGGATGAAAAGATTATTATTAATATTGAAGTGCCCACGCGTCTGACCGGCGACCAGCGCAAGCTGTTTGAACAACTGGCCCAGACCATGGGCAGCGAAGTTCGCCCACAGGAACACAGCAGCCTGTGGGAGGTGCTCAAGGAGGTGTTTGGTGGATGAGGCTCGTTGGCTTGAAATCTCGATGACGGTGGACGGCGAACTGGCCGAGGCCGTTTCGGAAGTGATCGACCGCTACGTTTCCAACGGCGTGGTGATCGAAAGTGGGGTGAAATTCAGTGAACAGCAGCCGGAAGGCACCGCCTTTGGACCGGTACGCATCTTCGGCTACCTCGCCATCGATGAACACATCGAGGAAACCCGCCAGCGTCTGTTGGAATCGCTTTACTTTCTCGGCCGCATCCGCCCGCTGCCCGAACCGACCTTTCGCCCGGTGGTGGACGAGGACTGGATGGCCGCCTGGAAGAAGCATTACCACCCCATCCCGATCGGCCAGCGCCTGTTGATCCTGCCCGCCTGGCTGGAGAACCCCAATCCCCAGCGCATCGCAGTCAAGATCGACCCCAACATGGCCTTTGGCACCGGCACCCACCCCACCACCCAGTTGTGCCTGATGATGATCGAGAAGCACCTCGAGCCCGGCCAGGCGGTGATCGACGTCGGCTGCGGCTCGGGCATCCTTTCCATTGCCGCACTCAAACTGGGCGCGGGCAAGGCCCTGGCGGTGGATATCGACAACGCCGCCATCCGCTCCACCCGCGAGAACGCCGAGACCAACGGCATCTTCGAAGGCCTGGAAACCGGCCTCGGCTCGGTGATGGAGATCCGCCAGGCGCAGTTCACCTACCGGCGCGCTCCGCTGGTGCTGGCCAACATCCTCGCCCCGGTCATCAACCGCCTGTTCGACGACGGGCTGGCCGAGCTGGTCTGCCGCAACGGCAAGATCATCCTCTCCGGCATTCTGGTGGAGCAGGCCTCCGCCGTGCGCCAATCCGCCGAGGAGCACGGCCTGGAATGGGTGGAAACCGTTCAGGAGAACGACTGGATCGCCATAGTGCTCCACCGCCCGGATATTCACGATAACCTACCCGGCTGCGCGTAACGTCTTCCCTTTCTCGCAAATTCTAATAATGTCCTATAATCAATAGAGTGCGCTGAAGCGCACTCTATGTGTTTTTTGATCATTATTCACCCCGCGAGATCCCCATAAGGAAGGAAGTAACAGGAGGGTAAAGATTTGAAGCAAAAAAGATTGATTGCTATTTGTTGGATATTATTATTCTGCTTCGTTCCAGCCTGTGGTTCCTGGATCCCAACAGCAACAGATCCTGATCTATTAGATTTGCCTCTAAAACCGATCGTATCTGCAAATTGGACGAATGATTCCCAGCGGGTTTTCTTGACCCAATCCAAGAGAATCCCTGAAGCACATTTCGAAACAAAATTTGGCTTCTATGATTGGAAGAATAATTCTTTGGAAATGTTAGATATCCCTGAAATGAAGGACGTGGCGATTGCTTGGGCTGACCTAAGTAATAATGAAGAATGGTTGGTATATAGCGTTTCCTCTATCCAGGATGTTTACCCAGCCTATGAATTGTTTGTGTATGATATCAGACACGCAACCAATCTGGATTTGGGCGTGAATGGACGTTTGCCAACCATATCCCCGGATGGGAAGAAGGTTGTTTATTGGAACGAGAGGGATTCTGGGATCTATTCTTTTATTTATGACATTGCCTCAAAAAGACAAGATCCCCTTTTTGAGTACTCGTTTGATTCGGATAACCCTAGGAATTGGTGGGTAGAGGGATCAGATTGGAGCCCAGATGGGCTAAAAATGGCGTATTCGATTTATTCTGATACCAGTCAGGGTTATATATCTTCAATAATCGGCATATGGGATTTTCGGGAGAATAAGCGGGTTGAACTGATAAAGCTTGATAAGAAGGGAATTAGCCAGCCTGTCTGGAGTCCAGATAGCCGTTACATTGAATACTATACCATTATTCCTACGGAGGAATTTTGGACCATATCCATATTTGACACCCAACAAAAATGCGTGGTAGGAAACTATCCAATCCAGAAAATCAAATTAGAATTAATGAAATGGATGCCAAATGGAGAATCATTTGCTGTGATTTCCCCCTTGGACAAAATGTTTTTTATTGATATTGGTAAGAATTTTGGCGGTCCTTACAACCAATCTACTTGCCCTGTCCAATAAGAATAATATTTCCGTAGCGCATGCCAGCCTGCGCTACCCAGACCATTTGTTGAAACCTCCTTCCATTGACATTCATTGGCTGATAGGGTATCCTTAGGCCCAGTCCGGGTGGGACCGGCGCGGCGAAAACCTTCGAACCCCGCCAGGTCCGAGAGGAAGCAACGGTAAGGAGACCCTTTCGGGCGCCGCCGGCAAACCTATCCGGACTATTTTATTTAAAGGATTTCCCCCATGACCCAAACCCCTCCGGTTTGCAGTTACGAAGGCTCCGATTATCAAACCTCCTTCTGGGATCAGGGCGGCCGCGCTTATGAGGACGCGGTGGAAGTGGTCGCCTTACGCCGCCTGCTGCCCAAAGAAGGCAAATTGTTATTGGAACTGGGCGCCGGCGCCGGGCGCAATACCCCCCGCTACGAAGGCTATGAGCAGATCGTTCTGGTCGATTATTCGCTGACCCAGCTCCAGCAGGCCCGCCAGCGCCTGGGCGATTCCCCGCGCTACCGCTACGTGGCCGCCGATATCTACCGCCTGCCCTTCGTGGGCGGGTTGTTTGACGGCGCGACGATGATCCGCACCCTGCACCACATGGCCGAAGCGCGCCGCGCGCTGGACCAGGTGCACCGCACGCTGCAAACCAGCGCCATTTTCATCCTCGAATACGCCAACAAGAAGAACATCAAGTCCATCCTGCGCTACGCCCTGCGCCGCCAGAGCTGGAACCCCTTCTCGCCCGAGCCGGTCGAGTTCGCCCCGCTCAATTTCGATTTCCACCCTGCCACGGTGCGCGCCTGGCTGCAGCAGGCCGGGTTCATCCTCGAACGCACCCTGACCGTCTCGCACTTCCGCGTCGGCTGGATGAAGCGCCTCCTGCCGCTCAAGTTCCTCGTCTGGCTGGATTCGCTCTGCCAACCGACTGGCGCCTGGTGGCAGCTCACCCCCAGCGTTTTCACCCGCAGCCGCGCCGCGGGCCAGACCCCGCCCGCCGCGGAGGGGGAGTTCTTCCGCTGCCCGGCCTGCGAGGCCGCCCTGCCGGACACCCCGCCCGAGCTGGTCTGCCCATCCTGCGGGCGCACCTACCCGGTCGTAGACGGCATCTACGACCTGCGAAACAAGGAATAAACACCCTTCGAACACGGATAAACGCGGATCGAACGGATGAACGCGGATCTTTTAAGAACTCTATCCGTGGTCATCCGTATTATCCGTTAGATCCGTGTTCAAAGGCGATAAGCTCTTCACGCGCGGCGATCATCCAGGGATGCACGCAGCCCAATTCCGCCCGCCGCTGCCACAAATGATCCAAATAAGCCAGCGCCCCCTGTTCCAGGCCGCGTTCCAATCCGGCGCGCAGCGCCGGTGCGTAGGGCGCCTCGCCCGCCTGATCCCAGGCCAGCTTATCCGCGACGAAAAGCACCAGGTCCAGGGGCGCATACCCGGCCTTCAAGGTCGTGTGGCAGCCGATCGCGCTCAAGATGGCCGCATCTTCCACCCCAAATTCCTGCCGCGCCAGCGCCGCCGAAAGTTTCTGGTGCAGGATCATCGGGAAGGCGGCTTCCTCGGCCAGGATCTCCAACCCAAAGCGCCGCGCTGCTTCCAGCCACTCCCCATTCGGGATCACGGCGCTGATATCGTGCAGCCAGGCCGCCTGAAGGGCCGATCCCTCGTCCACGCCGTAGGCCAGCGCCAGGTCGCGCGCCTCCAGCGCCACTGCTTGGCTGTGCTGCCAGGTGCGCGCGCACCCGTGCGCCAGCAGGTATTCACCGATACGGGATTTCATTTGTATCCGTTCGATCCGTGTTAAAGGGTCTTTTCACCGCGAAGGAAAGCAAGAAGAAATAACAAATCTTTGCGGGGAGATCGATCAAGTCTTCTCGATCACCCAGAAGTGCGACAAACCCAAGATGCGCAAGGGCGTTTTTTCCATGAATTGCAGTACCCCGCGCAGGAACTTGCCCAGCCGGGGGCTGCGGCTGATGATATTGTCATACGCGCCAAAGACGATCGTGCGCCGGGTTACCCGCGCCGGCAGCCCCTGGAACAGCTTATCCAGATCGCCGCGCGAGTACACCCGCACATGCGGTGCCAGCCGGTCGCGCCACTTGCGCGGCAGCCAGTTCACCAGGGGAATATTGCCGAATTTGTACTTTCCCCTCCAGTAAATGCCGTGCGTCTCAAAGGGATAGCCGCGGTTGGGTACAAACAGCACCAGCCGCCCGCCGGGGCGCAGCACGCGCACCATCTCGGCGATCGCCATTTTGTCGTCCTGGACGTGCTCCAGCACCTCGTGATTCAGCACCAGATCGAATTCATTGGATGGAAAAGGCAGGGTTTCCCCCGCCCCGCAGACCGCATCCGGCCCTTTGGCGCGCGCATCGAAGGTGCGCTCTAACTCAATATCCAGCCCCACCGCGTAGGAAGCCTGCGGCGCCAGGCGGGCCAGGTAGGCGCCCAGTCCGCAGCCGTCTACCAGCACGCGCCCGTGGGCGCATTCTCCCGCGGCTGCCTGGATCATCGCCAGGCGGCGTTCCTGCCCGGCGCGCCAGACGTAGGAAGGCTCGCCGCGCAGGGCAGCTTTATCGGAATAAGCGTGTGTCATAGGCTCCTATTATAACGGAACCCAGGCCAGAATAGTGGTGCCTTCTCCCACCTCGGAGGTGATCTCCAACTCTCCCCCGGCATTGCGCGCGCGGGTGGCCATATTGTTCAATCCATGCCCAAGGCTCTGGCGCGCATTATCCTGGGCAAAACCACGCCCATCATCATGGATCTCCAGCAGGGCGCGCCCGTTGGTGGACCACAGCGTCACCTCCACGTTGCGAGCGCGGGCGTGCTTGGCGATATTCGACAGCCCTTCCTGACAAATGTGGAACAGCGCCACTGCCTGTTGATGCGGCAGCATGGCCACATCCTGATTCTTACCATCCAATTGTATTTCCACCAGGGTGTTGGTATGGAATTCTTTCACCAGACGTTTGATCCCATCCAGCAAATTCTCGTTGCCCAGCTGGCGCGGGCGCAGATCAAGAATATACGAGCGGATATCGCGGATGGTGCTGTTCAGGTCTTCCACCGCCTGGTTGATACGCTGGCGCGCCTGGTCGGGATTGTCCGCCAAAAGCAAGCGGGCGTGCTCCAGGGTCAGTCCCACCGCGTAGATCGATTGGATCACCCCGTCGTGCAGGTCCATCCCGATCCGTTCACGCTCTTCCAGCACCGCCAGGCGGCGCTGCTGCACGTTCAGGCGCACATTCTCGATCACCGTGCCCAGCCAGGCGCTGATCGAAGAGATCAAGGCCAGGTCGGTCTGATCAGGCAGACGGCGGTAACAGGTGGCAGCGCACAGCACCCCCAGGGTGCCGCCCCCGCCAGTCAGCGGGAAACAGGCCATTTGCTTGAACTCTTTTTTCAAAACATCCGGGTGCAATTCCTCCACCGCGCTTTCCAGCGGATTGAAAATGATCGACTGCCCGGTTTGCATCACCTCGCCCAGCAATCCCTCCCCCGGCTGCACCCGTTCGCTGCTCCACAGAGCCTTGACCAGGTTGCCCTCGTGGTTGGAACGCTTCAGCGCCTGCCCATCCTCCTCGCGTAGGTACACTTCCAATACCTCGATATGCAGGTAGTCGGTCAGGCGGTCGAGGGTATATTCCAAGATCTCCGGAACCCCCGTAGCACTGCTGAGGGTGGAGGCCAGCGAATTGATCAACGCCAGGCTTTCATTGCGCTGGGTCAGGCTGCGGTCGCGCTCGATCAACTTGCGGTACATATTGGCATTTGAAATTGCGGTGGCAGCGTAGGCCGCCAGCATTTCGATCACCAGTTCGTCATCCTTGCTGAATTCTGCTGCATCGAGCTTGTTGGTCAGGTAGATCTGCCCCAACTGCATATCTCCCTGGCGAATCGGTACCCCCAGGAAAGAGGCCATCGCGGGATGATTGCGGGGAAAACCCACGCTGCGTGGATCGGCGGCAATATCCGGAATGCGAATTGGGTAGCGCGAGCGCATCAATGCCCCGATCAGGCCCAGCCCACGGGGAAGATGGTCCATCAACGAGATCTCGTGTTCGGTCATGCCGACCGTAATGAAATGCTCCAATTCGCCGCGGTCGTCCACCACCCCTACCGCAGCATAACGCGCCCCCACCTGTTCGCAAGCGGTGCGCGCCAGGCGCTCCAACAGCGATTCAAGCGAAATCTCACGGACCAGTTCCAGGCTGGCGCGGTGTAAAGCCGCCAGCCGCTCCTCCAACTGCTCGCGCGTTAAGGGAACGGCGCTCATAAATATGATTTTACTTGAATTTGCCCCATTTCGCAAATTAGGCAGTTGTCCTATATTTCTACGGGGACATGTTTGCTTCAAAACCCGGAAAGATTACCCGGATCCAGTTTTTTTCTTGCTTTAAGGACTTTCAAACAAGTATAATGAAAACATGACCAAATTAGTGAAAGTTCAAACGATCTCCGGCGCTGAAGCCGAAATGTACCGCATCTTTTTTGAATCCATTGGCCTGGGCGTGACGATCATCCGGGAATCTGCCGGTGTGACTTACGGCCTCACCGTAGGTCTCATGGGTGAAGCCCATATCTATGCTTGCGAAGAGGATGTTCCAAAAGTTGAAGAGGCCTTACGCAAGCTGGAGGCCGGGGAATACAGCCTGGACGAGGATGACTCCAATGACGACCAGCTGGAGGATACCGACCCAGATCTGCAAGAATAACCGATCATCATTTACCACACCTTTTGGAGGAATACTATGAATTACCGTCACTTAGGCCGCTCCGGCCTGAAAGTCAGCGAACTATCCTTTGGCGCCTGGGCCACCTTTGGCATTCTATCCGCCGAGGAAATGGCCGAAAAGACCATGGTGGCCGCTCGCGAGGCGGGGGTGAACTTCTTTGATAACGCTGAAGCATACGCCAACGGCACTGCCGAGACGATCATGGGCAACGTAATCAAACGCCTGGGCTGGAAGCGTTCCGATATTGTCGTCTCCACCAAGATCTTCTGGGGCGGTAGAGGCCCCAACGACACCGGCCTTTCCCACAAGCATATCATGGAGGGGGTGAATAACGCCCTGCAGCGCCTGCAAATGGAATATGTTGATCTGGTCTTCTGCCACCGGCCCGACCCGGAAACCCCCCTGGAAGAGACCGTGCGCGCCATGGATATTGTCATCCGCCAGGGCAAGGCCTTCTACTGGGGTACTTCCGAGTGGAGCGCGGGGGATATCCTGCGCGCCGACCAGATCGCTCGCCAATACGGGCTGACCCCGCCGGCAATGGAGCAGCCGCAGTATAACCTCTTCGAACGGGAGAAGATGGAAAAGGAATTCCTGCCCGTCTTCAAGCACCTCGGCTACGGCACCACCATTTGGTCACCGCTGGCTTCCGGCTTGTTGACCGGCAAGTACAACAACGGCATCCCCGCCGGCAGCCGTCTGGACTCCAAAGAATACGCCTGGCTGCGCAAGGGTGTCCTGGCCGAAGGACGGATCGAGAAGGTCAAAGCGCTGGGCGCGTTGGCAGCCGAGTTGGGCTGCACCAGCGGGCAACTCGCCATTGCCTGGTGCTTAAAGAACCCTAATGTCAGCACCGTCATCACCGGCGCCACCAAGGTGGAACAGGTTACTGAGAATATGAAAGCCATTGAGATTGTTCCCCTGCTGACCGGCGAGGTGATGGAAAAGATCGAAGCGATCATGCAGAACAATCCCAATCCCAAGGAGGAGGAGTAACAGAATGGCAAGGAACACTCCCAAAAGCTACAATAATCTGGTCATCTATGAAGTATACGTGCGCAATCACGGCCCGCACGGCACCTTTGCGGACGTAGAAGCCGACCTGGAGCGCATTCGCAGCATGGGCGTGGATGTGGTCTGGTTTATGCCTATCCATCCTATCGGCCAGTTGAACAAGAAGGGTAGTCTGGGTTGCCCCTATTCGATCTCCGACTACCGCGAGGTCAATCCAGAATACGGCACCAGGGCGGATTTTGCCCGCCTGATCGAAAAAGCACACCATCTGGGAATGAAAGTGATGATCGATGTGGTCTATAACCACACCGCTCACGATTCCATATTGGTCAAGGAACACCCCGAATTCTTCCACCAGGATGAGAACGGCAACCCAATCACCACTGTGCCGGACTGGAGCGACGTAATTGACCTCAAGCATCCCAACCGCGAACTGGCCGATTACCTGATCGAAACCCTCAAGGGGTGGGCTTTCTTTGGGGTAGACGGCTTTCGCTGCGATGTGGCTTCGCTCCTGCCGCGCAAGTTCTGGGTGCGTGCACGCCGCGAGGTGGCCAAGGTCAAGAAAGATGTCATCTGGCTGGCCGAGTCGGTTCACGCCGGGTTTGTCGAATTCCGCCGCGCCGTGAACCTGCACGCCATCTCAGACAGCGAAGTTTACGCGGGCTTTGACCTGACCTATGTCTATGATATCTGGCCGCTGTTCCAGGCCGCCGTGACCGGCAAATTGCCCCCTGCCCGCTACCTGGAGGCGGTTCGCTTCCAGAATGCCATTTATCCTGCCAACTTTGTCAAGATGCGTTACGTGGAAAATCACGACAACGCCCGCATTTTGTACATGGCCCCCACCCGCGAGCAGGCCCTGGCCTGGACTGCTTTTGAAGCCTTCAACCGCGGAGCGTTCTTGATCTACGGTGGGCAGGAATCGGCTGCCACCCACACCCCCTCGTTATTCGACATTGACAAGGTCCAGTGGGGCAGCTATGAACTGCAGGATTTTCTCACCAAACTGGCAAAGCTGAAAAAAGACCCCGCCATGCAAGACGGCAATTTCAGTATCCTGGAAGCCGCTCCCGCCGTCCAGGCTGCCTGGATGAACTTTAAACCCAACCCGGAGGACAGCCAGATGCCGGTCAAGGTGGACGGCGGTTTATATGGTATTTTTAATGTAGAGCACAAGAGCGGCAGCGTCGCAACCCGCCTGCCGGACGGCACCTATGCCGACCTGCTCAACGGCGGGACGGTGGAGATCAAGGGCGGGCAGGCGCCCCTTCCTGCCTCTGCCTGTATCCTGCGTTTCAGCGGCGCGATCGATCCCCGCCCCTTCTTTGCCGAATTGCTCGATTTCGGCTTCCGCGAAGAGTAATTCATTCCAGGGTGTTCATCAGAACACCCTGGAATTCTGATCCTGGAAAGGAGCTTCTCCATGATTGGTTGGATCATTCTCGGTATCGTCATCCTAATCATCGCCTATATCCTGGCGCGGCTGATCTGGTTCAAACCCTTCAAGATCAACCAATTCTTCAACCGTTTCTTCTTCCTCTTTGTGCTGCGCCAGCCGGAATTGCTCTCGCAGCTGGGCGTGTTGGAGAAGTTCGGTTTGAACTTTCATAACGATGACCTGACCGACGCCTCGGATGCCTTTGAAGTTCGCCAGCTTGCCCATATTCGTTCGGAATACAAGATCCTGAAGAGTTATGATGTTGCAAAGCTCACCCCGCAGGAACGCCTCTCATCCGAGATCATGGCCTGGTTCCTGGAAGATATGCTCAACGCCGAGCGCTTTCGCCATCACAACTACCCGCTCAACCAGATGTTCGGCGTGCAGAGCGATCTGCCCAACTTCATGGCTACCATCCACCGCGTGGATAACTTGGGCGGGGCGCGCAATTACATCAAGCGCCTCTCCAAATTCGGCAAGAAGTTCGAGCAGCTCCTGGAAGGGTTGAAGATCCGCGAAAGTAAAGGTATCCTGCCGCCGCGCTTCGTCATCCGCCGTGTGTTGGATGAAATGACCGCATTTACCGGTACGCCGGTACGCGAGAATATGCTCTATTCGGTCTATGCCGAAAAGCTGCGCAAGCTCAAGCTGGAGGATTCCCAGCGCGAGGCGCTGCTGCAATCTGCTGCAGAGGAGATCGAGAAGACAGTATACCCCGCCTACCGGAAACTGATCGATTATTTCACCTATCTCGAGCCATTGGCCACCACTGACGACGGGCTTTGGAAACTGCCGGATGGGGAAGCCTGTTATGCTTACCAGCTGCGCAGCAACACCACCACCGACCTGAGCGCCGAAGAGATCCACCAGACTGGCCTAAATGAAGTAGCCCGCATTGAAGGTGAAATGCGGTCCATCCTGCAGGCCGAGGGCTATTCCGGAGAGAATATCTCCGCCCAACTGCAAGCCTTCAACACCGAGGCGCGTTTCCTCTACCCCAATACCGATGAGGGCCGCACGCAAGCCCTGGCCGATTACCAGGCCATCATTGACCACATCGACCAGAACCTGAGCAGCCTGTTCGACAAACGCCCCAAGATGGGCGTCAAGGTTGAGCGCATTCCTGAATTCAAGGAAAAGACCGCCCCAGGCGCGTATTACAACCCGCCCTCCATGGACGGTTCGCGGCCGGGCGTGTTCTACGCCAATCTGCGCGACATGAGCGAGGTGCCGCAGTTCGGCATGCGCACCCTGGCCTACCACGAGGCTGTCCCCGGCCACCACTTCCAACTGGCCCTGGCGCAGGGACTGAAAGGCCTGCCTATCTTCCGCCAGGTGCTGCCCTTCACCGCCTACGCCGAGGGCTGGGCGCTGTATGCAGAGAAGCTGGCCTACGAAAATGGCTTCCTGCCCGATGCTTACAGCCGCCTGGGCTACCTGGCCTCTGAGCTGTTTCGCGCTGTGCGTCTGGTGGTAGACACCGGGATTCATGCCAAGCGCTGGACCCGCCAACAGGCCATCGATTACATGCTTGCTCACACCGGCATGCCCGAAGCCAGCATCATCAGCGAGGCGGAACGCTATATCGTCATGCCAGGCCAGGCCTGCGCCTATAAGATCGGCGAACTGAAAATCGTTGCCCTGCGCCGAATGGCACAGCAAGCTTTGGGTGAGCGCTTTAACATCAAAGAGTTTCATAATATAATCCTGATGAACGGCGCCATGCCCCTCTCCACCCTGGAAAACCAGGTCAAAGAATATATCGCCAACAACCGGAGGTAAAAATGACCGTCAAGAACACACCTGAAGAACGCCAACTGATCACCCTGATCGGAAAATTACCATTGGATGAGGCTGAAAAAGCCGCCTGGATCGAGCAGATCCATGTAAATGGGATGAGCGACGAACTGGCTGCTCAAATTCACCATAAATTATCCACCCCGCCCGAACATGATCCGCATGCCGCCAACCGCGCGCGGCTGCTGCTGGATCTCAACCGCCTGATCAACCGCTGGAGACTGGTCAACCAGAAGAAGAATTTCAAACGCTAGAACCGCCAGGGTGTTCGCACGCTTCCTCTCCGCGGGAGGAGCACCCATACCTCATCCGCGAGACCGCACAGCTTCATAGGGGCGGGTTTCAACCCGCCCCTTCTGATCAGCATAAAAATCCCTATTCTCTGTATAAATCATTGATCCTTGAGGTAGCATTTATGGTCCGAAAATCCCTCTACGCGTTAACCGCTTTTCTGCTGCTGGCCGGCCTGTTCAATTTTCCGGCGGCGGTCCCGGTCGCTGCCGCCCCTGCCGGGCCGCAGGCTGCCGCGGACTGCAACGTCTGGTGGGGCCAGGTGTTGCACGATACCTTCAATACCGTCTACCGCTCTCCCGGCGGGGCGATCACTCCCGGCGGGACGGTCAAACTGCGCCTGCGCGTGGCCCAGAGCGACATCACTTCCGCGCGCGTGCGCGTTTGGAATGACCGCACCGACACCGAAACCTATTACTCCATGGCCTGGGACGGCGCCTACGATACCGACCCCACCAACTACGACTGGTGGTATGTCGATCTGCCCATCCCCGCTCAGCCTACCATCCTTTATTACTTCTTTGAATTGAACGATGCGGGCGGTTCTTGTTCGCCCGCCGACCAGGATTTCTACACGGATGACGACCCAAAGTTCTACGGCGGCGGCTACGGGATGATGAGCGATAGTTATGACGACTCTAAATCCTTCCAGATCACGGTCTACGACCCCGCCTTCAGCGTCCCGGAGTGGATGCAGCGCGGGGTGATCTACCAGATCTTCCCCGACCGCTTCCGCGACGGCAACCCCGCCAACAACCCGCAGAGCGGACGTTTCTTCTATAACGAAGCCGGCGGCGCTATCGTGCGCTCCGGCACGGATGTCTGGAATACCGCCATCTGCGACCCACGCAGCGGCGGCTCCTGCGTGGGCAAATATAGCAACAATTTCTACGGCGGCGATCTGCAGGGTATCACCGAAAAGATCAATCAGGGCTATTTTGACAACCTGGGCATCACCGTCCTTTACCTTAACCCGATCTTCCGCTCACCCTCCAATCACAAGTACGACACTGCCGACTACCTGACCATCGACCCGGATTTCGGTACCCTGGCCGACTTCCAGGCCCTGGCGGCCGCCGCGGATGCGCACGGGATGAAGATCATCCTGGACGGCGTTTTCAACCACGTCTCTTCCGACAGCACCTACTTCGACCGCTACCACCGCTACGACGCTGCCGGCAACCTGACCTCCCCTGGCGGGGTGGGTACAGACGATAACAGCGGCGCCTGCGAAAGCCCTTTCTCGGCTTTTCGCGCCTGGTTCTATATTCCCAACGATTCATATCCGGCCATGGATGAGAGCGGCCCCGCCTACTGCTCCTCTGAAGACGGCGCCCCTGACACCCTGAACGCCACCTATGCTGCATGGTACCAATACTCCAGCCTGCCCAAGCTGCAAGCCACCATTGCCGAGATCAAGAACCTGGTCTGGAACAACGGGACCAGCTCGGTCGGCCCCTATTGGGTCAGCCAGGGCGCTACGGGTTGGCGCCTGGACGTGGGCGGCGATGTCGATCCCGGCCTGACCAACGTTCCTAGCAACACCTACTGGGAAGGCTTCCGCAGCGCTGTGCGCGCGGTCAATACCCAAACGGTAGTGATCGGCGAGGAATGGGGCGACGCCTCCGCCTGGCTGCTGGGTAACGAGTGGGACAGCGTGATGAACTACCGCTACCGCTCCGCCGTGTTGAGCTGGTTGTTCACCGGCTGCAGCGGCAGCGGCTGCTCGGACGGCACGCTCTTCGAAGAAAATGACAGCAACGCCAACAGTTCCAGCGGCAGCATCTCCTATATTTCGCCCTCTCAATTCAATGCCCGCCTGCGCTCCATCGAAGAGGATTACCCGCCTATGGCCTGGAAAGCCATGATGAACCTGGCTGACTCGCACGATACCAACCGCATTCTCTTCCTGCTCAAGATGATCAACAACAACAGCGCTTCAGCCGCTGTCCAGCGCCTGAAAGAGTTGTGGTTGTTCGCTTTCACCTATGCAGGTTCGCCGACCATATACTACGGCGACGAGGTTGGGCTGACCCAGGACGGCGTGTACGCCTCCAGCTGGTGGCAGGATGACCCTTATAACCGCGTGCCCTTCCCTTGGGACGATACTCCCGGGGCTTTCAGCGCCAACAGCGACCTGCAAAGCTTCGCCCGCACCATGGCCAGCATCCGCCTATCCTACCGCGCCCTGCAGGACGGCGCTGTTCAGCACGGCATCCTCATCAACGATGCCAACAAGCTGTACGGCTTCGCCCGCACCAACGGCTCCCAGACCGCCCTGGTCGTCCTTAACCGCGACAGTTCCGCCCACGCGGCGGCGCTCAGCGGCCTGAATGGGGCGCCTTACAACCTGCCGGACGGCACCGTGATGGTCGATCCGGTCAATACCGCCTCTTATACCGTTAGCGGCGGGGCGCTGGTTTTTATGGTCAATCCGACCTGGGGTGTGGTCTTGCTGGAGAAGGAAAAAATAGATGCTCCCGCCGCGCCTACCGATTTCTCCGTCCAGATGACCGGTACCTATGCCATCCTCAAATGGTTGCCGGTCACCCAGGATAACAGCGGCGGGCGCGAACTGGTAACCGCCTATACTCTTTACGGTAATACCCCGCCCGGTGGAGCCAGCGTCACGCTCTTCCCGCCAGTGTTCGGCAGCAGCGATGGCAAAATGAGCTTCAATGATTATATCTACCCGGGCGCCTCTTATTATTATTACCTGTGTGCTACCAATGCCGCAGGCATCCGAACCTGCAGCGCAGCCCTGGATGTCATTTACGGCCTGAACCTGACCCGCCAGGGCAGCGGCACGGTCACCAGCAGCCCGGCGGGGATCAACTGCGGCCCCGATTGCTCCGAGCAGGGCTACAGCTATCTGAAAAATGAGGTGGTCACCCTCACCGCCGCCCCGGAAAGCACCGCCATTTTCACCGGCTGGGGCGGGGCCTGCAGTGGCACAGCCCTTACTTGCCAGGTGACGATGAGCCAGGCGCGCGACGTCAGCGCCACATTTTTCACTTACCAGCTCATGCTGCCTGTCATCACGCGCTGAACCAACCAATCAGTAAATTCTGCAACATAGCGGCGGGTCAAAAACCCGCCGCTATGCTATTTTCGATCCAGGCGTTTCTGAATCGCAACCCTCAGCTCTTGGATCAAGGATTCATCCCGTTGGGGGTCAAAAAATGTGGCGGGATCGTTCCTTTCCGGATACGACCAGGGTACGTCTTTGCGTAATTTCTCAGGTTCCGTCCAATAGCGCGGAACGATATGGGCATGCAAGATCGGATCGGAATTCCCGCCAATGAAATAGTTGATCCGGTAGGCGCCGGTCACCTCGCCCACCGCATCCCCAACCAGCACCATATCCAGCAGGAACTGCGCCCGCCGACGCTCATCCAGGTCATTGATCGACGGCATATCCGGGTCAGCCCGCAGGATGCAGTAGCCGCGCAAAAATTGCTGATCGCACAGGAAAACCCACCCCGAACGCAGTTCACAGATCGCGGCAGGATTGGTTCCCGCGCGAGCAGCCAGAACCCGTGGATCCGTCATTTGAAGCGGATCTCCCACAGGTGCACGTGGGCGGGTTCGCCGTCGTTCACGCTGCGAACCTCCACCACCAGGCGCACCACTTCATATTCTTTATCAAACAGGACCTCCACATCGCGCGGGTCGGGCGTCTCGCCCACCTCCACCGAGAACTCGTGCGGTCGGTCTTCTCCCGTCGTGTACAGACTGACACTCACCCGAGTGGCAGTGCCGCCCACCCGCGCCGTCAGGCCAGACATCGGCCGCGCCTCTGGGAAGGTCAGATCGATGCGCAGCGGGTTGGCCACCAGCGTACGGATGATGGATTGGTCATCCCCATCAAAGGCTTTGTCGATCGTCCCCATGTCCAGGCGCGAATAAACTACTGCCACTGTCTGACCATCCAGCACCAATGTGGTCTGTTCCGGTTGGCGCTGCTCGGCCTGTTCCTTGGCCAGGATCTCGTCAATATTGTCCACGTAGCGCATGCGCACGAACAGGAACCCATCCCGCCCGTCCGGGTAAGGCAGCGTCTTTTCTATGCGCACATTGGTGAACTTACCGCTTTTCAGCATGCGGTCATACTCTTCCGGGATCATGATGAACAAAGTATTGGCGTCCAACGGACGATGCTCGGACATGAAACCGTCGATATTGCCCAGCTCAAAGGGCGGTGAGTCCACGAAGAAGAAACGCAGCAGCACGTCCGTGCCGTTGGCCCAGGAGGGAGTGAGGATAATATGCGTCTGGGGCGATTGGCGCACGTACTCCGCCGCCTCGCTAAAGACCTGCTTTGCGCCGTATTGCATCCCGTTCAGCCCATAATCCTTGAACCACAGCGGCCCATTGACCAACGCGTCAGTGATCATAAAGCCGTTCATCCCAATCAATAACACCAGCGCCGGCAGCCAGGTTGCCCGTGTCGGCACTTTCCAACGCGACTCGATCCATTCCAACAATGCAACACAGCCCAGCGCGGAGAGCAGCGCCATCGGAATGATCATGAACAGCGCCCGGGTGATGCCTAGCCCCACCAGGGCCGCCCCGCTCGGCGCCGCCAGCACTGCGATCAACAACGCCCGATACTCTGCCTGACGAATGCGTCGCGCTGCCCGGTATAACCCTGCCAATCCAAAAGGCAGCAGGAAGTACATCAGGTGTCCATATTCGCCAAAGCGGTGGCGCACAAAATCGACCTGGTTGGGGAAATACCAGTAGAGGGGATTCAGCCCGCCGAGATATTCCATCACTAACTTACCCAGCTTATCGCCCAGACTAAGATTGGAGGACCAGTAGGAGCCCAACTGGCGCAGGTGATTGAGGTTTTCGTTAGGATGATTGATCAAGAAACGCAAATACGGCAGCGCCAGCAGCAACGCCAATCCCAACCCCCAGGCAAGTGCGCGCCGGTTCTGCCAGTGATAGCGTAAGTCGGTGACAAACAACAGCAAGGCGGTCACCCCCACCACCACCTGAGCCGGGCTGTAGCTATAAAAGGCCAACGCTGCCAGCACGATCGCTCCATACAGCGAACGCAGCGATCCTTTGCGATACATCAAATACAAATAGAGAAATCCGGCATAAAAGGAAACCGCAAGGCTGGTTTCGAAGGCAGTGCGCGAGTGCAGCAGCCAGGCCGGTGTGATGGAAAGGATCAGGACGGCCAACCAGGGATACCGGCTGTGAAAAACATTGCGCATCGAAAGTCCCACCCCCAACGCAGCGATCAACGTGAACAACACCGCTGTCCCGCGCGTCACCTCGATTGAGCGCCCAAACAGGAGCAGCGGCAGCACCTGGATATAGACCGACGTGCTCAAATTGTATTGGTAGACATTGTTTAAGTAGGTCGGCAGGATCTCTTGGTCCGGAGCGCGGAACCCGTCCCGCAGCAGATCTCCCGCCAGCACTGTTTGTACTGCCTCATCGGTAAAGAAATAGATCGGGAAACTGGATAATCCGATCAGGCGGATGAACAAATAGACCACCAGGCAAGCCGCCAGGATCCAATCCGCGGCAGATACAGACTGCAGGCGGCGTGGTAATGGCGCATGGCGGTTGGCGTCATCCATTTTTGTTTCCACGATCGGCGCATCCAGCGCCACCAGCGGCAGGTTCTCTGCCACCTCTGCCTGCCCGGCCTCAAAGATATGCTCCTCGCGGCTGAGCGGTTGTCCGTCCAGCGTTTGAGCTTCCACCGTCACCACCAGGCGCGTGCCTTTGGCCACCCTGGCACGAATATTCACCCGCGAGTGCTGCGCAATGTCATCCGGAATATTTTGATCAGGGGGATGGGTCATCACTCAAAAATTATAGCACGTCTGACACCGGAACTCACAAGCGCAAGGCAAAGCAATTGCCAGACAAATAAGGATAAATATCCACTAAAAACATGCTTTTCTGAAAATAGAATCTATACTCATTCAGGTTAAAATGAATTGAGGTGGAATGGTTCCACCCAATTTTCTTTTTCTAAATCCTATTTATAGAGGAAACTATGCCCAAAGAAGATCCCCGTATTATCGAGTTGCGCGAGTTGCGCCAAAAAGCTCTAAAGGGCGGCGGCGAAGACCGTATCGCCAAACAGCATGCCAAAGGCAAGCTGACCGCTCGCGAGCGTATCGACCTGCTGCTGGATCCCGGCACTTTCCGCGAATTGTCACCTTTTATCCAGCACCGCGGAGATGATCTGGGCGTCAGCGAGGAAAAGTATTTCGGCGACGGTGTCGTTGCCGGCGCCGGCCAGGTGAACGGCCGCACCATCTATGTTTATGCCCAGGATTTCACCGTCAGCGGCGGCTCGCTGGGTGAAATGCAGTCCAAGAAGATCTGCCAGGTGCTCGACCTGGCCGTGCAGGGCGGTGTCCCGGTCGTCGGCCTGATCGACTCCGGCGGCGCGCGCATCCAGGAAGGTGTGCGCTCCCTGGGCGGTTACGGTGAGATCTTCCGCCGCAATGCGCAATATTCCGGCATTGTTCCGCAGATCAGCGTGATCATGGGGCCGTGCGCCGGCGGTGCAGCTTATTCCCCCGCTCTGACCGACATGATCATCATGGTTGAGAAGCAATCCTACATGTTCCTCACCGGGCCGGAAGTGATCAAGTCCGTCACCGGTGAGGTGGTCGATTTTGAGACCCTCGGCGGCGCTGCCACCCACCTGGGCACAAGCGGCCTGGCTCACCTGACCGCCCCCACCGAAAAAGAGGCCCTCAACCTGGTGCGCACTGTGCTCAGCTACCTGCCCTCTAATGGCGTGGAAAATGCCCCCTTTGTCGCTTCCACAGACGATCCCAACCGCGCAGATGAAATGCTCAACCATCTGGTGCCGGACGACCGCAATGAACCCTACAGCATGCACGAAGCCATCGAGCACATCGTGGACAAAGGCTCTTTCACCGAATTGCAGGCCGATTTTGCCCGCAACGCCATCATCGGCTTTGCCCGCATGGGTGGGCAGAGCGTCGGCATCGTTTCTCAGGAACCCAACAACATGGCTGGTGTTCTGGATATCGATGCCTCCGACAAGATCTGCCGCTTCGTGCGCCTGTGCGATTGCTACAATCTGCCCATTGTTACCTTCATGGACTGCCCTGGCTTCCTCCCCGGCACCAACCAGGAACACCGCGGTGTGATCCGCCACGGCGCCAAAGTGCTCTTTGCCTATTCGGAAGCCCTGGTACCCAAGATCAGCATCATCACCCGCAAGGCTTACGGCGGCGCATATATCGTAATGAGCAGCAAGATGCTCGGTGCGGACGTCGCCTTTGCCTGGCCGAGCGCTGAAGTAGCCGTGATGGGACCGGAAGGCGCCGCCAATATTCTCTTCCGCAAACAGATCGACACTGCTGCCGATCCGGTCGCTGAACGCGCGCGCCTGGTGGAAGATTATCGCAACCGCTACCTGACCCCCTACGCGGCAGCTGCCCTGGGATACATTGACGACGTGATCGAGCCCCGCGAAACCCGCGCCCGCGTTATCGCTGCCCTGATCGCCCTGCGCAACAAAGCGGTCACTCCCTTAGCCCGCAAGCACGGCAACATGCCGGTGTAAAGGCAAATAAATATGGCAGAGAATATGAATAACGCCTTGCTGATCACCCTGATCGGGATGGGGCTGGTATTTGCAGCCATCGTCCTGCTTTGGGGCCTGATGGCTTTGATGGTGAAACTGATCAAGGACAAACCGGAAAGCGAAGAAGAAGGCGAAGAAGCCGGTGAAGAAATAGCTGCAGCTGCGGAAACCGAAGAAGTTGCCGGTGACCTGAAGCTGCGCGCCGCGGCCGCGGCCGTAGCTGCCGCTCTTGCCATGCAGCGCTCCAGTGCTACCCTGTTCAGCCAACCGGAAGTCACCACCGGCGCCTGGCAGACCGCCATGCGCTCATCAACGCTCAATCAGCGATCTCAATTGTTCTCCCGAAAATCTTGAGGATGGTACATTATGAAAATGCGCGTGAAGATTAACGATCAAACCTTTGAAGTGGAAGTTGGCGACCTGCAGGCGCGCCCGATCCAGGCCATTGTGGATGGCGAAACCTTTGAAATCTACCCCGAAGAAGCTGAAACTGACGCAGTGGAAGCGGCCCCTGTTGCTGCTCCCCGCCCGGCCGAGACTCCCAAGCCGCGCCCCGCAGCCGCCGCGCCCAAGGTGGAAGTTAGCGCCGCCAAGGCCGTCAACGCCCCCCTGCCCGGCGTCATCCTCAGCATTGCGGTCAAACCCGGTGACAAGGTCACCCAGGGTCAGGAGTTGTGCGTCCTGGAAGCCATGAAGATGCGCAATCCCATCCGCGCCGGCCGTCCCGGCACCATCGCCGCCATTTACATCAGCGTGGGAGACACTGTCCGCCACAACCAACCGTTGATGGAATACTCCGACTAAGGAGCCAAACTCATGGATCCGATTATCAGTCAAATTGCGGGTGGTTTCATCAATTTCACCCTCGGCCAGGCGATCATGATCCTGGTGGGTGCGATTTTGATCACCCTTGCGATCTGGAAAGAATACGAACCGGTCCTCCTTCTGCCGATCGGTTTTGGCTGTATCATTGCCAATCTGGGCATGGCTGTGGATGTGACTGCGGCTGAACCAAATTTCATGACTGTGATTTACCAGGCCGGGATCAGCACCGAATTGTTCCCCCTGCTCATCTTCATTGGTGTGGGCGCTATGATCGACTTCAGACCGCTGCTGGCCATGCCCCAAACCGTGCTGCTGGGCGCAGCCGGCCAATTCGGCATCTACGGTACCCTGCTCCTGGCTGTCCTGCTGGGCTTCCCGCTGAATGAGGCGGCGTCCATCGGCGTCATTGGCGCTATTGATGGCCCTACCGCCATTTTCGTCTCTTCCAAGCTGGCGCCTGAAATGCTCGGTCCAATTGCCGTAGCGGCTTATTCCTACATGAGCCTGATCCCAATCATCCAACCCCCCATTATGCGCCTGCTGACCACCAAGAAGGAACGTCGCGTGCGCATGGAATATGCCCCGCGCCCGGTTTCGAAGCGTGCTCTAATGATCTTCCCGGTTGTGGTGACCATTGTGATCAGCCTGATCGCCCCGCAGGCCGCCCCCCTCATCGCCACCCTGATGCTGGGCAACTTGCTTATGGTCAGCGGAGTGGTTGACCGCCTGAACAAGATGGCCCAGAACGAATTGATCAACATTGCCACCCTTTTCCTCGGCCTGTCAATCGGCGCCACCATGACCGCCCAGGCTTTCCTCAATCCCAAGACCCTCATGGTGCTGGGATTGGGCCTGTTGGCCTTCGTGCTGGACACCGTAGCCGGGTTGCTCTTCGGCAAACTGATGTGCTTCATCACCGGCGGCAAGATCAACCCATTGATCGGCGCCTGCGGCATCAGCGCCTTCCCGATGGCTGCCCGCCTCTCGGCCAGGATGGCCCAGGAAGAAGATTACGAGAATTTCATCCTGATGCACGCCATGGGTTCGAACACCGCAGGTCAGCTCGGATCGGTGATCGCCGGCGGCTTGCTGTTGGTGCTCACCTCTGTCATCGGACACTTCCCCATCTAGATTTCCTGGAAGCAACAAAAAAGCCTTTCGTGAATTCGAAGGGCTTTTTTTATTCTCAATAATTCTAATGATTCGTTTCCAGACGGTATCCCATTCCGCGTACCGTCTTGATATAACGCGGGCGGCGAGGGTTTTCCTCCACAGCCTGGCGCAGCCAGCTTACATGCACATCCAACGTACGCGTATCGCCGGTATATTCCGTCTCCCACACCTGGCGGAATAATTCCTCGCGCCCGATCACTTCGCCCGGATGCTCCATCAGGATCTTGAGCAGCATCACCAATCGCGGGGTGAGCGCCACCTGGCGTCCCTGCACCCGCACCCAGCGCTGCTCAGGATGAAGCTGCAAAGCTCCGGCAGTGATCAGGTGGCTGTGTTCGGCCGGCAACAACGGACGGATGCGGTTGACCAATTTTTGGAGGGTAAAAGGCTGCACCAACACCACGTCAGCATCCGGTTTTTCTTCACCCTCGGCGGCCTGTTCGATCACCAATACGATCGGTAAAGTCTCCGCGAATTGACGAATGGACTGGCAAATTCGCCGTCCGCTGGTGCGCATCGAAGCCGCATCTACAACCACCACATCCGGTAATTCCTCTTTTAAGCGCGCCATTGCCGCGCTACCGCTCGGTAGGCTTGTGACCTGGAATCCTTTGCGTATCAGGCCGGTATTGAAGGATAAATGATCAGCCCTTTTGCCTTCGATCAGCAAAATGTGTGGATTATTTGGCAATGCCAGTTACCTCATCAGGATCAATTCATCAGCGAGACAAATAATTGGTCCCTCTCCCCGCCATCCCATACCTGTCAGACCAGAAATTCACCTCGCATATAGGGAGAAGTGAAAATATTATACTCCAAATGTTAAGGAATGTGTATAGAATCTTAACGACTATTTTTTAACAATTCCTGCGCATATCCGTTGATATCCCCACCAGCACATCTGCCCGCCGGCTGCTAAAACCAAAACCAATAATACCATGAAGAAAAGCTGGATCCGCGTTGAATCAGAAGAAAAAACCGGCGAATCCGGGTGCAAAATATTTTGCGTAGCAGCCAGGCTGCAGATCAATGCTGTCCCAAAAAGGAAATTGGCCGCGGAGGTCAAGCGTGGCCGGTCGATCAGGAGCAGCCCAATCTGCAGTGCCACTGCTACAACGCCGAAGCGAAACGGCACCACCCAACGCGGCTCATCCAACGCCAACCCGCCCCAATTTAATTGCATCACCAGCAGCGACATCGGCAAATAAGTAAGCCAAAAGAACAATCCCGTGCGGGCCAGGGCTAAAGAAAGCACATGCATCTTTGCCCGCCGAGTAAGAAAAGCCGCCAGGCCGATCAAAGCCGACAAGCCGAAAGCAATGATCCCCGTCCAAACCCAGGCCCCGTGCAAATAGACCAAACGCATATTGGCACCCAGGGTTTGCTCCAAAGGCACCAGGAGTGTGATCAAACCGATCACCAGCAGTGTCAATACAAATAGCACCGGCTGCAAAACCGCGCGGTAGGATCTTTTCTTGCTAATTCGCACCGGTCTTCTTTAATAATAATTGAGCCAGTGTGGTCGTCCCAAGCTTTTTAACCAATTCCGCCTGAGTCTCACACCAGATCGGATGCAGAGGACATTCTTCGCCAAAGGGGCAGACGGATGCATCCAGAGTGCACTCGTTCAGCATGATGGGACCGTCGATAGCCTCAATTACCTGCAGCAGGGTAATGTCCTCCGGCGGATGTGCCAGCGAGACCCCGCCGCGCGCTCCGCGCGAGGTGTGAATCAGTCCAGCAATGGATAACTGCGAAATAATCTTGGCCAAAAACGATGGGGGAATGGTTCGTTCATCCGCAATCTGGCTGGTGGCCGCGCGTTGACCCGGTTCCAACTTCGCTAAATAGTACATTGCCCTAAGGGCATAATCGGCCTGCCGAGTGATTTGCATGGTGGGTGTCTCACTTTCAGTATTAACTGATAGAATTTCTCTGATTATTAATGTTATTTTATCATAAAAATAACGGCAAGTGACAATGGTCACAGGTTCGAGTGACCTTTTACAGACGGATACATCAAGTATAATAATTACATGAACCGCTTCAACCTTTATGTCCCCATTTTGGTGCGTTACGGCGATCTTGACCCACAATGGCATGTCAATAACAGTCGGTTTGTGACCTTCATAGAACAAGCCCGCTTTGAATACATGATCAGGGCTGAACTTTGGGACGGCAAAGATTTCTTCAATCTAGGTTTGATTGTAGCCGACCAACACATCGCCTATCTTGGGCAAATCTTCATGTCCCAGAACATCCATGTTGGGGTAAAGGTTTCGCGAATCGGCAATAAAAGCATCCTCTTCGAATACGCTATCGAAGACCAAGATAGCAAGGAAATACTGGCCACTGCCGAAACCATCATGGTAGCCTATGATTACCACAGCCACACCAGCATTCCCGTCTCCGCCGAATGGCGGCAAAAAATCAGCTCTTTTGAAGGGACCCAATTCTGATGAGCGCCACACTACCTGCGATTGACGAAAAGTATCTGTTAGCCTTTCTAACCGGCCTGTTGAACACCCCCAGCCCCACCGGATTTGCCGAAGCGGGGATCCGCTTTAGCGAACAGGCTCTGGCCGCATATCCCTCCCTGACACTCTCCCGCACCCGCAAAGGGGCGCTGGTGGCCGCGTGGAAAGGAGAACAGGACACCCACCCGCGCGGATTGACCGCCCACACCGACACGCTTGGCGGCATGGTCAAGGAAATTAAATCCAACGGGCGGCTCAAACTGACCCAAATTGGCGGATACTCCTGGAACTCCATTGAGGGGGAAGGCTGCACGGTCTTCACCCAGGCCGGTAATCGCTTGCGCGGCTCGATCCTGTTGAACAAAGCCTCTACACATGTTTACGGCAAGGCTGTCAGCGATACCGCGCGTGACGGCGACAGCCTCGAAATACGCCTGGATGAGCGCACCGAGAATGCCGAACAGACCAAAGCCCTGGGGATTGAGGTGGGGGATTTCATCGCTTTCGACCCGCGCGTGGAAGTGACCAATGGTTTTATTCGCTCCCGCCACCTGGATGATAAGGCATGCGTGGCTTGCATTGTGGCAGCCGTGAAAGCAATTGAAGATGCAGGTCTCAGGCCGGTTCAAAACACTACCCTCCTGGTCAGTAATTATGAAGAGGTGGGCCACGGAGCCGCGGTGGGCTTCCCCGCTGATCTGGCTGAACTGGTTGCGGTGGATATGGCTGCTGTTGGAGAAGGTCAAACCTCCAGCGAATTTGCCGCGTCCTTATGCGTCAAAGACTCGGGCGGCCCATACCATTATGCCCTCAACGCCCATCTGCGACGCCTGGCTGCCGAATATCAGATTCCGCACAAGATCGATATCTATCCATTCTACGGCTCGGACGGTGAAGCCTTGTGGCGCGCCGGCGGCGATGTCGCGGTTGCTCTGATCGGACCCGGCGTGGATGCTTCGCATAATTATGAACGCACCCACCTGGAAGCGCTGCTGGCAACCACCCGCTGGATACTGGCTTATCTCTTAAACTGAAACGTTTTGCGGTGAATCGAACATAGCCCCATACGTGCCAACGCCTCCTGGTGTTGGCACGTACCATATCCTTTATGGCGAGCAAAACCATAACCGGGATATGTTTCATTCAGAATTCGCATCCGTTCATCCCGCGCCGTTTTTGCCAACACCGAAGCTGCAGCGATCGACAGCACTTTCCGGTCACCCTTGATCAAAGCGGTCTGGTGAATATCCATCCCTGGTAAAAGAATCGCATCCAGCAACAGATGTTGAGGGGGCAGCCAAAGTTGCGCAATCGCACGCTCCATCGCCAAACGGGTGGCGGGAACAATGCCCAACAAATCGATCTCCTCCGCCTCTGCCCAACCGACCCCCCAGGCAGCCGCTTCTTGCCGTATTCGCTCGGCCCAATATTCGCGTTGGAGAGCGGTCATCAATTTCGAATCGCGCACACCACTTAGTCGATCCAAAATATTCTCAACATGCGGCAAAATAACCGCTGCCGCTGTTACCGGTCCCGCCCATGCACCTCGCCCGGCCTCATCCAATCCAGCCAGTTCTTGCACATTTTGCCCCCATAAGGCCAGTTCCAGGGAAAGAGTCGGTTTCTCCACAGAAATTATTTGGAATAAACCCCGGTACGTCCATTCCGGCGGATTGTCACCAAATCGGTGAACATGCGCAGCGAATCCTGCATCACGCGCACTTTACTCTGCCCATTGTAATACCAGGGTACCGGAATTTCCTGAATATGAAAGCCCTTCAGTCGGGCAATGTAAAGAACTTCAACATCGAACGTCCAACCGGCAATTGTTTGCCGGGGAAAAACCTGCTCTGCAATATCGCCCCGAAAGCATTTGAACCCGCACTGGGTATCCTGCAATTCCGGCAAAGCAAACCAGCGCACCAAGTTGTTAAATACCCGTCCCACCAGATGACGGTAAGCCGGTTCCCCATACCGCTTTGCCCCTTTAGCCTCCCGGGAAGCAATCGTCACCTGAGAATCGGGTAACTGGGGGGGAATAAAACGCGACACCTCTTCAATCGGCATGGAGAAATCCACGTCCGCGAAGAAACGGTATTCGCCTTTGGCTTCCAGCATACCCCGCTGAACCGCCAATCCCTTGCCGCGGCGTTCTTCGTGAAATACGCGAATAAAAGGCAACCTGCGTGCAGCTTGTTGAGCGATCTCTAAGGTGCGGTCCTGGCTGCCATTTTCAACGATCAAGATCTCATAGGGATACGCCTGAGAAGCAAAGAAGATCTCCACCTTTTCCAGGGCAGTGGGTAATCGATCCTCTTCATTATGGACCGGAAGGATCAATGAAAAATAGGGCGTGGACAAATCAGAATTGTGGGGCTTCGATCCGATCCTGCCCTTCGGGCTGCGGACCGGTGGTAAGAAAATCCTGACCGGAGATTCCGATCAATTTCAGCGGGGCGCCGATATCGAAGGTGCCCGCCATCATAATCTGACGCTGGCCAACCGCAAAGCGTTTGCCGTCCTTCAAGCGTTTGACCAATTCATCGCGCGTCAACAAAACACGGTCGGAGAAAGCCGCGCCACGACGCTCATAGATCCGCGCCAGGCTGATCAATCCATCAGGAGAATACTTAACTGCCTCAACAATGCCATCAAATTTCTTTGCCATAAGCAAACACCCTCAATAAAATAATTCAGGCGTTAGTCGGGGTGGGCGGACTTGAACCGCCGACCCCCGCGTCCCAAACGCGGTGCGCTGCCAACTGCGCTACACCCCGGCAAGCTGAGTATACTCGCAACAACGCCCGCCCGTCAAGTCAAACCTGAAAATTGCTATTTCTTTCTGCTGATCGAGAATAAAGTCCCGCCAACAATTACCAGGATCACCAAAGCCGCACATAACACCACCCCATCGGTCTGCGGCAGGTCGCTACCCGGAGCAGCAACCGTGGGAGTCGGCGTAACCGCCAGTACCTCCAGCGGATTGGAGGCCGGTGGAGCAGTGAGTAAGTTGTTCCTCATTTCCTTTGACTCTACTGCGGTACCGTTCACCGGCGCCGGGCCGCCGCTGAACACGATCAAACCCAGGACAAACAATAAGACCATGGATACCATAATTGTCTGCGGATTAAACCACGAGCTTTTCTGAAGACGATTCCACCATTTCCGCACAGCCATAATTCTCCTCTATTCGTTCGGCAAGGCCAGCCGGCCGGCGGCCTGAAGTGCTGCCTCTTCGGCAGTATTTTTCTGTTTCAATACATCCAAAACCGTATCATGCAAGGCCGGAGTAACACCGACCAGGATCACGCTGTCTGGGCGCGCCTGCGCTGAAATTGCCACTCGATTGAGCATAGCTGCCAGGCTTTGATTATTCCATGCAGCCAATGAAGATGGACGAGTGGGCAATAGCGCGCTGGCTTCACTCCAGGTGGAAAGGAAATCGCTCTGGCTTAAGAAAACAGCCAGTTTCATGCTCAATTCCCGCCGTTCAGGGATCGGATCAGATACTGCCCACAACCAACCGTTTGCCAGTGTGTAAGCCGCGCCATCCATTCCGCCCAGCGGCACCGCTTCAGCATCAGCCGGGAGATCTTGCAAATAACTGCTGGTCCAGGTGATCAGAATGTCTCCCCGTCCCTCTCGAAAAGCCTGCCAGGCCTGGGCATCATTTTCCAATCCGGTGATCCAGGGCGGAAGTGCTCCGTTCAAAACTCCTTGCGTGTAGGTTTCGTATACACGCGTCAGGCGCTCTGCATTAAGGGTGGGACGTCCACTGCTGTCAACGATCTCCCCGCCAAGGTTTAGATAGAGATCCAGGGTCATAAAAGCCTGGGGGCTGGCAGCCGGGAAGATCACCGGATGGGACTGTCCGATCAAGGTGGGCCACGCCAAAACCCCCTCGGATTTGAATAATTCTCCCGCCTCAGCCACCCGGTACACTGTCAACATTGCATCTCCTGCGAACGGCAGGCCAAATAGCACATCATTGATCCTGGCAAGTTGACGGGCATACGGATACCAATCTGCGTCGTCGATAACGCCTTCCATATCATCCAGGGGAAGGATCAATCCCTTCAGTGCAGCCGCCTCCAGGTCTGTACGGGTTAGGGCGACCACACCCGGAGTTGCCAACGGAGCTGCTGCGCGAGCAGCCGACAACGATTCCAGCAGCCCCCCCGCTCCGGACGGCGCTTTCAGTCGAACCTCAATAATCACCCCGGGGTTCTGCTCTTCGAACAGTGCCAGACGTGCGGCCAGTAGAATTCCCTCCTCTGAACCGGAATATGGATCAAATTGCGGAGGTAGCCACACCACCAGCCGCACCGGAGCAGGCGTCGTTTCAGTGGCGGAAGGTGTTCCAGTGGGATCAATCCCCGCCTCGGCGGTCTCGGTGGAGTCAGCCGGCGCAGTCGGCTCCAAGCTGGGTGTAATCTGCCCTGATCCAACGCATCCTGTGATCAGCAGGCAGCCCACCAAGAGAACTATCAACGTAGATCGAACACCGACAGGCAAAGTCATAAGGGATATCTTATCACAAGAAACGCAGAGGGTGTTTTAGCCAATCTATGATTTGCTAAAACACCCCGCTGAAATTTAACAAACAGGGAACAGGATTAAATCATGCCAGGTGAACGGGATGGCTGAGCAGTTCAACCAACAACCGCACGCAAGCCTGAACGTCGTTAAAATCAACCATTTCTGAGGGTGAGTGGATATAACGGCATGGAATGGACACACAGCCAGCCGGCATGCCGGCCCGGCTAACCTGCATAGCCCGCGCATCCGTAGTGCCGCCCTCCAGGATCTCCAACTGGTAAGGCATTTCCAATTTTTCGGCGGTGTCCACCATCGCACGCACCAGGCGCGGATCAGAAAGCATCCCGCCGTCGCGTACTTTAATCGCCGGTCCCTTGCCCAACCCTACTTCCATTTTCAGCCCTTTAGGCGTATCCCCGCTTCCGGTGACGTCCACTGAAATACCCAGTTCGGGATCTACGCCAAAGGCCGCCGTGGTGGCGCCACGCAAGCCAACTTCCTCCTGCGTGCTAAAGACAAAGAACAATTCATGCGGGGTTCCGCCCAATTTACGCAGCACTTCAATCAACACTGCAACAGCAACCCGATCATCCATGGATTTTGCCACCAGACGATCTCCCAAATCGATAAATGGGCGCTCAAATGCTGCGATATCACCGACTTTCACGGGGCAGGCAGCCCGGCTGGAAGCGCCGACATCGATGAACATCTGGTCAAAGGAATGGGTTGTAACTGGAGGCTCCAATACTTCCGCGCCAATCACACCTGGAACACCGGTCACAAAGCGCACCCGCCCGCCGATCAGGGTTTGTGGGCGCACCCCACCAATCGTGGTGAAACGCACAAACCCATGATCATCGATATGCGTGGCAATCACCCCAATTTCATCCATGTGAGCTGAGAGCATGATACGCATTCCGTCAGCGGCTTTGTGACCTTTGTGGACGATCAGGTTCCCCAACGCATCCACCCGTACATCATCTGCCAGAGCTTCCACTTCGGCGCGCACCAGATTGCGCACAGCGGTTTCATACCCGGAAGGGCCAATCGATTCAACCAATTTTTGGATTAAATTTTTCATTTCTCACTCCACATCCATGATGAATTAGCGTTCAGCCTGCAAGATTTCCGGCTTGACCCGCGTTAAAAAGGCGTGCAGCAATGCAACCGTGTGCTGCCAGTCAGATAATCGCGCCATCAATGCCGCCGAATGCGGATGGCGGCTGGGCACTGACACAGAACCGCTCGGTATCCCGGCGCGCTGGCGATGAATAACGCCCGCATCGGTGCCGCCCCCGCCTGGCTGGCGGAATTGGAACGGGATATGCAAAGCTTCAGCGGTTTGAGCCAGGAATTGGATCAGGCGCGGGTCGGATAAAGTGCCGGTATCAGCCACATAGATCGCCGGGCCTTCTCCCAAACAAGTGTTGTAATACAGATTTTCACTGTTATCCCACATCGGCAGATCATAGGCAGGGGTCGAGTCAACCGCCAATGCCAGATGCGGGTTCGTGGCGTAGGCCGCCACGCGTGCACCGCGCAGGCCGATTTCTTCTTGCACTGTGAAAGCCAGTTGTAATTCAATGTTGGGAGGCGCAACCTTGAGCAATTCGATCAATGTGGCTACTCCCAGCCGGTTGTCCAACGCTTTGCCGCACAGGCTGGGACCCAGCTGGCGGAAAGTGGTGGCAAATGTTCCCCGGTCACCCACCTTCACTTTACCACCGCCACCCGGACCAATGTCAATACGCAGGGCATCCAGCGGCACCGAATGCTGCCGTTCCTCAGCAGTGGTATGGTGGATGGGGCGCATCCCGATCACGCCGGGAATATGCTGTTTTCCCACCCAAACCATTTTTCCTGGAAGCTGGCGCACATCAATACTTCCCACTACTTCAAAGCGGTAAAGACCGTTGTCGTCTTCATCAACGATCATGAAACCGACCTCATCCATATGCGCGGCCAGCAGGACACGCAGGGCGTCCGCTTTGGCAGCACGGTGAGTAACCAATACGTTCCCCAATGCATCTACCTTTACCTCGTCGGCATAAGGTTTCACCTGCTCCAGCACGATTGCGCGCACTTCCCCTTCATCACCCGATACCGCGCAGGCATTGCTGAGGCGCTCCAATAAAGCGATTTGGGTTGCGCCGATCACCGGCGCCGTGGCATTGTTATTCATATTGCTCATTGTGATTTTTCCTCGCCCGTAGGGGCATCCAGGGCCGGGGCATCATTCCAATGGACTTTTTCCATATAATCCGGCTCCAGGCGGGCAATAAATTCGGCTAACAAATGGCCGACCCGCTGAATATCTTTGAGAGAGACAACTTCCACCGGCGTATGCATATAGCGCAGCGGAATGCCGATCACCATGGTTGGAATGCCTTCTGCCACCACCTGCATTCCAAACGCGTCGGTACCGGAATGGCGCGGCATCACCTCGACCTGATGCGGCAAATCCAACTTCTCACTGATCTCCTTAAGACGTTTGAAGATCGCCGGGTGCACATTTGGACCCCACCCCAACGTGGGCCCCTTGCCCAGCGAAAAAGTCCGGTAATCATTACTGCCGGGCCCCTTAGCAAAGGTCACATCCACCGCCACGGCAATATCGGGGCGAATTGTGAACGGTGAGGTAAAAGCGCCGCCCAGAGTTTCCTCCTCCTGGGTAGTAGCTGCTGTCCAAACGTCCCAAGCATGAGAAATGTGTTGGAGCTCCTGCAGGCAGACTGTGAGAGCAGCCACAGAAGCCCGGTTGTCCAGGCTGTGGCCGGATAGTGTCTCGCCGCTTAATTCCACCGGCTGTGTATCAAAGGAGACCAGGTCTCCTATCCGCACCAGTTCGTTCAATTCCTTTGGGAGCAGACCGGTATCGATGAATAATCGGTCACGGCTGACAGGATTGCCGTGTAAATGAGGGGGCAGCAGCCGGTCGCTCGGCTGTATAACGATCGCCGGCAGGGGACGTCGCCCGTGCACCAATACCGGAGTACCGGGCAGAATGCGCGAGTCTACACCACCCACCTCCGTGACGCGCAGCAGGCCGTTCACCACGCCAGTCACCATCAAACCGATCGCGTCCATATGGGCAGTGAGCAAAATCCGCGGGCGGGGGTCGCTGCCCTTCCCGCGCCGCAAGGCGTGCAGACTGCCCAACGGGCTGACCTCCAGCTCATCACTGAGCGGCTTCCATGTTTCCGCAATCACTTCGCGGATGGGCTGCTCGTAAGCCGACAGGCCGGGCAAGGAGAGCATCTGCTTTAGAAATGGGGTTAATTCAGTCATTTAAGTGTGCATCCTCGAAAAAAGTTGGGGCTGGCATCTTGCCATCCAGCTTAAGGGGTATTGGTAGAAGTGGAAGTAGCAGTTTCGGTGGGGGGTTCCAGTGTAGCAGTTGGGGTCTCAGAAGGCAGAACCGTGTTCGTGGGGGTAGGAGTGCCGGTGGCAGTAAAGGTGACCGTGGGGGTTGAAGTGGGGGTTACAGTGCGGGTGGGGGTTTGGAAAGCTGCCAGGGCAGTGCGGGTCAAATCCGGGGTAGGAGAATTGGTGATCGTAGGAGTGGGGGTTTCGCTTTGCAAACCGGTAGGGGTGATCGTACCCGTCAAGGTAAGCGTGCCAGTCACAGCCGGAGTGGTCACAAATAAAGTGGATGTGGGGGTGCCGCGTACCGGCCGTTCGCAAGAGTTCAGGATTACGAACCCCAGGCAATAACAGGGCAGGGTTAATAATATGATCGTAATAAGTGTGGAACGAACGGCGCGCCGGTGCTGCACTCTTAATGCCATGCATTACTCCTGAATTAATATCATATCATCAGGTTCAAGGGATGGCAAGGAAACAACGCCTGATGTTCATCCTTACTTAAGAATATACTTATATAGGGCATCCCAAACCACCGGAAAAGCTTTATTAAAGAACCAGACCCTGTTGCGGACAGGGTCTGGTTACTGGAGGGGAAGTTGATGAAAGATCATTGAAACGACTGCCTTTGGATAGGTTAGACCAGCATCCACCTGCTGAACATGAGGAAGAG
The DNA here is from genome assembly GCA_964424115.1 of uncultured Anaerolineaceae bacterium. GTDB lineage: Bacteria > Chloroflexota > Anaerolineae > Anaerolineales > Anaerolineaceae > CAYRHN01. The sequence continues at coordinate 76,035 of CAYRHN010000009.1, forward strand.
CTGCCCCATCTGATGGCGTTCAGCCAATTCGCGTCCATATTTATTGCTGGCGCTGTCTTGACCGTAGAAACCGAAGTTATTGTAGAGGTTCATGGCTTTTTCTCCTTTCTATTTCCAATGCTATTATGCCAAAGTAGGTTAACGAGTACATCCGGCAAAGGAAGGGACTCCTGCCCTACTTAGGAAGGATGAAAAATATCCTCTCTTTGGCAAGGTTTTACCTCGTTATTCTTGCCCTGCCTGCGTTATAATCACGCTCATTCATGGAGGAGTTATGAAGATAAAATTTGTTCTACTTAGTCTGCTTGCCCTGGCGATTCTTTCTGCCTGCGGCGCGCCAGCCACTTCCACGCCCCTTCCCCCTGCCACTCCCACTACCGAACCGACGCCTGCCGAACCCGGCGCACAAGCCAAACAGGCCGCCGTGGATGCCCTGGCATATAACTTGAATATTCCCGCGGGAGATATCCAAGTGGTCAGCCTGGAAGCCGTCGACTGGCCAGATTCATGCCTGGGAGCCGGGACCGGAAGCATGGCCTGCAACCAGGTAATCACACCCGGCTACCGCATTATCCTGGCCGCGGCTGGCAAGAACTACGAATACCACACCAACCTGACCGGTTCTTCGATCATGTTGGCATCGTCTAATTAAACTCGTGTTGTGTAGTCCTGGACATCTGGTATTATCAACCAGATGTCCAGGATGACTGTACTAACCCACCATTTTGGTAAAAACGTTGAAAGAGGGGGGATTTTCCAGGTGCTTTTTCACCGCGCACTGGTCCGCAGAACGTACCAGCGCCTCATAATATTTCTGCGGAAAACTGGGCGGAACCTGGATTTCCAGGTCAATCTTCTCCACCATTCCGGTGGCTGCACTGCGATGTACCCGTTGCACAATTCGCACTCCGTCCGTTGAAAGCCCGCGCTGGCGGCAAAAACCCAGCACATAAATCCCCGCGCAGGTGCCGATCGAGGCCAGAAATACTGCAAAGGGGGTGGGCGCAGAACCTTCCCCCCCGCCCATCGGGGGTTGGTCGGTCTTGACTGTGTAAGGATCAAAATGTGCGTCCACTCGCGCACCGCCCGGAAAATCAATCACCATTTCCATCTGTCAATTCTTCTCCTCAAATTCGGATTCCGAAACTCCTCCAGAACACTCTGGAAAAGTACCTGATGATTTGATTTCTCCATAGGTAAAAAAGTTACATTTCTGCCGGCGTTTCAGGTTCCGATTTATGCAAGATCTTGCGAAAATCCCCGCGCCAGAAATAAGCCCAATACAGGTAGATCGAGAAACAATACAAGATGATCGTCAGAATAAAGACCGGTGAAAATCCACTCGATTCTTGAATATAGCCGCTGATGGTTGGGCTGACTGCCCAGCCGAAATTGCTGGACATGCTGCTCAGGCTGGCCACAGTGGCGCGCGCTCTCGGATCAGCTTGCTCCATCACAAACGATTGGTATACCGGGCCGCTCATATTCATTAACCCGGCGCGGATGTAATAAGCAAATACCGCCACCCCGAACCATGGCGAAAATCCAAGCAGAATAAGGAATGGGATCGACAGTCCCTGTGTCAATACAACCAGTTGAATCTTCCCCAGCTTATCCGCCAACGGGGGTGCGATCACCATGCCGATTCCCATGGCCAACGAGCCCAGAGCAAACAAGGTGCCGATCACCGAATCAGTTTGACGGTATTGCACACGGAAAAAGACATTCATAAAAGGCATGATCAATCCCGCGCCGATCGACGTGATCAAGGTTGGGGTAACCAGGCGGGATAACTTTCCCCTATTCTCAATGATATAAGAAAATGGTGCAAAATCTGCTCGTTCCGCTTTGCTCAGCCGCGGGGATTTGATCAACAGCACCGGCATCACACCCGCCAAAGAAGCAGCGCTGATCGCCAGCAGGGAAAGTGCGTAAGCCAGCTGACTGGTAGCCTGCGCACCCACATTCAAACCCAACCAGGTCGGCAGGTACCCCCCCAACCAGTTTCCCAACGAACTGGCCAGCATCGAAAAACCCAAAGCAAAGCTGAACAGGTAGGTCCGCTCTTTTGGGGTGCTGTTCTCCATCAGGAAAGGCCCGGTCGTGACGCCGCTGAGGCTTTGTGCCAATCCCAAGAACACATTCATCACAATAAAGACCCATTGGAAAGGCAGCAAGATCATGATCAGGATCGCAGCAGGCATAGCTACACCACTGATTAACATGGCCGGCTTTCGTCCCAAACGGTCTCCCAGATAACCGATCGGCAGCGCTACAATTAAGGCGGTCAGGCTGCTGACGGAGACCAAATTACCAATAAAGCCCCGTTCATAACCCAGGCTAAGCAGATAGAAATTAAACAACAGCCGGTACACGCCCATAGACGCCCCGGTCAATACCGTGTAATAAAGATAGCGGCGCGAATTCGGACTGAAAGCGCTCAGGTTAGATAGATAAGTGGCCAGTACATTTGGGCGGCGAGATGGGGATGCGGCGTTTTGCAAATCTTCCTCCAATAATCAATCCTCTTGAGAGGACTGTAAGAATTCATCCAAATTTTTCGAGATCTTGCGCAGCGCCTCCCCGCGCAGCGCATAGCGGCGTTCGCCCTGTTCCTGCAGGATGACCTGTACAAGACCGGCCAAACGCAACGTATTCAGGTGGTGGATCACCGTCGGCGGGCGCAGACGCAACCTGCGCGCCAAATCGCTGGGGGTGAGCGGCTGCTCCCCCAAGTTGTGCAAAATGCGCAGCCGCGAAGGGTCTGCCAGCGCTTTTAGGCCCCCTACCAGCCCGCCCGGCAAGGCCACTCCTGGCACAAGCGGCTCACTTTCATGCCGGCAACCAAACACCATCAGCGTTTGTTCGGCATTCAGACGATTATAAAACACCAGCGGAGAACTCCAATAAGAAGGCACCAGGATCATTTCTTCATCCGGCAGCAGCGCGTCGAACTGCACCCCACCCGAAAGCTCGTCCAGCAGGCGCGGCAGGGGCAAACGGTCAGCCCGTTCTTGCGCCTCAGCCAACCCAAGTGCCAGCTCTGGCCGTATGCGTTCTTCCTCTTCGGCAAAGAAAACATCATAGTAATTGGTCAAAGCTGTCAGATATTTCTCGCCAAATTCTTCCACCTGGCTCCACGCACGGCAGATCGATTGCAGGATTGCCGTGGAAAGTTGCACACCCCGCCGTGCAAGCAATCCTCGCAGGCGCTCTACATCTGTGGAGGTCCAGTTTCCCGACGCGGCAACTTGTTCCAGCAAACCAATCTCATCTGGAGCGTTATCCCATGAAAGCATCAACTTTGCCAGACGCTTGGCCGCATCCACACGGCCCAGGGCATCCAACACATCCCCGGCATTTCGGCTGCCGGGCTGCGCGTGAAGCCATGTCAATGGGACCGGCAAGAATTGATAGGCCTGTTCCAAAAATTCTCGCTGGGCTGCCGGCTGACGGGAACGAACCCCCGCTGCCCAGGCCGGGCGGAGCCCAAAATGAACCGGTTTGTGCAGCACATACAGGCTGACAAAGAGGTCATAGGCCGTACCGGATTCCCAACGAATAATTGCCACATTCAACTCGTATTAGATAATTGTCTAACGGGTTAGATAATAATCTAATATACACAAGTTGTCAATAAGCGCGACCTCATTTGAATTTTTGTAGATTGTGGATCTGGAAGAACGTCCCTTGCCAGCTTGTTTGAATCTGATGGTATACTCAAGATTAATCATGAAGGTCATTATCCAAATCCCCTGCTTTAATGAGGCGGAGATTCTCCCACACACGCTTGGGTTGCTGCCACGCCAGCTCCCCGGCGTGGATGAAGTGGAGATCCTGGTCATCAACGACGGGAGTAAGGATGATACGGCAGGGGTTGCCCGCGCGGGAGGGGCGCACCACGTGGTCAACCTGCCCCACCATGCTGGTCTGGCGCGCGCTTATGCCGCCGGGCTGGATGCCAGCCTGCGCCTCGGCGCCGATATCATTGTCAATACCGACGCCGATAACCAGTACCACGCAGACGATATCCTTAAATTAGTCCAGCCGATCCTGGAAGGCAAGGCGGAACTGGTAGTTGGGGACCGGAATGTAGCACATAACGCGGCCTTCTCGCCCGCCAAGCGCAGGTTGCAGACCCTGGGCAGCCGGGTAGTTGCCGGAACCGCTGGATTTTCTATCCCGGACGCCACCAGCGGTTTCCGCGCCATCAGCCGCGAAGCAGCCCTGCGCACCAATATCCTCTCAGATTACTCCTACACCCTTGAGACGCTCATCCAGGCCGGCAATCGGCGCACCACGGTCATGTTCGTTCCCGTGCGCACCAACCCGCCCACCCGTCCCTCTCGCCTGATGCGCGGGATCTGGGATTACCTGGCTCACTCCACTGTCACCATCATGCGCGCTTACACCGTCTACCGGCCGTTGCGTGTTTTCTTTTATTTAGGGATGATCCTCTTCCTGGCGGGCGTTGTGTTAGCTGTGCGGTTTGTCATTTTTGCTCTGCAAGGTGAAGGCGGCGGTCACGTTCAATCCCTCATCCTCTCAGCTATATTGCTCATCATCGGCTTCCAGACCTGGCTGATCGGCCTGGTTGCAGATCTGATTTCTTTCAACAGAAAATTATTAGAAGAAATTCTCTACCGCATCAAAAAGAACGATCGGGAAAACACACAAGAATGACAAGAAAACGACATCCTCTGCTTTCAAACTGGATTCGAAATCAGCGTTTGAACTTTGTTCTTCCCTACATTCACGGTTCCATTCTGGACCTGGGATGCGGGCGCAGCCCGTTGCTTGGCAAATTGCCGGCTGACTGCCAATACACCGGGGTCGACCACAACCCACGTGCGATCCAGCGGAACATAGACACGTATCCTCAACACAAATTCTTCCAAAGGGACCTGGATAATCAAGCTCTGGATTTAAACGAGAAATTTGATTCGATCATCCTGGCGGCTGTGGTGGAACATCTTTGGCATCCATCTTTTTTGATCCAACAACTCCCGGCCTGCTTGAACCCGGGCGGCATTGTCCTCCTTACCACCCCAACCCGTTTTGGCGCGTGGGTTCACGACCTGGGAGCACGGGTTAACCTTTTCTACTACGAAGCTACCGAAGATCACAAACATATTTTTACCCGCCAAGAGCTCTTTAATCTTGTGGCGCCTTTTCCCTTTGAAATATTCGCCTACCGCACCTTCCTGTTTGGCGGGAACCAATTACTGATCGCCAGGATGCAATCCGAAGCAATATAAGGCCGGGGACCCATATATTCCCCCCAGCCATTTGTGCGGCGAATGACCATCCTTACCCAGAATTCGAGTTTTCCTCATGATCGTATGCTACTTTGGAACCTACCGCGCCGATTACTCCCGCAACCGGATCATGATCGAAGGGTTGCGGCAAAACGGTGTGGAGGTGATCGAATGTCACCAAACCCTGTGGCGCGGCGTGGAAGATCGGGTGGCCGTCACCAAAGGCGGGTGGTTCCGCCCTGCCTTCTGGTGGCGTGTAGTATCCACCTACGCCAGATTGATCTGGCAATACAGGAAAGTGAAAGATTTTGACGTAATGGTGGTCGGCTATCCCGGTCAGTTTGATGTATTCCTGGCGCGCCTGCTCACATGGCTCAAACGCCGGCCTCTGGTATGGGATATTTTAATGTCCGTTGTTCTCACGGCTGAAGACCGGGGGCTTGGGGAAAAAAATTCGTTAACGCTCAAGATGATGAAATCGATCGAGCGGTGGGCTTGTAAACTTCCCCATCATCTGATCATGGATACGCGGACTTATGCGGATTGGTTTTCAGGAACCTACGGGGTTCCGCCAGAGAAATTCACCATCATCCCGCTGGGTGCAGACGACCGCATCTTCACCCCATCTGCTCCTCTTCCCGCTTCCCCTGCCCAGCCCCTACGAGCGATCTATTACGGCACCTTTACTCCCAATCATGATGTTCCACTGATGATCGAAGCCGCCGCAAAATTACCGCAAGAAAATTTCATCTTTGAGTTCATCGGCGAAGGATCCGAAAAAGCCAAGAGCATTGCCCTGGCTTGCGAGAAAGGCTTGCAAAATGCAATCTTTTTAGATTGGCTGCCTCAGAGTGAGCTGCTTGACCACCTGCACCAGGCCGATGTCATATTGGTTTCCTTTGGAAATGCTGCACAGGCGCATCTCTCTATCCACAACAAAGTTTATGAAAGCCTGGCCCTGCAAAAGACAGCCCTGTCAGGAGAAAGTCCGGCCCTGGCAGAATTCTTCCAATCCGGAGTCCACCTCTTAACTTGCAGGCGAAACGATCTGGATGATATGGTCCGCGCTATGCAAACATTGCAGAGCAATCCGGCCTTAAGGTTGAATATTGCCCGGAATGGACATGCATTGTTTGTCGATCAATTTTCATTGGCCCGGACTGGCGCAAAAGCCAGAGATTATTTGCAATCTCTCCTGAAGGGGTAAAAAATTCCACATAATGGTATGATTGAAGGGATCGAAGATCGTTTGTCTGGCATTATTAGCCAATCGCATCGTACGGCAGGAGCAACATGGATATTAATTTCATCATTGTAATCATTGTGGGTTTCGTTGCCCAAATGATCGACGGCAGTCTGGGAATGGCCTACGGGGTGAGCGCCAACAGCTTCCTGCTCGGATTGGGGATTCCCCCGGCTGCAGCCAGCGCCAGTGTCCACTCGGCCGAGATCTTCACCACTGCCATCTCCGGCTTCTCACACTGGAAATTAGGCAATGTCAATAAGGAATTGGTCAAACGGCTGCTCATCCCCGGGGTTCTGGGGGGGATCACCGGCGCCTATATCCTCACCAGCATTCCTGGCGACGATATCAAACCATTCATTGCCATTTACCTGCTAATCATGGGACTGCGGATCATGTATAAAGCCTTCAAACCAAACCGGGAAGAACGGCAACCGGACAGCAGGCTGCTCATTCCATTGGGATTCGTTGGCGGCGCTATGGATGCGGTAGGCGGCGGCGGATGGGGCCCCGTGGTCACCACCACCCTCATTTCCACCGGCCATTCCCCCCAAAAATCGATCGGTTCGGTCAACTTGAGCGAGTTCTTTGTCACCTTTGCCGAGGTGGTCACCTTCTTCGCCACCATCGGCCTGACGCAGTGGCAGGTGGCGCTTGGACTGTTGATCGGTGGGGTGATTGCTGCTCCGTTGGGTGCCTTGCTGACCAAGAAGATCCCGGTCAAGGCTTTGATGATCACGGTTGGGTTATTGATCATCTTCCTGCAGATCCGCACCCTGTATTTGATCTACTTTTAGAATATGCCTACCCGCCGTAAATTGATCTTTCCCCCTGCCCCGATTTTGACCCACGTTGAACGCTCGCGGATCAAGGGACATCAGCCGCTGGTATTATGGTTCACCGGCCTCTCTGGCAGCGGGAAGAGCAGCATCGCCAACGCAGTCGAAGTGATCCTCAACCAGCAATACCACGCCCACACTTATCTGCTAGATGGGGATATCATCCGGGGCGGGTTAAACAAGGATCTTGGTTTTTCGGCTGCCGGGCGAAGCGAAAATATCCGCCGCATTGGCGAAGTGTGCAAATTGATGTACGATGCGGGGTTGATCGTGCTGACCGCCTTCATCAGCCCATTCCGGCAAGACCGCGACACGGCGCGCGCGCTTCTCCCAACCGCAGGATTCTGGGAAGTGTTTGTGGATTGCCCCCTCGAGATCTGCGAACGCCGCGACCCCAAGGGGCTCTACAAAAAAGCCCGCGCCGGAGGCTTGCCGTCTTTCACCGGTATTGATTCCCCCTATGAACCTCCATTAAATCCTGAATTAGTGTTGCAGAGCGGGCAGATGGGGATCGAAGCCTGCGCAGCACAGGTGATCGAAGCGCTCCAAAATGCCCGCGTGATATAATGAGGGACACAACACAGCGAGGTGAAGCGAATTGGGTTACCTGGAAGAACTGGAAAATCGAAGTGTATACATCCTTCGAGAGGCCTATGCAAATTTTAAGAGCCTGGCCATGCTCTGGTCAATGGGCAAAGACAGCACTGTACTGCTCTGGCTGGCGCGTAAAGCCTTCTTCGGGCACGTCCCGTTTCCACTCGTCCATATCGACACCCATTTCAAGATCCCCGAGATGATTGCTTACCGCGACCGCCTGGTGCGTGAAATGCGCCTGGATATGGTGGTGGGGGTGAACGAGACTGCGCTGGCGAACAAGCAAACTTTCCCGGATGGCGCCGTGGACCGCCTGACCTGCTGTGGCGCCCTCAAGACCCAGGCGCTCACCCAAACCCTCAACGGCAAGGGGAAACGCTACCGCTTCAACCACGCCAGCGGGCAATACGAGGCCGAGACGAACCCCGAACCGTTCACCGGGGTGATCGTGGGCGTGCGCGCCGATGAGGAAGGTTCACGTTCCAAGGAACGTTACTTCTCCGCCCGCGACATCCAAAACGAATGGAATATCGCCGACCAACCGCCTGAATTTTGGAACCAATTTAAGACCGACTTTGCCCCCGGAACCAACGTACGCATCCATCCACTTTTGGATTGGACGGAATTGAATATCTGGGAATACATCCGCAAAGAGAACATTCCCACGGTTTCGCTCTATTACAATCAGGGAGACGGCAAGCGCTACCGCTCGCTGGGCTGCTATCCTTGCACCTTCCCTGTCGAATCTGAGGCGCGCAACGTGGATGAGATCATCGATGAACTGCGCGTGGGCCGCTTTGCCAATATTGCCGAGCGCGCCGGGCGCGCCCAGGACAAAGATGACGGCGGTACGTTGGAAACCCTGCGCAAGGAGGGGTACATGTGATCCCTCCCAAGGCACTCTCCCCACAGGACAAAGACCAGATGAACGTGGTCTTTGTTGGTCATGTGGATCATGGGAAAAGCACCATCATCGGGCGCCTGCTGGCAGATACGAATTCTTTACCGAAAGGCAAGCTGGAACAGGTGCAGTTGCAGTGCGCGAAAAATCACCGTCCCTTTGAGTATGCCTACTTGATCGACGCGCTAAAGGATGAGCAGGCTCAAAACATCACCATCGACTCCGCACGTATTTTCTTCCAGTCCAAAATTCGCAACTACATCATCATCGACGCACCCGGGCACATTGAGTTCATTAAGAACATGGTCACCGGCGCTTCGCATGCCGAAGCAGCGGTGCTGATCATTGACGCCGGGGAAGGGGTGCAGGAAAATTCCCGCCGTCACGGCTACCTGTTATGGATGCTGGGCATCCAGCACATCGTTGTGGCGATCAACAAGATGGACCTGGTCGGTTTTGACCAGGCTGTCTACCAGAATCTTGTCCGCGAGTATGGAGAATTCCTGAAAGGGATCGGCGTCCAACCCCTATGCTATATTCCAGTCAGCGGGCGCGAAGGCGACGGGGTGGTCTTCCACAGCCGCAAGATGCCCTGGTACGAAGGCAAAACTGTCCTGGAGGCATTGGATGCCTTCCAGAAACAGCTTCCCCTGGTGGATCAACCCATGCGCCTGCCGGTTCAAGACGTGTATAAACTCACCGGCCAGGGCGACAACCGGCGCATCGTGGCAGGGACAATCTCCAGCGGCAGCCTGTGCGCTGGCGACCGGCTGGCGGTCTACCCTTCCGGGAAGCAGACCGATCTCCAGGAATTTGTAGCCTTTAATGAACCGGAGAAGCCCTGCGCGCAGAGCGGGATGGCGGTGGGCTTCACCATGGGCGAGCAGATCTACATCCGCCGCGGAGAGATCATCAGCCGCGCCGGCGACCCCGCCCCGGCGGTCAGCACCCGCATGCGCGTCAGCCTGTTCTGGCTGGGCAAGCAGCCGCTGGAAATGCACCGCCCTTATCTGCTCAAGCTTGGCACTGCCAAAGAGCGGGTCGAGGTGGAAACCATCCACCGCGTGATCGACGCTTCCGATTACGCCAGCCAAAATTCCCGCACCGCCATTCACCACCATGATGTGGCCGAGGTGACTCTCAAGCTGGCCCACCCCATGGCCTTTGACACCTCCGACCGACTGCCGGATACCAGCCGCTTCGTGTTGGTGGACGAGTATGAAATATGCGGCGGTGGGATCGTGCTTGAAGCCTTGCAGGACGATAGTTCTCAGCTTCGCCAGGAAGTATACCTGCGCAACCAGAAATGGATCCGCGGCATCATCACCCAGGACCAGCGTGAAGAACGCCACAACCAGCGCGCCACCCTGGTCATCATCACCGGGCAGAAAGGCGCGGGCCGCAAACGCCTGGCCGGCTTGTTGGAAAGTCGCCTGTTCGCCGATGGACGCCAAGTCTACTACCTCGGTATCGGTTCCGTGCTGTACAGCGTGAACGCCGACCTGAAGCGCAATCCCCAGGCCAGCGACTGGCACGAACATGTGCGCCGTTTTGGCGAGGTGTGCCATCTCTTCATCGACGCAGGCATGATCCTCATTGTGACCGCTGTGGAACTGACCCAGGCCGACCTGGAGATCCTCAAAACGGTTATAGATGCCGAACGGATCGAAACAATATGGCTGGGCCCTCAGGTCACCACCGACCTGGAATGTGACATCCTGCTGAACAACAACGAAGACTTTGAACATATAACCGAAACGATCCGTCAGCGATTATTAGAACATGGCGTAATCCTTCGATCCTGACCAACCCCAATCTGCGATCATGGCTATCCCACACGTTTCTATCATCATCCCCAATCTGAAATCTCCCCTGCTGGGGCAGGTTCTGGACGCCCTGCTTGCTCAGGAACAAATCGAAGGCGCGGAGATCATTGTGGTTGGGCAAGCTCTACCCGGCGATGAGGAATGTTATGCCGACCGGGTTCACTTTGAGCACACACCTGCTCCGGTCAACGCCGCCGTGGCGCGCAACATCGGCATCCGCCTGGCGCAGGGTGAATACCTCCTGTTTGTTGACTCCGATTGTATCGTGCAGCCCGGCTGGCTGCGCGAGATGCACGCTCAACTCGACGCCGGATGGGATGTGGTGGGCGGCGGAGTGCGCACCGAGACCAACCACTACTGGCCATTGGTCTATAATCTATCCATGTTCCATGAATTCCTGTGGACGCAGCCACAGCGGGAAGCCAACTTCCTGCCCACCCTCAATCTGGCGGTAAAACGCGAAGGGATCCAAAAGGTTGGTCTGCTAGATGAGACCCTGGCCCGTTCCCAGGACCTGGACTGGACCATGCGCATGAAGGCTGCCGGGCTGCGCATTTTATTCGATCCGCGCGCCACCCTCCTGCATTCCCCTGTTGTTAACGGCTTTCGTTCCATCTGGAGGCAAAACCGGCGGGGCGGATTTTTTGCAGTTCAGGTGCGCCTCAGTCATGGAAAAAGCGGCTTCCAAAATAATCTCATGAAACAAGCGTGGTTCTGGCTTTTTGGATCGCCTTTTATTTCTCTTTTTATCACCGGAAAAATCCTGGTAAAAACGCCGGGGTTCTGGCGTTATCTGCACACGCTTCCTTTTGTTTATCTCACCAAGGTTGCCTGGTGCCTGGGAGCCGGTGGGGGTGTAAAGCAAGCCCACAAGGCGCCCATAGAACCAGAAAGCATAAGGAGATTATGAAACGCACCTTGATCAAGAAGATACTCATCCGCCTGACCGGAAGTCAATTGGCGCAGCGCTGGTTGGAATTTTTTATGAAGACCGATCAATATTTAATGGGGATAGGGTCCGGTTATGAAGTGGCTGACAGTGGCGAAAGGGCTTTTCTGAAAGCATTTCAAAAATTGGTTTCTCCTCCCTACGTGATCTTTGATGTCGGCTCCAATAAGGGCCAATTTCTGGGGGCGGTTACCGAGCAGTTGTCTCCTTCTGCCTATTCCATTCATTGTTTTGAGCCTGCCCGGGCAACATTCAAGGCCTTACAGGCTGCGGCAGGTCAAAATCCCAATATCCGCATGAACAATGTAGGTATTTCTGACCAGGAAGGTGAGTCAATTTTGTGGTACGAAAAAGAGCTCTCCATCCGGGCTTCATTGACCAAGCGCAGCATGGAACATAAGAATTATCACTACGATCTCTCGGAAGTTGTCAAAACCACGACGATCGATCAATACTGCCGGGAAAATCAAATCGATCACATCCATCTCTTAAAATTAGATATTGAAGGTTACGAGTTCCAGGCGCTCAAAGGCGCTGCAAAAACCCTGGAAAGCGCTCAAATCGACATGGTTGCCTTTGAATTTGGCGCCGCCAATATCGATACACGAAAATTCTTCAAGGATTTCTGGCAATTGTTTTCTCAAGCTGGCATGAACCTTTACCGATTGACGCCGAGTGGGTTGCTTGTGCATATCCAGAAGTATAATGAATTTTACGAGCAATTCTTGACCACGAACTATGTGGCTGTCTCGCCCAAATATCCTATTCGTTGATCACCGCGGATCGTCAGGAATATTACCATTTCCCTAAAAAATGATGCCGTCCCAAGCCAACCTGTTTATTGTAATTCCCACGTTTAATCGCTGCGAGGATCTCCTTGCCTGCCTGGGATCGTTGGACAAGCCGGGTTTGCTCAATGAGAAGGTAATCGTTGTAGATAACGCATCACAAGATGCTACGCGGGAGAAGGTTAGATCATTATTTCCGAGCATCACTATGATCGAGATAGAACGCAACCTGGGCGCTACAGGGGCTTCCAATATTGGCTTTGAGCGCGCCTTGCAGGAAGGCGCGGATTTTATCCTGCGTCTGGATTCAGATACGGTCGTTGCGCCGGATTTTCTCCAAATCCTGTTAAAATTTGCCGCGGACCATCCCGCGGGCGGCCTGTTCAGTCCCAAGATCTATTATTATGACCAGCCGGATATCATCTGGTATGCCGGGGCGCGAGCCAGCGGCTGGCATTTCGGCGTCTTCCAGGAACAGCGCGGCAAACATGATAGCCCAAATAACAGCCAGCCAATTCAAACCGATTATATTTGGGCGGCAGCCATGCTCATCCGTGCGGAAGTTTTGAAAAAGGCTGGAAAATTTGACGCCGATTTTCTCGTCTATCATGAGGAGCTGGACTTTTGCCGGCGGGTTAAACAAGCCGGCTATGATCTCTGGCTGGTGCCGGATGCCAAAGTATGGCACAAGGTTGGCACGCAAATAGAAAATCCCTGGCGGGCCTACCAGTGGAATCGCAGCAAGATGCTTTTTTACCGCAAACACGCCCGCAACGGTCTGCACCGATTGTTCTTGATCTTGTACGCGTTCGGCTATGTTGCCATCCGGGGAATCATCAAGCGCCGCGGAGCCGGAAACCGCGGTCCGTTCAAAGACGCCCTGCGCGGTCTGTGGGATGGCCTGCGGGCGCCAATTCGAGTAAAATCGTTCTGATATGACCCACCTGCCGGATTTTTTATTGATTGGAGCCGCCAAGTCTGGCACTTCGGCAGTTTTCCGCTACCTGAAACAACATCCTCAGATCTTCCTGAGCCCCAAAAAAGAACCGCACTACTTCTCCTTTGATGACCACTCCAAAATGACCGCCGGCCCGGGCGATACCATCCCCCTTGCGGTGACCGATTTTGAGGCGTATTGCGCCTTGTTCGCGGCAGCCCCGCCCGGCAGCAAAGTGGGAGAAGCTTCCACATCTTACCTTTACCGCCCTGAAGCCCCCGAACGGATTCATAATATGCTGCCGGATGTGAAAATGATCGCCATCCTCAGGAACCCTGTGGAGCGCGCCTTCTCCGCCTATATGCACCTAGTGCGCGACAGGCGCGAAACGGAAAAGGATTTCCGCCGCGCATTGCAGCAGGAAGAGTGGCGAGTCGCACAGAACTGGGATCCCATCTGGCACTATACCCGCGTTGGCCTCTATGCCGAACAATTGGCGCGCTATTATCGCCTTTTTTCACAAGAACAGCTCAAGATATTTCTCTACGAAGATCTGATTCATGATCAGATGGGGCTGCTGAAAAATATTTTTGAATGGGTCGGCGTGGATGTGGGTTTTGAACCGGATGCCAGCTATCAGGTGAATGTTTCGGGTAAAACACGCAATTCTATCGTGCAAAAAATGATCAAACGCGTTTTTGACACGCCCAATCCCCTACGCTGGATCTCCAGGAAGATCATCCCAGAATCTGCTCGATGGAAATTCACCGAGGCTGTCCGGCACAAGAATCTATCTCGAGCAAGCATTTCCGACGCCGACCGCAACTACCTGGCACCAATCTTCCGAGAGGATATCCTCGCCTTGCAAAACCTGCTCCAACGCGACCTTTCATCCTGGTTGGAGAAACAACCATGATCAAAGCCGCCACCTTGCTGATCAAGAATGTCAGCTTTAACCTGATGGCGGACGCATCCGACAGAATCGGCAACTATGTTTTAGTAATCCTAATTTCTCGAATGCTAGATCCAAAAGCTTCGGGAATTTATTCAATTTCACTTACTTACTTTTCCATTGGACTCTTGATCTCCTATTGGGGTCTCGGAAATATTCTCACCCGCGAGGTGGCAAAAGATCAGAATTCCTTTGGTCGTTTCTTTTCAAACGCCATCGTTCTCAGGATGGGTTTCTCGATCCTGACCTTCATTGCGATCATCAGTTTCTTGCAATTTGCCAACTATGATCAAGAGACCAATAAGATTATATTCCTTTTGACTGTAAGTATCCTGCCCGGTTCCCTCAACCAGCTGATTTCTGCTGCATTCATGGCGTTCGAAAAAATCAAATATCTTTCGATCGTTTCCATGATTTTGAGTGTGGTTAAGATTTGTCTGGGTTTTGTGTTTCTTAATAGCAATGGCGGATTATTTTCAATTGCCTTATTGCTCATGGGTTGTGAATACCTGGCTTTATTAGTGAATTCACTACTTGCTAGAAAATATCTACCCGAATTTATATTTCAACTTGATTTTAACTTTTGTCTCAAACTTATCAAGATTGCGTTTCCGATGTTTGGACTGGCGATTGTTATGATGCTTGATACAAAAGCTGAAACCATTATCGTTTCTTTGCTATTGGGAGAAACTTCAGTAGGCTTTTATACTGCCGCGAACACAATTTTAGGAATCTTTATCTTATTTCCAGAAAGCATTCGCTATGCAGCATTACCATTACTGGCGCGCCACTCTCTCTCGACTGATGGTAAGTTTAATAGAATAATCATGACGCTTTTCGAGTTCCTGGTGCTAGTTACCACTCCGATTGTAATCATCGTATTTATTTTTTCTAGCGATTTAATCCATCTCATTTTTACTCAAAAATTCTCATCCTCAATCCTTATCCTGCAAATTATTGTTTGGAGCTTAATTAGCTACTCATTAACCATGTTGTGTTCTATATCCCTTATCGCAATTGTTCAAGAAAAAATTGTTGCAAAAGCAACTTTATTCAGTGCAATTATTACCAATACATTGAATTTGGTTGTTGCACCCTCGTTCGGGTTGTGGAGTGTGGCTTGCGTGCGTTTAGGTACCTCGATCCTCCTTTTTCTTGTGTGCGCATATTTTCTGAGAAAAATGGGTCACCCATTGATTCGCTTCTCCTTTGTGTGGCGCATTAGCTTAACTGGTCTTCTAATGGTCGGGGGAATGACTCTCTTATTCCATTATGAAAAATGGGCGGCATTGATTACTGGAATTATCATTTATCTGGCAGGATTATTCTTTTTAGGTCTCGTTAGACGACAAGATATAACTCGGATCAGAGATATTGCACAGGCGCTAAGCCCATTCAGCCGGAATAACCACACTAACTCTGATTCATAATGCTTATTTATAATTCCCTAAAGAAAAACCTGAATTCTACTCTGAATTAACCCGAATGAAGTATGGTTATATCTGGGTAATAATGCCATAATCTAAACACCTATCCTATCATCCTATCAGGAGGCTTGTAATGAAGAAATTGAGTATTGCGTTAGTTATTGGCTTGATCCTGGTGCTGGCAATTTCCAGCATCGGTATGGCCGCTTTACCCGGCACGGGCTGGTGGACAGCTTATCGCGTCCAGAACATCGGCTCCGGCTCTGGAACCATCACCATGCAGGCGTACGATAAAGATTCCGCCTCGGTCTATGGAAGCTCAAACTTCACTTTTGCGCAATACAATGCCTTGGTTTATAATCCAGGCGTTGCACCGGATTACCCCACTGGTAACATCATCGGCTTCACCTCTGCCTTACCCGCTGGATTCATCGGCTCGGTAGTTCTTTCTTCCAGCGTCCCCGCTGCTAGCGTAGTGGAAATTGGTAATTATACCAATGGTACCCTTGGCGGCGGTGGCACTGCCAGCGGCCAATATCAAGGTGCAGGCAGCTCCGCGGTCAATACCACTTTGTTAATCCCGGTCATCAAACACAACTACGGCACCCCTGGTCAAACTACTACATTGTATGTCCAGGCTGCTGGCGCAGATGCAAGCGCCACCATCACTTATACAATGAATGATGGCTCGGTACATACCCAATCTGCCACCATTCCGGCCAACAAGATGTATATATTTGACCCCGCAAACGCCACGCCCGCTGTTGCCAGCTCTGGCTGCGGTACAGTTGTGAATGTCTCTCCCTGCTTTGGATCCGCCAAGATCATCTCTACCACCGGAGCGATGGCAGGTGTTGTCGTTGAACACCCCCATACTGGTTCTCCCGCTGCCTTTGTCTTGAGCACCCGCATGGCCACTCCCAATGATCAAGGAACCATCCTTTATGCTGCTTCCATGAAGAATGAATACACGACTGGTAGCGGTACGGGCAGAGTTGGCATCACCATCATGAATGTGGGAACTGCCCAAGCCAATGTCCGCATCACTCTGACCGTGACTGCTAAAGGCAGCAATGCTCCCGGAACAGTAAATATTGGTGATGTGTTCACTCAAGACGTGGTGATTGATCCCAATACTTCAACGGTCTTCAGCCAATGGGATGGCAACTTGGGTGGCTTGCCCGCCGGCACCTTCGCCTCTGCCAAGTTTGAATCCCTTGATGATGCCACATACAATCCCCAGCCACTGGTTGGTATTGCTAACGATGCGAAACTTATGAGCACCATTCCTGGCGGGAGAGGGAAGACTGCAGCCAACGCATATTCTGCCGCAACTGCTACAACCAAAGTTGCTGGTCCTATGGTGAAAGTTTATTTGGGAACCCGCAATGGTGGCGCAACAATCCAAAATGTAGGCGATCAGCCCACTACGATCTATATTGAATACTATCAGTATGCAACCGGCACCAAGTATGCATTCCACACCACAGCTACCGTACCTGCTGGTGGCGCTATCGACACCAATGGTATTTCAGCAAATGGTGCTACGAAATTCACCATTGATGGTGGCAGTTGGGCTTGGGCTGACCTTGCTGGAAAAGAATTCAGTGTAATTGCTTATACCACAAATTCTCAACCCCTTGTTCTGTTGGGCAGCGAAAATACACCCAATGGCTCCATGGATATGAGCAACTACGAGGGCATTAACTACTAAGTCTGCTGTTCTTGGGATTGTCCCCAAAGAACTGTAATATCTGCTAAAATAGAAGCTACTTAACCAGTAGCTTCTATTTTTAAAGGAGTACGAGCATGTCTATTCGAAAAATTTCGATCTTGATCCTCTTTGCGGTTCTGGTGCTGGCTGCCTGCAGCGCGCCGGCTGCCGAGACCCCCACATCCGCCGCGACGCCGCTGGTTCCGGCCGCGACGAGCACAGCCAACCCCGCCGGCACCGCATACCCAATTGTGGTGCAAAACACCCCCTCCGCTGAACAGGGTTATCCAATCGGCACCCCCACTTCCATTTATCCTCCTGAAATGCGCGGGCCGGATTTTAGCATCAATGAACCAGTGAAGGCGGGCGACACAAAGGTAACCGGTACTGGACCGTCAGATGTACCGATTATTCTGGTTAATGTTTCATTTGCAGGCGAAGTAATGGCTTCAACCACCATTTCGAAAGATGGAACCTTTGAATTTTTATTAGACAAACCTCTTGAAGCGCAGACAATTATTGGCCTTCAGCTAGGAGATCTCACAGGAACCAATTTTAACGCCAATGAATTCGTCTATAATGAAAATTATACAGAACTTCCTATGGTTGGAATCTTGTTTGATAAAGTAATCACTGCACCCTAATCAAAAATAAGATACAAATATAAAATTAAGAGACCCATTCGATGATGGGTCTCTTTTCTTTTTGTAAAGAAGTCTATAGGGCAGGGCAGCTTTGGGAAAATTTTGTACTTCTTTTTTCCTACGCCACCCGTTCTGCCAGATATTCCGCGCCCTTGTGCAGCGCCTGGGAATTGAGCGGCAGCAGCTTCTGGTGGCGGGCCGGCAAATGCTCCTTTAAGGCCTTTTCCAACGCCTCCGGCGGCAGCACCGGCAGGTTCGCCAGTAGCGCGCCCAGCATGACCATGTTGGTCATACGCCGGTCGCCCAGCTCTTCGGCGATCTCATTCCCCGGCACCCGCGCCACCTTGATATCGGTGCGCTTCACCGGCCGGTCAATGATCGAAGAATTGACCACCAGCACGCCCCCCGGCCGCACCAGCGATTCGTATTTATCCAGCGAAGGCAGGTTCATTGCGATCACCGCCTGCGGATTACGCACCATCGGCGAACCGATCTCCTCGTCGGCGATGATCACGGTACAATTGGCCGTTCCACCGCGCATCTCCGGCCCATAGGAAGGGATCCAGGTCACTTCCAGGCCCTTGTCCATGCCTGCGTAGGCCAGCAACTGCCCGGCGAACAGCACACCCTGACCGCCAAATCCAGCAATGATAATCTCTGTTTGCATCAAATTCCTCCGCCGTTAGATGCGAATCTCGGCCACTGCCGGATGCACCTTGAAATCGTTGAGTGGATAATAGGGAACCATCTTCTCTTCCACCCAATGCAGTGACTCGACCGGATCCATGCCCCAGTTGGTCGGGCAGATCGAAAGCAGCTCCACCATGGAGAAGCCCAACCCCCGCACCTGGGTTTCGAAGGCCATGCGAATGGCCTTCTTGGCCAGGCGAATATTCTTGGGGTCGTGCATGCTGCGTCGCACCACATAGCTGGCCCCATCCAGCGTGGCAAGCAATTCCGCCGCACGGATCGGGTAGCCTTGCGATTCTACATCCCGCCCGTTGGGAGAGGTGGTGGTCTTTTGTCCCGGCAGGGTGGTGGGAGCCATCTGGCCACCTGTCATGCCGTAATTCGTATTATTAATGAAGATGGTGGTGATATTCTCCCCGCGCGCGGCGGCATGCACGATCTCACCCATGCCGATCGAAGCCATGTCGCCGTCGCCCTGGTAGGTGAAGACCACCCGGTCGGGCAGGGTGCGTTTGACCCCGGTCGCCATCGCCGGAGCGCGCCCGTGCGGCGCCTGCACCCAGTCAAAATCAAAGTAATTGTAAGCAAATACGGAACAACCCACCGAAGCCACGCCGATCGTGTGGTCGCGCAGGTTCATTTCATCCAACACTTCCGCCACCAACCGGTGCGCCACGCCATGCGTGCAACCTGGGCAGTAATGGGTGTTCACATCCGTCAGCGATCGGGGGCGCTGGTAAACCACCTGTTCGTTCTCAAGCGCTTGTACAGTCATCTAATACCTCCTTAATTGCCCTGGGTCATGCGGGCCAGCCAGCGGTCGCGGGGATGCCCCTGGGTGGTGTGCGGTTCTTCCACCAGACGGTGGATCTCACGCAGGATCTCATCCGGCAGCGGCATCACGCCGCCCACCCGGGCAAAGAACTCCACCGGGCGGCGGTCCTGCACCACCGCGCGCACATCTTCCAGCATTTGGCCCATATTCATCTCTACCACTAATACGCCTTTGACCTTCTGGGTCAATTCGTTCAAGATCGCAGTCGGGAAGGGATTGACCGTGATCGGACGCAGCAGCCCAACCTTGATCCCTTCGGCGCGCGCCGCGCGCACCGCTGAAAGCGCTACCCGTCCGGTGGAGCCAAAACCGACCACCAAATACTGCGCATCATCCAGGTAATAGCCTTTGTAACGCACTTCGTTGGCCTGGACTTCCTGCCAGCGCTTCAAGATGCGGAAATTGGCCTTCTCTTCCGCGGGGGGATCGAGGTGGATCGAGCTAAGAACGCGCCTTTCGCGTCCGCCTTCGCCGGTGGTTGCCCACTCGGGGAATTTGGTCTTCAGCGGCATCATTTCCGGCAATTCCGCGGGTTCCATCATCTGCCCAATACTGCCGTCGGTCAGCACCACGGTAATCGAGCGGTATTTTTCGGCCAGGTCAAAGGCCAGCACGGTCAGGTCGATCGACTCTTGCACGCTGCACGGCGCCAGCACGATCGGATAATAATCGCCGTGTCCGCCGCCCTTGACGATCTGGTTGTAATCGGCCTGAGCCGGGGCGATATTGCCCAATCCGGGGCCGCCGCGCATCACATTGATCAACACGGCCGGGATCTCGGTCCCTGCAATATAGGAAAATCCTTCCATCATCAGGCTCACGCCCGGGCTGGAAGAGGAGGTCATCACGCGCGCCCCAGTGCAGGCTGCCCCGTAGACCATGTTGACCGCACCCAGCTCGCTTTCAGCCTGGACGAATGCGCGTCCCAGTTCAGGCATGCGCTTCGACAAATATTCCAGCAGTTCAGTCTGTGGAGTGATCGGATATCCAAAATAAGCTTGCAGGCCGGCGCGGACAGCAGCTTCTGCTACAGCTTCGTTGCCTTTCATTAAGTTGCGTGTCATGCTGCCTCCTTACTGCTCGTCGCGGCTGGACGGTTGATCCGCTCGCGGTAAACGGTGATCGCGGCTTCCGGGCAAACAATAGCGCAAATCCCGCAGCCCGTGCACCCTTCGGCCAGCATCTCTGCCGGATGATAGCCCTTTGCATTGAGCCGTTCTTTTGCCATTTCAATCACATCCTGTGGGCAGGCATCTTCACACAATGCACAGCCTTTGCACAGGGATTCGTCCACAGTGATTCGTCCCTTTGGGGGCATTTGTTCCTCCTTGAGCAAGATAAGGCCCAGGGCGTTCTGTATTCAAACGCCCTCCTGACCTATCCTATTATCACTCGAATGGCACCAATACGCTAGTGATATCAGTCATTCAAGCGAATATACAACAATCATGCCAAAAAGGACGCTTGACATCTTATTTTTAACTACACGACAAGGGCAATTTTTCTCCGCTTTGTTTCCTGTGTGAGATTCACTTTTAAGCATTACGATTCCTCCAAAATCATTCCCTTTGGCGCTCGATTTCTTTTGTATTGCAGACCCAGCCCTAGACAAAAAGGCGCAAAAATTAAATATGACCCCATATATGGGGGGTGTGGATAACTTATCAACCACAAATATGGGCTTTTTTGCACATCCTTAAAATTTTTGATTCCGCTTTTTTCCAAAAGGGCCTTTAAGATTAGCAGTCTTAAAAATTCGATTCTTTTTAGACTGACGTAGCCATTTACGCTTGTTTGAAGGCCGACTTTTTGTTAGAATGGGTTCATCGGTTGGGGCGCTTTCACCCCTGTTTAGGAAGTTCAGGCCAGTCCATTATTTGTATAGGTTTAATAGATCAATTTCCC
Source organism: uncultured Anaerolineaceae bacterium (assembly GCA_964424115.1). GTDB lineage: Bacteria > Chloroflexota > Anaerolineae > Anaerolineales > Anaerolineaceae > CAYRHN01. The sequence goes on from CAYRHN010000009.1 coordinate 97,537, forward strand.
ACTGCCCGCGCAGTGGGTTTGCTTCCCTGCACCTTGTACTCGGATATTTTACTCCGAAAAACCATCTTCTGAGAGGAGCACGTCCATGAATGCACACCAAGCCTGGCAGGCCACGATCGGACAACTTCAAATGGAGATGCCAAAAGCCGCGTTTGACACCTGGGTCCGCAGCGCCGAATTGGTTTCCTACAACGAACAGCAGTTCACCATCGGCGTTCCCAATGCTTACGCCCGCGATTGGCTGGACAGCCGTTTGTCCAGCACCGTAACCCGTCTGTTGACCGGTATGATGAATCGGCCTCAGGAAGTCAATTTCGTGGTCTGGCAACCTGGATACGAGAACCAGGAAAATGAGGTAGAGGAAAGCGAAGGCGAGAACCTGAGCGAGACCAAACAACCCGCCGTCAATAGTACCATCAACAGCCGCTACACCTTCGACACCTTTGTGGTTGGCGCAAGCAACCGCCTGGCTCATGCCGCTTCCATGGCCGTGGCCGATAAGCCTGCCCGCTCCTACAATCCTCTCTTTGTCTACGGCGGGGTGGGCCTGGGCAAAACCCATCTCCTCCACGCCATTGGAAATGCCTGTCACCAGCAAGGCTTGCAGGTCTTGTATGTCTCCTCGGAAGAATTCACCAACGACCTGATCAATTCCATCCGCACTCACAACACACCTGCTTTCCGCGAGCGCTACCGCCGTATCGATGTCCTCCTCATCGACGATATCCAATTCATCTCCGGCAAGGAGTCCACCCAGGAAGAATTCTTCCATACCTTCAACACCCTCTACGGCCAGGATAAGCAGATCGTCATTTCCTCCGACCGGCCTCCTAAGGCGATGGTCACTCTGGAAGAGCGCCTGCGCTCGCGGTTCGAGTGGGGCCTTTCGGTCGATATCCAACCCCCAGACCTGGAGACCCGCATGGCAATTCTGCGCTCGAAGGCGGAGCGCACCGGGCGGCAGGTGCCGGATCAGATCATTGAGGCCATTGCCCGCCTGATTCAATCCAATATTCGCGAATTGGAAGGCTCGCTCACCCGCGTCCTGGCTTTTGCCGACCTGTCTGGTTCTCCCCTCTCTCGCGAATTGGTTAACGTTGCCCTGGCTGATCTGGCCCCTCAACGGAATACCATCCACCCGGAGCAGGTGATCAAGATCGTTGCCAATTCCTTCGGCATCTCCACCGACCAGCTGCTTGGGCGCGACCGTTCGCGCGAGATCGTCCTACCCCGCCAGGTGACCATGTACCTGCTGCGCCAGGAGGCCAATGCCTCTCTCCCGCAAATCGGGGATACCCTTGGCGGCCGCGATCACAGCACGGTGATCCACGCCTGCAACAAAGTAGCCGACATGATCGAACGCGACGACCAGTTCCGCCGCCAGATCCTGCAAATCCGTGAAAGCCTATACGGGCGCAATCAGGCCAGCGTCTAGCAGGCGCCCTGTTCCGCCTCCTGGGGTTTTGCGGGTTGTCAGCCCACAAGACCCCTTTTTTTTGCCCCAGCAGAGAATCGATTACAATACTGCCTCATGAACAATCCAGACCGCACCTTCTACCGCACACTCTTCCAGATTGCCCTGCCGATCATCCTCCAGAACTTCATGTCTGCTTCTCTGAACCTGGTGGACGTGGCCATGTTGGGTCAGATGGGCGAGACCACAGTGGCCGCCGCCGGATTGGCCAACCAAATCTCTTTTCTGCTTACGTTTGTGCTTTTTGGCATCAGCAGCGGCGCAGCTGTCTTCACCGCACAACTGTGGGGCAAACGCGATGTGGCAGCCATTCGCAAGGTGCTGGGGGTTTGTCTGAGCATGGGAATGGCCGGTGGGTTGGTGTTCACCATCATCGCGCTGGGCTTTCCTGAAGCTGCCCTGAGCATCTATTCCAGTGATCCGGCCGTCATCCTGGCCGGCAGCCATTACCTGCGTATCGTCGGTTTCAGTTATATTCTCACCGCCATCACATTCAGCTTTGCCTCGGTAGTGCGTACCACAGGCAATGTGCGCCTTCCTATGGCAGTCAGTATTTTCTCGTTGGCGTTGAAGACGCTGCTCAATTTTGGGCTGATCTTCGGAAATTTCGGCTTGCCACAGCTTGGCATTCTCGGTGCAGCCCTCTCCACCACCGTGGCGCGCCTGGTGGAATGCAGCCTGCTGCTGATCCTATCCTACCGCCAGCGCACTCCCGCCGCCGGCCATCCACGCGAGCTATTCGGTTTTGACCGTACTTTTGTCACAACCTTCCTGAAGATCTCCCTGCCCGTAGTTTTTAACGAAACCCTGTGGGCATTGGGGATCACCACTTATAACGCGGTCTACGGGCATATCGGCACGGAATCCATCGCTGCGGTCAACATTGCCGGAACGATCGAGAACCTGGCCTTCGCCCTCTTTATTGGAATCTCAGACGCATGCGGCATCCTGATCGGAAACAAGATCGGCGCCGGGGAGGAAAATACTGCCTTCCAGTTAGCCCGGCGTACCCTGACAATTGCAATCAGCGGTGCGATCCTGATGGGCGGGTTGATCCTGCTTGGTTCCGGCGCCATTATTTCGCTCTACAAGGTCTCTCCCACCTCGGCGGCTTATGCGCAAAAGATCCTGTTGGTGATGGCATTCCTCTTTTGGGTGCGTATCTCCAATATGACCCTCATCGTGGGCGTTTTGCGCAGCGGAGGGGATACCCGCTTCGGCTTTCTCATGGATGCCGGCACCATGTGGGTGATCGGCGTACCCACTGCCCTCCTTTCAGCTTTTGTCTTCCATCTCGAAGTGCATTGGGTCTACCTGATCATTATGAGCGAAGAAATGGTCAAGTTTTTCATTGCCTGGTGGCGTTTCCGCTCCCGCCGCTGGATCCACAACGTTACCAGGGCAGTGTCTACTATTTAAAATTTTGGGGTGCCTGTCCACGGCCAGGCACCCCGATGTCAAATTTTATAACACGCCGCCCAATGATTCCCCCCCTTATCCTCCAGCGGCGGGTGATCCATAGACTGGCAAACCGCATCGGCCAACGGGCAGCGGTCGTAAAACCGGCAGCGCGGCGGCGGGTTGATCGGCTTGCTGATGCCCCCTTTGATATCCGGCTGCGAACGAGCATAATCGGGATCGGGGACCGGCACAGCCGAGAGCAACGCCCGCGTGTAGGGATGCAGCGGATGCGCCAGCATCTCCTCCGTCTCGCCGCGTTCCACAATCTTACCCATGTACATCACCGCGATCTGCTGACTGGTGTAGCGTGCCACCGCCAGGTCATGTGTGATATACAGGTAACTTAAACCCAGCTTCTCCGCCAGCTCGATCATCAGGTTCATCACTCCGGTACGAATGGATACATCCAGCATTGAGGTTGGCTCGTCTGCCACCACAAAATCCGGATTTACCACCAGTGCGCGGGCAATCGCCACCCGCTGGCGCTGCCCGCCGGAGAGTTCATGTGGATAACGAAAAATAAAGCTGCTGGCGGGCGTCAGCCCAACCTGCTCCAGCAAATGCGCCACCCGCTCCTCACGCTCCGGCAAGTTGCCAATGCCCTGCACCACCAATGGCTCGGCGATCGCGTCAAAAATGGTCAGGCGCGGATTAAGCGACTCATAAGGATCCTGAAAGATCATCTGAACCCGACGGCGAAATTGCTTCAATTTGCCGCCACGCATCCTCGCCAGGTCCGCTAAATCACCATCCGATCCGCGCAGGTAAATATGCCCAGCGGTTGGATCGTACAGGCGCACCAGCAATTTTCCGGTGGTGGTCTTGCCGCAGCCCGATTCCCCTACCAGCGCCAATGACTGGCCGGACGGGATCTCAAAGCTGATATCGTCCACCGCGAATAAACAGGCGTTGGAACGGTTGAGGAACATGCCCCCAACCGGGAAATGCATCTTCAGATGCTCCACCTTAACTAAAGGAACTGTCTGGACCGGCGCGTTCATTGCTCAACCTCCGCTGGAATTAGGGTACTGGAATGGGCGACCGGATACCAACAGGCTATCCAATGCTCCTTGTTTTGGTCAAATGGTACAAAGGGGGGTTGTTCATGCGCGCAATGTTCGCTGGCGAACGGGCAGCGTGGATGAAAACGACAGCCGCCGGGGGGGAAGAGCAAATCGGGTGGTTCGCCTCCCAACGCCTCCAGGTGGGTCTTTGGCCCTTTAATGCTTGGAAAAGCTGACATCAGAGCAGCCGTATAGGGATGGCGTGGAGACTTGAAGATCTCCCGCGCCCCGGCCAGTTCCACCAAGCGGCCGGCATACATCACCCCGATCTTCTCTGCCACCTCGGCGATCACAGCTATATCGTGCGAAATATAGATCATACTCATCTGCAATTCTTTTTGGATGCGGCGCAGTTCTCGCAACACCTGATCCTGTACGATCACATCCAGTGCGGTGGTGGGCTCGTCCGCTATGATCAGGGACGGATTGCAAGCCAATGCCATGGCAATGATCGCCCGTTGGCGCATTCCCCCGCTAAATTCATGCGGGTAACGGTCGATCATTTTCGCGTCGATCCCCACCAACCGGAACAGATCTACCACCCGCAAGCGGGCATCCGCTGTAGTGATGTTTGGTTCATGCCGGTAGATTGCTTCCAGGATCTGCTCACCGACCTGCTTCACCGGATCCAGGGCATTCATCGCCGCCTGGAATACCATTGAAATGCGTTTCCAGCGCACATCGCGAATCTGTTGGTCACTCATCCTCACCAGGTCTGCACCGTCCAGCAATATCTTTCCTTTCTGGATTACCGCGTTATCGGCCATCAACCGCAACAGGGTCATTGCCACCGATGTTTTCCCGCAGCCAGATTCACCCACCAACCCCATCGATTCACCCCGACGCAGGTTGAAACTTACGCCATCGATTGCCGAAACCATCCCCTTACGGGTCTTGTATACCATGGTCAGGTCTTGCACGCTCAACAAGGGTTGCTCACTCATAGTAAATTCCTCCTATCAGCGTTGGCGCAAACGGGGATTGACTACTTCATCCAGCGCCCGCCCCACCAGATAAAACGCTGAACATAATAGCGTAATGGAAGCACCCGCCGGAAAGATCAAATACCAATAATCAATACTGCGCAACATGTATCCGGCGGTCTGGGTGGTATAGATCATGATGCCCCAGCTCATGCGAATATTCAACAGTCCAAAGAAAGATAGCGCCGCCTCGGAAAAGATGGCGTTGGTCACGGTGGTCATCATGGTCAGAAAGGCCAGTGGCATCAGGTTAGGTACGATATGGCGGAAGATGATATGCATGTGCCCGCCGCCCGCCACCCGCGCTGCTTCGATGTATGGTTTTACTTTGATCGTCAGCGCCTGTGCCTTGAAAATGATCGTCGATCCGCCAAAACCGGATAATATGCCGATCACCACTGCCAGCATGAACATATCCATGCGTACGAATGAACTGAGCACCACCAGCAAAGCAAAGAACGGCAACAGATTGACCAGGTCTGCCAGGCGCATGCAGATCGCATCGATCCATCCACCAAAATATGCCGAGATAGCGCCAATCGAAGTGGCGATCACCACGGTGATGATCGCTGCCAACAAACCCAGGACAAATTCATTGCTGGTGCTGTACATCAACTGGCTTAACACATCGCGTCCCATTGGATCCGTACCCAGTAAATGGGTTGCCGAGGGCGGCGAAGGATGGACATAGATGGTCGGATCATTACCAATGAATGGATCATAGATCTTGGGATCCCAGATCGTGTTCATCAGGATTGGATGCAGAATAGCCATCAACCCAAAGAAGGCAATGATCGCCAACCCGATCAGGCCGATCTTATTCTGAGCAAATAAAGCCCAGTTGGCCGCCAACGATTTCCAGCTGGCGCGTAAGCGGATCCGCCACAAAGGCTCTTGAATATTGAAAGGGGTATCCAGAGTGGTCATGTCATTCTCCTATGCAAAGCGGATGCGTGGATCGAGAAAAGCGTAGGTGATGTCGGAGATCAGGTGAGCGAAGAGCGACAACACCCCCAGGAACAACGAAGCGCCCATCACCACCGGGATATCGCCGGAATTGGATGCGTTCAACAGGGTCAGACCCATCCCTGGCCAGGAGAAAACGGTTTCGGTGATGATTCCGCCACCCATAATAAAAGGCAGCGCAATGATCAGGTTTGTGAAGACCGGCAGCAGCGCATTGCGGGCAGCGTGTTGGTCGCGCACCTGGCGCTCAGAAATACCCTTGGCCCGCGCTGCCATGATGTAATCCTCACGCAGGGTCTCGAGCATAGTCGTGCGTGTCAGCAGCATTGTCCCGGCGAAATTAAGAATAGTAAGGGTCGCCACCGGCAGCACCAGGTGATGCAGGATATCCCCCGCCAGGTATCCATAGGGATTAAGCACCCAGATCAGCAGCGCGCCGGTCACGCACAGCACCGTTCCTCCCCAAAAAACCAAGCGCGCCACATGGCGTTCCAGCCTGCGGCTGAAGAAGTACAGCAGACTGATCAATACCGCCACTACCGTCATGGTCAGCAACAGATCATTAAAGACCGAGTTCGAGGTGATCGAAGAATCTGCCGGGATCTTGCGCCACAGGGTCGGATCAAGAAATTTACCCAACGGGAACCACTTAAGATTAAAACTGAACAACCACAGCATGATCAAGGCGAACCAGGGAGTAAAAATGGTGAACATCACCGCCCCCACTACGGTAATGCCGTACTCCAGGGCCGTGCCGCGGCTCCAGGCCAGCACGCGTCCCAAATAATAGCCGATCAAGAATTGCAGGATGGTTGCGCTGAGAAAGAGGAAAATGGTGCGCGGCGCGCGTTCCACAATCACATCCATCACAGGCTTGTTTAGCGCGAAAGAATCTCCCAGGTCGCCGCGCATTGTATTTGCCAACCACTGGAAAAAGCGTTCCAGCACCGGGCGGTCTAATCCCAGGCGGTGCTCCAGTGACAGCCGTTGTTCTTCGGTAAAACGAGGATTCATATATTGCAGGGTAATATCGCCCGGCTGCGCATCCAAGATCACATAGGAAAGGATCAGGAAAACGAACAAAGTAATCACAATCTGTCCCAGGCGGCCAAGAAGAAATTTCCACATACGAACCTCCAAAAAATAAGAACTTGCCCTTCCGCAGCTTGTGTGGGGAATCTGGGGGGATGCCAGCAGGCATCCCCCCAGCGTTTACGAACAGTTACTGCTTGGAATTAGGTTGGACGAGGTGTCCTGCCCCATAGATCCCCTGAATACCATCAAAAACGGTGGTAAAAGGATAGTCGATCGTGGTGGCGTAAGCATCATAGATTGGGTTCGTGAAGAGGGTGATGTACGGCAGTTCGGTGGCAATCGTTACCTGCATATCGAACGCGATCTGCCGGGCAACCTCAAGATCGGTCGCTTCATAGAATGCCTTGCACTGTTGGTTCAAGGTTGGGCTAACATAGGCAATATTGTCGCTGCCATCGGCCACCCCTGTTGAACCGGTGAAGAAGTCGCACAGGTAGGAGGGGAAGACGCCTAGCCCCCAACCCAGCATGATGATATCGAAGTCGCCGGAGTTCTCGTTGGCGCGGATGGTATTGAATGGGGTGTATTCCATTGTCACCGGGATGCCTAACTGGCGCATCCACTGCTCAATGTAGACTGCCGAGGTAGCCCGCAAGGGGTCGTAACCGGGACCGGGAGCCTGCATGGTGATCTCAGGGAAATACGTGCCATCGGGTAATTTCATGCCTTCACCATACACCACACCGGCACTCTTTGAGGAACCGCCCCCGTCGTTATAGCTAGGGGCAACATCCCAGCTAAAACCAGCTTCGGTCAAAATGCGCACCGCCTCAGTGATGCGTTCCCCTTCGCTCATTCCCTGGCAGAAGATCGGTACATCAGGGTTGTACCAATAGGTCAATCCGGATGGCACCAGCGTATACACTGGTTCCACCTGGCGCTGCAGCACATTCTGGGTCAGAAAATCCAGATCGATCTGACAAGCAATTGCCTGGCGGACAGCCTTGCCCGTATCGCCATTGAAGTAGGGCTTGGCCTGATTGAACTCGATATAACGGAAACCATTCTGCGCGTTGCGGACGATCTGAACGTTCGAGTTCCCGCTCAACTGGTCTCGCACGCCTTGCGAAAGGCCGCTCGGGTTGAGTACGATATCCACCTCGCCGCTTTGCAAGGCCAGGTAGGCTGCATCCTGGCTGTAGATGGGATACAACACCGTGTTAAAGAACGGGCCGTAAGGCACTTCCAGGGCCAGGTCGCCGGTTGGATCGCCGTAAGCCACAAACTCATAGTTGGCTTTTTCCATTGCCTCACGGTAGGCGCCGTTGGCAAACTCATCCACCATCATTCCTACGGTGTAATTGAATTCATTGACTTCATTTTCTGCGTATGCGCCTTGTTCCCACTTCTTGAATTTTAGCGAACCGTAAGTTGGTTCACCCTCGGTGGTCAGCGCTTCCAATGTCTGCTGGATAGGCGCCACATCTTCCAAATAGGTTGCCGAAGTACGATCCAGCGCCCCGGCCTGCGTCACCAGATCAGCGATCTTGGGTTCCCAATAGGCTTTATTAACCACCGGGCCAAAAAGCGCGCCGTATTGCCAGACCGGGATGCCGGGTTGGATCTTGAAGTAAAACTTAACGGTCAGCAGATCTACAGCTTCAACACGATCCAGCACATCCGGGTTGTAGTAAGAAACCCAGTTCCCGGATAGGGCAAAGAGCAAGACGGTATTGGCGGTGAAGGCTACATCCTCGGCAGTCAGAGCGCTTCCGTCGCTCCACTTCAAGCCCTCTTTCAACTTTGCCGTTCCCACCCACAGGTCTCCCTCTTTAACAATCTCGCCCGGCTCGCCGTCCGCCAGGTAGGGAATATAATCCCAACGTTGGTCTGAAACCACGTATAGGGCCGGATAGAAACCAGTTGTCACTACATAATTCCAATAGCTTTGCCCGGTGACATCCAGCAAATAGAAAGGATTCATGCCGTCGATGTCGGATAGCATGGCAAAGCGCACCACCTCTGACCGATCATCCACCGAGGGGGTTTCAGCTACAGCTTCCGGCTGAGCAGTCGGCGTGACCACCACTTCTATTACCTGCGGGGTGCCCTCTTTTTCCACTACCTGGGTCACCACCACAGTTTCAACGATCTTTTCGGGTGTGCAAGCCGCCAGGATCAGGCTGATCGCCACCCAGAGCGCCATGACACTCATCCATTTCTTAGTTTTCATAATCTTCTCTCCTGTTGTTATGGGTTTTGAAATCCAATGTCAAACCAGAATCACGAATCATCTTCTTCGTGCACCTCCTTCTTGCCAATGCCAACACAAAGCACGCCCCGGCGCCTCTGCGTGGAAGCGCGAGTTTGCATTTTGTGTTCTCTTTTAGCGGATAACGATGTTATTAATGTGGGGGAACTTGAATATCAAGATAACCAAAATCCCCCCTGTCTACATCAGACGCCGGGGGGATTTATCGGTAGGACAATTGAACTATATCCAGGTTGTTTATTTGACGAGTTTTTTTCGCAATGCCAGCGAAACCGCTTCCGAACGGTTGGTGACCCCTAATTTGGAAAGGATGTTACTGACATGCGCGCGCGCCGTGGAACGGCTGATGCTTAATTTTTCGGCAATTTGCGGGTTGCTAAAACCCTCAACCATCAATGCCAACACTTCACGCTCGCGTTCGGTCAGGTCATCCCCTGGCTTGGGCTGCTGCATAGACAGGATGAATTCCTGGGTCACCTCAGGCGCCAGGGTGGCCCGCCCGGCAACTGCTGAGTGGATTGCCGAGACTAGTTCCTCACCGGTGACATTCTTAAGCAAATAGCTTATCGCACCTTCGCGCAGCATTTCTTGCACTAACTCCCGCTCCTTAAAACTGGTCAAAGCGATCACCTGTACTTGCGGAAAATGGGCGCGAATACGCCGGGTGGCTTCGATCCCGCCCATGCGCGGCATCATCAAATCCATCAAGATCACATCCGGGTTGCAGCTCTGGCACATCGCCAACGCCTGTTCTCCATCCGAGGCCTCTCCGACTAATTTAATATCAGACGTGACACGCAGGTAAGTCGCCAATCCCCGACGCACCATATCGTGATCATCCACGATCATCACACGAATTTCTTTTACCTCACTCATCACTCTTCACCTCTCCGCTCCAAACCACTCGTACACGGGTTCCCTCTCCGGGTTGGCTGAAGATAGTTAATTCCGCTCCGATCGCCTCGGCGCGCTCGCGAATATTCATCAAGCCATAATGATCCGGACCAACACTGGAGATATTAAATCCACGTCCATTATCGCATATTTCCAGAGAAACGCGAACCTTTTCACTATCGGGTTCTGTTCCGTTCTCGCCCGTATAGGTCAGGCTCAAACTGATCTCTGTTGCTCCGGCATGTTTTACCACATTAGTGAGGGTCTCCTGGGCAATACGGTAAAAGCAAACATGCACATCATCCGGTAAGCGGGCCCCTTCGCGCAAATCCAGGCGCACCGGCAGCCCCGTGCGGCCAGTGACCGATTCAGCCAATTGATAAAGTAAGTCCGAAAGCCGCACCTCGATCACCGCCGAAGGGCGCAATTCCATCAAAAGATTGCGCATTTCTGCCAACGCTCCGCGGGTAAGCGTGCGCAGTTCCGCCAGCAAAGACAATCCATCCTGCTCATTTTTCGACCACAGAGCGGGCAGCGCTTCCGCGATCAGGCTGGCAGAGAACAGCGACTGTGTAACTGCATCATGCAAGTCGCGCGCCAGGCGCGCACGCTCCGATATGACTGCGAGTTGTTCCGCTTTTGTGCGCAAATCATCATTCTCCACCGCCAAAGCCGCCTGGTCAGCCAGTGAGGTGAGGACGATAATATCCTCCTGGGATACTTTGCGCAACGGATACATGACTGCCAGGCCACCAAACAACCTTCCTCCAGCCAATACCGGCGTGATCACCAGAGTGTGCACACCTTGCAAAACCTCATGGCTGGGTGGTCTCCTGTGGCGGGGCAGGACAGCCAGATCCCGCAGTACGCTTGGGCTGTCCTGCTTGAGCACTCCCGTCATCCAATTTAACAACGGCGCCAGTTGGATCGTCGAGAGTTTTGGTTCCTGGCCGGCTTCCTTGCCACTTTCTGCGTATGCCGTCAGGAACGGTACACCGCCGCTTTTTAATTCAAATAGGATCGAACGCTGTGCGCCCGCCAACCGGTTGGCCTGCGCCACAATAAAGGCCAGGGTGTCGTTCAAAGCCTGGCTGGAGTTCAACCGCACCAGAACTTCGCGCAACCCTTCCGCAACCTGCCGGCGCTGCTCGATCTCCCGGGTGCGAAGTTCCACTTCGGCCGCCAATTGCCGGTTTCGCTTCTGGATTCCCCGCATACGCAGAAAATACCAGCCGAAGATGGATAACAATACAGCCACCGGCGCCCCCCACCGGAACCAATCCGTCTCCCACCACGGCGGCACCACGATGATCTTTAGTGCTATCCCGGTTTCATTCCAAAGACCGTCATTATTTGCGCCACGGATATGCAGCGTATACGTTCCTCCGGGCAGGTTGGTATACTGCCCGTAACGGCGTGTTCCTGCCTGGACCCACTGATCATCAAACCCTTCCAACTGATAGGCGTATTGGTTTTTCTCTGGTTGGTGATAGTTGAGAACAGCATATTCAAATTCAAAATAATTTCCTGGCCAACGCAGCACCACCTCAGGCAAGGCCCCCACATCTCCCCGGGCTTGGACTGGAACGCCATTTTGGGTTAGCGAAGTCAATACGACTGGTGGAATGTAAGTGTTTTCAGTGATGCGGGATGGATCGAATACGTTATATCCCTGCACGCCCCCAAAATAGAGCCGGCCATCGCCCCCACGGAAAAATGCTCCCGCGTTAAATTCATTGCTTTGCAGGCCATCCTTCACATCAAAGCTTTTAATGGCGCCGCTCACAGGGTTAAAGCGGGTCAGCCCCTGGTTGGTGCTTAACCATAGATTTCCTGTTGCATCAGACAGAATGCCGTAGACAATATTATTATTCACACCGCTTTGTTCCAGATAAGAGATTACCTGGCCAGCAGCCGGATCATAGCGCAACAAACCTGCTCCCAGGGTTCCCAGCCACAAAGTGCCCCCCTGGCCTTCCTGGATGACCAGAATCTTAAAACCCGTCAGGCGGGCTGGGTTGTTCTCCGCCATTTGAACCAACTCGAATTGCCCACTGTCCTGGTTGAACCGGCCCAACCCCGCATAGGTCCCTATCCACAGGGTTCCTTGGGCGTCCTCCAGGATTGAAACCACCGTATTGGCATCATCTTCCACTAATCCATAATGCACAAACAAACCAGTAGACGGATCAACCCGCTTTACACCTGCGCCATTGGTTCCCACCCACAAATTTCCGCTCCGATCTTCGTACAATGCCCGGATGTAATCAGCGTTCGGGCCAAAGACACTGCCCGGTTCTTCCCGAAAATGGCTAAAATCTTTGCTGACCGGATCCAGACGATCCAAGCCACCACCATCCAGCCCCACCCACAAAGCTCCCCTGCTGTCTTGCAGCAAACTGGTCACCCTTCCTGCCGCCAGGCTGGTAGGGGTGAATTCGTCATGTAGGTAATGCACGAATTCACCGCTATATGGATCATATCGGTCCAGCCCTTTATCCGTACCCACCCACAAAGTTTGCGCGCGATCTTGCAGGATTGCCAGCACATTATCGCCTGCCAGGCTGCCCGGCTCGTTTGGAATGTGGCGGTAATGGGGAAAACGAAGTGTCATTGGATCATATTTGCTGACCCCTGCATTGGTTCCCAACCACACCAGACCAGAATCATCCTCCATCACCACGAAGACCATGTTGCCAGAGAGACTATAAGGATCATCCAGGTGATTCAGGCTGCGTGAAAAAATACCCTCACTATAATAAAATCGGCTTACCCCGCCTTGCTGGGTGCCGATCCACAACGTTCCCTGGCTGTCTCCTGCAATCGAGAGAATGCTGTTATCCGCCAGGCTGGTTGAGCTGGCTGGATCATAACGGTAATGCGCGAACCGGTCAATCGTGGGATCAAAGCGGTCCAGCCCGCGTGCCGTGCCCACCCACAGGACTCCTGCGCCATCCAGCCATAAGGCATTGATCTGGTTATTTCCCAGGCTGGTGGCACGGTTGCGGTCATAGCGGTAATGGGTAAATTCGGCACTACCCAGGTCAAGATAATCCAATCCATCATTGGTACCCACCCACAGACCTCCACGCGGGTCTGCAAACAATGCATTGACGCGTTCGTTTGATATTCCCGTCGAGGTTCCCAGACTTTTAGAATAATGTTGGAAGGTAGAATCATCTTCGTTCAAGCGGTTCAGCCCGTTATCGGTTCCCACCCAAATCTGCCCCAGGCTGTCCTCTTGGATGGCCAAAACAGTGTTATTACTCAAGCTGTCCGGCACCAGTGGATCAGAAATAAAGCGAGTAAATTCTCCGCTGGAAGAATCATAACGATTCAATCCGCCTCGTTCGGTGCCGATCCACAAACGATTCCGGCTATCCTTGAAGAGAACCAGGATCGTACGGTCACTCAAGCTCTGTGGATCATTTGGGTCGGGACGGAACACCGTGAAATCATAGCCATTGTAACGCGCCAGGCCGTCATCTGTGCCAAACCACACATATCCCTGACCGTCTTGTACCATGCTGTAAACCTGGCTGGACGGCAGCCCCTGTTGGACGGTAATCCGCTCGAATTTCAGGTTTTGGGATGGATCATTTTGCTGGAATTCCATCTGTTGCGGTTGGGCTTGAACCGGATCAAGCGGCAACCAGGGCCCGTATGTAACCAGGCAGGCCAAAATAAGCATCAGGCGGAGATGCGTTCCCATCCGTCTCTGCGTTTTTTGTCCCTTGAGAAATGCCATACTGCACCTGTTGCGGCGAGAATTTGAGACCAGAATAATTGTACCATCCTTGCCCGATTTACAAAAAGCCCATTCCATGTTGGTATTAGTGCGCAGAAGTTCAAAAAAAGAAGGGATCATTCAACTTTTTTCCAAAGATCGGATCACAAGAAACGCAGCTGATTACTTTGGGGTGCTTAAAGGGACCCCATATAGATCTCACACTTGGTGGTGTTCAGCCCGAATAGGGCAACCCTTGAAGGGATGCAGATTTACAGGTATAATTCAGCCAATATTCAACCGGTTGAATTTATGGATACCTTTGAACTCGAAAACAATCGCGACGCGATCATCCTGGAACAAATCGAAAAAAACCCGGATGCCACCCAGGCCACTCTGGCGCTACGGGTTGGGGTGGCCGTCGGCACGATCAACTGGCATCTCAAACGATTAGTTGCAAAAGGATATGTAAAAGTGCGGCGCGCTGAGCGCCGCAAATTATCCTATATCATCACACCGGAAGGCCTGGCCCTGCGTGCCCGTCTGACCTTGGATTACGTCCAAAATCAGTTCCGCCTTTACCGCTTCATGCGTACTCGCACCACCCAGGCTATTCAAGAGATCAAAGAAGCCGGTTTTCATGCCATTGATCTTGAAGCGGAAGGCGACGCAGCAGATGTTTGCCGTTTGACCTGCATGGAATTAGGTATCGAGATCGTGGATCACAATCAGCCGGGATTGGCGCCCGCCAACATCCCGGTGTTGCGTATCGATGGATTGAAGATTTTAATTGATTGGAAAAGCTCTCCGCTTACTCCAACTTCCACTGGGAAAGGCCAAGAGAAAGGTTAGCGATGCAACCAACTTCATTCTGGACAAATAAACGGGTATGTGTCACCGGAGGGGCGGGTTTTTTGGGTTCCTTCGTCACCGAAAAACTACGCCAACGCGGTGCTCAAGAGATCTTTATCCCGCGCATCGAGGATTACAACCTGGTAGAAGAAAAGGACATCCGGCGCATGCTGGCTGACGCGCACCCCGATGTGATCATCCACCTGGCCGCCCAGGTAGGCGGGATTGGCGCTAACCGCCAACATCCTGCCGAATTCTTTTATAACAATCTGATGATGGGCGTCCAGCTTATGCACCAGAGTTACTTGCAAGGAGTAAGTAAATTCGTTGCCATTGGCACTGTATGCGCCTATCCAAAATTCACGCCTGTTCCCTTCAAGGAAGATGATCTTTGGAACGGTTACCCCGAGGAAACCAATGCACCCTACGGCCTGGCCAAGAAGATGCTCCTGGTTCAGGCGCAAGCTTACCGACAGCAATACGGCTACAATGCCATTTTCCTTCTGCCGGTCAACCTGTACGGTCCGCGCGACAACTTTGATCTGCGCAGCTCGCATGTCATCCCGGCCTTGATCCGCAAGTGTGTCGAAGCCCGCCGCGAAGGTCGTCCTACGATCGAGGTGTGGGGCGACGGCTCTCCCACCCGCGAGTTCGTCTACGTGGAAGACGCTGCGGAAGGTATACTCATGGCCAGCGAGCGCTACGACGGCCCTGATCCGGTCAACATTGGATCCGGCTATGAAATTTCGATCAAAAACCTGGCTGAATTGATCGCCCGCCTGACCCATTTTGAAGGTCAATTTATTTGGGATCCCAGTAAGCCGAATGGGCAACCCCGTCGTGGTCTGGACGTCTCACGGGCCGAGAAATATTTTGGCTTCCGTGCTCAGATCAACTTCGAAGAAGGCCTGCGCCGCACGATCGAGTGGTACGAGAATCTGCCCTCAAGGGATAACAAATAAGATGACCCGTGCCAAATCTGAAGAGCTGAACTCTCCAGGAGAATTAATCACCTATCTGCGCCCGGCGCGTGGTTGGGCATCCCTCAACCTGGGGGATATCTGGCGTTACCGCGAACTGGTCTATTTTCTCACCTGGCGCGACATCAAGGTGCGGTATAAGCAAACCCTGTTAGGCGCCAGTTGGGCCATCCTCCGCCCCTTACTGACCATGGTCGTGTTCAGCATCTTCTTTGGCGGGCTGGCTAAGATCTCTTCTGATGGCTATCCCTATCCGGTCTATACCTATGCCGCCCTCTTACCGTGGGAATTATTCTCCAATGCCCTCAGCGTAGCCAGCCGCTCACTGGTCGGCAATGCCAACATGATCACCAAGATCTACTTTCCGCGCATGATCCTGCCCTTATCATCCGTCCTGGCTGGGTTGGTAGATTTTGCGATCGCCTTCCTGGTATTGATCGCTTTGATGATCGGCTACGGCATTGCTCCCACCTCGGCAGTCTGGACACTGCCGTTCTTCCTCCTCCTGGCGGTAATTACTGCCCTGGGAGTGGGATTGTGGCTCTCGGCTCTCAATGTTCTGTACCGCGACATCGGCTATATCATTCCCTTCCTGACCCAGCTCTGGATGTTCATCACTCCCGTGGTCTATCCCACCAGCATGCTGCCGGAAAGTTGGCGCTTCATTTACGCTCTTAACCCCATGTCAGGCGTGGTGGATGGTTTCCGTTGGGCCCTACTAGGCAATCAGGCCAGCGCCCCCGGCCCAAACCTGATCATTTCCAGCGTGATCGCGGTCCTGCTGCTGGTGACTGGGATGTTCTATTTCCGGCGCATGGAGCGCCAGTTTGCGGATATGGTGTAATATGTCTGACCTGGCGATTCGCGTTGAAAAACTGGGCAAGCAATACCGTATTGGCGCCTCTCCCAACAATAATTATCGCACGTTGCGTGAGGTGCTCAGCAATGCGGTGCGCTCTCCCTTGCGCCGACTGAAGGGCGAAACGTCTGCCACCACTACCATCTGGGCCTTGCGTGATATCTCGTTCGAAGTGCGCAAAGGCCAGGTATTGGGATTGATTGGCCGCAATGGCGCCGGCAAAAGCACCTTATTAAAGATCCTTTCACGCGTCACCGAACCCAGCGAGGGGCAGGCCGAGATCCACGGACGCGTTGGTTCGCTGCTTGAAGTGGGCACCGGTTTTCATCCCGAATTGACCGGGCGCGAGAATATTTACCTCAACGGCGCCATCCTGGGCATGAAACGCACTGAGATCACCCGAAAACTGGACGAGATCATCGATTTTTCCGAAGTAGAGAAATTCATCGATACCCCTGTCAAGCGCTATTCCAGCGGCATGTATTTGCGCCTGGCCTTTTCTGTCGCCGCCCACCTGGAACCGGAAATCCTTGTGGTGGACGAGGTACTGGCAGTTGGCGATGCCGAATTCCAACGCAAATGTCTGGGGAAGATGGGCGATGTGGCTCAGCAAGGCCGCACCGTGCTTTTCGTCTCGCATAACATGTCTGCCATTATGCGCCTCACCGAGGAGGCTCTGGTCATTGAACAAGGCCGCCTGGCGCTGCGCGCCCCCACCGCCCAGGCAGTGGACTTTTATCTCTCTGCGGGTCTTTCTCAAGAAGGACAACGCACCTGGCAGGCAGAGGAAGTGCACGAAGCCTATCCCTTCCGCCCGCTCGGCCTGCGCATCCTCGATACGCGCGGCAATGTAACGGATACCGTGCGCTCAATCGAGCCATTTTCCATCGACTTTGAATATGAAATAAAGGCTGCCATTACCGGGCTGCGAGTTGGTTTTTACCTGAGCAATATGCGCGGAGAAATGGTGTTTACCTCGTTCGACACCGACGATCTGGAAAAATTTTCCCGCTATACCGTCCGCCAACCCGGTCGTTATCTCAGCCGCTGCGTCGTACCGTCCGATTTCCTCAACGGAGGACGTTACATCCTCGGCCTGAATGCCAGCAGCTACCGCATCAAACGTTATTTTCAGGAAGACCAGGCTGTTGCCTTCAATGTCAATGCTGACGGTTCACCGGGCACCCAATGGCCTGAACAGCGCCAGGGGATTGTTCGTCCACGTCTGGAATGGAATATCGAGGAGTTTTAGGAATGCCAACGCCAGCCAAACAGATCGTCAAGAATTTCCTGGGTCAACTCCCTTTTACTGCTGAATTGTACTGGCTCTTCCGCCAAAAAGGCCAGCCAATTAAAACGCGCTTCTCGTTAAAGCAGTTACAAGCCCACATGCCCGAGATGTCTGAGCAGGCTCGCGCAATCCGCGAATCCGGTCCAAAAACGTCGCATCCGCGCCACATTTTCATCTTTTCTACCCTGCACCATTGGATCGAACATTCCACGCTTCTCGGCCTCAGCCTGGCTGGCCTGGGTAACCGCATCACTGTGGGATACCTCCCTTATGCTGACTGGCACCAGCCAATCAACCGCTTTGACCTGCGCCGCCAGAACGTCTATGCTCACCGCATCCTGGAAAGCGCCGGGGATCTGCTCAATGTAATTCCCTTCCTTACCGCTCGTGGCGCGCTGCGTCTGCCGGATCCGGTCAAGAAAGCGGTCGAACAGGTTTCCTCCTACGACACCCAATACACTTTGCAGATCGAGGACATCGACGTTAAAAGCGAGCTGTATCGTATGCGCATGGAACGCAATCTGCATGCTGCCCAGGTGGCTTACAGCGTGCTGCAGTCGCAAAAACCCGACCTGGTCATTATCCCTAACGGCACGATCATAGAACTGGGGGTGGTTTACCGGGTTGCTCGTCATCTTGGAATTCCAACCATTACCTATGAATTCGGCGACCAGCGCCAACGCATCTGGCTGGCACAAAATGCAGAAGTGATGCGCCAGGAGACCGACGCACTCTGGAAGGCCGTCCAGCACACCACCCTCAATGAGGCTCAAATGGAACGCCTGGGTGCGCTCTTCACCGCCCGCCAACGTGGCGCCATGTGGGAAAATTTTGCTCGCCTGTGGCAGAATACCCCTGCCCAGGGCGGCGAAAAGGCCCGTGCCGACCTGGGGCTGGATCAGCGTCCAGTGGTCTTGCTGGCCACCAACGTACTTGGCGACAGTCTCACCCTTGGTCGCCAGATCTTCAGTCGCAGCATGGCAGAGTGGATCAGCCGCACCGTTCAATATTTTGCTGGCCGTCCTGATGTCCAATTCATCATTCGCGTTCACCCTGGCGAGGTACTCACCCACGGTCTATCGATGGTCGACGTGGTGCGTGAAGTGCTTCCCCGCCTCCCTGAACACATTCGTCTGATCGGTCCCAAGGATAAGATCAACACCTATGATCTGGTATCCGTTGCAGATGTCGGCCTGGTCTACACCACCACTGTTGGCATGGAAATGGCCATGAACGGCATCCCGGTCATTGTTGCCGGGCAGACTCACTACCGCGGACGCGGCTTCACCCAAGATCCAGATTCCTGGGTCAATTACTACAAGATCCTCGGCCAAATGTTGGAGGATCCAACTGCCTACCGTCTGAAGCGGGAGCAAATCGAACACGCCTGGCATTATGCATACCGTTTCTTCTTTGACTTTCCACGTCCCTTCCCCTGGCACCTGGTGCGCTGTTGGGAAGATTACAAGAACCGCCCTCTCGCAACCGTTTTTAACCCTGAAAACTGGGAGGAGTACCGCCAGACGTTCGAATTTCTCACCGGCACCCCCATCGATTGGAGTAAGATCGCATGACAGACGATCAAACCCAGGTCAAAGAGGAAGTCCGCCGGTTCTACGACCGCATTGGCTGGCAAATCGAACAAGACGGGCTGTACCAGAATGCCCGTTATGAAGATTTGCGCCCGGTTGCGCATGAGTATATTCACAAATGCCACTTGCGCGTCAATCGCTTTCTTGCCCCCACGGGAAATTTCTTGTTGGACCTGGGCTCTGGTCCGGTGCAATACCCGGAATACCTGACCTATTCGGAAAATTACCGTTATCGCATTTGTGTCGATATTTCCATCCAGGCTCTCAAGGAAGCACGCAAACGCCTGGGCGAACGCGGATTATTTGTGCTGGCAGATGCTGCTCATCTGCCTTTCACCCAAAACTGCGTGGAAGGCGTGGTCTCGCTGCACACCTTCCACCACCTTCCCATCGAAGACCAGAAAAAAGCATACCGGGATGTATACCGCATTTTGCAGCCGGGGAACAACGCTGTGGTGGTCAACGCCTGGCCGCAGCCGCCCCTGGCGCGTTTTACCGACCGGCTGGTGCATTTCTTTGAGTGGCTGGCGCGCTTGCGGCACCCCGGCCGCAAAAAAGCGGTTGCCAAACCCGCCGCCTCCCCAACCCAGGCGACCAAGAAAGCCGATCCAACCGGCACTTTTATCCAACGTATCAATCCCGCCTGGCTGCGCAGCGAACTGCCGGAGATCCCCCTGGAGATCAATACCTGGCGCAGCATCAATGTGCGTTTCATGCGTGCGGTCATCCACCCTGCCCTGGGTGGAAAATATTGGCTGCGTTTCATCTATTGGTTGGAAGAACGTTTTCCGCATTATCTAGGCGAAAAAGGCCAATATCCTTTGATCGTCCTACGCAAAAAAGAATAGAATTTGACATCCATTTCGAGGACACCTATGATTGATTGGACCAATAAAGTAGTTTTGATTACCGGGGGCACCGGCTCGTTTGGCAAAAAGCTGATCGAGGTGATGCTGCGCGAATATAAACCCGCTAAGCTGATCGTCTTCAGCCGCGATGAGCTCAAACAGCACGAGATGCGCGTGGCCGGTTTCGACCATCCCTCCCTGCGCTATTTCATCGGCGATATTCGCGATGAAGCTCGCCTGTACCGCGCCTTTCAGGGTGTGGATGTGGTTGTGCATGCTGCGGCTCTTAAACAGGTGCCCGCTTGTGAATACAACCCGATGGAAGCCATCAAAACCAATATTCTTGGCAGCAGCAATGTGATTGACGCTGCCCTGGATGCCGGGGTTTCACGGGTGATCGCCCTCAGTACCGATAAGGCGGTTAACCCGGTCAATCTGTACGGCGCCACCAAGTTATGCGCGGAAAAGCTTTTTATCCAAAGTAATGCTTATGCGGGTAACAAATCAACCCGTTTTAGTTGCGTGCGCTACGGGAACGTGGTCGGTAGCCGTGGCAGTGTGGTGCCGATCTTTATCAAGCAGCGCAATTCTGGCAAGCTGACTGTCACCGACAAGCGCATGACCCGCTTTTGGATCTCTCTCGAACAAGGCGTGCGTTTTGTGCTCAGCTGCGCGGAACAGATGGAAGGCGGCGAAGTTTTTGTGCCCAAGATTCCCAGCATGAAGGTGATGGATCTGGCCCACGCCGTTGCTCCGCAAGCCAAGGTGGAAGTGATCGGCATTCGCCCCGGCGAAAAACTACATGAGGTGCTCATTTCAGAAGACGAAGCCCGCAGCACGGTCGAGTTGGAGCATATGTTCGTCGTTCAACCGGAAATGACCCTCTGGTTCGGTCACCAATGGGAACAACGTGGTAAATTGCTCACTGATGGCTTCCGTTATGCCAGCAATACCAACACCCAGTGGCTAAACGTTGAACAAATCAGCAGCATCATCGCTGATGTTGAGCACGGGATGGAATAATTCTGCAGCAGCAGGAAGGGAAACCATAATGACACGTTACCTGATCACCGGCGCCAGTGGATTGCTGGGATTGAACCTGGCTTTGAAACTGCACGGCGAAAAGCACCAGGTGATAGGCGTTTCCTTTCAACAAGAGGTCGCCCACCCGCCTTTCCACATCGTCACCTGCGATCTCAGCCAGGAGGGCACTTCTGCCCGGCTATTGGATGATCTTAAGCCGGAGACGGTGATCCACTGTGCTGCCCTGACCAACATCGACGCCTGTGAAGGTCAGCCTGCCCAGGCCCGGCGCATAAATGCCGGTGTAGCGGGGGAAATGGCTGCCGCATGTGCCCGGCGCGGCGTTCAAATGCTGCATATTTCCACGGATGCCGTCTTTGACGGTGTGCGCGGAAACTACACCGAAGAGGATCTTCCCAACCCGCTCAGCGTGTATGCCCAAACCAAATTGGAGGGTGAGCAGGCGGTTCTGGCAGCCGATCCGCATGCGCTGGTTGCGCGCGTCAATTTCTTTGGCTGGAGCCTGAACGGCCAGCGCAGCCTGGCGGAATGGTTTTTTAACAATCTTTCCGCTGGAAAGTCGGTCATGGGTTTCACAGACGTCTTTTTTTGTTCCATGCAAGTCAACGACCTGGTGGACAGCCTGCTGGGCATGCTTTCCCTGCGCCTGACCGGACTCTACCATACCCTCAGCAGCCAGTCGATGAGTAAATACGAATTTGGCCTGCGTCTGGCACGTCGCTTTGGCCTCAATGAAAGCCTGATCCATCCGGTATCCTGGAAGGATGCCGGATTGAAAGCAGCCCGCTCCCCCAACCTGACCCTGAATACCGCCAAATTAGCCGGGATTATGGGATACCCCCTGCCGACCATTGAACATGGTCTGGAGCGGCTATTTAATGAGTATCAGTCCGGCTACCCGCAATATTTACAATCCATGCAAATTAAAACGAATTAACCGAAACAAAGCAGCGGGAAAAGCAAGCGAGAGGAAATTTTTGGTAAAAAAAGGAGATGAAAATGGAAATTCAAATTGGTTCTCACCGCATTGGCCTTAACCACCCCACCTACTTCATCGCCGACATAGCCGCCAACCACGACGGCAGCCTGGAACGCGCCAAATTGCTCATTCGCCTGGCCAAAGAGGCTGGGGCAGATGCCGCCAAATTCCAAAATTTTCGTGCTGCTCAGATCGTATCCGATTACGGTTTTACCCACATGGACGGGCAAGTTTCACACCAAGCCAAGTGGCGTAAATCCGTCTTTGAAGTATACAAAGGTGCCTCGGTGCCCTTTGAATGGACCCCCGAACTGAAAGCAACTTGCGACGAGGTAGGCATCGATTATTTCTCTTCCCCGTACGACTTTGATGCTATCGACATGCTCGATCCCTACGTACCAGCATATAAGATCGGCTCAGGCGATATTACCTGGCCCGAGGCCCTGGAACGCATGGCGCGCAAGGGTAAGCCGGTCCTGTTGGCAACCGGCGCTTCAGATATCGGCGAGGTGCAAAAAGCAGTGCACATCTTGCGCGCGATCAACCCCCAATTAGTGCTGATGCAGTGCAATACCAACTACACCGCCAGCCTGGAGAACTTCCGTTTCATCAACCTGCGCGTACTGAAAACCTATGCCCTCATGTTCCCAGAGCTTATCCTGGGTCTCTCCGACCATACCCCCGGACATGCCACCGTGTTGGGGGCTGTGGCGCTAGGCGCTCGTGTAGTTGAAAAGCACTTCACCGACGACAACAACCGCGAAGGCCCTGATCACGCGTTTGCGATGAACCCCGATTCCTGGGCAAAAATGGTCGAAACCACCCGCTATCTGGAACAGGCGCTCGGCTCGGCCGACAAGTTCGTTGCCGAGAACGAGCAGCAAACAGTCATCGTCCAACGCCGTTGTCTGCGCGCTGCGCGCGACATCAAAACCGGCGAGGTCTTCACCCGCGAGATGATGGATGTGTTGCGTCCCGCCACACCCGGCGCCATCCTGCCCTACGACATTCCCGCCGTGATCGGCGCGCGGGCGCTGACAGATATTCCTGCAGGCAAAGAGCTGCGCTGGACCGACCTGGGAGCATGAGCCGGAACTTCTCAAACAAGCCTGGCTATTAATACCGCTATATGAAGATCCTTTATTTCAGCCGCGACTATTCTCCACACGACTTTCGCTTCTTGAGCGCCATGGCTCAAAAAGAGCGTGAAGTCTATTTCTTGCGGCTGGAACGCGGCCCACGGCAAACCGAAAGCCGCACGCTGCCAGAGAATGTCCAGCAGGTACACTGGCGCGGGGGATTATCTCCTTTTCGGTGGAGCCAGTTGCCCGCTCTGTGGGCCGACCTGCGCCGTGTCATCCGCGAGATCAAGCCGGATGTGATCCACGCCGGCCCGCTGCCTAACGTTGCCTTTCTGGCTGCCCTCAGCGGCGCCCGTCCCTTGGTCAGCATGTCGTGGGGCTACGATCTACTCCAGGATGTGGACCGCAGCCGCTGGCAAAAACGCACCGCGCTTTATGCCCTGAGTCGCACTGCTGTCCTGCTCGGCGATTGCCAGGCGGTCCGCGAAAAAGCGGCATTGTTGGGCTTTCCACCCGAGAAGGTAGTGCTTTTTCCATGGGGAGTGGATTTAGACCATTTTACTCCCTCAGTTCAGCCCTCTACCCTGCGTGAACGTTTGGGGTGGTCGGTGAATAACACCCTGGTGCTTCTTTGCCTGCGCTCCTGGGAACCGCTCTATGGCGTGGATGTGGTGGTGCGCGCTTTTGCCCGCGCCGCTGCCGAACTGCCCGAATTACGCCTGCTGCTGCTTGGCAATGGCTCGCAGTCTACCCTGCTCAAGGATATCCTGGTGCGTCATGATCTACTCGACCGGGTCCATTTTGGCGGCCAGGTCACAAATTCTGCCCTGCCAGAGTATTACCACGCTGCCGATCTTTATCTCAGCGCCTCGCACACCGACGGATCCTCGGTCTCGTTGCTGGAAGCCTTTGCCAGTGGCCTGCCCGCCCTGGTCTCCGATATTCCTGGCAATCGCGAATGGATCACCCCGGATGAAAACGGCTGGTTATTCCCGGACGGTGACGAAAACGCCCTGGCGGTCCGCATCCTCCAGGCAGCCCAGCCCGCCCTGCGAAGCCGGCTGTCATCGCTAGGCAAAGCCGCTCGACGTTGCGCTGAAGAACGCGCCGATTGGCAAAAAAACACTCAAAAATTATGGGAAGCCTATGAACAAGCCCAATAAAACCGTTGCCATCATCCAGGCCCGTATGAGTTCCAGCCGTCTGCCCGGCAAAGTGTTGCGTGACATTGGTGGTCAAAGCATGTTGGAACGCATGCTCACACGTGTCCGCCGCGCCAAGAAAATTGACCTGGTTGCGGTTGCTACGACTACCGATCCCTCAGATGATGCCGTTGCGGATTTCTGCCGCACCCACCATGTTCGATTCTTCCGCGGAAGCCTGCAGGATGTTCTCGACCGCTACTACCAGGCAGCTTTGCACTTCAAGGCCGGCACAGTTGTGCGCCTGACGGCTGATTGTCCCCTGATCGATCCTGCGGTTATTGACCACACCATTGAGCAGTTCCGCCTGGCAGATGTAGATTTCGCTGCCAACCGACTTCCTCCGCCCTGGCACCGCACCTATCCAATTGGTATGGATACGGAGGTGTGCAGTTTTTCTGCTCTGGAACGTGCCTGGCGCGAAGCCCAGGCTCCCTACGAACGGGAACACGTTATGCCGTATCTATACGATGCGCCGGGGCGTTTCCGTACCCTCCTGGTCAACACCGAACCGGATTACGGCCACTTGCGCTGGACGGTCGATACCCAGCAAGATCTTGAAGTGGTTCAGCGGGTGTATTCCTTCTTTGAAGGCCGCGACGATTTCACTTATAGCGATTTGCTCGACCTGTTTGCCCGGCATCCGGAATTGCAGGCAATGAATGCCAGCGTACGGCACAAGACCTACACGGAGCACGATTTTTCCAATAAATCCGATCCTTCCAACGAGAACGACCGAGGGACTTTATGAAGACCGTTTTCCAAAAGCTTTCTTCTTTTCTGGGTCAAATTAACTGGATTAATTTTGCGCTGTTATCCTTGATTTTTTCTATCCTGAGCTTTGGGGTTTTAGTTTTCTCGATAGGTTTTTTCCTGGACGACTGGCCTATCCTTTACTCCGCGCGCGTGCACGGGTTATACGGGCTGCAAGAATATTACGCTTACGATGGACGGCCTTTTGGTTATTGGGTAAATTATTTTTTTGTTTCCCTGCTTGGCTTTCGACCTCTTGGTTGGCATATTGCCGCTTTGCTTTTACGCTGGCTATCCTCGATCTTAATGTGGGGTACGTTCACTACTCTTTGGCCCGATCATAAACGCCAGGTTACCTGGGCGGCCTTGCTGTTTGCGATATATCCCCTCTTCGCTCAGCAATCCATTGCGGTGACGTTCATGCCACATTGGGTTTGCTACGTGCTCTTCTTCCTTTCACTGTATTTGATGGTCAAATCTTTCAAATATCGAAACTCAACCTGGTTTTGGCTGTTGACCATCTTCTCCATGCTTTTCGACCTGGTTAATTTGTTCACTTATGAAAATTTCATCGGCGTTGAATTTCTGCGTCCGGTAATCCTTTGGATCCTAGTCAGCCGCGAAAACCCAATTTCAAGCAACCACACTTTCCTTACCCGCGCCGGACTTACGTTACGCCATTGGGCGCCGTACATACTGACCTCATTCGGATTTATTTTCTGGCGGCTATGGTTGACTACCCAACCAATCGGCCGGAACACTCCCACCGTATTATTCAATTTATTTCAAACACCATTTACCACCCTTGTGGACCTGGCAAGGTACGCATTTTCCGATTTTAACCAAATCGTCTTCTCGGTCTGGTCCAAAACCTTTGTGCCGGATCAATTAGATATTGTGATTGCTTCTGATTTTATTGCTTGGGGATTAATGCTTTCCGCATCAGGAATTGCTATCTTGTATCTATTTCATTTCACAAAACCGGCCTTATCTAATGTTTCGGAGGATCAGCCAACCGAAAAAGGGAAATGGCATCTTCAAGCCCTTCTGTTAGGGGCTTTGGCGGTTATCTTCGGGGCCGTTCCAGGATGGTTGGTGGGCAGAACTGCGAGCGGTTCATTCGGACTATGGAATGACCGGTTTGGATTAGTATCCATGTTCGGCGCGGCCATTTTTATCGTAGCTTTATTGGATTGGCTGCTGCATGGTTCTTATAAGAAACAAGCTGCGATCTTCTGTCTGTTGCTGGCTCTGGCCACTAATTCCAATTTTCGCACCGCAAATGATTATAAATGGTCCAGCATTTTCCAGTCTCGCTTTTTCTATATGTTGAATTGGCGCGCTCCTTATCTTGAATCGCCAACTGCTATTTATTCAGATAACGAATTCTTCTCAAAAATGGGCACTTATCCCACTTCATTTGCCCTAAATTTGCTCTACCCCAACGCGCAACCAATGCCAAACACAAATTACTGGTTCTACACG
The DNA here is from genome assembly GCA_964424115.1 of uncultured Anaerolineaceae bacterium. Classification (GTDB taxonomy): domain Bacteria; phylum Chloroflexota; class Anaerolineae; order Anaerolineales; family Anaerolineaceae; genus CAYRHN01. Next base: position 124,380 of record CAYRHN010000009.1, read on the forward strand.
ATCACAAAATTCTTTGGCGATAATATCTCGGATTTAGTCTCCGGTGTGGAGATCACCCAGTCACACTGGTATGCCAGGTTTAAAACCTTAAGCACCGATGCTATCGTGGTTCAATTTACCCAAGACTCAAGCAATTGCTTATGGGTATTGACTGAAAATGACCGCTATTATCCAAGCCTATCCCCTAATACTGTGAAATCTTTGCCCGCTTCCAATCTTCGCCGAATCACAACAATAGAAACTGCGGGATACCCACCTGTTGATCTATTTGGTCAAGAACCCGTCCACACCTGGTGTTACTATTATGAGAAGGCGGACCTGGCTCGGCAGTTTAAGCAATGGACTGAAATTACAAAGCTGTACGAAGAGGCCTCTGCCAAGGGGTATGATACCTCCGCAAGCATTGAATTAATGCCTTTCATTGAAGGGTATGCCCACACCGGAAATTTTGAAAAAGCCATTGAATTGACGATTCTTGCCCGGGATTACCTGCGCAATATGTCCCCCTATCTGTGCGACAACTGGTCGCGGATCATGAAAGAATTGCCTCCATCCGCACAAGCTGATGAGGCCTACCAAATCATCACAACCGAAGTGGTTGGTTGTAACCAGTAAGACCAACCAGGAGAAGAAATGAACGAAATGAGATCCTTTGTAAACAAAGTCAAGAATTGGTTCAGTAATATCACCTGGCTGAACTTTGCCATCATTTCATTTGTTTTTACGTTTATTAGCTTTGGAATCCTCATCTCGGAATTGGGTTTTTATTTGGATGATTGGCCCAATATCTATGCCATGCGCCTGCATGGACTGGCTGGATTGCAGCAATATTATGCCTATGATGGGCGTCCGTTCGGCTATTGGGTTTTGGCCTTGGTTTTCCCAATTCTCGGATACCAACCGCTTGGGTGGCATATCGCCCTGCTTCTTTTACGCTGGCTCTCCTCAGTGCTGATGTGGCTGACCTTTACCAAAGTCTGGCCGGATCACAAAACCCAGGTCACGTGGGCCTCTCTGCTCTTTGCCGTTTATCCCCTCTTTGCCCAGCAATCCAGCGCGGTCATGTTCATGCCGCATTGGGTTTGTTACCTGCTTTATTTTCTCTCCATTTGGCTGATGGTTCTGGCTTTTCAAAAACGGGGGACCCTTTGGTTTTGGCCTTTGCTCATTCTTTCCACAGCCCTGGACATTGTTAGTCTGTTCACTTTTGAGTATTTCCTGGGGGTTGAGTTACTGCGCCCGGTCATCCTCTGGTTATTGGTCAGCCAGGATGGAGAAAAGATCCGCTGGCGCATCTGGCGAACTGCGTTGTATTGGCTGCCCTTCATCCTGACCTTTAGCGGATTCATCGGCTGGCGTCTCTGGCTGACCACTCAACCGATCGGGCGTAACACTCCTGCCATGCTGCTCAATTTCTTCTCTGCACCGCTCTCAACCGGGATTAAATTGCTTGAATACGCCCTGAAAGACTTCAATCAAATCGTACTCTCAGTCTGGTATAAAACCTACGAGCCTACCCAGATCGAATTCAATGCTCCCTCCGACCTGGTTGCCTGGATCCTGGCCGGGGCAGCTTTGCTGATTGCATTGTTCTACGTCTTTCGCATGATCAAACCTGCCCCAGCGGTAAGCCAGGGAAGCCCGGAGAGAACCTCCCGGCCCTGGTACCCTTCAGCATTCGTTTTGGGTGCGTTGGGTGTTTTGCTCGGCGCGCTGCCGGCCTGGATGATTGGCTCCACGGTCAGCAATACCTACGGGCTTTGGAATGACCGCTTTGGTTTGGCCTCCATGTTCGGCGCTGCAATCTTTATCGTGGCTTTTCTGGAATGGCTCTTTAAGGACTCGTACAAGAAACGGGCTATTTTCTTCTGTCTGCTGATCGCTCTCTCTACCAATGCCAACTTCCGCAACGCCAACGATTACCGCTGGTCCAACACCTGGCAAACCCGCTTCTTTTACCAGCTTTACTGGCGCGCCCCTTATATTGAGTCACCTACCGCACTCTATTCCGATAACGAGTTCTTTACGAAGATGGGTGTCTATCCCACCTCTTACGCCCTGAATCTCCTTTATCCCAACCAGCAACAAATGCCCAACATGGATTACTGGTTCTACACCCTTTACAAATACTACCCACATGCGATTCCACAGTTGGTTAATGGCATGGAAATTTATCAGGGCCACTGGTATTCCAGATTTGCTGCCTGGAGCCAAAATGCCCTGACTGTTTATTTTAGCGGCAAGGATTCCACTTGCCTGTGGGTTTTGACCGAGAACGACCGCTCCTACCCGGATATCTTCTCGGAAAACCTGATCAATGCCTTGCCGGCTACCAATTTAAGCCGCATTCAGGCGCAAGGAACCGCCGGTTATCCTCCCATGGATATTTTTGGTCCCGAGCCGGAGCACAATTGGTGTTACTATTTTGAAAAGGCAGACCTTGCCCGGCAATATCAACAATGGGATGAGGTTATTCGGCTTTACGAGGAAGCCACCGCTAAAGGTCTTAAGACGAATACAGCCTTTGAGTTAATGCCTTTTATCGAAGGCTATGCTCATTCTGGAAATTTTGAAACCGCCATCCAAATTTCGGATAAAGCGTTCACTTACAAAGAACGAATGAGCGATTATTTTTGCGACAACTGGCAGCGCATTTTCCGGGATCTTCCCGCTTCAGTAGAAGCAGACCAGGCTCTAAAAATCGTTTCTGAAAATTATAGGTGCGGCCCATGACGAAAGACCCCATCCTGACCATTTTCACAGCCCCCAAACCCTTCACCAACCCGCACATTGCTACTATCCAGACCAATGCGCTGCGCAACTGGAAGGCGCTTGGCACGGAAGTAGATGTTTTAATTTTGGGCGATGAAGAAGGATTATCCGCAGCTGCTGCTCAAATGGAAGTGCGTCATCTGCCGGAAGTGGCCCGCAACGCATCTGGGACGCCGCTGATCAACGACCTCTTTCGCCTGGCGCGAGAAAACAGCCATAGTCCACTCCTGGCCTACGTTAATGCGGATATTCTTCTCCTGTCTGATTTTGTTGAAAGCGCCCAGAGGGCCTTGGCGCAGACCAAAGAATTTTTGCTGGTCGGACAGCGCTGGGACTTGGATGTGCGCGAGAACCTGGACTTTCACCCCGCTTGGCAAGAAGGGCTGCGCGCCCGCACCCAGAAAGAGGGAAAATTCCATCCGCCGGCCGGGAGCGATTACTTTATCTTTCCCCGCAACTGTTTTCAGGTAATTCCTCCCTTTGCGATCGGGCGCGCCGGTTGGGATAACTGGATGATCTATGAAGCCCGCCGCCGCAGCTGGCTTACCATCGATGCCACTGAAGATATTTTTATCATCCACCAAAATCACGACTACAGCCATCTGCCCGGCAATCAGCCGCACTACCGCCTACCCGAAACATACGAGAACATCCGCCTGGCTGGAGGCAAACGAACTGTTTTCCACCTGGAAGATGTTAACCGCAGGATGGTCGGGGGACAGATCCAAAAAATTCCCTTCTCCTGGAAAAAATTCTGGCGCGAAGTAGAGATCTTCCCCCTGGTTACGCTGCATTCGCGTCCTTTGGCGCAGGCGACCTTCGCCATTTTTCACCCCCGTAAGGCTTATCTCGAATCACGCGCCTGGCTGCGCCAACAACGATTGCAAAATAAAGGATCAGCCCTATGAAACAAGAGCTTCTTGATATCCTTGTCTGTCCCCAATGCGGGCATGCCCCCCTGCAGGTCACCCCGGATGAGAAACATCTGAAATGTGGAAACTGCCGCTTCAGCATTCCCATCATAGAAGGTAAACCGCTCTTCACCCCCGCCCCGGAGACCATCGAACCGTGGGAAAAAGTGGAACGCGGACCTGATAAAGGCACCGTCTGGCGGCGTGCCAATTGGCGTTTCTTGGAATCGGTGGTCAGCTACTTGCCTCAAGACCATTTGATCCTGGATGTAGGCGCCGGGCACGGCGATTTTGCCGATATTTTTAGCGGCCGGCGTTATCTCTCGCTGGATATTGTCCCCTATGCTGAAGTGAATATGGTTTGCGACCTCAATCAGGTCAATCCATTGAAATCAGCTTCATTAGATATGATCGTACTGATGAACGTTTTGGAACATGTCTTCGAAGCCCAAAAACTGCTCAGTGTGCTGGCAGGCGCGTTAAAACCCGGCGGGCAAATGGCGGTTACTGTCCCATTCATGCTTAAAGTGCACCAGGCACCCTTTGACTTTGCCCGTTACACCGAACACGGATTGGTCGAATTGGTGAACTGCGCAGGACTTAAAATCCAATCCCTGCAGGGATATTACGATCCGCTTTATATTCTGAATGAAAGCCTGGGCAATCTCTGGCAATATTCACTACCAGAAACCACGGGCCTTAAACGATTCGCAGGTAAGAGCCTGGTCTTCCTGATCCAAAAATTGATCAATTTGCTGGGCAAGGTCATCCCCAGGGGCCGCAGCGCCATCCCGACCCGCCAATCCAATCCCGCTCCCAGCGGTTATTTCCTTATTTTAACCAAAGAGTAACTATGCGTATCGGACAAAATCCTGCCAAGTTCGTCAATCAGGTCGCCCAACCTGCACGGGTCACCATTGCAGTGCTGAATTACATTCCCTTCATCAGTGGATTCTATGCCGAGATGTTGAATGTACTGAAAGCCTGCCTGAACAGCATTTGGGAAAATACCGATAAGCCCTACGATCTGCTGGTATTCGATAATGGCAGTTGCGAAGAAGTATGCCAGTATTTGATGGATGAGCAAGCCGCCGGACGCATCCAATACCTGATCCTTTCCGAAAAGAACCTGGGTAAAGGCGGCGCCTGGAATATGATCCTGGCCGGTGCGCCGGGCGAGATCATCGCTTATGCCGATAACGATGTTTTGTTCTATAAAGGTTGGTTGGGCCGTTCACTGGAGATCCTGGAAACCTATCCCGGGGCTGGAATGGTCACTGCTCGCCCCTTCCGTACAAAAATGGAATTGTGCACCAGCACCATCTCCTGGGCAGAATCCACTCCTGAAGTAAAAATTGAGAAAGGCGATTTCATTCCCTATCCCACGTTTCTTGAATTCAACCTCAGCCTTGGGCAGGAAGAAGCTCAAATTCAAAAGGATTACCAGGCCAGTCAAGATATCCGCCTGACTTACCATGGCGTTTCGGCTATGATCGGTGCTTCCCACTGGCAATTTGTGGCTTATAAAGAAACCCTGGCCCAATTCTTGCCATTCAACATGGATCGCCCCATGGGACAGGTGAAACAACTGGATCAACGCCTGAATGCTGCCGGCCTGATGCGCCTGATGGTGGTGGAGCCATTGGCCATGAATCTCAGCAACACCCTGCGTGGTGTCAATAATAATCCACTCCTGAAGAAATCCAAGCCTAAGAGTCACCCATTCCTTGACTTTCCTCCTGTGCGCAAGTTGATGCTCTCGTGGTACGATAAGATCTTTCACTGGTATTACGACCGATAAAGGACCATAAATCAAATTATGTCTGCAAAAACCATTTTCATCAGTGCCGACCATGGACTGGCCATCATCTATTTCTTACAGAGCGAAGTGGTCAAGACCCTGCTGGATTCCGGCACCCGCGTGGTCGTGCTTACCGATGACGGTCTGATCGATCAGATCCAAAACCGCTTTGGTCAGCCAGGATTGATCATTGAAGGCCTGCGCTTCAAATCCTGTGAACAATACGCCCGGCAAACCAATCCTTCTCTTCAGTGGTGGGCGGGGGTTGTCCGCCGCGTAGGCACCTCCAAACAGATCAACACCGAAGCCATGGATAGTTATATCCGCCAGGTGGAATATGAAGTGCAAGGAAAACAACGTCTGGTTCTGCCGTTCGCCCGGGCAGCCGTCTCCCTTCTGCGTAATTCCCGCCGTGCCCGTAAATGGCTGGTCAACTGGCAAATGCGATTTACCCCCTCCATCTACACAGACCTGTTTGAAAAATACCAGCCCGATCTGGTCGTTTCTAGCACCTACGGCTGGCGCAACGACCGCTATTTGCTGCGCGAAGCAGTTAAACGCGGAATCAAGACCGGGGCAGTGATCGTCGGCTGGGACAACCCCAGCAGTTACGGCATTCCCTGTGCCCCGCTCGACTTTGTAACCTGTTGGTCGGAAGTACAAAAGCAGGAACTTGTCGATGGGTCCGACTGGAATCCAGTCCATGTAAATGTGGGCGGGATCCCTTCCTACGACGGCTACTTCAGGCAGGATTGGCTCATCCCCCGCGATGAATACTTTCGCATGCACAACCTGGATCCCAACCGCAAATTGGTCAGCTATGCCTCCAGCTTCATCACCTTTTCGCCCAATTATCGTAATGTAGAGACCCTGGCGCGATTGATCTCCTCCGATCAACTGGCCGAACCCTGCCAGTTGCTGATCCGCCTGCACCCTAACCATTTTATGAACGACCCACTCTTTGCCGGAGAACGCCAACGCATCCAGCAGCTTGCACACGATCTGCCACATGTACATGTGGTTGAACCCGTTCCACTGGGCGGTTCATTGGGTTATTACTCCGGCGAAGACATGCCTGAAAAATCCTCCATGATGGCCCACTCGGATATTTTTACCACCGTTTATTCCACCATGGTCGTGGAGACCGCCATACATGGGCGTCCTATCCTCAGCCTTTGCCTGGATGTTCCCGGCGGGTGGAACACTCCGGGCAAGTTCTCCCTCCCGCTTTCCACCATCGGCAACTGGCCTACTCACGACCGTTTCCGCCGCGCGAAAGCCGGTCAGGTAGCTTTGAAAGAGGAGCAAGTCCAAGCTTCACTCAATCGCTACCTTCGCGATCCACAGGCAGATCGGGCCGAGCGGGAGCAGTTCATTCACGATGAAGTAACCTACACCGACGGCAATGCTGGACGCCGCACCGGTGAGTACCTGCTCTCTTTGCTGAAAGAAGGCGGATAAGATGAAATTCTTGATCGTTGGTTTTGGTTCTATTGGTCGTCGTCACCTGCGCAACTTGCGCGCCTTAGGAGAAGAAGACATCCTCCTCTACCGCACCCATCACAGCACTCTGCCGGATGACGAGATTGCCGGTCTGGTAATCGAGAACGATCTCCAGGCAGCCCTGGCCCACCATCCTGATGCGGTCATCATTGCCAACCCCACCGCCCTTCATCTAGAAGCGGCCATTCCAGCCGCCCGGGCGGGTTGCTCAATTTTGATGGAAAAACCTGTCTCTCATTCTCTGGAGCGCATTCCCGAACTGGATTTAGCCCTGCGCTCAAACGGCGAGCGCTTCCTGGTAGGTTATCAGTTCCGTTTTCACCCCGGCCTGCAAAAGATCGCTGCTCTGTTGGCAGGTTCCGCCATTGGGCGCATCATTTCGGTTCGCGGGCATTGGGGAGAATATTTGCCCGGTTGGCATCCTTGGGAGGACCACCGCAGCGGGTATGCTGCCCGGCGCGACCTGGGCGGAGGTGTGGTCAATACACTTTCCCATCCGCTGGACTATCTACGCTGGCTGATCGGCGAGATTGACGACCTTCAACCGCTGACTGCCCATATACCCGAGCTGGAAATAGAAGTGGAAAGTGTTGCAGAGATCCTGTTGCAATTTTCCAACGGCGCCTTGGGCAGCCTGCATCTGGATTACATCCAGCGCCCTGCCCAGCACACCCTCCAGATCATCGGCAGCCAGGGGACGATTACCTGGGATAATGCCGATGGTGCTGTCCGGTTATTTAAAGCCGGTGAACCTGATTGGCAAGTTTTCTCTGTCCCTTCAGGGTTCGAACGCAACAGCATGTTCATAGAAGAGTTACGTCATTTCATTGCGGTGACCCGCGGGGATACGCGGCCTTGCTGTACCCTGGCAGATGGCGTACGCGCCATCCAGTTGGCCAACCGCATCACCGGCACACAACTTCAGGAGCGCGCAAGCTGATGTTCCCTCGCAGGTTGGCCTTGCTCCCAAAGAAGGTTGAATTTTGGTTGGTTGCGCTGATTCTGGTAACGCACCTGGCCATCGCCCTCTTCCCGGTCAACAGCCTGCTCAGCGGCTGGTTTCCCAGCGACGATGCTTTTTATTACTTCAAGGTCGCACAGAATATCGACAGCGGTCTCGGTATTACCTTTGACGGCCTCAGCCGCACCAACGGCTTTCACCCGCTCTGGATGCTGATCTGCCTGCCGCTTTTCCTCTTTGCTCGCATTGATCTGATCCTGCCTCTGCGTCTGATCGTGCTGGTTGCCGGTGGATTGACAGCCCTTTCTAGCGTGCTGCTTTTTCGCTTGCTGCGGCGATGGCTTCCCACCTTGCTTGCCCTTGCGGCGGCGGTCTTTTGGGCCTTTTATCCCTTCCTGCATCAAAATATCACCCGTCAGGGAATGGAGACTGCTTTAAGCACATGCTGCAGCATCCTGACCCTGTATCTCCTCAGCCGCATGGAAAGCCAGCGCGAGGATCATGGATTTCCGCTCCGCCAGGTAGCTTTGGTGGGCTTTTCAGCAGCCTTGATGGTGCTCAGCCGGTTGGATAACATCTTCCTGGCAGGAATGATTGGACTGTGGTTGCTGCTCCGCTCGCCTGCCTGGCAGCACGCTCCCCGCGCCTTACGTCTCTACCTGCCCATCGATCTGGCGCTGACCTTTCTTGCTGTACCTTTCGGCATTCTCTTCCGCACTGTTGGCATCGTACCCGGCTTCCTACTGGCCATCCCGATCTTCATTGTCCTTGAAGCACTCATCCGCATCCCTCTTCATTCCTGGTTGGGACTTTACCGGGCCGCTCAACCCTCCTCCCAAAAGACATTGCTCCTGCGCACCAGCATCGCTGCTCTGGCTGGCAGCCTGGTTTTCAGCGCTGTCATCTTCATCATATCTACTCTCTTTCCTGCAATTCAATTTCCACGGTCGCTACCTCTGGTTGAGGTTACCATCGTCTTCACCGGCATGCTCGCCACTCGGGTACTTCTTTCCAAAAAGGGCCTTGAACTGCCTAACGAAAAGATGGATTGGAGCGCCTGGTTAAAAACCGCCGCATCCTTTGCCCTGCCTCCCCTGATCCTGATCGGCGGATACATGACCTTTAATCACCTGTATTTTGGAACTCTTACCCCTATCAGCGGACAGATTAAGCAATGGTGGAGTACGCTTCCAGTCACCATCTACAGTCATCCAACTGAACCCGCATTGCCTTTCCTGCGCATGTTCCCGGTATTGATCTCCTCAGCCTGGTCGTTGATCGGCGGCCTGTGGCCTGGGGGGGCGCTGATCCTGACTGCTATTGCCATTCTGGTCTGGCAGCGCTCCTGGTCTCTCCCATCACTCATCCAAACCGGCCTTTTCCCTCTTCTGGGCGGGATATGGCTACAAGTGGTCTATTATCAGGTGATCGGCTACCTACACACCCGTTTGTGGTATTGGTCTAATGTTTCGCTATGGATTGTGCTGCTGCTGGCACTGGCATGCGGCGCCCTTACACAACGATTCAATAGTCAATTTTTTGGGCGAGTCATAAGAATCCTGTCAGCCCTGCTCATCTTCGTTATAATGGGCTTGTGGACGATCAACGTCATAAAGACCTTGCCTCCCATCGACCACAAGACTGAGATCACCTTCCAGCGAAGCGCCCTCTGGCTGGAGCAAAATACTCAACCCGGTTCGTTGATCGGCATGACCGGTGGCGGAGTAGATGCCTACTTTATCAAAGAGCGCACAATCGTCAACCTGGACGGCTTAATGAACAGTGTGGAATACTTCAAAATGATGCGGGATAATACCGCCAATCAATACCTGGACCGCATCGGTTTGGATTATGTTTTTGGAAAACCATACAGCCTTTTAGAAACCGATCCCTACCGAACTATCTTTTCAGGGCGTGTGGTTGCCGAGGGATATGGCGAAGGAATGACCCTCTATCGATATAACGATGAAAAGAAATAAGTTCTCAAACTGGAAAAGGAATTTCTATGATCCAAGATAAATTCAATTTGAGCGGTCAGGCTGCCGTTGTCACCGGTGGAGCAGGCTTGCTGGGTAAACAATTTTGCCGCACCCTGGCAGAAGCCGGAGCCGCAGTGACAGTTGCCGATTTGAACGCTGCTGCTGCACAAACAGTTGCGCAAGAGCTGGTGACCAGCGGCTATAGGGCTATTGGTGTTGGTGTAGATGTCACCCGGCCTGAATCGGTGCAATCCCTGGTAGATGCCTGCGTAGCCAGTTTTGGTCGTCTGGACATCCTGGTATGCAGTGCTGCAATGGATCCCAAGTTCGATCCCGAGCACGCCGGCGAGCAACACAACAACAACTTCGAGACCTACCCCCTGGCTGCCTGGCAGCAGGCTATGGAAGTCAACCTGACCGGAGTGTTCCTGTGCTGCCAGGCGGCTGCCCGTCAGATGGTCAAACAGGGAAAGAAGGGCTCAATCATCAATATTTGTTCCACCTATGGCCTGGTGCCACCCGATCAGCGCATCTATGAAAAACCGGGCAAGCCCCGCCAGTATAAACCGGCCTTTTATACCACCACCAAGGCTGGCGTGTTGGGATTGACCAAATATATCGCCGCCTATTATGCCGGAACGCAAATCCGCGCCAACTGCCTCACCCCAGGCGGTGTCTTCAACAATCACGATGAAACCTTTGTCCAAAATTATTCCTACCGAACGATTATGGGACGTATGGCCAAACAGGATGAAATGAACGGCGCCTTGTTATATCTGGCCTCAGAAGCCTCGAGTTATATGACTGGCGGGAACGTGATTGTCGATGGAGGATGGACAGTATGGTAAAAAGGCTCGAACATACGCGCCGGGGCGCTGAAGTATTGGCAGTCATCCCCGCCCGCGGTGGCTCCAAAGGCATTCCGCGCAAAAACATCCGCAATTTTGCCGGTTATCCCTTGATTGCTTACAGCATCGCTGCCGCTAAACAGGCCGAGACCGTCACACGCGTGATCGTTTCCACCGACGATGAAGAGATCGCCTCTGTGGCGCGCCACTTCGGCGCTGAAACCCCCTTCCTCCGCCCGGCGGAGATAGCCCAGGATAAGACCCTTGACTTGCCGGTCTACCAGCACGCCCTGAACTGGTTGGCGGAACACGAAGGTTACCATCCCGAAGCAGTTGTTCAATTACGCCCCACTTCACCCGTCCGCCCGCGCTGCCTGGTGGACGATGCAGTAAACCTTCTTTTAGAACATTCCGAGGCCGACAGCGTGCGTGGGGTGGTCCCCGCCGGGCAAAACCCACATAAAATGTGGCGGATTGATCCTGAAAGCGGGCAAATGCACGGTCTGCTGGAAGTAGAAGGAATCCCGGAACCATACAATGCCCCCCGCCAGGTTCTGCCTCCAGTCTATTGGCAAACCGGCCACATTGATGCCATCCGCCCGCGCGCCATTCTGGAACAAAACTCGATGAGTGGCAAGGTGATCCTACCATTGATGATCGACCCTCGTTACACAGTGGATATCGACAACCCCGCAGATTGGCAGCGTGCTGAATGGCTGGTCTATTACGGTGGGTTGGAAATGGTCACCCCCGGTGCAATGCGCCGGCCGTTGCCTCAAAAAGTGGAATTGCTGGTGATGGATTTTGACGGGGTTCTCACCGATAATCGCGTCTGGGTGGATAAGAACGGCCACGAGATGATCGCCGCCTACCGCAGCGACAGCTTTGGGCTGCGCCGCCTGCGTCAGGCTGGCATCCCTCAATTGGTCATCTCCCTCGAATCCGACCCGGTGGTCACTGCGCGCTGTAAGAAGATCCAGGTGCCGGTGATGCAAAACGTTGAAGATAAACCTGCTGCATTGCTGGCCTATTGCAAAGAAAACAAGATCAATCCGCAAAATACGATCTTTGTCGGCAACGATCTGAATGACCTGCCCTGCTTCAACGTGGTGGGCTGTGCGGCCGCACCTTCCGATGCGCTCCCCGAAGTACTGCGCCAGGCTGACCTGATCCTGTCCAAACCAGGCGGACACGGCGCAGTGCGCGAATTGTGTGACCTGTTACTGCAACAAAAGAAAACCTTCTAAACCTTTCTCAAAGGAGTTTGAACTATGCCTCGCGAAATTAAAATCGGTAACCGCCTTATTGGAGACGGACACCCAACCTATGTGGTGGCTGAAATCGGTATTAACCACAATGGCGATCTGGACCTTGCTAAGAAAATGATCGAAGCCGCTCACCATGCCGGTGTAGATGCGGTTAAGTTCCAAAAACGCACCCCCGAACTGTGCGTTCCCCCCGAGCAGCGCAATCAGATGCGCGAAACCCCCTGGGGCTATATCACTTACCTTGATTACCGGTACAAAGTAGAGTTCGGCCAGGCCGAATATGCCGAGATCGACCGCTACTGTAAGGAAATTGGAATCGATTGGTTCCTGTCTGTTTGGGATGAACCATCAGTAGATTTTACAGAGCAATTTAACCCGTTGTGCTACAAAATTCCCTCAGCCTCCCTCACCGATCACAACCTGCTGCGGCACCTGCGTAAGACGGGACGCCCGGTAATCCTTTCCACCGGCATGTCCACCATCGACCAGATTGAAGCAGCCGTCAATCTGCTCGATCAGGATAACTTGATGGTCACTCATACCACCAGCGCTTACCCCTGTGACCCGGAAGAACTCAACCTGCGCGTCATCGAGGTGCTGCGTCAGAAATATTCCTTCCCGATCGGTTATTCTGGACATGAGGTTGGCCTGATTCCCTCGGTAGTAGCGGTAGCCCTGGGTGCCTGTCTGGTGGAACGCCATATCACCCTCGACCGCGCCATGTGGGGCAGCGATCAGGCAGCCTCTGTAGAACCAGGTGGTTTTGAACGTATGGTGAAATATATCCGCGTTACTGAACAGGCGTTGGGCGATGGGAATAAGCGAGTCTACGACAGCGAACTGCCTTCCCTGCGCAAACTTCGCCGCGTGGTCTCCTAAAGCCTTCAAAGGATTATTGTGCCGCAAGAATCTTTCCTTTCCAGGCTGATCCACCGCGCCGACCGGGATATCCGGCATTCCCGGAATAATGCCCGTCTGGGCGACCTGGCCCGCCAGGTGGCGGGACTTGCCCCCACCCGGCAACCCAAACCGGTCGTCTTCTTCAATGCCTCCACCCGGCTGAGTGGAATGAGCCTCAACGCCGCCTTCAATTTGCTGGCAGGATGGAGTGTGCGCATGTCTGGCACGCCCACCCTGCACTTTGTCTGCCAGGCCGGGATGAGTCGTTGCGTGTTGGGCACTAACCGCGACGATGCCTCGCAAACGCCCCCATGCAAGGCATGCCGCGCGCAATCCAGGGTGATGTACACCGGCGCAAAAGTGCAGCCGCTCACCTGGCAGCCGGATGAAGCATTACAGACGCAGCTTGCCGGTCTGGATGTCACCGCCTTGATGCAATTTGAATATCATGAGCTGCCACTGGGCCAGCTCACTTTGCCTGCCCTGCGTTGGGCACTGCGCCGCCACCACCTGGCCAATGACGAGAACACCCGGCAGCTTTACCAGCACTACATTCTCTCCGCTGAGAACGTTGCCCGCCAATTTGACGCCGCTCTGCAACGCAGCGAAGCTGAAACGGTGGTGCTATTTAACGGCATGTTCTACCCCGAAGCAGCAGCCCGCCACATGGCCTTGCGGCGCGGGCTGCGCGTTATCACCCATGAAGTCGGTATCCAGCCCATGAGCGCCTATTTCACCACTGGCGAGGCCACTGCCTATCCGATCGATATCCCGCAAGAATTTGAACTGTCGGAGGAGCAGAACGCCCGCCTGGACGAATATCTCAACCAGCGTTTCAAAGGCAACTTCAGCATGGCTGGGGTCCGTTTTTGGCCGGAGATGCAGTCCTTACCGCAAGATCTGCTGACGTGCCTGGAGAATTTCCGGCAGGTGGTTCCGGTCTTTACCAATGTCATCTTCGACACCAGCCAGGGACATGCCAATGTGATCTTTCCGCACATGTTCGCCTGGCTGGATCAGGTGCTGGAGATCATCCGCACCCACCCAGATACGCTTTTCGTGATTCGCGCCCACCCGGACGAAGGCCGCCCTGGCAAAGAAAGCCGCGAAAGCGTGGCCAGTTGGGCTGAAAACCGCGCCGTGCGCAGCCTGCCCAATGTGATGTTTGTGGACACGAATGAATATCTCAGTTCCTACGAATTGATCCAACGCTCCAAGTTTGTCATGGTCTATAACTCTACCATTGGCCTGGAAGCCGCTTTGATGGGTGCTGCCGTGTTATGCGCCGGCAAGGCTCGCTTTACTCAAATTCCAACGGTTTTCTTGCCGCGCAGCATAGATGAATTCACCCGCCAGGCCAACGAAATGCTCTCGGCCGAAGAGATCACCATTCCCCCCGAATATCTGCCAAATGCCCGGCGATTCTTCTATTACCAGCTTTTCCGCACCTCCCTACCCTTCGGCGACCTGTTGGAAGAAGATCAAATCTGGCGCGGATATGTACGTCTGAAGAAAGTCGATTGGCAAAACCTGATGCCCGGCCAATCCCCCACCCTGGATGTGATTCGCGAAGGTATCCTCTCCAATGGAAACTTTTTGCTGCCCGACGCGGACCTGGCGGATAAAAAGAATTCATCATGAAACCTTATTGCTCCATAGTCATTCGTGCTTATAACGAAGAAAAACACATCGGACGCCTGCTGACCGGCATCCGTCACCAGAGGCTGCCCGCAGGAGCAGGAGAGGTACAGATCATCCTGGTGGATTCCGGCTCCAGTGATGCCACGGTCTCCATTGCACGCCAATTTTCCACCGATCCTGGCCTGGGACAGGTGGATATTGTTCACATCCATCCGCAGGATTTCACCTTTGGCCGCTCGCTCAACCTGGGTATTGCCCAGGCTCAGGCCGATCTGGTCGTGATTGCCAGTGCCCATGTTTATCCGGTCTATCCCGATTGGCTGGAAGGCCTGTTGGCACCCTTTGAAAACGCTCAGGTAGCCCTGACCTACGGCAAACAGCGTGGAATCGACACATCAAAATATTCAGAACATCAGGTTTTCCGCCAATGGTTCCCGGATGTTTCGCAGCCGCGCCAGGCGCATCCCTTCTGCAACAACGCCAACGCCGCCATCCGGCGCAGCCTGTGGCAGGAACATGCCTACGACGAGACCCTGCCCGCCCTGGAAGACTTGGCCTGGGCTCGCTGGGCGCGTGAAAAAGGTTATGCCATCTCCTACGTTGCAGAAGCTGAGATCATCCATGTTCACCAGGAAACCTGGCAGGGTATCCATAACCGCTATCGGCGCGAAGCCATGGCCTTTAAGACCATTTATCCCCATGAGCATTTTCGCCGTCGCGATCTACTGCGCTTGTGGTTGAGCAATAGTCTTAACGACATGCGCGCCTCCGTCCGCGAGCACGTTTTACTGAGAGAATGGCGGAATATTATGCGCTTCCGCTGGAACCAATTTTATGGCACCTACCAGGGTTACCGCTCCGGGCCGCTTACCTGGCAACTCAAGCAAACCTTTTATTATCCCCATGCAACGGCAATTCCTGGTATACCCTCCCAACAGCGGGTAATCTCACCCATTCCTTATGCCGATCTCCAACCCGCCGTTCCCCCGACGGGCGCGCCATCCCAAGAAAGCAGCCAAAAGGAGGCTCCCCATGCCTGAAACCAGGACTGTTGTCGCCTTGGTGCCTATGCGCCACCATTCGGTGCGTGTTCCGGGTAAGAATTATCGCCTGCTGGCAGGCAAGCCGCTTTTCCATCACATCGTTGGCACCCTCTTGCAGGTGCCCGAGATCAGCCGGGTGGTGGTGGATACTGACAGCCCGGTGATTGTGGACGGTCTGCGTCAACATTTTCCCTCCGTCACCATCATCGAGCGTCCCGAACATTTGCGCGCCGACACTATCCCAATGAATGAGATCCTGATGTACGATACCGATCAGGTGCCTTCCGACCTGTACCTGCAAACTCACAGCACCAACCCCTTACTCAAAGCTCAGACCATTTCGCGCGCCATCCAAACCCTCACTGCCAGCTTTCCGGCCTATGATTCGCTATTTGGTGTCACCCGCCTGCAAACTCGCCTCTGGGACCAGTTGGGCCGTCCCATCAACCACAATCCGGCCATCTTGCTGCGCACCCAGGATCTGCCGCCTGTATACGAAGAAAATTCCTGCATCTATCTCTTTACCCGCGAGACGCTGGAGATGCGCCGCAACCGCATTGGCGAGCGCCCCTACTTATTTGAGATCGAGCCCGCTGAAGCGCGCGACATCGACGAGGAGTTCGATTTCCAGATGGCTGATATGATGCTGCAAGCCCGAGTAACAAACCATTAACCTCCATAGACCGGGTAGGATTCTCTAGCACCTATTCTCTATTCTCTATTCTCCTGTTAGAATCAAACCCATGCCTACCATATTACTTACTGCACCTTACATGATCCCTTTTGTGGATCGTTTCCGCCCCATCTTAGAAAGCTACGGGCTAGATGTTATCGTCCCGGTTGTGAATGAACGTCTCTCGGAAGCCGAGATCCTCTCCTACGCCGGAAAATTTGACGCCACCATCTGCGGCGATGACCGCTATTCTGCTGAAGTAATTCAGCGTTGTTTGCCGCGCCTGAGGGTCATCTCCAAGTGGGGCACTGGCATTGACTCGATCGACAAGCCCGCCGCTGAACGGTTAGGCGTGCAGGTGCGTAATACCCCCAACGCATTCACCCTGCCGGTCTCCGATAGCGTGTTGGGATACATCCTGGCCTTTGCCCGCCGCCAGCCGTGGATGGACCGAGCCCTTAAGGCCGGGGTTTGGGAAAAGATCCCCGGCCGTTCGCTCAGCGAATGTACTCTGGGTGTGATTGGCGTTGGCAATATCGGTAAGGCTGTCCTGCGCCGCGCGCGCAGCTTTGGTATGCGCCTGCTGGGCAACGACATTCAACCCATTGCACCAGACTTTCTTTTGGAAAATAATGTTCTAAAAGTAGATCTTTCCACGCTGCTCCACGAATCCGATTTTGTCAGCGTCAACTGCGACCTCAATCCCACCAGCCTCCACCTGATCAATTCAGAGACCCTGGCCTGGATGAAGCCCACAGCCATCTTGATCAACACCGCCCGCGGGCCGATCGTCGATGAACCAGCCCTGATCGCCGCTCTGCAGGCCGGTTGGCTGGCCGGGGCAGCCCTGGATGTGTTCGAGATTGAACCGCTGCCCGCTGAATCTCCTCTGCGCAGCATGGATAATGTTATGCTGGCTGCGCACAACTCCAATTCCAGCCCCGCAGCCTGGGAACGTGTGCACTGGAATACCATCTACAACCTGTTGGACGGGTTGGGAATCCCGCATGCTGAAGATCTTTCAAGGTAGAGCGTAGATAATTTTTGGAATTTTAACCTCTCTCTATTCTCCGAAAAAGGAGTAACGCATGACTTCGAGAAAACGTGTAATGCTCATTACCGGCGCAGCCGGGGGAATTGGACGCGCAACGGTGCAAGAATTTCACCAGCACGGTTGGACAGTCATCGGTGTAGATCGAAATGAATTTGGAGAAGGATTCCCCGAAACTGGCCAGTTCATCCGCGCCGATATCTCCGACCCGCGTGCCCTGGAAGATATTTACGAAAAGGCGCGCGCCTTCAGTCCATTGTTGGATGCCGTGGTACATAACGCCGCCCTGCAAATCTCCAAGCCTCTGATTGAAACCACTGCCGAAGAATGGGATGCCGTGATGGCCTCCAACTTGCGCTCGGTCTTCCTGGGCGCCAAATTGGCCTTTCCGCTCTTTAAGGAAGCCGGCGGCGGAGCGATTGTTAACGTCTCCTCCGTGCATGCCATCGCCACATCGGCAAATATCGCTGCCTACGCTGCCAGCAAGGGCGGTCTGCTGGCGCTCACCCGTGCCATGGCAATCGAGTTCGCCAAAGATAACATCCGTGTAAACGCCATTCTTCCCGGTGCAGTGGATACCCCTATGCTGCGCGCTGGCTTTAACCGCGGGCACCTTTCCGGCCTGACCGTCCATGCACAGCTGGAGAACCTGGCCAGCAAAACCGTCAACGGACGCGTCGGACAGCCGGAGGAGATCGCCCACGCCATTTATTTCCTGGCCGATACTACCCAATCTTCCTTTATGACCGGGCAGGCTTTGGTAGTGGATGGCGGCGCTACCGCCAGGTTAAGCACTGAATGAGCGCCAAAGAATTCATCAAGAAAGTTCTCCCCACGCCGCTGGCAAACGGCTTACGTGAAGGGCGCGATGCTCTTCTGCGTGCTCGTGATTGGCCGCAGGCCACCTTCAACCCTGTCCGACGCGATACCATTCACCGCCTGGCAGAATTGAAAGATTCGCGCAAAGGGGAACGCTGCTTCATTCTGGGCAACGGCCCCAGCCTGCGCCAGACTGACCTCTCCCGCCTGAAGACCGAGGCCACGCTGGGGATGAACCGCATTTACATGGCCTTTCCGGAAATGGGCTTCCAGACCAGCTATTTCCTTTCCGTAAATGACCTGGTCATCGAGCAGTGCGCCACTGACATCCAGGCGCTAAAAATTCCACGCTTTGTCTCCTGGCGCGCTCACCGCTGGTTGAAGCCGGAGGAAAACCTGTATTTCCTTCACACCACCTATACCGGGCCGCGTTTTGCCAGAGATATTCGCGGGCGGTTGTGGGAAAGCGCCACCGTCACCTATGTGGCCTTGCAGGTGGCCTTCTTCCTCGGCTTCCAGCAGGTTGTCCTGATTGGTGTGGATCACAACTTCGTCACCCAGGGCAAACCCAACACCACCATCGTCTCACAGGGCGACGATCCCAACCATTTCAACCCGGCCTATTTCGGCAAGGGTTTCCGCTGGCAGTTACCCGATCTGGACACCTCGGAACGAGGATATCTGATGGCCCGCCAGGCCTACGAACAGGCGGGACGCGAGGTAGTGGACGCCACCATTGGCGGCAAGCTGCGCATCTTCCGCCGCGTGGAATACGACAGCCTGTTTTAAATCATGAACGATCTGCCGCGCGTCTCGATCATTACGCCCTCCTTCAACCAGGCCGCTTATTTGGAAAGCACGCTACGCTCGGTGTTGGAGCAGGGCTATCCCAACCTGGAATACCTGGTAGTGGACGGTGGATCAGACGACGGCAGCCTGGAGATCATCCAAAAATATGCCCCCCGCTTATCCTGGTGGGTATCTGAGAAAGACCGCGGGCAGGCTGACGCGATTAACAAAGGCTTTGCGCGGGCTACCGGCGAGATCATTGCCTGGTTGAATTCCGACGACCTGTACCTGCCAGAGGCGATCCTGGGCGCTGTCCAGTCCTTTCGACAAAACCCCGAATGTGGGATGGTCTTCAGCGATGTACGCTCGATCGATGAGCACGGCAAGCTCTTCAATATCATGCGCTACGGCAACTGGTCCCTGGAAGATCTGATGGCTTTCAACATCATCGGCCAGCCAGGGGTTTTCATGCGCCGGACGGTTCTGGAACAAGCTGGTTATCTTGATCTGACTTACCATTACCTGCTGGACCACCAGTTGTGGCTGCGGGTCGCCCAGGCCGCTCCCATCCTCCACATTCCAGGGGAATGGGCTGCAGCGCGCTTCCACGCCCAGGCCAAGAACATTGCTCAGGCTGCTCATTTTGGAGAGGAAGCTTACCGGATCGTGGACTGGATGGAGCGGCAGCCCTGCCTGGCTGAAAAATTCGCACGCAACCGTCGGAAGATCACTGCTGCCGCCCACCGCTTCAACGCCCGTTACTTGCTGGATGGGGGACAGCCGCGGGCGGCGCTGAAATACTATGCGCGTAGCTTTATAATTCGTCCGTCTACTGCCCTCAAAGAATGGAAACGCATCCTTTACTGCTTTCCAGCCATGCTTGGATTGGGGAGGATCAAAGACTGGGTACTGGCCCGAAGAAGGCGCCAATATGAATCCTGAGCCCGCTGAAAATCTGCCGCTGCCTACCAATAAAGATTCGCGCAAGCTTTCTAGATGGCAACTTGCGCTGCTTATTCTGGTATTGTTGCTTGGGTTAGGCGTTCGTTTGTTCAACCTGTTTGCCCCTCCATTGGATTTTCACCCCGTGCGCCAGCTACGTTCTGCGCTGATCGCCCGAGATCTTTATTATCAAATGACCCCCAATATGAACGCCGACCTGCGTCTGGCTGCCCATAATACAGTGCCGGTTGAAGTTCTGGAACCCCCCATTCTTGAGACCTTTGTCAGCTTCGCCTATTTACTTGCCGGCAGTGAGATTCTCTGGATTGCACGCCTGTTCTCAATTCTATTTTGGATTACCGGCGGGTTGGCACTTTTTTTCATCCTACGTCGCTATTTTCCATTTTTCCCTTCGTTATTATCCCTGGCTTATTTCCTTTATCTCCCCTTTGGGGTCTACGCAAGCCGCGCTTTCCAGCCGGATCCCTTGATGGTCATGTGCATCTTGCTCTCCATCTTCGCCCTCATTCGCTGGACGGAAAAACCGGATTGGAAACGTGCCCTGCTGACAGGTCTGGCCGGTGGAATTACTATTCTAATCAAAGTAACCGCCGGGTTGTTCCTGGTTGGGATTTTTGCCGCAGTAATCCTCTATGCATTTGGCTGGAAAGCCGCGCTGCGCAATTGGAGAACCTACCTGATCGCCGTTTTGTGCATCCTTCCCACCCTGATTTATTACATTTTTCTAAATTCAGGTACTTCCTCCAATTATTTTGCATTTTGGACCGTCTCGATGTCCGGTTTGCTGTTAACTAGCAAATTTTACTTGCAATGGCTGACCATGATTGACGGATTGATTAGCCTTCCTATCTTGGTTGCATCTCTATTGGGGATTCTATTGGCCCCAACCCGCTTTAAACCTGTTCTATTGGGCCTTTGGCTTGGTTATATTCTCTATGGCCTGCTCTGGCCCTTTCAATATACTTCTCACGAATATTACCACCTCATGATCGTCCCAATTGCCGCGCTAAGCCTGGCAGGACTATTGGAAACTATCCTGGCTCGCCTGGCATCTATGTCAAAAATTGTGCGCTGGGTTTCCGCCGGTATTTTCATTACTGTGTGCGCCTTTTCCTTGTGGACCGCACGCTCGGCCTTATTGGTGAATGACAATGCCAATGAACCTGAAAGCTGGCGCCGGGTTGGCGAAGCGATCCCTCTCGATGAACATTTTGTTGCCCTGGTCCCCGATTACGGGGTGCGTCTGCAATATTACGGTTGGCGCAAAGCCGATTTCTACTGGCCTAATTCCGGCGACCTGGCTGTGCGCGACTTGCGCGGCGTACCGCTGGAAGACTACCGTGCCTATTTTGAGGATGCAGTTCAGGGTGCTGACCTCTTCCTGGTAGCCGCTTATACTGAGTTTGAAAAACAACCCGAATTGCAGCAGATCCTTTCAGGTTACAAAGTTTACGTTGAGGGGAATGGCTTCACTATCTATGACCTCACCCAACCGGTTACTCCTGCACCATAAGAGATGCCCATGTCCGATCCTCTTGTAACGATAGTCACTCCTTCCTATAACCAGGCGCAATTCCTGGAGGCCACCATGCGCTCGGTCTTAGAGCAGGATTATACCAACCTGGAGTACATCGTTGTAGATGGCGGCTCGCAGGACGGCAGCCGCGAGATCATTGAGCGCTATGCCGGGCGTTTGGCCTGGTGGGTCTCGGAAAAAGATCGCGGTCAAACAGATGCGATCAACAAGGGTTTTGCTCACGCGCACGGCGAGATTTTGGCCTGGCTGAACTCGGACGACACCTACCAGCCCGGCACGGTTCGCCAGGCTGTCGAGGCGCTGCAAAATTACCCTGAAGCGGGCATGGTCTATGCAGATACCGCCTTCATCGATGCCGATGGCAAGGTGATCGGCAAATTCCCTGCTGCTCAAACTGACCTGGCACGTCTGCGCCGCGGCTACGTACATGTGCCTCAGCAATCCTCTTTCTGGCGAGCCAGCCTATGGAAGAAGGTCGGCCCGCTTGATTCTGGCTTCTTCTTTGCCATGGATTACGATCTGTGGGTACGCCTGGCGCACCTGGCCCCGCTGCGCTACCTGCCCGGTCCGGTGTGGGCTAACTTCCGTCTGCACGGTGATGCCAAGACCATCTCTGCCGATGACCGCTGCTGGCCGGAAATGCTGCGTGTACATTACCGTAATGGGGGTTCGTTCTTTGCCCCGATCGTAGCCAAATATTACCTGCGTAAATTGGCTGCCCCGTTCATCCGCTGGAAGCGGCGCAAGATGTTCTCCTGATCTACTATGCCTGCCAAAGAACCCGCGCCTCACGGTACCTTTTTACAAGAGATCGGCTATCGCTTCCGATTGTTCTTCGCATTATTGGTGGATAAGAGGGTGGGATGGCTTTCCAAACTGCTGGTACTGGTTGCTGTGGCATACGTATTTAACCCATTCGACCTCCCCAGCCTTTTGGATGATGCCGTGGTGCTGATACTGCTTTCGATCCTCTTTGTGGAAATGGCTCCCCTTGAGATCGTCAACGAACATCTGGACCGCATGCGCCGCACTATCCCCGGTAAATGGCGGGAAGTACCGCGCAATTCAGATGAAGTGATCGATGGTCGCTTTATCGAACCGGATGACAAGAAAGATCAAAAGCCCTGACATTTGACCGATCCGTTCCGTGGGCGTATACTGAATTGAAATTACCCCTCACTTCTCCTGAGGAAAATTTATGGTCCAATTATCTCAAGAGGAAATCCTGCGTTATTCCCGCCACCTCATCATTCCGGATGTGGGATTGGAAGGGCAGCGCCGTCTGAAATCTGCCAGCGTTTTAATCGTTGGCAGCGGAGGATTGGGTTCCCCAGCCGCGCTTTACCTGGCTGCCGCAGGAGTGGGACGGATTGGATTGGTGGATTTTGACCAGGTTGAATCCTCCAACCTGCAGCGTCAGGTTATCCACACCACCTCGCGGGTGGGAATACTGAAAACAGAATCCGCCCGCCGTCAGTTACAGGATCTTAATCCGTATATCCAGGTCGAATGCTTCAACGAAGTCTTCAGTTCCGCTAATGCTGAAAACATTGCTAAAGGCTACGATATTTTCCTGGATGGGACGGATAATTTTCCCACTCGTTATCTATTGAACGACCTGGCCACCCTCACCTGGCGCCCATACATCTACGGTTCTGTGTTCCGCTTTGAGGGCCAGGTGAGCGTTTTTGACGCCCGCCGCGGGCCGTGCTACCGCTGCCTCTTTCCCGTTCCGCCACCTCCCTACAGCTTGCCTTCCTGCTCCAACAGCGGAGTGCTTGGCGCCGTACCCGGCACGATTGGCACCTTGCAGGCCAGCGAGGCGCTCAAACTGATCCTTGGGATTGGCGAGCCATTGATTGGAAGATTATTGCTGTATGACGCGCTGGAAATGAGCTTTCAGACCGTAAGAGTAAATAAGAATCCCCATTGTCCTCTATGCGGTGCCGCCCCCCAGATCACCGCCCTGATCGATTACGAGCAATTCTGCGGCGTTCCCGCCCGCCAAGATCCGCAAAACCACCAGCGCGCCCTGCCGCCAGAATGGCAAATCAGCCCGGCCCACTTGGCAGCCGAACTGGCCGGGCCTACCCCGCCGCATTTACTGGATGTGCGCGCCGTCGTGGAATTACAGGTTTCCGGCCTGCCCGGCGCAGAAGTAATTCCGCTGGAACAACTTCCTGCTCAGATCAACCGTCTGGACCCCTCCATAACTTATGTCACCCTCTGCCGCAGCGGAGAACGCGGCGCCCGCGCCGCAGCCTTACTGCGCGCTGCCGGGCTGAACGCCCGCTGCCTGACTGGCGGCCTGAATGCCTGGGCCGAACAGGTCGACCCAACCGTCCTCCAATATTGACCCACCTCAAAAAGGAACTTGCTATGCGTCTGAAATTGATTGTCCTCCTGCTCTGCACCGGCCTGCTCCTGCCGGCCTGCAACGTACCCGTAGCCCCCACTGTCGATCAAAACTTGGTGAACACTGCCGTAGCAGAACAACTGACTGCCCAGGCACCTACCATCACTCCTCTCCCGCCCACTCCCATTCCCCCCACCGAGACGCCCATTCCCGCGCCCATGCTGCCCGTTTTAATTAATCAGCAATTCAGTGAAGAATCCAATACTCCCGCCACCTACACGATTAATGCTGCATATCCCCACCTGGACCCTGCTACCGTCAGCCAGACCGAGCCTTTCGATAGTGACGTCGAGACCCTGGTGATGTCTGTGGTCAACGCCATGCGTACCGATTTTCTCACAGCCGGGATAGGCCTGCCAGACCCAACCATGGGCAGCACATTAGAAGTGAACTACAACGCCCCTTATATTTCCCCAAATCTGATCAGTCTAAAATTTTATTTCAATTTTTATTATGCCGGGGCAGCGCATCCCAACATGATGTACCAGTCCTACACCTATGATGTGGTCAACCAGCAAATCCTGGCGCTGGCAGACCTGTTCCAATCCGGCAGCAATTATTTACAAGTAGTTTCAGATTACTGCGTGGCAGAGTTGACCACCCGCCTCGGCGCAGATGCCTGGCTGGCCGGTGCCGGACCCGACCTGGCCAATTTCAAGACCTGGAACATTACCCCCACCGGCCTGGCAATCACCTTTGACCCCTACCAGGTGGCCGCTTATGCGGCTGGACCGCAGGAAGTGCTCATCCCGTATGACGTGCTGTCCTCGATTTACCTGCCGCAGTACCGACCTTGATCCTTAGCCGGCTCAATGCTCCTTTAAGAACACCAAGAAGAACGGCGCCGCATACGGAAAAAGGAAAGTAGCCACGCCCCAATCCACCATCGAGCGGTCCAACCCGCGCGCCATGATGATCGCCATGATCGTCGCGCCGATCTGGGTGAACAACGTGGCATATACAAACGTCCCCAGCTTAAGGAATACAGCCGGGTTATTGAAGACTTTGACAAATGTATCCACCAATGTTGCTGGCCAGAAAGACACGTAGCGCCAGACATCACTAAAGTTCGGGTTAGGATCCCAGGTGGAAAGGATGTACATACCGGTAAGCACAAGCGCCAACATTGCAAAGATCAGGGTAAATGCCGCTGTAATTTTCATTCCAACCTCTCCTGCCAAGCTATAGATCAATTACTGCATCCAAATTATACGGTAATGGCAGAAGTGTGACAAGTTATCCGGTCAAGATAAGGACTAATTTCCCTAACCCTGCACGCCTGCCTGTCGTATAATCTAATGCAACAATGATCGATAAGATTCATATTCTTGGAGGTTCGACATGACCGGTTCTCGAACAGTGCGCGCGCCGCGCGGCACCCAATTAACTTGTAAGTCCTGGCTGACCGAAGCCGTCTATCGTATGATCCAGAACAACCTGGATCCGGAGGTGGCGGAGCGGCCGGAAGATCTGGTAGTATACGGCGGGCGCGGACAAGCCGCCCGCAGTTGGGAAGCCTTCGACGCCATCCTCGAATCGCTCAAGAACCTTGAAGACAATGAAACCCTCCTGGTTCAATCCGGCAAGCCAGTCGCCATTTTTAAGACTCACCCGGATGCCCCGCGCGTTTTGATCGCCAATTCCAACCTGGTGCCGCATTGGGCCACGCAGGAACACTTTGATAAACTGGCTGCCCAGGGATTGATCATGTACGGGCAAATGACCGCCGGTTCGTGGATCTATATTGGCACGCAGGGTATTCTGCAGGGCACCTACGAGACCCTGGCAGCCCTGGCGGCGCAGCGCGGCTGGCCCTCCCTAAAAGGTAAGTTGGTTCTCACTGCCGGCCTGGGTGGGATGGGTGGCGCCCAGCCCCTGGCAATTACCATGAATGAAGGCGTTGGTCTGGTAGTTGAGGTTGATCCTGCCCGCGCCCACCGCCGCCAAGAGATCGGCTACGTCGATCTGGTGGTCGATACCCTTGAAGAAGCCATGACCCTGGTGGAAGAAGCTTGCGACCAGGGCAAACCGCTTTCGGTCGGCCTGGTAGCCAATGCCGCGGAAATCTATCCGGAATTGGTCGCGCGCGGGGTGATCCCGGATGTGGTTACCGACCAAACCCCAGCCCATGATATTTCTATGTACATTCCCACCGGAGTGAATATGGCCCAGGCTGCAGCCCTGCGCAAAGAAAACCCCGCCGAATATAACCGGCGATCACAGGAATCCATGGCTCGTCACGTCCAGGCCATGCTGGAAATGCAGCGCCGCGGCGCCGAGGTCTTTGACTATGGCAACAACTTGCGCCAACGCGCCTTTGATTACGGCGTCAAGGATGCTTTCAACTTCCCTGGTTTTGTACCCGCTTATATCCGCCCCTTGTTCTGTGAGGGCAAAGGCCCCTTCCGCTGGGTGGCGCTCTCCGGCGACCCGGAGGATATCTACCGCACCGATGAGGCGGTGATGGAATTATTCCCCAATGATGAACACCTGCACCGTTGGTTGAAAATGGCCCGCCAAAAAGTACCTTTCCAGGGCTTGCCCTCCCGCATTTGCTGGCTGGGATATGGCGAGCGTCATCTGGCTGGGTTGAAATTCAACGAAATGGTTGCGAAAGGCATCCTCAAAGCCCCCATTGTCATAGGCCGCGACCACCTTGATTCCGGTTCAGTCGCCTCCCCCAACCGCGAGACCGAGGGCATGCGCGACGGCACCGATGCAGTCAGCGATTGGCCCATTCTCAACGCGCTGATCAACGCGGTTAACGGCGCCACGTGGGTTTCCTTCCATCACGGCGGCGGGGTGGGCATTGGCTACAGCCAGCATGCCGGGCAAGTGATCGTCGCCGACGGCACCCCCGCGGCTGCTCGCCGCCTGGAACGCGTGCTCACCTCCGATCCCGGCATGGGTGTGGTGCGCCATGCGGACGCCGGTTATCCTGAAGCCATTGCGGCCGCTCGCCAGCGCGGGGTAAAAATCCCCATGCTGAAGGATTAAGCTGCATGCGCAGCAGCCGGGTTCAATCGCGGAGCAAGATCTTCTGGTTCGTGGTCAGCCTTCTGGCGGGCATCGTCCTGGGTCTGATCTACGGCTGGTTGATCAATCCAGCCCGGCTGGTTGACGCTTCTCCCGACACCCTGCGCAAGGATTACCAGGCCGACTACGCTTTGATGGTCGCTGAAACCTACGCCCGTGAAGGGGATGTTGAACTGGCTGCTCGTCGCTTGGCTTTGCTGGGCAGCCAATCGCCTGTACGTATCGTACAACGCGCCATCTTGGATGGGCAAGAATTGGGGTTTGCCTCGGCTGATCTGGAAACCCTCGGTGGCCTGCTGCAAAGGCTACAGGTCTACCAGGAGCAGCAGCCATGAGACGCAAACGCATTCCTTCCTGGTTATTGCTGGCAGGCCTGGCAGCTGGCTTATTGCTGGGGGTGGCCTATACCTGGCTGATCAGCCCGGTAAAATACACCGATACCGCTCCCGCCAATCTACGCGAAGATTTTAAGAACCAGTATCGCTCGGCCATTGCCTTGGCGTACCAATCCACTGGCAATCTGGAACGCGCCCGCGCCCGCCTGATCTTATTGGAGGATACTGGGTCTCCTCAGGTGCTTGCCTCGCAAGCCCAGCGCTTGCTGGCCGAAGGCTATCCCGCCGAAGCGGCCGCTCTGGCTCAACTCTCTGCCGACCTGCAAAACCCACCCACCGCACGCCCGCGCGCCACAATCACCCTCACCCCTTCGCCCAACCAGGGACCGACCGCCACCCTCGACCTGACCCAAACAGTGCGCACCGCCACTATTACCCCTTCGCCCTTACCCACCCTCACCCCGCGCGCCACCTTCACTCCCCGCCCGACCCTCACACCTACCGCCACCCTTGGCGCTCCCTTTGCCTTGCAGAGCAAGCGTCAAATATGCGACCCCAGCCTGCCGCAGGGATTGTTGCAGATCGAAG
Source organism: uncultured Anaerolineaceae bacterium (assembly GCA_964424115.1). GTDB lineage: Bacteria > Chloroflexota > Anaerolineae > Anaerolineales > Anaerolineaceae > CAYRHN01. The sequence goes on from CAYRHN010000009.1 coordinate 152,214, forward strand.
TGGTTAACAGCGCAGGGAACCCGGTGCCCGGCATGCGTATCATGGTCTCCTGGTCCAACCCCAACGGAGAAGATTCCTTCTATACTGGTCTGGTTCCAGAGATCAGCCCCGGTTATGCCGATTTCCAAATGACCCCTGGGATCAACTACACCGTCCGAGTTGGCGAAGGTGGGCAGCCAGCGGAAGGTTGGCGCACTATGGACTGCACCGCTCCCAACGGAGACACTTACCCCGGCGGCTGGTGGTTGACCTTCGCACAACCGTAAATTTAACTTTCAATTACAGGCAGGATGATCGTGAAAGTGGTTCCCTGATCGACGGTGGACTCTACCCAGATCCGTCCCTGGTGGTTCTCCACGATCGATTTTACGATCGAGAGTCCCAATCCGGTCCCGGTCACCTGTCCGCTGGCATTGCTGGCACGATAGAATTTCTCGAAGATATAAGGAATATCCAGCGGTGGAATTCCAATTCCATTATCGCTAAATTTGAGGACAATCTGGTTCCCTTTTACTTCTCCTGAAACAGTCAAAGTGCCATCTTTACGGGTATATTTGATTGCATTGTCGAGTAAATGCTCCACCATCTGGCGCATATGCACCGGGTTGGCATTGATCGGAGGGAAGACATCGGTCAACTCCATTTTCAGCACAATGCCTTTATCGTTTATCTTGGTAGAATAGCTATCCGCTGCATAGCGAATGATCTCTTCAATCTGCAAATTTTCCCGGCGGGTATCAAACCCAGATTCGATTCGCCCCAGGTTGAGTAAATCATCCACAAGGGCTGTAATGTTGTGTACACTCACCTGCACACGGTGGATGAAATCCTTTTGAATGTCAGATAACGGTCCCACCCGCTCTACCAATTCGGCGTACCCCAGGATAGCAGTCAGCGGCGAGCGCAAGTCGTGTGAGATGGTATGGACAAAATCGGTCTTGATCCGATCCAATTTTTTGAGGTAAGTGATGTCATTGAGCGTAATCGCCAGGCCGACCTCAGGGATGGGAGTGATCTGTGCATTGAACACCCGTCCATCTGGGACAGATAATTCTGCAAAGTTAAGCGACTTATGGCGGCTGGATTCAACCAGCTCCACCAGTTCCGGCTGCTGGAAGATCTCCGCAAAGGGTCGCCCTTCGACCTGCTCCACCCCCTCGGCCTCGCTTTTTTGCAAAAGGTTGCGTGCGCTCTGGTTGGCGATCAAAACTCGTTCCTCATTATCCAGGACAATGACTCCGTCCTGGATTTGCGCCATAATCGTCGCCAATTCACTCCGCCGGCTTTCAATGGTATCGTAATTACGGGCATTTTGGATGGCAATCACTGCATATTCCGCCAATGCTTGTAGGAGATGCAAATCCTGTTCGGTAAAATTCGAACGGCGCATGCGGTTATCCACTCCAAGCACGCCAAATACCACTCCATTGATCTCCAATGGAACATAGACCAGGCTGTGCACCAGATAAGAGGTCTTGATCTTTTGCGGCGAGTCCTGATCCAATAAGACCGGCTTTCCAGTGGTCAATACCTGCCCAGCCAGACTATCCTGGATCGGCAAGCGGAAGGTGCGTACGAATTCATCCTGGAAATTACGCGCCGCATGCATGTATAATTCCCCGGTGGTTTCATCCAGCAGCAGCAAACTGCCTTCCTCCGAGGCGGTCATTTGCACCGCTGCTTCCACCACTGCGGTCAAGACGATGTTCATATCTAGAGAAGAATTGATCGTCTTCCCCAACCGGACCAACATTTCAGCCTCATCCACCTTGCGGATCAACGAAGCCGTATCTTTCTTAAATTGGCTGGTGAACCAATCCCGGCGCAGCCTGCCTTTTTCCATCGCCGACCGAACCACTCGCATCACCTCGTCGGCACGCAACGGCAGGCAAAGTACCTCATCGATTCCCACCTTTAGAGATTGCTTCAACACCTCATTGGTTTCCTGACGCACCAAAAGGATCACCGAGCACAACGGCAGGCGCTGTAACACCTCCGCTGCCAGGGTCCAGGGACCGCCTTCTACCAGGCTTTCTCCCAAAATTGCAACCACGGGCGTATGCTCAAGAATATAGCTCTGCAGGGCAACTGCGCTATCCAGAACTTCCACCGGCATTCCCAGTGGCGAAAGCATTCGCTGCAACAGCAGATTGATCTGGCTTTCTGGAGTAACAATTACAATTGAATTTTGAGAAATGGACATGGTGGTTTACCTGAAGACCTGATCCTGATACACCAGCGGCAATGTAACATGGATGCTGGTGCCCTGTCCGGGTTTGCTATCCACCCAGATCTTGCCCCGGTGATTTACAACAATCTCTTTCACCAGATGCAGACTGATCCCCAGCCCACTGAAGCGTTTTCCGCGTCCTGTTGGGGGCTCCACTTGCTGGTCAAAAATGCGTTCCAACTGACGGGCATCAATTCCGATGCCCGTATCGGTTACCAGGATGTGCGCCATCCGGTCGGATGTACGCTCCAGACGAACCGTAACCTGCCCTCCGGGATTGCAGAACTTGATCGCATTACTCAGTAATGCTTCAACCACCTGGGCGATTTGCATGGGAGCGCCTTGCACCTGGATGGCTTCTGGGGAAAGGTCGCTCACCAGGCTGACCTGGTTTTGCTGGGCGAAATGTTGGTAATAATTAGCGGATTGACGCAGCATTTCATTCAGATTGACCTGACTGAGCGGCGAGACGCCCTGTGGGGGAGAAATGCGTGGCACCGATTCGGTGATCCGGTTGAGTGAATGCAACCCCTCCTGCAAAGCGGTCAAAGATCCCCGCTGGTCACTGTTCCAGCGCGCAGTGGGGTCTTTGGTCAGCTTATCCAGCGCATCCATTACCTGGTTGACCGGTTGGCGTAGTTCCTTTTTCACCCCCTGGAGTAGTTCCAATCCGATTTTTTCTCCGCTTTGGGCAATTCCCACCATGCCCTGCAACGCCTGTACACGATCTTCCACATTGCGAAACAAACGCGCATTTACTAAAGAGATGGAAGCATAATCTGCCACGGCCTCCAGCAAATGCTGCTCGCTTTCACTGAATGGCGCCGGCTGCTTGCGCAAGCTGACCAGTAAACCAATCACCTGGTTTTGGGCTTTAATCGGCACAATCATCGCAGAAAGCCCGATCGAGGAAATCTTGAAGCGTTTGATCGGATCGCCGTGGATGATGAGCGTTTCGCCGGAAAGCGCCACCAGCGAGCTGATCCCATCATCCCAGGGCTTATTTAATCCCTGCGCCAACGAATCCGGTAGATTCTTTTGCGCCACCAGCACAAATGATTTGCTCGTTTCATCCCGCAGCAGGAACCAGCCGATATCTGCTTGCGTCACGCGCACGGCTCCTTCCAACACCTTCTCAAATAAAACGCTCTGGTTGGTGATAGAGGTCATCGCCTTGCCAATAGAGAAGATAGTGGTCAATTCGCGTACCCGCGATTGTAATTCCTGGTTGGTCTGCTGCAACTGGCGCGCCAGGCGGTCGCGTTCACGCCGGTCGCGCACCTGTTTCAACACCCGTTCCACCGAGCTGATCACCTCTGCCTCGCGCACCGGCCAGATCAGGTAATCGGTCGCCCCCAAACGAAAGGCCTGGATCGCCTCAGCTTCCATCCCCTTGCGTGCCAGCACGATCACCGGGGTTTGAATTCCTTGCGAAGAAAGCGCAACCATCAGGTCCTTACCGCTCAGGCCGGTCAGGTGTAGGCTGGTGATAATCACATCCGGTGACATCTGGATCACTTTGGCAATGGCGTCGGTGGCATCGCTTACTACAAAAGTTTGATACCCCGCTGCTTGCAGCGCCTGGCGGCTGACCAGATCGCTGACCACCGGATCACTTTCTACGATCAAAATTCGTTCCCGGATGCTTTTCGTCACGTGCTTAATAATAGCATACTCCTTAAAAAACGGGGGATTAATCGTAAAATTCCATCAAATTAGAGTTTCATAAGATATGGCTAAAGCCCTTGACTCTAACTGACCCCCGTGCATACAATCAAGCCATGGAATACAAAGACTACTATCAACTGTTAGGCGTTGACCGCAAGGCCACCCAGGATGAGATCAAACGCACCTACCGCAAGCTGGCGCTTAAGTTTCACCCGGACAAGAACCCCGGCGACAAGAACGCCGAGAATAAGTTCAAGGACATCAATGAGGCCTACGAAGTGCTCGGGGACCCCAAAAAACGCGCCCGTTACGACGAGCTGGGCGAGTCATATTCTCAATGGCAACAAACCGGCGGCCGTGGCAATTTCAACTGGGATGCCTGGCAACAAGCCGCAGGACGCTCCGGCGGGCAGCAAGTATACACTGGCAATTTGGAAGACCTTTTTGGTGGCGGCGGCTTTTCTGACTTCTTCCAACAAATCTTTGGCGGAATGGGGGGAATGCCGCGCGCCCAAACCGAAACGCGCCGCCGCGCCCGCCCTACGCATTATGAACAACCGGTTACCATCAGCTTACAGGAAGCCTTTCACGGCACGCAGCGTATCCTGCAACTAGAAGACCGCAGACTGGAAGTGAAGATACCTGCCGGCGCACAGACGGGCACGCGCGTCCGCATGGCTGGTGCGGTGCCGCCTTCCACTGCTAACGCCCAGCCTGCCGATATCTACCTGGTAGTGGAAGTAGCCGCCGATCCAAACTTTGAACGCAATGGCGACGATCTTCATACCGAAACCCCCCTGGACCTGTACACCGCTGTCTTGGGCGGTGAAGCCCGCGTCCACACGCTCAGCGGAGACGTGGTGCTGGTCGTTCCAGCCGGAACCCAACCCGGGCAAACCTTCCGCCTTGCCGGGAAAGGTATGCCCCATTTGCGCAATCCACAAACCTTTGGCGACCTGTTCACACGCATGAAGGTCCAACTCCCGCGCAATCTTACCCCTGCGCAGCGCGCTCTCTTTGAGCAGTTGCGCCACTCCCAATAGTTCAAAAAGAGCCGTCCATGCGTAAAATAATCTCGATTTTCCTGATAATCCTGATTTTCCTGGCTTTAACCTCCTGCCAATTTAATTTCGCCCTGCCTGGAATAGTCGCACCTACTCAAACCCCACGCCCCACCGCTACCCGCATTGTTTTACCTACATCTGAACCCGCCACATTTGAGGGAAGCCTTGTTTTGCAGGATGAAAATACACTGATCAATCTTTATCAGCAGGCATACCGCGGAGTAGTCGCCATCCTCACCCTCACCGAAGAAGGCAGCGTGTTAGGTTCCGGATTCGTGTACGATATGGACGGACATATCATCACCAACTACCACGTGGTAGAAGACGCCACAGTCGTAGAAGTGGATTTTGTATCCGGTTATAAAACCCGCGGCGAGGTGATTGCCACCGACCTGGATTCCGACCTGGCTATCCTCAAGGTAGAAGCCCCCTTAGAGGAGTTAGTTCCCTTGCCCATCGGCGATTCTGACCAGGTGCAGGTTGGCCAATTGGTGGCCGCTATTGGTAATCCCTTTGGTCTGTATAACACGATGACTCTGGGAATAGTTTCTGCTAAGGGGCGTTCTCTGGACTCCTATCGTTCCGACTCCACTGGCGCCAACTTTTCCGCCGGGGATCTCATCCAAACTGATGCTGCGATCAACCCCGGAAATTCCGGCGGTCCACTACTCAACCTGCGGGGTGAGGTGATCGGGATCAACACCTCCATCCGCACCACTTCCTACACCATCACCGGCGAGGCCTCGAACAGCGGCATTGGTTTTGCCACCTCTTCCAACATCCTGCACCGGGTTGTACCGGTCCTCATTGCGAAGGGGCATTACGATTATCCCTTCCTGGGTATCACCAGCCGCCCCGAGATCACTCTCCTCGAGGCCGAAGCCATTGGTCTGTCATACAGCAGCGGCGCTTATGTCATCGAAGTCACTCCTGGTGGTCCAGCTGACCTGGCTGGGATACATGGAGCCAATCGCCAGAGTTCCATCGCCGGGCTTCCGACTGGCGGCGACTTGATTATCGCTATTGATGGACGCCCGGTGCAGGTTTTTGCTGACGTGGTTGGCTATCTGATGGCGAATAAAAGCCCCGGCGATTCCACTGTGTTGACTATTATTCGCGGCACAGAACAAATTGATATTACCGTAACCCTGGATAAACGTCCCTGATCCTGACCGTCAAAAAAATCCCCGGAAAACACTTCTCCGGGGATTTTTTCATTTACTGCGAAAGAATTCCAAACAATCTTTCCAGAGTTTGAACAGTACGGTTCAATTTCTCCAACGAGTTCGGGATGGAGGGAGCATTGCTCTTGATCCCTGCAATGGTATTTTGCAATTGTTCTTCCACAAAATCAGCCAGCTTGGCATCCTTGGCCTGAATATCTGGGCGAACATCATACAGCATCGCATCTGCGTTCACCAACAAGGTAAGTGCCACTACCTGGTCATTGGTCATCCAGGCCAACCGCGCAGCGGTCACATCATAGAGGATCTCCAGAACCCGTCGCTGAGTGGTCATCTGCGTTAACTCAGCCTGCGTTTCAGACTGCCCATTTTGTGCCTGGAGCAGCAGTCCTTTGCTATCGGTCAGGTCTCCTTGCAGATCAACCATTTGATCCTGGGTTGTTTTCAATTGGGCAGTCAATGAGACATTCTCTGCCCGGCTGTCTTCCAATTGCTGAGCTGCCGGCTGGTAAAGCGCAAAATAGGCCACCAAGAAGCCCAACGCGAACAATCCGATCACAATCGCGGTCCAGCGCGCAAATGTGCGCATAAAGCGTCCGCGTCCGGTAGACGGATCGAACAACCATTTCAACACGCCCGGCTTGGGTTCTGCTGAAGCAGGTTCTGCTTTAGCTGGCTCAGCCGGCGCCTCTTTGACCGCCGACTCTGTTGCTTCTTCCACAAGTTTCACCGGTGCAGGCACTTCCTCCACCTTTTCTTCTCCCACCAGCGACACATGTACCGGCTGGCTATCTTCCTCAGGATGGGGAATTACCACTGGAACCTCTTCGTCTTTGGGTTTCTCAATATCGCTCATCAGCCGCTCCTTTATGGAAATGATCTTCTCTAGTATAGCTTAAAATCGAGAAAGGTTTCGTTCCTCAAGATAGTTCGCGCGTCCGCGAAGCTTTCATAGGGAAAAGAATATGAAGCAAAGTACGGGTAATATCATCGTCGACCCAGCAATCGGCAAAGAGATGCTCCACCTCTTCCAGGCTGCGGTAGCCAAAGAGGAGATGATAAAAGGTCAATCCCGGAAATGCAGCCTGTCCACGTTTTCCCGAAGGATCGGGTTTCCAGTCTGTAACTTCCACCATCTGACCTTGCTCAAAGGCCAGGCGCACCCCCGTCCGGTAAAAACTGATCTCCAGCGCACCGCTGTACCCGGCGCATATCGACGCCGCCAGGCGCTGCTCCAAGGCCGGACGAATGCGCTGCAGAAAGACCGGCAAGTCCGGCACCCGTAAATACCAGGTGTATGGTTTTCGTTCACGCGGCAGGCGGTCGCGCAGCACCTCGTAAGCAGGATGCTCGGGATGCAGGCACACGGCAAAAGCGCCCACCTCCTCACCCGGCCGGCATGCATATTTCACCCCCGCCTCCCAAAGGTAACGCACCACACACGGCGTAATATCCACCCAGGAAGCCCCCGGCCGAAGCTCAAATTCGTTGAGAGCCATAGCCTTCTTACCAAACCATAGGGCAACCGGATGCGATAAATACCCGACCTTCTCTCCCGCTGCGTTTTCGATAACGCGGAATTCGAACCGGTTGACATTTTTCTCGCTCTGCCCAAAGAGCACATATCGCCAAACTTTCTCATCCCGAACAACAGACACCAGAGATCGGCGGCAACCCTGCTCATATAACTCTGCCAGGAAAGCCAGATCGCTTTCTCCCGCTGGGCGGATACGGTAAGCCTCGCTCTGACCTTCCGCCAGGCGCGGCAGTTGCAACGCAAAACCCATCCGCGTCCCGCCCAGGTTCATCGTCATCTCATAACCATACTGGCGGTAATAATACGGAATACCGGTGATCCCCTGCACCAGTTCACCCCGTTCCCGGCTCCACTCATGGATCACCTCGAACTGCGCCCGCACCAAACCCCGGTTGCGGTAAGCAGGGTCGGTGCCCACCAGCTCCGGCCGCCCAACCGGGAAAGGGATTCCCTCATAGGTCCAGATTTGCGAGATCAAATTCATGCTGGAGACGATCTTTCCCTGGCGTATATCCTCTACGATGGTAAAATCCCCTTCCCCAAAGGTAGGATGGTTGCCGCGCAGCAGATCTTTCGTCCATTCCGCTACGGACAACGCGTCTTCCTCGTCCTCTCCGTGGATGGCAGCGTTGAATTTTGCCAGAGCTTCAGCATCCTCTGCTGTGCTGCGGCGCAGGATCAAACCCTCGTCCAAACTATGGATCATTTGCGCATTCGATGTCATCTGATGGCTCCTTCAAGAAAAAAGCCCGGAGAACCTACCCGGGCTTTTTGAAATGCGTTTTAAAGAACTTACTCGGAAACGCCGTTGGTAGGTTTTATGGATTCTTTTGAATTAGTAGATGTAGAAACTTCTGCGTCGGTCTTGCTTTCAGCCGCCACCGCCGTTTTACTGCTGTTGTGCCGGCTGGTCTGACCGGATGGCGAACGGTGATCAGTGGAATAAAAACCTGAGCCTTTGAACACGATCCCAACCGGAGTAAAAACTTTGCGCAAAGTGGCCTGCCCGCATTCCGGACATATCGTCAGCGGCGGGTCAGTAAATTTAAGCGTCCAGTCGAATTCAATTCCGCAATTTTCGCACCTGTAAGTATAAACAGGCATAAATTCCACCTCCTATAAATACCTGGAGTAATTTTGATGATTATAGCACTTAAAATTGTAATATCAAGGTTTGCTCAACGGGGGTTGATTTTCATATCAAAGTATGTTATATTATGCGCACTCTGAAAAACCCAAAAAGGGAACAACAAACGCTCCTCGGGAGTGATTTTTGTTTTTTAGCCAGGCATCCCGTTTCATCGAGAATGCTATTTTTTTCAAAATTCTGAGAATTGAAGGACCACATATGTCAACACCTTTCCTGACCCGCGAAGGGTACCACAAACTGCAAGACGAGTTGGAGTACCTGCGCACCGAAAAACGCCAGGAAATCGCCAATCGGCTCCATGAAGCCATGGAAGGTGGCGAATTAATCGAGAACGCTGAATACGAAGCCGCCAAGAACGAACAGGCTTTTGTAGAAGGCCGCATCAAGGAATTAGAAGTGCTGCTGGCCAGCGCACGCGTGATCGACGAAGCCGCGGTCGGGGAAACCGTTCAGGTTGGCTCCACCGTCACCATTCAGGAAGAAGGAATGGATCCAGAAAGCTACACCATCGTGGGTGCTGCGGAGGCCAACCCTTCTGCCTGGCGTATCTCCAACGAATCTCCCCTCGGTAAAGCGCTTATCAACCATAAGCCTGGCGAGAAGGTACAGGTGGATGCTCCTGCGGGCTCCTTCACGGTTACGATCACCAAGGTTGAGTAACCTATTGGCAAAATCAATGCCCCGCCCGCACCGATGGGCGGGGCGTTTTTAATGGAAACGAGAGAGTGATCATGGACAGAACAGAACTTGAAAAGATCCGTATTCAAAAAATCGAACGTATGCGCGCTGCGGGGGTTGAGCCCTATCCAACCCGCGCCAATCCCACCCACACCATCGCCCAGGCCATCCAGAGCTTTGAAGAAACTGAAGCCACTGCTGCTGCCGGCAACCCAGCTGACCCTATCCAGGCCACCCTGGCTGGACGCCTGCGCTCCAGCCGCTTGATGGGGAAGCTGATCTTTGCCCATATCGAGGACGGCACCGCCAAGATCCAGCTCTTCATCCGCGTCAACGAAGCCGGCGAGGAAACCCTGGCGCAATTCCGGGAGAATTTTGACCTGGGTGATTATATTGAAGCTAACGGCACTCTTGTCCGCACCCGAACCGGCGAAATCAGCCTGCAGGTTTCCAACCTGCGCATGCTTGCCAAGGCCATCACCCCACTACCCGCTGCCAAGGATGAGGTGGTGGATGGGCAAGTGGTACGCCATGCCACGCTCAACGATCCAGAGACCCGCTACCGCCAGCGCTATGCTGATCTGGTGGTCAATCCCGAAGTGCGTGAGATCTTCCGCATCCGCTCCAGGATGATCAGCGCCCTGCGCCGCTTCATGGACGGTCGCGGCTTCCTTGAAGTTGAAACCCCCATCCTCCAGCCACTCTACGGCGGTGCAGCTGCCCGTCCTTTTGTTACTCACCACAACCAGCTCAAACAAGACCTTTACCTGCGCATCTCCTTTGAACTTTACCTCAAACGACTACTGGTCGGCGGGTTTGACCGCGTGTACGAGATTGGGCGCGATTTCCGCAATGAAGGCATTTCTTTTAAACACAATCCGGAGTTCACCCAACTGGAATATTACATGGCCTACGCCGATTACCTCAAAGTGATGAAGATGACCGAAGAAATGCTTGCGTATGTCGCCCGCGAGCTGACAGGCGGTACGGTAATCCAGTATGGTGAGCACCAGATCGACTTTGGAAATCCCTGGCCGCGCATCGACCTACGCCAGGGCTTGATCGATACCTGCGGCATCGATATCGACCTGTATCCAACCGACGAAACTCTGGCGGAAGCCATGCGCCAGCGCAATATCCCGGTCAAACCCGGTACCGCTCGCGGAAAGTTGATTGACGCCTTGCTGGGCGAATTTCTGGAACCCACCTTCATCCAGCCCACCTTTCTATATAATTATCCACGCGATATTTCGCCCCTGGCCAAGAACGTTCCCGGCAACCCTCAGGTGGTCGAGCGTTTTGAAGGTTTTGTTGGCGGCTTTGAGCTGTGCAATGCCTTCACCGAACTGAATGATCCACTGGAACAGGAACAGCGCTTCATTGAAATGGGCCGCGCTTACAAGAGCGATGATGAGGAAAGACACCCCATGGATGAAGATTATCTGCGTGCCATGTCTTACGGCATGCCCCCCAACGGAGGGTTTGGCATGGGTGTGGACCGGCTGGCCATGCTTTTTGCCAATCGCCACACCCTAAGAGAGGTGATCCTCTTCCCCCATCTACGCGAACGCGAAGAAGAATAATTTTTCGTACCAACCTGCTCCGATTTTTCGGAGCAGGTTTTTCCATGCATCCGTAAAAGTGATATATAATTAAATCCATGACCGGCCCGCTTCCTCGTTTAAGGCCAGACCAGTTTGACGAACTTCCCAAGGTGGAGCTTCACCGCCACCTGGAAGGTTCTTTGCGCCTGGATACCCTCCTGGAAGTTGCCCGTACGCACGGCATCACCATCCCGCGCAATTTTGATCTGCGGTCTATGGTGCAAATGCAAAAGCACGACCCGCTTAACTTCACCACCTTTCTCTCTAAGTTTCAAACCCTGCGCCTGTTCTACCTCTCCCCGGAGATCATCCAACGCATCACCCGCGAAGCCATAGCTGATGCAGCCCTCGACCGGGTCCGTTATATGGAGTTGCGCTTTTCACCCATGGCATTGGCCCGCGCCCAGAATTTTCCCCTCGACGAGGTCATGGATTGGGTCATCGAAAGCGCCCAACGGGCAGCCGAGGACTACAATATTCTCATCCGCCTGATCGCATCGGTCAACCGCCACGAAAGCGTTGAACTGGCCGAAAAAGTGGCCCTTCTGGCAATCGAGCGCCTCTCCCGCGGCATTGTTGGACTGGACCTGGCAGGGAACGAAGCTGATTTTCCAGCCGCGCCCTTTGCTCAGATCTTCAAATATGCCCAAACCAATGGGTTGCGCCTGTGCATACATGCCGGAGAGTGGAACGGCCCTGAAAACATCCGCGAAGCAATCGAGCTGTTCAATGCCGATCGCATTGGGCACGGTGTGCGCGTCGTCGAAGATCCGGCAGTGGTCAACCTGGCTGCCATTCGCCAAACTGCTTTTGAGGTATGCATTACCAGCAATTACCAGACCGGCGCCATCCAGAACCTGGCCGATCACCCCGTGACGCAGATGCTGCGCGCTGGCTTGAATGTTACCCTCAACACCGATGATCCCAGTATCTCGCAGATCAACCTGAGCGGAGAGTACCGCCTGCTGGTGGAAAGCCTGGGCATTCCCAAAGAGATTTTGCTGGATCGCATCCTGGCTGCCGCGCGAGCTTCCTTCCTGTCGGAAGAGGAAAAGGCACAATTGATTGCCAGCCTGCAAACAGAATTGGATTAATCATGCATATTTTAGTCACCAACGATGATGGCATCCAGGCCCCCGGATTGCTGGCATTAGCCCAATCTATGCGCCGGTTGGGACAGGTTAGCGTGCTGGCCCCCGACCACAACTGGTCTGCCTCTGGACATGTCAAAACCCTTCACCGCCCGCTGCGCGCCTACAAAACCAGCCTGGATGACGGCACGCCGGTGCTTTCAAGCGACGGTGCCCCTTCAGACTGCGTCGCCCTGGCCCTTCTGGGCCTGGTATCCCGGCCAGTTGACCTGGTGGTGTCAGGCATCAATCCTTATGCCAATGTTGGGCACGACCTGACCTACTCCGGCACCGTCACCGCGGCTATGGAAGGTTCTATCGCCGGAATCCCGGCGATTGCCTTTTCCATCGACGGTGGCGCTTCCTCCGAAGCTCCTACCCAGCCCAACTATGCCGTCGCCGCCGAGATCGCTCGCCGGGTTGCCGGAATGCTACTGCAAAACCCCCTTCCACCAGAAGTGCTGCTCAATGTTAACATTCCTGACCGTCCCCTGGCAGATATCCAGGGCATGATGATTACCCGCCAGGGATTGCGTATCTATCGCGATGCCCTGGATGAGCGGCGCGACCCGCGCGGGCGGCCCTATTATTGGATTGGCGGAGATGCCCCCACCGGCGTACCGGAGGAAGGCACCGACATTGGCGCCCTTGCGCATGGATATGTTTCAATCACCCCCATCCAATTGGATTTAACAGCCCACCAACTCTTGCCAGCGATCCGCCGCTGGAATTGGGACAGCCTCGCTGGAGAAAACGGGGGATAAGTTAAAGGAGGTCTGAATGAATACAAAACCGGATCTTCGCCCCTCTCCCATTGCCGGAACTTGGTATAACGGAAATCCAACCCGCCTGAGCGAGCAAATAGACCGTTATCTGGCCGAAGCCAAACTTCCGCCCCTTACAGGAAAAGTGCTGGCGGTCATCGCCCCGCATGCCGGGCACCGCTATTCCGGGCGTACTGCGGGTTATGCCTTCCGCTGTGTGCAAGGCGCCGCTCCGCAGCGGGTGGCCGTGCTTTCGCCTTACCATGATTACCACCCTGCTGCTTTGCTCACCAGCGCTCATGCCTGTTACACCACCCCGCTGGGCAATGTGGAAGTAGATCACGAGGTTCTCGGCCAGATCGCTTCAGCGCTGATCGAGCAAAAAATGCCGCGCATGGTCGAAATATCGCGCGACCACGAACATTCCCTGGAGATAGAATTGCCTTTCCTGCAGCGTGCTTTGGTCCAGCCCTTCAACCTCATCCCGCTCATGCTGCGTGTTCGCGATCCAAGGGTTTTGCGTTTTCTCGGCGAGACCCTGGCCGAGATCCTCCGCGGACAGGATTCCTTGTTGGTGGCCAGCACTGATCTGTCCCATTTCTACCCCGAACCAACGGCCTGCCAGTTGGACCAATCCATGTTGGAGCAGATCGCTGCCTTTTCTCCCGAAGGCGTTCTACAAGCAGAGGAGACCGGACGCGGATTTGCCTGCGGCGCACCCGCTGTGGCGGCAGTGTTGTGGGCTGCCCGCGCCCTGGGCGGAAATCGGGTAGAAGTGCTGCACCACAGCACCTCAGCAGAGGAAACCGGGGATTCTTCATCTGTGGTGGGATATGGCGCCGCCGTGGTGTTGAAATCTACATGAGCCTTCTCAATGTTCTTTTAATCCTCCTCCTTATTGCCCTGAATGCTTTCTTTGTAGGGGTGGAATTTGCTGCGGTGACCAGCCGGCGCACCCGCCTGGATATTTTGGATAACGCCGACAGCCGGGCTGCCCGCATCGTGCGCGGTTGGCTGGAAAACACCGCCTCGCGAGATCATTTGATCGCAGGTTCACAGCTTGGCATCACAGTTGTCAGCCTGGCACTGGGTGCTGTGGGTGAAAATGCTTTTGAAGCCTGGCTAACTCCCTATTTTGAATCAGCTCACTTCCCCGATTGGCTGGCCTTCCTCGATTCTATCCTTCCTGCACTGCCGCTCATTATCTCTCTGGTCGTGGTCACCAGTGCCCATGTGGTATTGGGAGAGCAAGTGCCCAAGGTGGCCGTGCTGCGCTCGCCGGAGCGCTTTGCCCTGTCAGCCGCACCCTGGATGGACTTCTTCAACCGAGTCTTCCACGGCTTTATTAATGCACTGGATTGGGCTACCCGCCAGATTCTCAAGCTGTTTGGTCTGCCTGCCGGCAGCGGACATGTTTCGGTTTATTCTGCTGAAGAGATCAAGGAAATGGTCTCCGGTCCGGAAGTGGCCGGGGTGATCGAAGAACCGGAACGGAAAATGCTCTCTGCGGTGATCGATTTTGGTGAGATGGTAGTCCGCCAGGTCAGCGTCCCGCGCACAGAGATCATTGCCGTAGAAGCAGCCATGCCTGTAGAAGAAGCCATGCGCCTGACCACCCAACATGCAGTCACTAAGATGCCGGTCTATCGCGATGATCTGGATAACATCATTGGCATCATTCATCTTCGGGATCTGGTCAAATCATTGCAAAGCGGGGCCGCTTCCCAGCAAACGGTGCAAGACCTGGCACGCGAGGCACTTTACGTTCCAGAGACCCTGGCAGTTAATCACCTTCTGCTCCGTTTCCGCGACCATCACACCCACATCGCCATCGTTCTGGATGAATTCGGCGGCACCGCTGGGCTCGTTACACTCGAAGACCTATTGGAAGAGATCATCGGCGAGATCCAGGATCCTTTTGACGCTGCACCCCCTTCCATCCAATCCAGGCCAGATGGCAGTGTCTTGATCGACGGGCTGACGCTAATCGAGGAGATCAACGAACACTTCAACCTGACTCTGGAAGACTCAAACTACGATACCATTGCAGGGTATGTGTTGGGCAGGTTGGGCCACATTCCCCAGGTGGGAGAAGTGGTGGATATCCCGCATCATCACATTCGTTTACGCGTAGAAACGCTTGACCGCTTGCGCATTGCCCAGGTGGTCTTACAACATTTGGATTAAGCCATGTTCGCGCGTGTTGTCCTCAATCTGGCTCAGGTCAATGGGGTGTTTGACTATCACCTTCCAGATGATCTACGGGAAAAAGTTCTTCCTGGCTGCCTGGTCACCGTGCCGGTACGCGAACAGATCGTGCAAGGCATTGTTCTGGAATTGGCCGAAGATAGCGAATTGCAAAGCACTCGCCCGATACAATCCCTGTTGGATGAATCCCCTGTGTTAACCCAGGCGCAGATTCGCTTGGCGCGCCAGATGAGCATCCAAACCCTCTCCTCCCTGGCTGCCTGCGTAGAATTGATGCTTCCCCCCGGCCTCAGCCAGCACGCCGATACCGCCTACACTTGCCGTCCCGTACCGGTTACTTCAGCGGCATCCGGGCGCCCCTTGTCTCCTCTGCAGAACCGCATCTTAGAACTGCTCTCTGCGCGCGGTGAATTGCGCGGGCGCCAGTTGGAGGCGGCCTTGCCGCGCCAAAACTGGAAAGATGCCACGCAGCTCCTGGTGTGCAAGGGTTTGGTTGGCGCGCGCCCGGTCCTCCCGCCACCCTCTGTGCGTCCCAAATATGTGCGTACCGTTCAACTGGCGGTTCCGCCAGAATCGGTGGAAACCCGCCTGGATTTTGTTGGCCGCGGGGCCGCCTTGACCCGCCGCCAGGCCATTTTACGGTTCCTCCAACAGGAACCCTGGCCGGTGCTGGTGGATTGGGCTTATGCCGCCAGCGGCGGCAGCCTGGCCGATCTGCAAAAATTGGCAGAGGATGGGTTGGTTATTTTGGCCGAAACCGAAATCTGGCGCGACCCCCTCTCCAAGATCGATGTGGCCGAACAAAATCCCCCCGAGCTAACCCCCGAGCAGCAAGCTGTATGGGCAAGCTTGCGTGAGGGACTGCTCGCCAACGCCGCTGGTAAGCCCACTCAACCCTATCTGCTGCGCGGTGTAACCGGTTCTGGCAAGACCGAGATCTATCTGCATGCGGTGGCTGAAACCCTGGCAGCCAACCGTCAGGCCATCATCCTTGTTCCCGAAATTGCTCTCACCCCCCAAACCGTGCGCCGCTTCATGGCACGCTTTCCCGGGCGGGTAGGCCTGGTACATTCTAAACTCTCTGCCGGTGAACGGTATGACACCTGGCGACGCGCCCGCGCCGGTTTGCTTAGCGTCATCGTGGGACCGCGCAGTGCCCTCTTCACCCCGCTACCCAGCCTCGGTCTGATTGTGGTGGACGAATGCCACGAGGATTCCTACTACCAGGATTCCCAGCCAGCCTATTCGGCTGTCCAGGCCGCGGTGGACTACGCCCGCCTTAACAATTGCACGCTTCTGATGGGTTCTGCTACTCCCCCCGTGGATATAGTCTTCCGCGCCGGGCGCGAGGGCTGGAATCTACTGCACTTGCCCGAACGCATCCTGGCTCACCGACAGGCAGTGGAAGCTCAATTGGAGCGCATCGGACGCAGCCTGCCATCGGCCCCCGGCCAGGAATCTGCCCTTCACTTACCTTTGCCACCTGTTCACGTGGTGGATATGCGCGAAGAATTGAAGCACGGCCGCCGTTCTATTTTCAGTCAGGCCCTGGATACTGCCCTGGAAGAAGTGCTGGACCGCAAACAACAAGCCATCCTTTATCTCAACCGGCGCGGAACCGCCACCTACGTTTTTTGCCGGGCCTGTGGGCACAGCCTGGACTGTCCGCGCTGCCAGATCCCGCTCACCTACCATACCGAAACCACCGGCTTGCTTTGCCACCATTGCAACTACACGCGCCAGTTACCAACCAAATGCCCGCAGTGCGGCAGTCCCCAGATCCGCCTCTTTGGCACCGGTACGGAGAAAGTTGAAAGCGAATTGCAAGCCCGTTTTCCCCAAGCTCGCATCCTGCGCTGGGATTGGGAAACCACTCGTCAAAAAGGTGCCCATGATTTGATCTTGACCCACTTTGCCAACCAGCAGGCTGATTTTCTGATCGGCACACAAATGCTGGCCAAGGGATTGGATCTCCCCATGATCACTTTAGTAGGAATCATCCTGGCAGATGTTGGCTTATCCCTGCCAGATTACAGGGCAGCCGAGCGGGTTTTCCAATTACTAACCCAGGTATCTGGCCGCGCCGGGCGCAGTCCGTTAGGTGGACAGGTGATCCTGCAAACCTACCAGCCGGACCATTATGCCATCCAAACAGCCGCCAAACACGATTTCGATGCCTTCTACCAAAAGGAACTCAATCTGCGGCGCAGGATTGGATATCCCCCCTTTGCCCGCTTACTGAGACTGGAGATCTCACTTCCCCAAAACCAAGCCGCCGAGGAGAAAGCCCGCCTGATGGCTGAACAGATCAGCCGATGGATTGCTGCGTCGACCTACCCCTCCACCGCAATGATCGGTCCAGTACCCTGCTATTTCAGCCGTGAAAACAGCCTATACCGCTGGCAAATCATCCTGCGCGGACAAGACCCGGCTGCCATCCTGCGTGGGCGCAGCCTGCCAGGCTGGCAGATCCAGGTCGATCCCCCCTCGCTGCTTTAACGGCGCAAGCGAGTTACATAGATTCCCAATCCCACACCAGCCAAGAGCAAAAAGCCACCCAATATTCCCAAAAGTGGTGAAACACCACCCTGCTGCGGTGCATCTTCGGTGGCATTGGGGACGTTGGTGGGCGCCAGCGAACTAATCTGCGCACCAAAATTGACCTGGGATTTATCCCCTGCCTTCAGCTTCAAGGACTGGTTCATGGAGGTGGTCGGGTTGTATCCCTGAGGAGCCGCAACGCTGATATTGTAGTCTCCCTCCACCACCTCGGAGAAGCATAACATTGTTTTCATATCGATGCCGTCTGTGGTATCACCGTTCAGGGTCACAGTGCCGTCGCGGTTGGTCATGCTTACCACACCCCCGGCAATCGGGTTTTCACCTGTTTCTGCCCGCGCATTTCCATTCACATCATTATATAAATAGACGCACACATTCCCCTTACCCGGCAAGGGTGTGGCTGTGGGCAGCACCAATGTAGCCGTCGGTGAAGGACCCGGCGTGGGGGTTTGGTTCATGCTTTCCACAATACCCAACACCAGATCTTGCCCTGGCGAGATCGGACAGGCTGCATCGGTAATATTATTCAATTCGCGAATCTTATCGACCGTTGTACCGTTCAACAAAGCGATGCTCGTGCAGGTATCGTTCGCTTTCACCACGTAAATAATTCGTCCATCTGCTTGAGGTGTGGGTGTCAGGTAATACACCTGCCCGGTAGGGCTGGCATTCGCCGGCCAGGTCATATTCAGAAGGACAAATCCGGTCAGGAGAAAGATTAATGCAAGAATAAGTTTTTTATTCATATGGTTTTATACCTGGATAGATTATAACATGGACTGAAAAGGATAAAACCGGCGTTCCCAATTCAGCGGTAGTGTATCTTTAACACATGAAATGTTTGGCAAGGGACAAATCAAATTCAAT
>CAYRHN010000010.1:0-157760 GCA_964424115.1 uncultured Anaerolineaceae bacterium
CATCCCGCTTCTTCTTCCTCCTCCTGACTTTCGCTCAAAGAGCCAAAGTCCAGGGATTTTTTTGTTGATCTATCTTGATCTTCTACCCCATCCGGTTCCCGCATTCCGGACAGAACTTGGCGCCTTTGGTATCCGTGCCGCATTTGGGGCAGATCCCGGCCGGTTGAGCAGTTTCCACTTTTGCCCCGCAGTTGGGGCAGAATTTGGCTCCCATGGTTTCCGCGCCGCATTGCTTGCATTTGGCCACTTCGGGTTGCACCATCTGGGCTCCGCATTCCGGGCAGAATTTCGTCCCGACGGCGGCCAGGGTGCCGTCGTTGGGGCAGCGTGCCAGCTGTGTGCTGGCGCGTTGGGCAGCGTTGGCAGCCTGCTTCATCGATTCACCAATCCCGGCAAAAGCTCCACCCAAGCCAAAGGCTCCGGCGATGCCTTTGATGGCTGCCCCGGCCTGTTCGCCGCGGGCTTCGGCGATCTGCGCCGCGCGCGGGCTGTCTTCCTGGCAAAAGCCGCTTTGCGTGTCAAATTCGGAGAGGCAAACGATCCGGTTGCAGGTGGGGCATTCGCCAAAATGCGTCTGCACCTGTTTCCAGGCCGCGTCCAATTGGCCTGCGTCCATCTTCATTGAATAGCGCGGATCTTCGTTGTCGACCGCGTTGGCTGCGGCATTACCTACCAGAGGAATATTGCGCAGGAAGCCCCCAAAGGCCGAACGCCCGACATCTTTGGCAACTGTATTGGCGATATTGGGGTTGCTGCGGAATTCCCGCCCGCAAGAATCGCAATAAAAGATCGCGTAGGGTCCTGCTCCGTCGTTGCGGATGTCATAGCGCGGCATACGTGTAAATCCAGCCATATCCTTCTCCTTGTTTTTTTAACATATTCCAATGAGTTTAGCAGTAGTGTATTGCGCTTGCGGAGAAAAGTCAAGGCGGGCGGAAATCCAGGCTCAAAATGATTACAATTGGGTGATTTTTGACAGGTTTGCGTGTCAAAAATGCCGTTATTTTTTGTAGTAAAATTATCCTATTCTGATCTTCGAGGAATTAGCGATGCAATACAGACAATTCGGAAAGTTGGAATGGAAGCCCTCGGCGCTGGGTTTTGGCTGCATGCGCTTGCCGATTTTAAATAACGATGCGGCCCAGATCGATGAAACGGAAGCCACTCGCATGCTGCACGCTGCTATTGAAAAGGGATTGAATTATGTGGATACGGCTTATCCTTATCATGGCGGAAACAGTGAGTTGTTTGTGGGCCGTGCATTGCAGGGCGGTTACCGCAACTGGGTCAGCCTTGCCACCAAACTGCCCTGCTGGCTGGTCAATGAAGCACCCGATTTCGACCGTTACCTGAACGAACAGCTGACTAAACTGCAAACTGATCATGTGGATTTCTATCTGCTGCACGCTCTCAACGAGGGTAGCTGGCACAAAGTGCGCGACCTGGGCGTGCTGGAATGGGCTGAACGGGCAAAAGCCGACGGCCGCATTCGCCATATCGGTTTCTCATTTCATGATTCATACCCGATCTTCCAGGAAATCGTGGATGCCTACCAATCCTGGAATTTCTGCCAGATTCAATACAATTTCATGGATGTGAACAACCAGGCTGGCACGGCGGGACTGAAATACGCCGCTGCGCGCGGGTTGGGGGTGATCATCATGGAACCCTTACTGGGTGGGCGGTTGGTACGGCCTCCCCAGGCGGTGCATGATCTGTGGGAAAGCTCCCCGGTGCGGCGCAGCCCGGCCGAATGGGCCCTTCATTGGCTGTGGAACCAGCCTGAGGTCAGCCTGGTATTGAGTGGAATGAGCACCATGCAGCAGGTGGAACAGAACCTGGATGCAGCCGAGACCAGCGGGGTGGGCATCTTCAGCCTGGACGAACTGGCCCTGGTCGAAAAAGTGCGCGCCAAATATGAGGAGTTATGCAAGATCCCCTGCACTGCTTGCGAATACTGCCAGCCGTGCCCGAACAAGGTGCGTATTCCGGCTGTTTTTGATATGTATAATGCCGCCACCATGTACAATTTGGTAGATCGCGCGCGCCAGGCATATGAACGTTTACCGATGGAAGAACGCGCCGATATGTGCATCAGCTGCCGCGAGTGCGAGGAGAAATGTCCACAGAAGATCCTGATCAGCGAGTGGATGCCGGAAGTACACGAATTCCTATCCCGCCAGTGATCCTTTTTGATCTTGCCAATCAAGGACGGGGTATCCCCGTCCTTTTCTTACGGGTAGATTTCCAATATTGATCATTTTGGGACCCTTTAAATGAAATCTCTTTCCTTTGTGTTCAACTTTGCCAAAAAATATTATGTACCGCTGCTTGTGACCGTAGTCAGCATGCTCCTGCTGGTTGGAGCCCAACTGCTCATCCCGGCCATCGTCCGTGCCCTGGTCGCTGCGGTGACCACCACGCCGCTAGCGCCGGAAACCTTGACGTTCATCGATCAGCTTACCGTGATCGTCTTGCTGGTCTTCGTCGCACGGGGAGTCCTGCAGTTCTTGCGTTCTTACCTGGCCCATATTGCCGGGTGGGGCGTGGTAGCTGATGCGCGCAAATACGTTTTTGACCATCTTCAACGCCTCTGGCTGCGCTTTTACGAGGATAAGCAAACCGGCCAGATGATGTCTCGGGTGGTGAATGATACCGATCTGTTTGAACAATTGATCTCGCACGCCATCCCGGATGTGGCGGTCAATGCACTCACTTTTGTTGGCGTGATGTTGGTGCTGCTCAGCATCAACGTGACCCTGACGCTCTTCGCCATGATCCCGATCCCCTTGATCGTCATTTCCCTGCGCTTGTACGCCAAACGGGTGCGCCCGGCCTTTGTAAACCGCCAAAAAGAACTGGGAGAGCTGAATGCCATCCTCAACGACAATATTTCCGGCATCCGCGAGATCAAAGCTTTTGCCCGCGAGGAGGAATCCCTCGCCCGCGTGGGCAAGGGGATCGACCGCTACCGCACCTCGCTGCTCAGCGCCTTGCGTCTGATGGCCACCTTCCAGCCCTTCGTGGATTTCACTTCTTCTTTAGGTACGCTGGTAGTGATCTATTTTGGGGGACGTCTGGCTTATGAGGGCACCATGCCGGTTGCGGATTTGGTGGCCTTTTTCCTCTACCTGGATCAATTTTACCAACCCGTGCGCAATCTGAGCGGCGCCTGGGAAGCGGTGCAGAATTCCCTGGCCGGGGCTGACCGGGTGGCCGATCTGCTGCGGGAAGAACCGGAGCCGCACAACCTTCCGTCGGCGGTGGCCTTGACGGCGCGCGCCGAAGGGCACATTGGTTTTGAGCAGGTTGATTTCCGTTACAGCCAGGGCGAACCGGTGTTGGAGGGGATCAACCTGGATATTCCTGCGCACAGCCTGACCGCCCTGGTTGGCCCGACCGGGGTGGGCAAGTCTACCTTGGTCAGCCTGATCCCCCGCTTCCATGATGTGACTGGGGGGCGCATCACCCTGGATGGACAGGATATCAAATCTCTGCGCCTGGACAGCCTGCGCAAGCAGATCAGCATAGTGCTGCAAGATGTTTTTCTCTTCCACGGAACCGTGCGGCAAAACATCCTCTTTGGCCGCCCGGATGCTAGCGAGGCAGAGATGGATGCGGCTGCCCGGGCTGCCAACGCCTTGGAATTCATTGAACGCCTTCCCGAGGGCTATGACACGTTGATCGGGGAGCGCGGGGTCAAGCTCTCGGGTGGGCAAAAACAACGCCTCTCCATCGCCCGGGCGGTTCTGAAGGATGCCCCGATCCTGATCCTGGATGAGGCCACCTCTTCAGTGGATACCGAGACGGAGTTGCTCATCCAGCAGGCGTTGGAACGCTTGATGATGGGTCGCACGACGATCATTATTGCCCACCGCCTCTCCACCATTCGCAACGCCGACCGCATCGTTGTTTTGGAAGGCCGCCAGATCGCCGAGATGGGCACGCATGCCGAGTTATTGGCCCGCGATGGCCTGTATCACCGATTGGTAACGGTGCAAAGCAATGTCTAAGAGTTTTTAAAGAATTGGCACTCGTTGCCCAGGCACTCCCGGTTGAATGCGCTGAATTCACAAGAAAAATCCCGGGTGGTGGGCAGGTTCACTTGGAAGGTATCCCGCAGAAAATCCGTGGCGCTGTGCAGCGCGAGGTAGGTATCTCGCTTGCAGCAACGCGGGCCGCCGCATTCAGCAATGCGCATCAAACTTTGCGCGGTCATCAGGTTGCTCAGTCGCCATTCGGCGTGTGAAAGCGGGGTGGCCCCGGTGACCAGGCTGATGAAGATGCCTGTGCCCATGCCGGCTCCGCACGAACCGTGCGTGCCGCAAAAGCCGCCTTTCACTTCTTCGGCACGTTTACGCGCTTTTTTCAGCTTGCCCTCTTTCGCTGCGGGATCCTGAAGATGGTTGTAATAGGCGGCCAGCAGCACTGCCGGAACGAGAAAATGGTGCTCCGGTCCGTGCATTTTTACAACCGGGTTGCGCATCAGCGTGACCGCCATCTCCAGCGGATCCTCTCCGGTGGCTGCCTGACAATAGGTTTCGATCAGGTCATTGGCAGAAAGGCCGTGGCAATTGTCGCAAATATAATGCCCGGCCTGGCAGCGCACCTCTGCCTGAAAGGTCTTGCCGCAATACGCACATACCAGAGAATGAACCTCCGGCAGATATTCCAATTCTTGCCCGCATACCATACATCCAGATTTGTAGCTCATTTGTTGACCTTTTTACCGATTAAACTTTATTTTGGGGAAATAATTTCTTTTGGAGCCAAAATGCCACATTCACCAATCCGATCATTACCGGCACTTCTACCAACGGTCCGACCACCGCGGAGAAGGCTTGTTTGGAACCGAGTCCAAACACTGCCACAGCAACTGCGATGGCCAGCTCAAAATTGTTGGATGCTGCTGTGAAGGAAAGCGTGGCGGTTTGCCGGTAATCTGCTCCAACTAGTTTGCCCAAAACAAAGCTGATCAGGAACATCACCACAAAATAGATCAACAAAGGAATGGCGATCAGGATCACATCTCCGGGGATGGTGACGATCAACTGGCCCTTCAAGCTGAACATGACCAGGATCGTGAAAAGCAGTGCAATCAGGGTAATGGGGCTGACCTTGGGAATGAATTTGGTGTAATACCATTCCTTGCCTTTGATCCGGGTGAGGATCATGTTGGTCATAAACCCGGCTATGAAGGGAATACCCAGGTAGATGAACACACTTTGCGCGATTTGCCCTATGGAAATATTGACGGTACTTCCTTTCGGCAGGCCAAAAGCAGTCGGCAGGACGGTGATGAACAGGTATGCATAGACACTATAAAATAGAACCTGAAAAATGCTGTTAAAGGCCACCAACCCGGCGGCATATTCATTATCGCCTTTTGCCAGCTCATTCCACACGATCACCATTGCGATACAGCGTGCCAGGCCGATCAAAATCAATCCCTCCATATAGGCTGGTTGTCCGCGTAAGAAAAGGATCGCCAATACAAACATCAAGATCGGGCCAATCACCCAGTTTTGCAGGAGCGAAAGCCCCAGCACTTTCCAATTACGGAACACCTTTCCTAATTCGTTATAATGTACTTTGGCCAGAGGGGGGTACATCATCAGGATCAAGCCAATGGCAATGGGAACATTGGTGGTGCCAACCTGGAATTGGTTGATGAAGCTCTCCACTCCTGGAATAAAATATCCCAGGCCAACCCCGACCGCCATGGCCAGGAAGATCCACAGGGTCAGGTACCGGTCGAGGAAAGAAAGCCGTTTGGTTGTCTTCGTATTTTCCATAGCATCACCTTTGTGAACTGGGATTCTTATCATTCGGTTTCTTACAAATTAGTCGAGGTTCGAGACTGGGATTGCAATAAGGACACGGGCAACCGGCAACAGGGTTGGTTGGCGGTTTGAGCGCAGCTTCGTTAAGGCCCGCCAGTTTACCCAATTGCTGCAGTAAAACCAGCATATCGGGCTGCCGCAAGTTATAAAAGATGTGCCGCCCAACCCGGCGATTCCCCACCAGCCCGGCTTTTTTCAGTAGGGTCAGATGCTGTGAAATGGCGGCCTGACGCATGCCCAGCACACTTTCCAGGTGACAAACACAAGCCTCATTATCCGCCAGCACAGCCAGGATTTGCAGGCGCGCCGGCTGACCGATTAACTGGATGAAATCGGACAGGCGTTGTTGCCCGACAGGAAAGGATATATTCGTCATCACGAATATATTGTATTCCCCTTCTTGAATTCCTACAAGGATAAAGGAAAGGAATTTTCAGCTTAGATGCTGGTGCAGGAAGTCCGTTGTGCGTTCCCAGGCCAGGCGGGCGGCAGCGGGGTTGAAGGCGTCCGGGCGGTCATCCTCAAAGAACCAGTGACCCGTACCCGGATAGGTATAGAAGTCCACCGGGCGCCCGGCAGTTCGCAGGTTCTTTTCCATCTTCTTTACTCCGGAAGCCGACGTGTAGGGATCACTTTCAGCAAAATGTCCCTGGAAAGCGGCCTCAGATGCGGAAAGATCCTGCCCGGATGCGCCGTAGAAGACGGTCACTGCGCCGATGCCTTCAGGATGTTCACCGGCCAGCCACAGGCTAAGATAAGCCCCCAGGGAAAATCCAATCAGGCCGGTCTTGGGAGCGGTTACTGCCGGATGGGAACGCAGGGCTGCCTGAGCGGCAAGGATTTCCTCTGCTGCCCGGGCACGGTTCATCTTTCCGCGCAATTTCTCAGCTTCTTCGATCGTTTGGGCGATCCTGCCGTGATACAGGTCCGGAGCCAATACTACAAAACCCTCTCGGCTCAATCTCTGGCAAAAAGATTGGATGAATTCGTTCAGTCCCCACCATGCATGCAGCACGAACACCCCAGGGCCTTTGCCTGAAGAAGGAAGCAAGATGAAATATGGAGATGATTCCATTGAGGGCTCCTTTCAGCCGTGATTAGCGATTATTTTTAGCCAGCCAACCAGCCAATGGTTCTTCGGCCGCCAATCCATTGAGGGTTGTAGGGTATTCAAAGGCATCTTCATAGACAGGGACAGTCAATGCGTTCAAGCTTGCCGCTTGTAGGGCAGGGGGAACACGTTGGTGAAGGTGCAGCGGGTAACTGTAATCCGGGGGAAGCAAGCGCAGGCCTGTCTCGGGAATATCGCGGGTCAGCAACGCACTCAGCACAGCCTGGTGAAGGAAAATCTTTTGTAATTCACTGGCGCAGGCTCCAACCTGATAGCTTGCATCCAGGATCAATTCCTCAAAGCTGCGCAGCCAGGCGCGCATCAAGCCGAGCACAGTATCCACCGCAAAACAATGCGTATTGAAGTATGGGCGGATTTGCTGTCCGTCGGTGAATGAGGTGATGGAATAGGGGGCTTCTTGCAGGCCGATTGAGCTGTAGATGGTGCTCCAATAAGCATTTAACGGCTGGGATGCGAGTGAACCGACGTTACGCAAATGCACCGGGCGGAAGGCGGCCTTGGTTGTACCCTCCAGAGAGAACAACAGCGGCGGGCGGGTGACCAAGCAGCCAGGATTGACCCACACCAACGTGCCTACCAGCTTACCGGTCATGGCTTCGGCCTGGGCGCAGGCAGCCGCTTTGTCAGCGAAGGGATATTTTTGTATCCGTTCTGCAATTTCCAACGGGAATAAATGGATATTCTCTGTGCCGTGCCGCAGGCTTTCTGGAGCAAGCCGGGAAGGGTGAAAAACCCAAATCGGCGCATCCGACAACTCTCCGCCAAAACGGCGCAGACTGGCGGAAAACAGGCGTGCACTGCTTTCTTCTTCAGCGTTGTTCACCAGGGTTACGAAAACTAGAGAGGGGGGGTAGAGCATGTCAGGCTCCTTTTTCCTTTATTTTACTTCGAATAGGCGCAGAAAAACCACCCCGCCGAGGATCAACAGGCTTCCGGCGATCTGCATGCCATCCAGCCGTTCACCCAGCAAGAAGAAGGCGGTCACTGCTGTGAAGGCTGGTTCGATGGTCACGATCAGGTTGGCAATGCTGGAGGGTAGGTAGGTGAGGCTGACATTATACAGGCCAAACCCCATCACGGTGGGCACGGCGGCCAGCGCGAAAAGCACCAGCCAGCCCGCCAGAGAGTCCTGCAACCAGAACATCTCAGCTGGGGTTTTGGCGGTTCCAGGCAAAACGTCGCCCGCCAGCAGGTTGTAAGCCAGCAGGAATAGCGCGGCGAAGGCAAAGGTGTAGATGAGGGTCGTCCAGGGGTTCAAGCCGCGTTGCGAGGCAGACCGTCCCATCAGGCTGTAAATGGCATACATCAACCCGGCCATGATCCCAGCCAGGATGCCTGGCAGGTTGGCCCCGGTACCCCCAGGAAGCAGCACTCCCGAGACCAGCACGCATCCCCCCAGGCAGAGCAGGATGGCGCCGACCTTGACCCAGCTCATCTTCTCTTTGAGCAGCCACCAACCCAGCAGGGCTGTAAAAGCTGCCGAGCAGTACACCAACACCGTGGAGATGGCTGCTCCGGTCAGTGCAACCGAGAGCGTCCAAAAAGAGTTGAAAAAAGACAGGGCCAGTCCGTACAGGCACAGGTAGCCCAGGTGTTTCCTGGGGAGACGTAGCATCGCCGGACGGAGGATGCCCAGGGCGACCAGGAGGGTTAATACTACAAATAGATCGCGCCAGAAGGCAAGCACCAGGGCGGGCAGGCGGTATGTTTCGGTCAGGTAGCGGATGAAGATGGCTGTGGTGGATAAAAAGGCCGCGGCGGCCAGGGCGATCAGGTAGCCGCGTGAGGTATGGCTGGGGGGTGTGGCTGGCTGGGATGGTGTGGACATTTTGGTTCCGTTAGTAGGTTGAGATCATCGACTGTATGGTGGTCCTGATTATGGCCGAATTGCAGAGATGAGGAAACGATGGCTGGTCAGGTGTAGGCCGCCTTCGGATTGCATGAGCCGGTAGATATGGAAGAGTTTTTCCCGTTCCGCCCGGATGTCAAAATCCGGGATTTGCCAGGGGATGATCTTCAAATAGAACGCCACCGCCCCAATGTCCCTGAACCAGGTGCGTGGAAATTCCTCCTGCGCCATTTTAATGGAGAACCCCGCTGACTCCAGTTCGGCCCGGGCATAATCCAATGTCCAATGGGCATAGGAAACCGACGGCACCTCCTGCAGCAATTCATTCAGACGGTAGCAATCGCGCGCCCCAACCTGTTGGGTGAGGAAGATGCCCCCGGGTCGGAGGATGCGCCGCACCTCCTGCGCGTTGTAAGACTCGTGGCGGTTGATCACCAGGTCAAATTGCTCATCTTCAAATGGAAGCTCGTCATCCGAGGTGTGATGAGCTACGCGCACGCCAAACGGCTCTAACCGGGCTTTTGCAACTGGCAAATTGGGCGGATAGCCTTCGGTGGCGCAGGTGAACGCCGGCAGGGGGCAATCCTCCTGCAGGCCGGCCAGGAATTCGCCGCCCCCGGTTCCCATGTCCAGCATGGAGCGAGCAGATCTCATTTGCCCCAACACCAGGTCGCGGTAGTTCCAGGAGGGTGATTCTTCG
Organism: uncultured Anaerolineaceae bacterium; assembly: GCA_964424115.1. GTDB lineage: Bacteria > Chloroflexota > Anaerolineae > Anaerolineales > Anaerolineaceae > CAYRHN01. The sequence continues at coordinate 9,525 of CAYRHN010000010.1, forward strand.
CTCCAGCGGTCATGCAGGATAGAAAAATCCCAGCCGGAGAAGGACAGGGCTTCGGCTTCTGTAAGCAGTTGATCAAATGAGGGGTCTTGGATCATCGTCGCGCCTCAGTCTGGAAGTAAGTTTAATATTTGCTGAAGACTGCGTTTGTAATCTTGATAAGCTTTCCGGCCGTGGAAGGTCAGGCGCAAGGTGGTTTGGGGGCGCTTGCCGTTGAAGGTCTTCTCAACCTCTACATAGCCTGCCTCTTCCAGCCTGGCCAAGTGCGCAGAAAGGTTTCCCCAGGTCAGTCCGGTGGCGCGCATCAAGAAGACGTAATCGGCGCTTTCCAGCACATCCAGGTGGGTCAGGATTAACAGGCGGGCCGGTGCGTGGATCAGCGGATCAAGGCTGTCCAGCAATTGGTTCAGAGGGCGGGGATCAGGATCGGGATTCATAATCATTTTGTTTTACAAATAACTTTGTAATTCAAAGTAGTTTGTATATTATACTACCAATTCTTGAATATCCTCTAACCGGTGAAAAATCTCATCAGGTTGGAGGGGAAGAAAAGCCTCCAGGTGAGTATATCCCCAGGCAACTGCTCCAAAGGGGATGCCAGCTTTCCGGGCGGCATCCAGGTCGCGCAGCTCGTCCCCAATGCACAGGGCTTGTCTGGCGGGCAGGCCGCTCCGCTGCAAAATGGCGCGGTATTTCGCCTGCTTGCCAAAAATAGATACCCCAAAGGCGGTGTCCTGGAACAGGGCAAAGGATCGTTCGCCCAACACCTGCTTTGCATTGTCGCGCGCGTTGGTGGTCACCAATGCCAGCCGCATTCCTCTATTCGCCAACTGCTCCAGCACCGTTTCCACCCCTGCGAAGGGGCGGATTTGGTCGATCTGGCGCGCCATCTCCTGACGTACATAGCGAGCAATGAAGGGGAATTTCCAGAACGGCACCTGGTGCTGTTGGAGGATCTTGCCTGCCCCGCTTCCACGGAGTTGTTCCACCTCCTCCCCGGTCAATTCTTCAAAGTGAAAGTGTTCAGCCACCTGACCCATGATCCCCAACACCCATGGGTAGGTATCTGCCAGGGTGCCGTCGAAGTCAAAGATCAGCAGGCGATATTTCATGCGGACGGGTAATCCTTACGGAAGATCAATGCCTTTTGGGTTACCTTGAACCCGACGTTCTCATAGAGGTCAAAAGCCGTATTGCGATAGTCGTCGGTGTGGACGAACAGCCGCCGTGCACCGTGTGCCTGCAGTCTGCGCAATCCCTCGCACAGGATCGTCCGTCCCAGGGCGTTCTTACGGTAATCGGCATGACAACCAAGCGGTTCCACTGCTCCGCCTACCTCGTTTAACCAGCACACGCAAAACGCCACCAGGCGACCTTGCTCATCCTCGGCCACCAAATCAATATCGGAAATATAGTCGGGCTGCTGGAACGTGCGCTCTCGCCATTCTAGAGTCATGTTCTTCGTTTCGAAGACCTCACGGTGCAGATTGACATACTCCTGTGCCTCGTTATTATGTAGTGGGCGAATGGTCACCCCTTTGGGTAGGCGGTAGGCAGGTACCGGTTCGTCCGCCGGGCGCTCCATCAGCACCTGCGACCAGGAGTCCTCGCCAAGATCAGCCTGGCAGGCAAATCCAATCGCTTCGAGGGCTGCGATGCGTGCTGGTTGACTGGCAAAAGCGCTGATAAACCAGCATGGCAGGCCGTAGGGCGTCCCCCGGATGGCTTTGGCGCGTTCGTCCGCCCATGTCAGGATGCGTGGAAGCAACTCGCTTTCTGCCTGGGGGTCGCAGATATAATCGATCATCCAGAAGGGCGTTTGCATGACCGACCATCCCGCCAGTCGGCCGCGATTATCTTCCCACAGGCCAATATTAAGAGGATCGTCGAGAGCCCAGGAACTCAGCCTGTAGGGCAGGTCAATACAATGCAAATGAAGGTCGGGGTGAGCCTGCGCCAGCGCCTGCATGGCAGGTTGGTCACCCGGCCCGGAATAGGGCTTGAGGTTATATTTCATAGATATGCCTTTATGCAGAGATTTGTTTGATTCTATCACAGCACACGTGATAAAATGGAATCAAGCAGGTGTTTTTTACAGGAGCCGGAAACCCCTGAGATCACCGGATAAGGAGAATTTTGAAAATCGTTACCGATGCTGCGGCTAATATTTCGCCCGATCAGGCGGCTGAGTGGGGGGTGGAAGTTGTTCCTTTCTATGTCCAATTCATGGATAAGACCTACCGGGATGGGGTGGATATCCAGCCTGGTGATCTCTACCGCTTATATTCGGAATATCCGGACCAATTCGTAGAAACCTCGCAGCCTGCGGTGGGGGACTTTATGAATGTGTACAACCGGATAGACGATGCGGAGGAGATCCTCTCCATTCATCTTTCATCTGGATTGAGTGGCACGTATTCTTCAGCAGCGCTGGCGGCAAGGATGTTGCCCGACAAAAAAGTGACCGTGGTTGATTCCCGCACGGTTGGGCCGGCGCTGGGTTGGATGGTGGAAACTGCCGTGAAAGGCGTTCAACGCGGGTGGAATAAAGATCGCATCTTGGAAGCCATCATGAAGGTGCGGGACAATACCATTACCATGGTAGCTTTCACCAATATGAAATACCTGATCCATTCCGGACGAGTCAACCACATCAAATCGATCATGGCTTCCATTCTGCATATCAAGCCGATCATTGGTATGGATTACCAGACTGGATTGTACAGCAACGCAGGCGTAGAAGTTACCCTCCGGCGGGTTGCGCATAAGATGGTCGGCATCGTTCAGGAGCGCTTTGGCAGCCAAAAACTGCGACTTCAATTGATGCACGGTGATAACCTGGCTGGCGTTGCTGTGCTCAAAGGAATGGTTGAAGATACGCTGAGCGGTGTCCAGGAAAAGTTGGTCCAGGTCACCCTTGTGCTGGGCGCGCATGCCGGTCCGACCGTCTTTGGGTTGGCGGCTGCTCCCCAGTCAATTTTTGACGAGTTGTTTGCCTAACGTTCTCCGTAGCCGCACAAGGCCACCGCACGGGGCCCGGTGTGGGTTCCCAACACGGGAGAGACGATCGAGATCAGTAATTCCTTCGGGTGGTATTCTTTCTCCACCCTTTCAGCCAATGCCTGGGCTTCTTCAAGGGCATTGTTGTGCAGCACCATGATGTGCAGGGGGCGATTTACGCCGACATACTTGAAGAATTCGCGGTACAGCCCTTCCAGGGCATCTTTGCGCGAACGAGCTGGAAAAGACGCCGCTACGGCTCCTGTGTTGGGCTTGACGTAGATAAGGGGCTTGATCTTTAGAACTGAGTTGAGCAGCTTGGCTGCTTCGCTGATCCGCCCACCTCTGGCAAGGAATTCGATCGTATCCAGAGAAATGAAGTAGGTCATATCTTCGCGCACTTTTTCCGCGGCCGCCAGCATGGCCTGGATATCCCCCCCAGCTTCGCGGGTGCGGGCTGCAGCGATCACCTGCCAGCCAATCCCCATGGAATTGCTCTTTCCGTCGTGGATGTGTACTGGCAGGTCAAAAACGGCGGCAGCCGTGCGCGCCGATTGGATGGTCCCGCTCATTGCGCTGCTGATGGTGACCACCAGGATCTCTTTTGCGCCTTTCTCGGCTGCACGCTGGTAAGCTTTCAAGAAATCATTGGGGGTGGGTTGGGATGTGGTGGGATGATTCTTGTCCACCGGCAGGCGCTGGTAGAATTGCTCGGCGGTCATCTCAATTCCATCCAGAAATTGTTCATCTCCAAATATGATGGTCAAAGGTACTACGTCAATCTCGTATTGTTCAATCCAGGCTGCCGGGATGTCGCAGGTACTATCTGTAATCAGCGCAATCGAATGGGTCATTAATTCACCTGTAGCTAGTTTTTTATCGATTGTATCTGATTATGGGACTTCTGTTAAGTGACTTGAGACATATTCAAATCCAATTCATAGGAAAAGTCTTATAAAAAACAACATGCGGAATTACGAATTGCATTCCGCATGTTGTTCGGGTGGGGATAAACTCTCACCTGGATGACAGGTCGATCTCAATGGAGGGATTGCCGTCCCAGGAAAGATTGCATCTGGTCAGAGAGGATGGAACGGGGCAGCCCAGGGCCATGGAACCGTCTTCCAACATCCCGCCCATAGTGCATGCGTAGGGAGCTCCGTCGTCCCCAACGATCACCACCATGCCGTCGGTTTGCGCTTTTTGCAGTTGGTCAACCGGGAAGTCGCTCCCGTCCGCTTTTGCCAGGCTGATCAGGAGGATGGTGTAGCCCTCCGGCGGAGTGTTGCTGTGCACTTCCTGGACCAGCTGCGTCTTAACCAGCCGCAGGTCGCCAACCGAGGATTTGATCACCGTCTGGACAGGCGCTGCGCAGGCGCAAACGACCAGGAGCAGACAGATCATCAGGTTGGATATCGCAATGGATCTTTTCATAGTTCTGGATAATCCTTTTAGAGAATGGATGGGGAGTACAGGCACATTATAGCGGGGCAGGAGACCTTTGCTGGGCGAAATGGAAACGCTTTCCCTACGAAATGCCGGCTATTGGTCTATATCCGCGTGATCTTCCGCATAGTGCTTTGCAGATTCCCAAGGCGAATGGACAGGCCGTCAGCCATCCAGGCGGCTCCTGAACGGGGTTGGTCAAAACCCTCTACTGTGTAGCATGCTTCCATATCCAACCCGCGCAGGGTGAGATGAAGAGCCGGTGACGGATCGGGAAGATGGACGCGGAAGGCAAACAGCACGCCTTCGACGCGATCTTTGCTCATATATTGCACTGCAGAATATCCGCCCTGTCCGGGGGAGAGCAGGCGGTATTGGTTGCCCTGTTGAATGATCCCGCGCACTGCCTTGTACTCGGCAATACACTGCCGCGCCAGGTTACGCTCGGCAGCTGTCCAATGGGTCAGATTGGCGCCGATCCCTAACGCGCCGCACATGCTGGCGTGAAAGCGGAATTGCAGCGGAACGGTCTCCTTTCCCATGTCTGTCACCCAGGCTTCCATTACATTGGCGGGAAAGAGGCGCGAGAAGCCGTCCTGGATGACCAGGCGGGCAGTCGCCTCAGTATTGTCGCTGACCCACACCTGATCAGCCAGACGCAGAATGCCCAGATCCGCCCGCCCTCCGCCGCCCGAGCAGGATTGCCAGATTACCTTCGGATGGCACGCGCGAAGTTCGCCCCACACCCGGTAGAGGCCTTGCACATAGCGCACCCACAGCTCACGCGGGTCTCCGGGGGCATCGCTCCAACCCGGTTCGCTGACATTTCGGTTCATATCCCACTTGATGAAGGTAATAGGGTTCTCGCGCAGGAGGGTGTCAATTTTTTCGATCAGATAATCCTGCACCTCCGGCCGTGCCAGGTTGAGGATACACTGGTTGCGTCCCAGGCTGCGCGCGCGGGTTGGAAAGTGGATCACCCAATCCGGATGGGCGCGGTAAAGCTCACTGTCCGGGTTGGTCATTTCCGGCTCGATCCACAGTCCAAATTGCATTCCCAGGCGGTTGACTTCCCCGATCAGCGGCCTCAGCCCCTGCGGAAATTTGATCTCGTCCGGCCACCAATCGCCCAGCGCCGCGTGGTCGTCGCTGCGGCCGTGGAACCAGCCGTCATCCACAACAAATAATTCCACCCCGATCTCAGCAGCGATTCGCGCCAGCTCGATCTGCCCGGCTTCGGTCACGTTAAAGGTAGTGGCTTCCCAGGAATTGTACAGCACCTTGTGCAGCTCCGCGCCGTGTGGCAGCAGCTCGCCGCGGATATAGTCGTGCATGGTGCGGCTGGCTGTGCCGAAGCCATTGGAAGTGTATCCGGCCAGGGCTGGCGGGGTGGAGAATTGCTCCCCCGGTTGGATTCGCCAGGCGAAATCCCAATCATTCAAGCCAATGTGAATGCGGGTGGAATCAAAATCCGTCACCTCGGCAGTCAATTTCCAGTTGCCGCTCCAGGCCAAGGCGCCAAACCAGACCTCGCCGTGGTCTTCATCTGCGTCGCCGCGGTCAACTGCGAACCAGGGATTATGGTGGTGACTGGTGGTCAAGCGGCGGCTTTCCAGCACCTTCAATCCGTGGCTGAGCACTTCCTGGCGCAGATGAAATTCGTCAAACCAGCGGCCAGTGAGATGAGAGAGGTGGTAATGGATGCCGGGGGGCAGGTGCCACACGGCCGAGAAACAGCGGGTGACCGTGATTTCCTGGCTGCCCAAATTATGAAGGGAGGTGGAACGCTCAATTAAATCTAATTCTTCGTATAGCCGATAATCCAACGTCAGGCAAAGGGGATACTGCGCATCCCGCAAGGTGATGCGCAACTGAGGGATCTTTCCTGGCAGGATCTCGGCTTTTTCGAACACCAGCACCAGGTCGCGCACCCCATCTGCAAAAGACACCAGAATATCTGGATCGGTATAATTCTTCCCGCCGTAGGGAACAAATTCTTCAGGGGTTAAGTGCTCGGTATCGTCGAATGCAGACCATCCTTGCGGCGAGGGCGGCGGGGGGTAATCTTCCGCGTGGGGTAACCGTTTACCCCAATAACTGTGTACCAATTTGCCCGCAGGGTTCAAGCCGAAGGCATAGGCGGTGTGGGCGGTCTCGAGGATGTACAGAGGATCGGAATGCAAGATCGGCATTTCTAACTCCTTTTAAAATATCTTTGTTGTTAAAGTGTAATCCTAGATGGTGATCAGCGCCACTGCCAGCAGGCAAATGGCCACGCCGATTGCCTGTCCGCGGCTAACCTTTTCCTTAAGCACCAGCGCTGCCAGTAGAACGGTGAACATCGGGTAGAGCGAAGAAAGCACTGCCGCCACATCCAAACGGGTGTATTGCTTGGCCAGCAGGTAGAAAACATTTCCACCTGCGTCCAGCACACCAGCCAGCCAACCTACCGGGTTATCCCGCCAGCCAGGCAGCGGCAGGTGGTTGACCCGCAGCAGCACCAGGGCGGTAGCCAACATCACACAACGGGTGATGATCAGCGGGGTGAAGACCTTGTTGCCTTCCACCTGGCCGATCAGGATAAAGAATCCGCCAAAACCGATGCCGGCCAGGCAAGCCAGGAGAAATCCGCTCCGCGAGGAGGCGTTTTTGTCCTCGAGCGTGCGCGAAACCAACCAGATGCCCGCGAAAGCCAACAGGAAACCTGCCAGGCGCGAGATCGATGGGATCCCCGTGCTGAGTATGCCGTAGATCACCGGCAGCACCGCCCCAACCACCGCGGAGATGGGCGCCACAACCGCTGCGCTGCCGATCGCCAGCCCGCGGTAAAGGGCGGCTAATCCCAACGCGCCGGAAATACCCGCCGCTACAGCCCACAGCAGCCCAGTTAAGCCGGGAAAGACCTCGCCAGTGAGTACGGCAAGCAGGATCATCACCCCCAGCCCGGAGAGGGAAGCATAAATTAATACCTGAAAAGAAGGTTGGCGGCGCGAGGCCAATCCGCCGCAAAAATCACCGCTGCCCCACACCCCGGCTGACACCAGCGCAAAGAAGATCCCTACAAGATTTTCAGGTGGCATGCTGTTTCTAATCAGATCCTTAGTGAAAAGATTATCGTCATTTTACCTTAGGTGCTATAATTTAAGTTGCACTTAGCTGTCTAACAAGTGAAGTCTGGAGGTAGTATGTGGGTTAAGATCATCAGAAAATTACTCTTCCTGTTCCTGTTAGGATTCAGCCTGACGGCCTGTGGGGGCAATTCTTCGAATTCGACTTCCAATGAGCTTAAGACCGGGACGATCAGTGGAAAAATAACTGGTAAAAACGGGCTGGTAACCGGGGCTTATGTGCAGTTAAGTTCGATAGATGGAGAAGATTGCGCGGCTGCCAACGATAAATCGATCACAAATATTGAAGATGTGCAAACCCAGGCCGATATTGACCGTCTAAAGAATTGCCGCCGGCAATTTGGCGATCGGATCCAGACTGACGAAAAGGGCAGCTATAAATTTGAGAACGTTCCAGCCGGGAAATACACGATTTGGATCCATTGGGATCAACGCGATATCCCTTCGATAAAACTGGCAACTGTTCCATCAACGGGTTTCTTTTTCACCACCCTGGCAGCGGTAAAAGTGGGAAATGCCCGCCTGGATGTGGGTATGCACGAGGAGACCCTGGGATTGTATGAGATCGATGTCAATATTCCCACCTTTACCTTCACTGCTGAAGAGCCTCTGAAGGTTAATTTCAAATGGTAAAAAGGAGAAAAATTATGGCGACAAAAAAGACACTCAGCAAGAAACCGGCAGTGAAAAAGGCACCGGCGGCAAGAAAACCCGCAGTAAAGAAAATGGATATGGCCACGCTTTTCGGTACGGTGGCCAAGAATCTGGAGGCAAAGCGTGAGGAGTTGAACGCCGCCGACACGATCAACCATGATCATGGCGACAATATGGTGCGAAATTTCCAGACGATCGCCGATTCCCTGGCGGCCAAGCGTAAAAGTTCAGATTCTACCGCCCTGGCTTACGCTTCCAAGCAGCTGTCTGTAAATTCTACCAGCGGCTCGGGGAAGCAATATGCCGATAACCTTTCCCGCGCTGCAGTTCAGTTCAAAGGCCAGAAAATCAATTTGCAGAATATCCTACAGCTCTTGATGACTCTGATCGGCGGCAGTCAGGCGGGGGAAAAGGCTGGTGATGCCGGCGGCGCGGGCGATCTGCTCGGTTCTCTGCTGGGCGGATTGGGCGGCGGTGGCGGTTCCTCTTCCGGCGGCGGCGCAGGCGACCTGCTTGGCTCGCTGTTGGGCGGGTTGGGCGGCGGCGGCTCCTCTTCCGGCGGCGGCGCAGGCGACCTGCTCGGACAGCTATTGGGCGGATTGGGCGGCGGTGGCGGTTCCTCCTCCTCTGGCGGTGGCGCAGGCGATCTGCTTGGCTCGCTGTTGGGCGGATTGGGCGGCGGCGGCTCCTCTTCCGGCGGCGGCGCAGGCGACCTGCTCGGACAGCTATTGGGCGGATTGGGCGGCGGTGGGAAAAGCTCCTCGGCCGGCGGTCCGGATCTGTCGAATGCTGGACAGCAGTTAGTCCAATCGCTGCTTTCCGGAAATAGCATGGGCGATTCTGCTCACCGCCAGCAATCCACGCAGACTGTGGTGGAATCCTTCCTGCAAGGCATCGGGTCCCTGCTGGGAGGATGATCCTTGCGATAGTTGAATAAAAAAACTCGCCGGTCATTTTCCGGCGAGTTTTTTTATTCGTAAGGATCAATTATCTTTCGCGCCCTGGTTAATCCAGTCCACAATCGTTTGTATATCGGCGCTGCTCAACTTGCCGCCTGGGGGCATCCTTCCACTCTGGATCTCCCGCACAATTCGGCTGCTGTCGGCATTCCCGGTCACAATTGCCCTGCCTGCGGTGACGTTTGCATAGGTATCCAGTGCTATCCCTTCGGTAGCATTCCCTGAGGCATGGCAGCCAGTGCAGTTGGCAGTGAAGATGGGCAGCACATCTTTGGAGAAACTTACTTCTGTGCCGCTGCTGGTGGCGTTGGAGGAGGTAGTGTCAGACGAACTGCTGTTCCCTGAACAGGCGGAGAGGATCAGCGCAACCAGAAGGATCGATACGATCCAAAGGACCTTGGTGGACAAAAATCTTTTCATTTGAGATTCTCCTTATAGATCATGGAATGAAGCCAGCGCTCCAATTAGTTATCCAATGCGCCCTGATTGATCCAGTCCACAATCTTCTGAATATCGGCGCTGCTCAACTTGCCGCCTGGAGGCATTCTACCGCTCTGGATCTCGCGCACGACCCGGCTTCGATCGGCGTTTCCGGCTACAATTGCCCTGCCTGCGGTGACATTTGCGTAGGTATCCAACGCGATCCCATTGGTAGCATTTGCGGATGAATGGCAGCCGGTGCAGTTGGAGGTGAAAATGGGCAGGACATCACCAGAAAAGCTGACTGTTGCGATTGTAGCACCGGACGTATTTGGCAAGGGAGTGGCTGCTGCGGCAACATCCGTCGCATTAGGTGTGACCGAAGTCAGGTTGCTTCCTGAAAATCCATAGACGATCACTCCGCCGAGAAAACCTAAAACGAGGGCTATTGCAAAAATAACGCCGTAAACCGTGATGTACCACCCTTTGACATTCTTACGGTCGAAGAGATCGGGCTTGCGCCAGCGCAGGTAAACGATCCCGGCGCTGAGGATGAACATGAGCATCCCTAACGCAATCTTCCATCCGTGATTAGGCGCAGCATCTGCCCAGCGGGTTTCGTTATCAATGATACCGGTGGCAGATGCAGCAATCACACTGATCGCGGTCAAGAACTGGTTGAAGTAAGCAGCTTTTTCAAAGGCCGGGTTCTTTTTCCACCAGGCGATCAAAATGAAAAGGAATCCTGCTCCGCTGAGGGCAATGGGAAAATGGACCACCATCGCATGAATGGGATGCAAGTGAAGGATGGTATTGATGAGATCACTGAAAAAATTCATGGCTCCTCCGCAAAAAACTTAAGATTGAAAAATTGGATAGGATTTGTCTCAAATATTATAAATCGGATTTTGCGCTATAATCATAATTCTAACGATTCTTATCGATTTATTATGAGGTGCTTATGCGGAATGAAGAAGGGTTAGCTTTTCACTTACACATCAAAGAAGGGGATGTCGGCCGTTATGTGCTGCTGCCCGGCGATCCAGCCCGCTGCGAAAAGATCGCGGCTTACTTTGACCAACCTCATTTTGTGTCCCAAAACCGGGAGTATGTTACCTGGACAGGCACGCTGCTTGGCGAAAAGGTCTCAGTCGTTTCCACAGGCATTGGCTGCCCGTCAACCGCCATTGCTGTGGAGGAGCTGATCGATGTTGGCGCCGATACCTTTATCCGTGTCGGCAGTTCAGGAGCGATCCAACCGGGGGCGCGCAAGGGAGATGTGGCGATCGTCACGGCAGCCATCCGCGACGAGGGTACCACTTCCCATTACCTGCCGCTCGAGTTTCCCGCTGTGGCCGATCTGGATGTGGTCTCTGCCTTGCGCGAGGCGGCGCGTAAGCTGGGCCTGCGCCATCACGTGGGGATCGCCCAATCCAAAGATTCCTTCTATGGAGAAGTGGAACGCACGCGCATGCCGATGGCAGCCCGCCTGGAAGAACGCTGGCAGGCCTGGGTGGCGGGTGGAGCGATTTGCTCGGAGATGGAAGCGTCCGCTCTCTTTATTCTTTCATCGATCTATCGCAAGCGCGCCGGTGGCTGTATGTTGATCATCAATGATGCAGATTTGGGAGAATTATCGCAGGAAGATGACGCAAAGCACATGGCCGAATTCGACCCGGAACGCGTCATTCGGGTAGCGGTAGAAGGCCTGCGCATCTTGATCGCTCAAGACCGAAAATAACATATAATTTCTAAGGTTCCGCTGGTTGTTTTTTTATTGCTTTGCCGCAGGTAAGTATGGCAGGCAGCAGCAGGGATCAGTGCATCAATGCATTTTCCCGGTATCCGAATGGATGCCGGTTTTTTTTACCTGCGCAAGGGCGTGGACATTGGCCACAGGGGCTTTTTGACCTTGCTTTATAAAAACTACTTTAGGATGTTTCCTCCGCCAGGATCAAGCCTCTTCGGAGGCTTCTTCAGCCTCAGCTTCTTTTTCTTCGATCCTCGCTTGGATATTCTTGATCATCTCTTTGAACTGCGGCTCATATTTGTCGCTCATCAATCCCGCGGCCAATCCGCCGCCGACCATTGCCCAAAACCAGTGCGGTTTGAGGATGATCCCGGCCAGTATGGCAGGAATTACATTGCTGATAAAAGGTTGTACAGCAATGGTGGTATCTTTGGTTTCCTCGTCATAATGACTGACCTGAACTTTGGGAGCGGTTTGCGTCATTTTAGCTCGAATCTGGTCGCCAATCACGTTTCCAATGATGGCGCCAAAGAAAATGCCGATCACGTTTCCTATTAAGCGTAAGAGTTTCATGGGTACCTCCACCTGTTAATTATATTACTTTCTCTTATCCTTCTCACAGCTTTTTTTATAGTATTTCTTAACTAAGCGCCATAGAATATGGATTGTAGAACCTTGAACAAACCGGAAACAATTCAAAGTTTCTCTCCTCCAAGTGGTTTGATGGGTAGGGTGGGGCGGGCTGGTAACCCGCTCCATCTGTTTTTAACCGCCTTGTTTTCTTGAGTTTTCCTAAATAAAATCTTAATCAATTTCTCAGGTTATCCTTACGCGTTTATTGTCTATTTCTTAGCCGAGAAGCTTAGAATGAGATTGATCTGGAAAACGAACGCATTACTCCATTTCAATCATCTTCAATCTGAGGACAATATGAAAATTAAATCAACGCTTTCTTTTCTGTTTGTGATCGCCATCCTGACGGTTTTTTTGGTGGGGTGCGGCATTGTGGGGGTGACGCCGATTGCCACGTCTACCGCCGAGGCGACAGCCACCAGCTCATCTGCCGCATCGACACCGGCAGCGGTTACCAATTCTGATGGAAGTCAGCCAATGGGCACGCCACCTTCCAATCCGGGTGGCGTTCCTCCGCAAGGCACTGCACCTGCGGGCAGCCCCGGCGCCAACCCGGGTGGAATGCCTCCTCAGGGCGGCAATATGCCCGGCGGAACCAACGACAGCTCGTCTTATAATTTCTCAGGAGCGTATACCGTGGACGGTACGACCGCGAGCCAGAGCGGGCAATCTTATACGGCTGCCAACGCAGATGAATCAGCTGTTTATGTGATCCATTCCGGTAACCTGACCTTGGTGAATGCGACGATCACAACCAGCAGCGTTTCATCCTCCTCGGATGCCAGTTCATTTTATGGTTTGAATGCGGGTGTTTTGGCCGCTTCGGGTGGGGTGATCGACATTTCCAACAGCACGGTCACCACAACCGGCGACGGTGCCAATGGCGTGTTTGCCAGCGGGGATGGCAGCCAGGTGACGATCTCCAACACCACAATCAACTGCACCGGGCAGTATGCGCATGCGGTGATGGCGACGCTGGGAGGTAAATTGTTGGTAACTAATGTGGATATGACCACTGCTGGGGGAAGCTCGGGCGCTATTGCTACCGACCGGGGCAGCGGTACGATCGATGTGACCGGTGGTACGATCCTTACCACCGGCCCCAATTCCCCCGGAATTTATTCGACCGGACAGATCACGGTTAATGATGCAAACATCACCGCCAGCGGTTCCGAAGCAGCCGTGATCGAAGGAGGTAATACGATCAACTTAAAAGGCACTCTGCTCACTTCAACTTTTGAGAATAAGTGGGGCGTGATGATCTATCAGAGCATGTCGGGGGATGCAGAAGGCACGCAAGGCACTTTCACCATGGAGGGCGGCGCGTTATCTTACACCTCCACGACCGGCCCGCTCTTCTATGTCAATAATTCGACCGCGATCATCACTCTTAAGAGCGTTGATATTTCGGTCGGTTCGGGCGTATTGGTCAACGCGGCAGCCGGCAACTGGGGAACCAGCGGCGCAAATGGTGGAACGGTGATCCTGACCGCCGAGGGTCAGGAATTGAGCGGGAACCTGACCGCCGATGAGATCAGCTCGATCACGTTCATTTTGAAGAACGGCTCTGCCTGGAGTGGCGCAATCAATTCCGCCAAAACGGCCAAATCGATCAGTCTGACCTTGGATGCGAGCAGCACCTGGAATGTGACCGCAGACTCGTACCTGACCACCTTTAGCGACGATGCCGGCATCTCCGGTGCCACCATCACAAATATCACAGGCAACGGACATACGGTTTTCTACGATGCCAGCGCCAGCCCATCACTGGGCGGCAAGACGTTCACTTTGCAAGGTGGGGGCACGCTTCAACCAGCCAACTAGCTTCCTATTGGGAATGGGATGGAAAAACCAGAGGCGGGTGAAAACCCGCCTCTGGCGATTCTTTGATTTATGAGCAGCTTTTCAAGGGAGCGTGTTTTCTGTGTTCTCTTCCATCATCTTGCGGGTCTCGCCGATGGGTTGGGTCGCCAGGAAGTAAAGCCCAAAAAGGGCAGCAAAGAATACAAACAGACAAACTGGGATCACTTCCAGCGAGATATGCCGGGCCAGCACGCCGACCAGGCCGGGAACCAGGGCCGCGCCCAGGCCGCCTGCTCCAATTTGCATGCCGATCGTATTGGCTGCGAACTTATGCCCCACTCGTTGGCTGGTGCCGGATACCATGCCTGGAAAGATCGGCGCAATGGCAAAACCGGTCAGCGCCACCCCGATCAGAGTCACCGCGTCGGATGGGTTCCACCAGATCAGCCCAGCGCCCAGAAGAGCCGCCAACAGGCTGCCCAGCACCAATACCCTGACTCCGATCCGGCGGGTATATAACCCTGCCAAAATGCGCCCGATGGTGAAACTGCCCCAATAGCTGCCCGCTACGATACCGGCAACATTCGAGGGTATCCCGCGCGATTCGGTTAGCAATGTATATGCCCAACTTCCCAGAGAGACCTCTGCGCCAACATAAATGAAGAACAGGCTGACGCTCAGCCAGACGCGTGGCTGGCGCAGGGTTTCGCGGATCGGGGTTTTGAAATCGGTCAGTTTGAGTTCAGCTTCGCTGGAGGTTTCCAGGTTTTCCTTCCACATGGGCAGGGTGAAGAGGAAGCAGGCCGCCAGCGCCAGCTGGAATACGCCCACCACCTCGTACCCCACGCGCCAGGAGGTAAATGCGTTGATCGCCGTAGTCATGATCAATGGTCCCAGGGTGACGCCAATCCCATAGCTGGCGTGCAGCCACTGCATCAATCCTTCGCCGAAATTGGCTGCTACGTAGGTATTCAACCCCGCATCAATAGCCCCGGCGCCTAATCCAGCTACCACACCCAAAGCCACCATCATCCACCAGGTGGGAACCAGCGTATATCCGATCAATCCCACCCCGGTGACCGCGCAGCTGGCAGCCAGCACCCCTCCAATGCCCATGCGGTTGATCAAATAACCGCTGGAAAAGCTGGAGGTCAGGTATCCGGTCATACTGGCGATCAGGAGCATTCCCAGCGAATCCAACGGGATAGAGAAGCTGGTTCTAATGGAAGGCCAGCCCACCCCCAGCAAGCCGTCCGGCAGCCCCAGGGCAATAAAAGCAATAAATGCCAGCAAGACCAGACTGGTGCGGGTCGTGATTTTCTTCTTTTGGGTTAAGTCCATAGTATTCCTCGATTATTGGCCGTTGCTACCCACCCCGAATTTCAACATCAAGGCATGCGAACAGGCACAATCCATTTCTGTAATGATTGCGGGAATTATACCTGTAAATTTCGTTTTCCGAGGTTTACAATCCGCTTCCTTTTCCTTCGACTTCAGCCCGGTGGGTGCCGTCGCATAGCGGTTTGTTACAGGAGTGTCCGCAATTGCACAGCGTGACCCGCTCGCGCGGCTCAAAGGGTTGCCCGTCTGAGCGGACAATCTCGATCCCGCCAGATGCCCAAAGTGGTCCTTCAATGGGTCCATTCGAGGTGATCTCAGTTGTTAGGGCAATCTGTTTGGGAAGATCCGGTTCAATTTCCTGCTCACCCTCTTCGATCTTATAAGTAAGAGAACCTGAAGGACAGCGTTCAACCATGGCGATGACCAACGACCGTAACTTCGGATCGCTTGTTTTTGTCACCAGGGTATCCAAACCAATGTCTCGAAATCCGCAGAAGCCTGAATTCATGCACAAAGTGGGGTCTTTTTCCACGACCAGATGAGTTCCCCCGTGGAAGGTGAATTTAGATTCAGAGACGCCCGCAGTTTGTGCTGTTTCGGTTCCATCAAAACCAACCTGGCGGTGAGTTCCATCACAAAACGGTTTGTTGCAGGATTGCCCGCACCGGCACAGGTGATATTCTTCTCCCTCGATTGCCACATCTTCGATCTTCTTCCAGGTGAGGGGTTCTCCATATTCCGAGACTACCTGAGTTTTACGCACCAGAGGGATATTTCCCAGGACAATGTAGGAACCGTTCTTGCGGATGATGATTTTCTTGGGATTGCTGACCGGAAGATTGGCTGAATCAGACATTGGTTTTTCCTTTCATAGAGGAGGGTTTTTAGAAAGGTTTTTTAATGCGTCGGGTCGCTGTCAAACCAGTTGGAAAGACGGTTCCCGGCATAGGGCGGCTGGTCTGCATAATGGGATACGTCGTTGAACAGCATCAATCTCGCCCGTACCGTATCCTTGAAATCCAGGATATTCAAGCAAGCCGGAGATTGATCGAGCCGGTCGCGGTAACCGCGCGCATCGAAACCAAGCAGGCTGGATAACAGCAGGCGAATGGTGGCCTTGTGCGAGATGACCGCCACGCGCTGGTCGGGATGGGAAACCACGATCTCGCGGATGACCGGCAGCGCACGCGCCATCACCATCAATCCGGATTCGCCACCTTGCGGCGCAAAAGTGAAGGGGTCTTCCTGCCATGCGGCGTATTCCTGCGGAAATTGTTCCTGCACTTCCCCGCGGAGCAGGGTTTCCCAACGCCCGTGGTGGATCTCGCGCAGGCCGTCGCGGGTGACGGGCGTCATGTGGTAGGGTTCGCTGAGGATCGAAGCGGTTTGCACGGTGCGCCGCATTGGGCTGCAGTAGAAGGCCGTGATATGGTCATCCGCCAGGCGTTTTGCCAGGCAGGCCACCTGCCAACGGCCTTCATCGGATAGATCGACTTCTGTGCCGCCGGAGAAGCGGTCTTCTGCGCTGAGCGTGGTGGAGCCGTGACGGATCAGGTACAGTCGGGTGGTCAAGTGTCCCTCCGCGTGGGTTTGATAGAATGATTATAGCGCAGCTGTGATCTTAGCGTGTAATGGCCGGTAAAAAGAGAGCGTATGGATATACATGCACGGCAATGGTCACCGCATCACTGGTGGCCGGGCTGGTATTATCGGTCACCAGCAGGCGAACGCGGTAGTCGCACTCCCCCGCATCTTCGCTATGCGGGCGGAGGCGCAGGGTATAGCTGCCGTTCCCGTTATTGATCAGGGTGACGAAATCCGGCGCGCGTCCCAGGCTGACGGTCAGCGTTCCGCCGCCCGGATCGCTGGGGGTGAAGAGGATATCTCTGCTTTGCCCGGCGGATAGCGCCATATCATCCAGGCCGGTCAGATTGGGGGCGTGCAGGCTGGATGGGTTGGATTTAAGAACCCATACCCGCCCAAAGTAATTGGTCGTTCCGTCATAACCATCTACCAGGCGCAGGTCGGCCAGCCCGTCCTGTTCTCGGTTGGCAAAATAAGCGTCAGGCAGGTCAAAGGTGACTCGCTTCCAGGTGCCGGTATTCTGCAACGTAACATGCCCGGCCACTTTGAAGTAATGATCCAGTCCGGAACCCACGCTGTCGTATTGCAGGAACCAATCGTCCGTACCGCTGTCAAAATATTCCACCGTCACCCACACATGCGTGGCCACATCCCCCTGCCCGAGGATATAAGCATCATCCACGTTCAAATAGATATGGTTCGACGCATCTGGGGTGCTTTGCGGATCAGGGTATGCGGCCTGACGCCCGGCGAGCAAGACGGTCATCCACGTCCCGTCTCCGCCGTTTGGGGCGCGCAGCCCTTGCGAATAGGAAAAGCGCCCCAGGTCAATCCAAACGTAAGTGCGGGCCGAGGGATTGCTCGCTTTCCAGGCAGCAATATTCTGGGCGGTCATTTCGATATATTGTCGGCCGTATTCCGCCGAAGCTGACACATCCGTTCCTTCGTGAAATTCATTCCAGGTCTCGATGGCTGCCAAAGTAGCGGAACTGTCGATTACCTGCTCCCAGCTGTCCTGATAGAATTCGCCGCATTCCCGGCTGCGAATGGTCGGGGTTCGACCGTAAACCGCCGAGTCATTGTACCCGGGGCCTACGGCTGCCAGTGCACCGGCAAAGGACGGGCCGTTCACTGCGGCGCCCCAGCTGTATGCCCCATCGGTGGTCACCCCCGTCCATGAAGTCTCGCGCACAATATACGGCACCTCGCCGGAAAAATCCGTTGCAAATTGGGTATAGACGTAATCAAAGGTGCTCTGGTTATAGGTGCTGATATAGGGCGAGACATACAGGTAAATGATCACTTTCCCATCCATTCGCGCCCACATGCTGTGGTTGGGAACGCGGATGAAGAAATCCTTGATCATTCCGTAAAACAATTGCTTGCCGGCCAGGGTGGTCAGATCTGGGGGAGTTCCTCCATTCTGTACTTCCAGTGCAGTGGTATCGTAAAACATGCCGATCTTGGGCGGGCTTTTTCCCTCGCCGATCAGCGTGTTTTCCGCTTCGACCAGTTTGGTCAATCCGCTCTGGCTCCAATAGGTATTGGTGTAATCTCCCCAATAGACCGGTAATATGTAATCGACCCCGGCCTCCATCAGGTCGGTCAATTCGCGGTAATGCCAGCCTGCGTCTCCGTAGCTGTAGGCGGGCGGGGAGATCAGGTAGCTGGATGGTGGGTGGTCGGTCAGTGCGTCCGAGCCGTCCGGATCGATGAAATGGTGATTGGGGTATTGGTACCAGTAGAAATAATAAGCGAGGGCGTATTTTTCGGCAGACTGGGGAGCCGTATGCGCTGAAGAGATGGCTTGCGGGCTGGCCAGGGTTAGCAAGAGCAGCAAGGCTGCACCAACGAAGAGGGTCTTTTTCATCACCAACCTCCTGGTTGCTTCTTTGTGCAAAAGCACTCAGCTGTGAGGAATTGGTTCGCTTTTACAAAAGATGGTAGAGAGATATTCCTATCATATTGCGGGAAGGATTAGAATTCAAGCACCTCTGCCCGCCAGTGATCTTAGTCCGCTTGTTTGCAGATCGGATTTACCTCTTCCTCATCACGGCAGAGCACTTCCTCTGCAAAAAACTTTTGGCATGGTTCCACAGGCCGGATTTCCGCCAGACGTTAATGGATATTCTCGATCAAGCGCAAATATCCGGGCAAAATATTGCGGGTGATCTGCCGGCAGGCCTGCTGGATGGAGATGGGCATTTCGTTTTCCAGCCACCAGGCAGCAACGCCGGTGAACCCTGCGCTGAAGAACCGCCTGGTCATGGCCAATTCCTGGTTTCGACCCTCATGGGAATTCAGGTTTTCAACCGGTTCAAAGATCAACTCCGATAACGAATTCTGGAAAAGCACCAGGAATAATGGGTCTCCCTGCCTGCCGAGCATGGAACGGTAAAAACGTTTGTGTTCTTCCAGGTGATGAAAGACGCTCTCTACGTAGGGTTCCAGCAAGCTCAGATCCTGCGGATCACTGACAGGTTGGTTGGCATAAATATCTGCGCGCAGCTGGCTGAACAAGATTCTGGCGCAATCTTCCATCAGTTCCGGTAGACCAGTGTAATGGAGGTAAAAGGTGGTACGATTCACCCCGGCCTGCCTGGTAACTTCCTGGATGGTCAGGGTAGCAAAGGTCCTCTCTGCCGCCAGTTCCATCAGCGCTTCGCGAAGCAATTGACGGGTGCGTGTTTGACGCAGGGGTGAGGTTGTATTCATTGCAGAATCTCCGTAGCGAGTTAAAACGACATTTATCTTGGTTGTGTTGATGAATTCTTTCGTTCTTTAAGTATAATACGAATAAATCGACACCCTGTTGATTTAGTTGTTTCGTTTCTTAACGAAAGGAAAAACATGAAAAACAGCCTCCTGGATTACTTGTTTGTGGAACCGTTTCCGGTGGTTTGGATGGTTCAGGACATCATCGTCTTGCTCCTTTCTTTATTTGTATTGGCTTACCTCATCAAACGCAGCAAGCACCCGCTGGTCATGATCCTGGAAGCTGTGGCATTTTGTATTCTCTACGCCTCGGTGTATGAGAACGCTGCGATCGTGATGGGACTTTATTCTTATGGCCGTTCTCTGGTGATGGTCGGTTTTGTTCCGGCCTCGGTGCCGTTGATCGAGGTGTTTGTGTTGATCTGCGGTTTCTGGTTCCTGGAAAAGACCTCCGTGCCGGATTGGGCCAAACCACCTATCATTGGATTGTTTGGCATGCTCCAGGATTTTTCTCTGGATCCACTGGCCATTCGCCAGGTTTTTACCACGGGGTCATTAACCTCGGCCCGCTGGAACTGGTTGATTTCCAACAGCGATGCGAACATTCTTCATGTTCCTGTTTTTAATTTTCCCGGCTGGATGTTGATCATGCTGTACGGTTCCGCCTGCCTGTTGGTGGGGCGTTGGTGGTTTCGCCGTTCGGGATACCGCCCATTGGTCGGCTATGTTTATCCCTTCCTCTCCGCCGTGGCGGCCCTGTTGTTGATGATCAGCCCTGTTTCCAACCTGTTGCTGTGGTTAGGACCCTTCTTCCAAAAGGGCAGCCAGGCGGAATGGTTCATGTTGGCCTTTCATCTGCTGGTCCCGACCCTCTTACTGATCCTCTTTTGGCGGGGCAAGATGACCCAGCCATTTACCAGCGACGATCTGCCGATCTTTCTGGTCCCCACTGCCTTGCATCTATCGGATATTCTCTTTACGATCATCGGCGGTTATTCGGACATTCTCTGGATCGTCTTGCTGTCAAGTTTTATCCAGACGGCTTTCCTGGCCTACGCCTATCTGAACAACCGCCCTGTTCGTAAGCAGATTTAAATATTACGGCATTGGACACAGCGTGTCCAATGCCGTAAAGAACGAAAATTATTTTACGCTTGCAGCGCAAAGGAGCAGATCAGATTGGCTCAATGAGCTATCGTCGCTGATCAAGACCAGCGAAAGGGTACCCTGCTGCCAGTAGATATTTTGCACCGCCAGGTCGCTGCGCCATGTGGACAGCATGGATTGGCTCTGGTTGTCGTATGAGGTATCCCAGGCGCCGGTCAGATAAGCCCCGGAGGTATTTCCCACCTGAACTGGGGCGGTTTGTGCCTCAGGAGCGATCTTCAGGGGCGCGACGTCATTGCGCAGTCCCTCCACCAGCGAGAGGGTCTTGGTCTCGGTCAGGCCGTTCCCATCCGGCAGCGGGCGGGTGGCAAGGAAGGCCAGCACCACCATCTGGTTGTTGCTGTCAAAATACACATCCAATAAATCGTATCCTTCCGGCAGGCTGTAGGGAACCTGGATGGTCCAACCAGCCTGCTGAGAGGTTTCATTTACTTTGTTCATTAAATCTGCAGAGAAAGGCGGTGTGGGGGTGGGGGAGGGTGCGGGGGTTTGCGTGGCTGTGGGGGCCAGCGTGCTGGTTGGCGGGAGTGGTGTGGCAGTTGCCGGGGCGGAGCAGGCGCTGAAAGCCAGAAGGGCGGCGCACAGCAGGCCCATCTTGAACCAACCGTCCAGGAATTTCCTGTGATTTCCAATAATAGGAAGCATGATCGTATTCTCCAGTAAAAGATTTACAAACATCCTTTATGACGGAGTAAGTGCGTTATTTGTTCCCGGAAATCAGGAATTGCTCGAGTGAAGATCGCCTGTCAGTGCTGTGTGGAATGGATACAATTCCGCCCGCATTACCTGCTCATCCACTGCCGGATCACGGTACATGATCTGTTCTGCTTCCATCTTGGAATCTGCCGTGAATATGACGATACCGAAGCTACTTGCATCGCTATTCAAGGTTCTGCCTGCCAGCAGCACCACCCCAGCCTGGGTGAGCTGCTGCAGGTAATCAAAGTGCCGGGAGATGGCCTGCTCTTCAGCTTCAGTGGCGCCTTCACGGAGCATTTCTGGCCGGACGGGTTGGATCTTGTACAGGTATTCCATGGTTGTTTATATCCTTACGGTCAATTGTTTTGCCGTATCAATAAATTGCTGGTATTCCTCCAGCGCATCTTGTTGGGCTTCGCGGCGCGCCCGGCCCACCTCATCCAGATGCTCTCCCAGCAGCACCACTACCCCGGCATCCACCCGGCTGTGTGCAGAAGAATCCGCCAACACCTTCAGGGCTTCCTGATCGCCAATCCCTTTGCGGTAGGGCCGGTCTTCGGTCAGGGCGGTGAAGATATCTGCTACGGTAACAATACGCGAGCCAAGCGGCAATTCGTTCTTCTCCAGGTGGAAGGGATAGCCGTGCCCGTCCATCCGTTCGTGATGAAAAGCTCCCCATACTCGCACCACATCCATGATCTTAAGCGGTTCCAGCAAGTGAAAGGTGAAATAGGTGTGGCGGCGCACGATGTCGTATTCTTTAGCGGTCAGAGCGGTGGTTTTTTCCAGGATCTCGACCGGGACGGCCAGCTTGCCCAGGTCGTGTAACAGCCCGGCCAGGTGGATCATGCGGCAGTCTTCGACTGAAAAATTGCACAGCCGGGCCAGGCTCTCTGCGGTGGCCGCCACACCGGCCGAATGGGTGGCAGTAAAGAGGCTGCGGAAGTCAATGATGCGCCGGAACAGGTTGGTCAGGCCGACGAAATCCTCCTCGTTCGTTTGGATGGAAGGCCAGGCTAACCGCCGGTTGAGCGAGTTCAATTCGTGCAAATAGATCGCATCCAGCCAAAAAGCTTCCTTCTCTGCCAGGGCTTCCAGCGCCGCCACCTGCGATGGGTCAAAGCGGCTGCCGGATTGCGGGCGGATGCGCTGCAGGATTCCTTCCACCTGTTCCAGGATATCCAGGCGTGGGTCGATCAACACCGCCACCCGGTCAGCCAGCTGAAGCAGGTGGCTGGCGCGCGGCACTGGCAAGCCGTCAAAATTGACCCCGGCCCCGTCTTGCCAGGGAACGTGGTGGAAGCGCACAATCTCCGCACTGCGCCGGAAGGGGGCAAAGGAGCGCAGTAGCAGGTACCCGTTCACCGAGTGGCCGTAAGGATCCTGGTACTCAAAGGCCAAGGCTCCCAGGCGATCCTCGCGGGTCAGACCGCCTACATCATGCAGGGCTGCCGCCAGCACCAGGTCGCGCAGTTCTTCTGCGGGGAGGCGCATTTGCATGCCCAGCCCGTAAGCCAGTTGTGCGGTGCGGATATGGTGGTCGGCCACCAGCGGGCTGACCAGGTCGACAGCCTGGGCCAGGCACAGCACCAGGTCAAAAATGGATGTCTCGGGGGTAGGGCGGGATGCCATCTTGAGCCTCCATTGAAGCCGCTCAGAAGGAGGTCAGGTGAGGTTGTTGGAAGCTTTATCCAACCACCTCAGGTCTTCTGTGTTTACAGGAAAATCGATAAGATGATTATACCTGCATTGGACCCATTGAAGAACTCACAACTTGCTGGCAGTGATGCTGCAGGGTGCGATGATGATTTCTTCTTTTTGTTCCCAGTTGCTTAGACTCTGGAGCAGTTGATCGGTTGTTAGTTCTTGCGGCAGGTCGATCTGTCCGCTTAAGATGGCTTTTTGGATCACATCAATATTCGGCTCGATCTTGATATTCACAAACCCAGCTTTACGTAGCTCTTCAGTATATTCCTTTACTGGAAGAGCACCGGACGTGCAGGCGCACCAATCTTCTTTGTTCTTGCGCATCTCTTCGGAAAGTGGTCGGTTGGTGACAATGTCAGAGATCGCGATTCGGCCGCCTGCCTTGAGTACCCGGTACATTTCGCGAAAAACCTGGGGCTTGTCGGGAGAGAGATTGATCACGCAATTTGAAATGATCGCATCAATAACCTTATCATCCACCGGTAGGGCTTCCAGGTAACCTTCGCGGAACTCAACCGTATGGCTGTTCAAACGAGCTGCATTATCCCTGGCGCGCTTGAGCATTTCGGGGGTCATATCAACGCCAATGACATGCCCGGTTTCACCAATCTGGCGGGCTGCCAGGAAACAATCGAGGCCGGCTCCAGATCCCAGATCCAGGACGGTTTCGCCATTCTGCAATTTTGCCAGGCTGATCGGGTCACCACTGCCGGCAGTGAAATTGGCAATATCGGCTGGAAGGCCGTTGAGCAATTCTGTGGGATAAAGATCATTGTGGATTGCTTCTGATGGCGCGGAGGATGCGCAACAACTTTGCGCTTCAGATAAGGTCTGCTGGGAAGAGGGTTGGCAGCAGCTTCCACTTTCACGGGCGATCTTGCCGTAATGTTCTTGGACGGCTTTGTGAGTGGGGGTAGGGGATATTGGGTTCATTTTTCTCCTTATATAGATGAGCGTCTATGCGTTCGTGTAAAAAAATGGACGCAAATGGATTTGCGCCTCATTTTATTCCTTTTTATAGATGACCTTGACTGTTTTGACAGCCTGGGCGGTTTCGGTTCCTGGAGCGAACTTAAGGACCAGCCTGCCGCAGCAGCTCGCCAGGTGTTCCTGGTTCAAAGAATAGAACGTCTGGCGGCCATCCTCTTTAACGGTGACTAATCCGGCTTCGCGCAGGATGGCAAGGTGATGAGAGACTGTCGGTTGGGTTACATTGAGCTTTTCAACAATCTCATTTACCGACAAAGCATCACAGCAGATCAAATTCATGATCTTCTGGCGAGTCTCATCCGCTAACGCTTTGGCAAAAATTGCTGAACTACTTGCGGTCATATTGATACCTGTCTATATGATATTATATCGATAATCATCTATTTGTCAAGAGCATGCGAGGTGTAACGGCATTTTTTATCAGGGTCAGGCAAGTGCCCGGTTCAATAGCTCAATGTAACGGTCAGGGTCAAACAGCGCGGCCGTATGTCCCATGTTTTCCATGGAGATCACTTCAACCGGGCGGCCAAAAAGCTTATTGTACTGAGGGATATCCTGCTTGCTTTGGGTGGGATCGTTTTCAGCGCTGAGTACGATGATTCGCCCTTTCCATTCCTGGTATGCCTTTGGGGCGACCAAGCCCTTTCGGATTAGATCAACTGCTACCGCAAAATGAGAGATCACATCTCGCCGAGAAAGGTCATTCTCCAGTACGGAATGGATCGCCTCGGTCCATTCAGCACGTTCGGCTTCTGGCAATTTGATGGCCTTTATCAATCCGCCGGCCAGCAATTTCTTGACGTTTCGTTCGGGCAACAGGCGTGCCAGGGCAATGCACAAATATTCCACGGGCAGCCAGACTTTCCCATAATTTGCCGGTCCGCTGCTGGAGAGCAAAAGGCGGGAAACCGCATTTTGCCTGTGCGCCAGATATGCCTGTGCCAACAAACCGCCGTAGGATTGGCCTCCCAATACAAAGGAATCGATCCTTTCGGTCTCTAAAATTGTGTCAAAAGCAGTCAGAAATTCGTCGATGGATTTGACCACCGGGTAATCCGGCGCAATGAGGGTATGGTTATGGGATAATTTTTCCATAAAGGCAAATCCCAACGCCGCCCGCCGTAATCCACCGGTGAGCCAAAGCAGGGGATCTCCGTTTCCAAGCCGGTAATAGCTCCAGACTGTTGAATTGACGCGGACTTGTCTTCCATAGTGATCAGAGAATTGGGCTATTTGTTCACGAAGTGTCAATTTTCACCTCCGATTCACTGCAGGAATATTGAGAAATCACACTTTCTTTTTAAGGCTTCCCTTTTTGCCCGGCCTGCCTGACCCGGAAGGCAGTGATCCTGGCGATCAGCTCATAAGGAATGGGGCGGTCGAGTGGAAACTGGATCGCGCCTTTGGAACCTGGATAGTGGGATAACTCTTCGCGGAATTCCTCGATCCCGGCTGGTGTCGGATAAAAACCGATGTGATGTTTGAAAGCGGCAAAATGGACCAGGTTGCCGTGCAGGGCGAAGGTAGGCATGCGGTATTTAATGGTTTCCTGCGCGTCCGGCGCTGCCTGGCGAATGGTCTCGCGCACTTTCTGCAGAATCTCCTGGATCGGCTTGGAAAAGCCGGCAATGTATTCGTCGATGGTGGTGGGAGGGGCAGGGACAGCGTCCATCTTGATCATTTAGACTTGGCAGCGATCATCACCCCGGCCATGATCTCACCCACCGCCCAGAAGATGACCACGTGCGAAAGCCCGAACAGGATCCCGCGCAGCACTGGGCTGCCAAAGAAGAGGCTGGCATCCAGGGCTTCCAGCGGCTGTCCGGCGCCGAGGATGAAGGCCAATCCTTTGTACAGCATCAACGCCAGTGCCACACAGGCAGCGATCATGTAGGCAGTGAAGCGGATGTTGAAGTTCTTCAACCGTTTCTCGGTCAGGTTGGGCAGGGTGAGCAGGACAAACAGCGCCATTGCCAGCGGAATAACCGCTCCGAGCAGGAAGGTGTGGCCGTGTACCAGGCTCATATTATGGCCGTAAAGCAACTGCTGCTCGGCAGGCAGGTTGGACATCACCCGAGAGACTTCACGGTAGACCAGGCCGATCACCAACGCCAGGATGCTCATGATGGCCGCAAAGCGGATGATCGTTGAGAACAATTTTCTTGCCAGGGGTGGATAGGTGTTGCTCATTAAAACTCTCCTTTGTGATGTGATTTTTCCGGCTCAGATTCAGGCTGAAGCCAGAATGGTATCGATGTGCTGTAATTCTTCTGCAGAAAAGGTCAACTGCTGCAGGGCGCCTACCGCATCTTCGATCTGCGCTGCCTTGCTGGCGCCGATCAAGACCGAGGTCATCGTCCGATGACGCAGCACCCAGGCCAGCGCCATTTGCGCCAGGGTCTGCCCGCGCGCCTTGGCCATATCGTTCAACTGCTGCACTTTGGCCAGCTTTTCAGGGGTGATGTTATCGGGACGGAGAAAGCCGTGCGGTTTGGAAGCTCGCGAACCTTCCGGGATGCCGCCCAGGTATTTATCGGTCAACAGGCCTTGTGCAAGCGGGGAGAAGGCGATACATCCAATGCCTTCTTCCTCCAGTGCTTCCAGCAGGCCGTCCTCTACCCAGCGGTTGAACATGCTGTAAGCCGGTTGGTGGATCAGGCAGGGGGTGCCCAACCGGCGCAGGATGCTCGCTGCCTCGCGGGTCGTTTCTGCCGGGTAATTAGAAATGCCCGCGTACAGCGCCCGTCCGCTGCGGACGATATAATCCAGGGCTTGCAGGCTTTCTTCCAGCGGGGTTTCCGGATCAGGGCGGTGGTGGTAGAAGATATCCACATATTCCAGCCCCATCCTTTTCAGGCTTTGATCCAGGCTGGCTACCAGGTATTTACGCGAACCCCAATTGCCGTAGGGCCCCTCCCACATATCGTACCCCGCCTTGGACGAGATGACCAGCTCGTCGCGGTAGGGTCTGAGGTCTTTGGCGAGGATCTGCCCAAAGGTCTCCTCGGCTGACCCGGGCGGGGGGCCATAATTATTGGCCAGGTCAAAATGGGTGATGCCCAGGTCGAAGGCGCGCAGCACCATCTCGCGGCTGTTGGAAAAGGTGTCCACGCCGCCGAAGTTGTGCCACAGACCAAGAGAAACTGCCGGAAGGAGAAGCCCACTGCGCCCGCAGCGGTTGTAACGCATGGATTGGTAACGGGTATCTTTGGGAATATAGCTCATGGCTCACTCCTGATAAAGGGATGCGCTTAATTATGGCACATAATGCGAAAAACCGTTCAAGATTTGCTTGTTTTCATCTTCTGATACACGGCAGAAATTCTTTGCAGCAACAACCGGATCCGGCTTCCGGAGTGGTCACAGCCTGGATCATGTATCCCGCAGTCTGGGTTGCGCTTGAAAAATTCGGAACCAATACATATTCGCCCCCGGACATTCTCACACCGGTTGATACAGCCCTGGCATCCAATATGGCCGACCCTGTTATCGTGATCAGCAAGGCGGTCGCGATCAAGATTGCGATTGTTTTCTTTGTATTCATCATGGCTATTCCACTCTACCGCTTGTTATTATTCTTCACAAACGGCGCCAGGCGCACGTCCTCATAACCAAGGCGCTTGGCAACGACGCGGTAATCAAACCCACAGCTGCTGGGCTGGTTATCCAACGTGGCGCCTTTGACCGTGAAGCCGCTGGCTGTTTTAGAAGTGACATAAACCAGGATGGGATCCTCGCAGAGCGGGGTAAGATACACGTGATAATCGACTTTCAGGTCGACGGTTTGGGCGAAGACCGGTTCGAACGGGACAGTGACTATGCCGTTATCCAACCGGGCAGAACCAATATCCTCGAACCAGACCTCGCTGCTCTCCACCGTATACAGCAGCCGCGAACCATAGTCTTCAGTGTTGACCATTGCGGATTTAGAGCCGGTTGCCCAGATATTTCCAGCTTCATCTACAGAGTAAACTTGAGTATCTGTGCCGTTATAGATTCCGAAATCATCATAACTATTATTATCGTTATCCAGGTCAATAACAACATAGCCGTTGCTGAAAATATCTAACACGGATCCAAAAGCGAATATTTCCCCTCGATTTCCTCCCAATGAGAGATCGCCGAGCAGGTCATATGCCGATCCATCTCCACCGCCCGAGGCATCCACGCCGAAGTTATTCGCGCTGCCGCCGTGCACGCCGTATTTGTTCAGGCTGATCCCCCATACCCCGTTGCCATTATCGGCATGCGCATAGATAGCGCTCTTGCTAGTCGATGCCGTGGTGGCTTCCAGACCGTCCCCGTACGAGCTATAGGCATAAACCCCCACGCCCTGGTTGCTTTCTCCGTAGACACCTGTGCCATAGCCTGTGGTCCCCACATTTTTTCCGTAAAGTGCGGCGTAATAGTACGAGGTAGCGGAGCTGTAAGCCCGGATTCCATCACCGGTACCGGTGCTGTTATCCACTTCAAGGCCCACGTTGTTGCTGACCCCTCCCCAATAATCTCCGAAGTGGTTGTGAGGGCAGTCCAGAGACTTTGTCCCTTGCGTCTCGAATAAATTCTGGCGCGGATTCAGAGCGGTGAAATCCGCGTCCCGGGGTCCGCGCACGCTGATCGCCAGCCAGAGTTCTTTGAGCTTGAGCAGTTCCCCGGGCAGGGGAGTGCTTTGGCCCAGGAGGACGTTCAGGTTGCCTGACTTCACGCTGACCCCCTTTTGGGTTTCTGTCCATAATCCTTCATTCCCTTTTTCGGTTGCATAGAGGGTGAAAATGAAATCATACTGACCGTCTGCCACCGGCTGACCTGTGAGATCGGTCAGTGTAGCAGAATAGGGCAGGGTCGCGCCAGAAATTGTGGCGTTTTGTGCCATCACTGCGCTGGCGCTCATCATCATGGTCACGAGTATCGTGGCCAATATGAAGAAAAATGCTTTGTGCGACATGGTTTTCTCCTTCGAGCAGGGGCTCGAATCAAGATCGAGCTGCAGCACTCAGAAGGAGAAGATGAGAGGGTTTGGATGAGACAGAGTGTGGTTCAATTACCCTTCCACAGGATCGGCCCATCAAGGCCGTTTGTCGTTTTTATCATACATCGTTTTGAGGGCAAATAAAAGCAGAATCACTTCGTAACCAAAGGCAATTTGAAATCCTTCAGAGAGATCATCTGGCTTTGCTCCGGGGTCAATTGGAAGGCATCCAGGCTCAGCGTGTGGTTGGGTGCATTGTCGATGCCCCGCAAATGCAAGCGGTAGGTGCGCACCAGTGGAACAACGTCTGCGTCGCCCTCCACAGCCTGGATGGTGAATTGGCTGCCCTGCAATGAGAAACGGGTAATGGCATATTTTCCACGCTGGTAGTCGGTCGTCTCGCCGTCATCCTCATACAGCTCGAAGGTGTTATCGGCGCCGGGAAAGATATAGATATCCAGCTCGGATGGGTTCTCAATCCCACCCCAAACCGGTTTCGGCGCCAGCGGGACGATCGCCCCGGCCCGGGCAAAGACCGGGATCTCTTCCAGCGCTGCGCTGATCTCCTGCCACTGCCCGCCGCTATACCGTTCTCCGCTGAAAAAGTTGAACCATTCTCCCTCCGGGAACCAGACCCGTTTGACGGCTTTGCTGCTCCTGGGATCCGCTGGCTCGGTGACCGGCGCAACCAGCAGCTCGGAACCGAAGAAGTATTGACCTTTCGCCTCGAAGGCGGCTTCTGCGTGCATGTTGCCGTAATACATCGGCGTCACCAGGCTGATCCCGGTCTGGTGCGCGCGCCAGGCCATGCTGTAAATATAAGGAATGAGCGCATGCCGCAATTGCATCGCGTCGCGGGCGGCCAGGTAGATGCGCTCCGGCTTGCCCCACGGACGCCGGTCAAGTTCAGCGATCTTGGTGCTGTGCAGCCGGAAGATCGGGCTGAAAACGCCAAACTGCACCCAGCGCAGATACAGCTCGGGCGTGCCTTCTTTATACATGTGCCCCCCAATGTCGTGGCTCCACCAGCCGTAACCGACGTTGGCAGCCGTGGCAGTGAAGTAGGGTTGGTAAGCCAGCGTGCGCCAGCGCACGAAGGTGTCGCCGCTGAAGCCGATCGGGTAGCGGTGATTGCCCAACCCGCCCCAGCGCGAGAATACGAAAGGCCGTGTGTGCCCGTTGCGCCCCAGGTCGTGGTAATGCAGGTGGTTGAGCATCCACAGCGGATCGAGCCCGGGCAGGTTGCTTTTCTTGCCTTGCTGCCAGTCCATCCACCAGAAATCCACCCCGTCCGGCGCGCCGCTTTCCTGGGCGTCGCGTTCATCGATCTCCGGCCTTTCATACGGGTGGTGAAGGAGTTCGAAATACCCTTCCATAAAACGCGGATCGGCGATATCGAAGGGGATCGGTTTCCGGATGGCCGGGTCGACGCCCATCCATTGCGCCATTTGCGAATATTGCTCCTCGTGCGGGTGGACGCCGTTGGCGGGATGCAGGTTGAGCGCGGTACGCAGTCCCTGCGCATGCAGCCAGCGGAAAAAGCCCTGTGGGTCGGGAAACAGGCTGCGGTTCCAGGTATAGCCGGTCCAGCCGTTGGAGGTATTGCCGGTTTTGGTGATGTGCCAGTCCATGTCCACAATGCAGATCGAGAGCGGCACCTGGCGGGTACGGAATTCCTCCATCAACGATTGCAATTCAGCCTGGGTATATTCCCAGTAGCGGCTCCACCAGTTGCCCAGGATGTAGCGCGGGATCATCGGGATCGGTCCGGCCAGGCGGGTGAAATCGCCCAGGCAGGCTTTATAATCGTCGCCGTAGCCGAAGAAGTACAGGTCTCTGGCAGATGGGGGGAGAGCGCACCGGGCAGTCAGCCAACCATTTTCGTTAAACACAAGTGACCGCGAATCATCCACCACCGACCAACCCGCGCGCGAAAGCAGCCCGTTCTCCAATTTTGTGGTGCCGAAATCCATATCCAGCGTGCGCGCTGTGCCTTTCAGATTCTCGCTCTGGCGCGTGCCGTACGTCCATATCGTGCCGTTCTGCTTGAGCGTGATCGAGAGGGTGCGCCCTGAGAATCCCAAGCGGTGCGGTGCGTATTTCAGGTGCAGGTATTTGGTCTCGATCTCTACTACGCCTTGCGGGCCGGTCTTGGAGGTGAAGGCCGGAACCGGCTGCTCGCGGTGCCAGAAGGCTTGCGAGGGGCGGTCTTCAAATTCATCCTGCCGGCTGTATTCCAGGCGGATAATGCGGTCGGTCAGTACGCTGAAACGGACGTTTTTGGCCTGCACGATAGCTTCCGGGCGGGCCAGTGGGTGAAAAGCAGGAACAGGTGGCAGGGGCATGGGGGATTCTCTCGGGAAAGGGAATTTTTTCTTAGATCTTACAACTATTATAACGAATTTGGAAAATTCGGTTCGAAACCTATTCGGCTTTCGATTATGAAAAAGCCAACAGATGCGCTAAACTAAGCCATCACGGTAGATTTAGGATGTGATTTCTGGAGAAAAAGCCATGCACCAATCAGGTGGAGCGTTTGAACAGAAGATCGGCTATGCACGCGGCAGCCTGTGGGCGCCTTTTCATACCGTAGGGATGGTGGCGCGGATCAAAGGCAGCCTTTCTCCGTCTGTGGTGGAGGAGATGCGGCAGAAACTGCTCACCCTTTACCCGCCGCTGGCCTGCCGGGTCAGGTTGGACAGAGACGGCGCGGCCTGGTTGACGACGAGGGATGCAGGGTCGTTACCGCTTGAGGTACGAACAGGCCAGACACGTGAAGATTACGGTAACCTGTTTTTGGAACAGGAGCGAATTCCATTTAAATATGAGCGGGGTCCGTTGGCGCGCTTCTTCCTCTTGCACGGCGAGGATTTTTCCGACCTGGTGATCATCGCGCCGCATGCGATCTGTGACGGCACATCCATGACATTGGTGATCGCGGATGCTGTGGCGTTGCTGAATGACCCAGGGCGCCCGGCGCGGCAGCCTGCCTCATTGCCTCCGGTTGCCTGGAACAGCGTACCGCACAAACCTGGGGATTTCTGGTTCCTGCGCACCGCGGTCCGGCTGGGAAATTGGCTTTTTGCCAAAAGATTCCGCACGCTAACCCAAAAAGAGTACGAGGAGGTGAATCGCGTATACTGGCAGGATCGCCGCCCCGCCATGCTGGTGGCTCAATTGACGGTGGAGCAGACCGCCGCAGTGGTCAACCGCTGCCGGCAGCATGGGATTTCCGTGACAGGTGCATTGGTGGCGGCCTTCCGGTTAGCGCAGCGCGACTTACGCCCGCCGGACCTGCCTGACCTGAAGAACGTCACCGTGGCAGCTAATATCCGCAACCGCATTGCTGAGGATCCCGGAAGGGTGGTGGGAGTGTATGCATCCAATATGGATATGAACGTCCCGTGCAGCCAGGGTACAGACTTTTGGGAGCTTGCCGGCCGGGTGCACCGGAAGGTTCACCACGTATTGAACGCCCGCACGCCGCTGTTGTGGCCACTGGCGATCGGAGAACTGGATCCCAGGCTCACCGATTCGCTGCTTGCCAGCCTGTTGACCGGCGAATTGCAGCGTAAATTAGGCCCACTGTCTTTCTTGTTGAAGATCGGGGGTGTGTTCCCTCGCCTGGATGTTAGCAATATTGGCAGGTTTGATTTCTCGAACACGGCCTCTGCATATCCCCTGGAAAGCTACTTTCCCTTGCCGCCATTCGCCCCGGGCGGGGGGGTGGCATTAAATGTGCTGACCATCAATGGGCAGATGAACATGTTCATGAAATACTCCCTGGCCCAAATGGATGAGGCCGCGGCGGCTGCCCTGCGCGACCGGGCGATCAAGTACCTGGTTAAGGATTAGCCAGTAGCCAATCTCTCCATCGTTTTTCCAGAATGGCACCATTTTCACCGATCACGGTAAAGACATCTCCA
Source organism: uncultured Anaerolineaceae bacterium (assembly GCA_964424115.1). Taxonomy (GTDB): domain Bacteria; phylum Chloroflexota; class Anaerolineae; order Anaerolineales; family Anaerolineaceae; genus CAYRHN01. Next base: position 42,413 of record CAYRHN010000010.1, read on the forward strand.
TACAGACATTCTTTGACCATCCGCTGGATCATCTTTTTGCCATAGACTTTCTCGATATAGCGCACGATCGTCCAACCCCAGTCGTAGGCAAATGTTCTTTCTTCTGCGATCTGCTCGAAGCTGGGGATCTTTTTACTGGTGATCCCGTCCTGGGCAGCTTTGCGGAATTCATCCTCGTAGCGCCACTGCCCGGAAAGATACACCGCCAGGCCCTCGCTCCACCAGCGCGGGGTGGTTTCGATATCGGGGGTGACGAACTCCTCGATCATGTGCACCAGTTCGTGCGCCAGCAGGCGGCGAAAATCTTTTGGCCGGTAAGTGTATATCGTGTGGGCGGCATAGGCAGAGGGCGAAATGACCACCATGTCGGTGCGCTGCGGTTGGGCAATGCGCGCCGGATGCGAGGGAACCTCGATCTCCACCTGCAGCAGACCGCGTACCAGCCGGTCAAATTCATTCCGGTCGGGAACCAGGATGACCGTGACCTTTGGAAAGGGGCTGGAGATATCAAAATATCTGCACAGGCAGGGGAGTGACCGGTTCACGGCGTCGAAGGCCAGCTTTGCATACTGCTCTTCGCCAGCCTTATAAAGGATCTCAGTCTGTTCATTTCCGAGGAGAAGATAACCGTCCAACATAGGATCATTATACGCGGTCTTACTTTGAATTTTATGAATATTTTTCAAATGCCTATTGACATTAACTGATAAATGATATAGAATACTCTGTAGTATAGAGTACTTTATGAGGTGCAACATGAATATTTCTCCAAATGAAGCAGAAGAAGCCCTGGAGTCGATCCAGAAGATCACCCAAAAGACCCGCAAGTCGATTGCCGCCAGCGGCGCGTATCTATTCCTGATCACGACGGGAATTATCTGGTTGGTCGGCTTTCTGGCCACCCAGTTCCTATCTGCTGATGTCGCCGGGATCATCTGGGGGGCAGCCAGCCTGATTGGCGCGGCAGTTGCCACGCTCTTTGGAATTCGCCGGGGAAGCCGCGTTCGCGGGCAGTCTTTCAACACGAATGCAAAACGGGCCAGCCTCTTCTGGCTGCTGTTGGTCCTTTACGCTGTGGCCGTGATCTTGGTTGCTCAACCTTTGGACGGCAAACAACAGACCATGCTGATCGTTCTCTTTATTATGATCGGACAATTATCCATGGGCATTTTACTTTCTTTCTCTGCTGTCTGGTGGGCGCTGCCGATCACGCTTCTGGCCTTGATCGGCTATTATCTATTTCCAGGGATCTTTTACCTTTGGATGGGAGTACTGGTTGGCGGGACAATGATCGCATTCGGATTGTATATCCGCTTGAGGTGGTAACCCATGCCTGAATTGAATGAGATCATCCATCAACCGGTTCGGCTGCGTATCATGGCCGTCCTGACCGAGCTAAAACCAGGCGAGGAAGTGGAATTCACCTATCTGCGCGAGTTGCTTGGCGTTACAGATGGCAACCTGGGCGCTCACCTGCGCAAACTCGAAGAAGCCGGCTACATTGCAGTGAACAAGACCTTTGTAGATCGCAAACCGCGCACGTATGTTTCCGCTACCGCCGAGGGGCGGCAGGTGTTTCAGGAACACGTGACTGCCCTGGAATCGATCTTGAAAAAGAAATGAGGTTGGATATGAAAACCGTCATTCAAGTGGATGGGCTGCACAAGACATACGGAACCACCATCGCCGTGGATGAGGTCTCTTTCGAAGTATCGGAAGGGGAGATCTTTGGCATGGTCGGTCCCAATGGAGCCGGGAAGACAACCACAATTGAATGTCTGGAAGGCTTGCGCAAACCGGACCGGGGGACGATTTCCGTCCTGGGCGTGGATCCCCAGCGTGACCGGCAGGTGCTGCGCGAAAATGCCGGGATCCAGTTGCAACAATCCAACCTGCCCGACCGCATGCGCGTATGGGAGGCGCTGGACCTTTATTCTTCGTTTTATCCCAACGCAGTCGATTGGCAGGAACTGCTGATTCAGCTTGGATTGGAGGAAAAGCGCAATACTCCCTTTGCGAAGCTTTCCGGCGGGCAAAAGCAGCGCCTTTTCATCGCCCTGGCTCTCCTACCCGATCCACAACTGATCTTCCTGGATGAGTTGACCACCGGGCTTGATCCCCAGGCCCGCCACGCCATCTGGGATCTGGTGCGCGCGGTGCAGGCCAGGGGCAAGACCATCCTCCTCACCACCCACTTCATGGAAGAGGCTGAACGGCTTTGTGACCGCGTTGCCATTTTGGATCATGGGCGGATCGTGGCTTTGGATACCCCAACCGCCCTGATCCGCAGCCTGGAAGAAGAGGAGCGTGTCATCTTCAGTCTGGAGGGTCGCCTGCCGGATGAATTCGGGGACCGTTTGGGGGAGACTGTGCATTTTGAGGTCGAGGGAAGCCAGGTGACCGTGCATGGCCGCAACGGCAACAAGGCGCCGTTGGTTAGCGAAGTGGTCCGTCTGTTGGGCGAACAGGGCATCGCTTTCCGCGATCTGCGCACCGAACAACCCAACCTGGAAGATGTTTTCCTGAGCCTGACCGGCCGCAGGATGAGGGAATGAGGTGTGAGATGAGAAGCCTGTTAAAAATGACCTGGATGGAAGGCAAGTTGTTCCTGCGCGAACCGGCCAGCGCCTTCTTTTCATTGATCTTTCCCCTGTTGATGCTTTTCATATTTGCTACCATCTACGGCACCAAACCGGCAGGCACTCCGGGCGGTGCAGATACGGTCGGTACCTTGATCCCCGACTTCACCGCCATGGTCATCGGTATGGTCGGGATGATGGCGATCACCATCACTATGGCAACCTATCGTGAGAACGGCATCCTGCGCCGACTCAGCACCACTCCGGTCAGCCCGTTGACCGTCATGGCAGCCCAGGTGATCGTGGTCTTCCTGATGACCAGCCTGGGCATGCTGCTTCTCCTTGCGGCGGGTATGCTCTTCTACAATGTACGCTTCGAAGGTAACTTTTTCAGTTTCCTGGCCGGGTTTGCCTTCAGCAGCCTGAGCTTCTTCTCAGTCGGCTTCATCCTGGCGAGCATTCTCCCCACTGCCCGCACGGCCCAGATCGTTGCCATGGTGCTGCTGTACCCGATGTTGATCCTTTCGGGAGCTGCCTGGCCGCGCGAATTGATGCCGGCGGCGGTCCAGACTGTCTCAGCATTCTTCCCGCTCACCTATGTGGTCAACCTCCTGACCGGCCTGTGGAACGGCGCCTCCTGGGGCGCTCACCTGCTGGATGTAGGCGTTCTGGCCGGGATGCTGGTGTTGGGGATCATCATTTCGGTCAAAACATTCCGCTGGGAATAAGGTTACTCCGCTCCCTTCCTTGTAGTTGTGCCGGATTTAGCCTGCCGGAACTCCGGGAAAGCAGGTCGCTCCTCTCCCCCTTGCGGTTCCGGGAAGAGCAGTTCGACCTTCAGTGTTCTTTCAACCTCCAGGAGATCTTCGACAAAGTGCTCTCCGATATAAACCCATCCACCGGATAACCTTATCGCCTTCTCGTCGAGATCGACCTGAATGCCATTCTCTTCGCATTCTTGCCGGTACGCCCGATCGGCAAGGATCCGTTCCCACAGGTTCAGCAATGTTTCAGGATGGTAGCGGGAACGGCCCAGGGGCTTCTCGCCAAACAGGCGCTGCTCATTGGCTTCCAGCAGCCACAGGAAGCGGATCGGGAACAGCAGTCCCCTGGTCTTGTCGAGATGCGCTCTCTCCGCATACTCGATTTCTTTTAACATGCAACCCGGAATGGGGATCGGCGCATGCGGCAAGATATCTACCCGGAAGCGCTCGTAATCCCCGGCGGATAAAGCGTAGATTGCGGCTTGCAGCCATAGGCTCATCGGGTCCCCTCCTGGTCAGTCCTTTTGCCCGGATAAAAAGTTCTCCACATCCCGGATAAATTTCAGGATCGGCGCTTCGAGCTGCTTTGTCAGCGCTTCCGTATCCCCGAAGTTCGCGTCCTCGGCCAGGACATGCTCGAGGATCGCATCCGCGCCTTTTGTGCTGGGCACCAGCGCGTATTTCTTCCAGCCGCTTTCCCGGATCAATTTCCAGTAGCTGGACTGGACCTGTTTGTTGACCGCCGCCAGCCACACCTCAAATCGGAAGGTCTGATAGACAAACACGACCGCGATTTTCAATTTGCGGTCTTTCAAGGTGGGCGGGACGATGGAAAAGTAGGTCATATCCATATATCCGTTATACAGCCCGGATATGAAATAATCGGGATATTGACCCTCGAAGTGCGTCCGCAGGCCCAGCATATATTGCATCAATCCCTGGTAGGCCTGCTGGATGGCGCCTTTTGCCAGTTGTTCCTTGAATTCCGCCATGCTCTCTTGAAGCGTTGTCATGACAAATCCTTTCCCCATAAGAAGGCAAGGCTGCGCTTGCCCAGGATCTGGTTGTCAAATACTACTTTGGCCGGTTTTCCCGCCATACCGGCGCACACGTGCAAGGGCAGCAAATGTTCTTCGCGCGGATGGCAATAACGCGCCGAAGGGGCCTTTTCCCATTCGACCAGGCGCTTTTCCCGTTCGGTCGGGTCGATGGGGCGGGTGCACACCTCGATCAGCCAGTCCTGAAAAGCATCGTTGGCAGGGTCGGGCGCGCCAATGCCCTGCCAGGAAAATGCCCGCATGTTGTGGAATGAGAACCCGGAGCCGACCACCAGGATGTTCTCGTTCATCAACTCGCCCAGGACCTTGCCCAGCGCGATGTGTGCGGCTGGATCCAATCCGCGCAGCAGGGAAAGCTGCAGCGAAGGGATATCCGCCCCGGGGTACATCATTTTGAGCGGGATGAACAATCCGTGGTCAAACCCCCGCTGGGGGTCGATGCGCGACGGGACGGCATGCTGGTTGAGAATGGACGCGATCCGCTTCGCCAGCTCGGGGCTGCCGGGCGCCGGGTAAGTGATCTCATACGCCTCATCCGGGAAGCCGTAATAATCATAGAACATGGGCGGATTCTTCGCGCCCAACAGGGTCGCTTCTCTTTCCTCCCAGTGGGCGCTGATGACGAGAATGGCTTCCGGCCGGGTGAGCTGTTCAGGCAGCCGGGCCATGAAATCCACCATGGCCTGGTGGCTTTCATCTCCAAGGATCGGCAATGGGCCGCCGCCGTGGGAGAAATAAACGATCTGCGCTTTTTGTTCTGAATTGGGTTGATCCATCGGCTCCTCCTTGTTGCGTCACCTGACAATCATTATAGCCCAAAAGCGAGAAAAAGAGCGCCCCCCATTAAGGAGGGCGCTTTGAGCTTCGGGTTGAATCGCTATACTTGCACAGCATCCGAGATGCAATTTCAGGTCAAGCGGCATTCAGATGAACGGAATGAATTCTTAGGAGATTAAGAAAGGAATGATTTTCCCTGAAAGATTGACCAGCGCGTGGCTCATCCCCGGGATCAACTCTGCTGAAAATTGCGGCAGCAAGCTCTCCATCCTCGGGATGACTTTCTCGATCGGTATCAGCGCATCTTCTGTGCCGCCGATCAGCAGGGTGGGCATGGTTAATCGTTTCAATTCGGCATCGGTAAAAATATATTCCTTTTCCATGCGTGCATGAAAATTGGCGAGGATAGCATTCATGAACTTAATGGCTTCCGGATGCAAAGCCTGGTTGCCCATGACCATGCGATTGATCTTTTCCCCACCCTTGCGTCCAAGGATGGAGTAAAAGATGGATTTCCAGATGAAAGAAGGGCGCGCTGGTGCGATACCAGCGGGGGCCAGCAAGACCAGCTTACTCACGCGCTGTGGCTGGCAGGTGGCAAATCTTAAAGCCGTCCATCCGCCTTGAGAAATACCCACCAGGGCTGCTTTATCGAACTGGAGACCGTCAAGAACATCCTCCAACCATTCCGCGAAAGCCGGTCCTTGCCAGGAAGGACGGTTTTCAGTGCTCCTTCCGGGTTCACCAGGAAGATCAACCGCGATCACGTAAAAATGTGCGTAGTATTCTGGTACATCTCCCACCCACGAGGTGGCGTTCGAAGCGGATCCATGCAATAGAATTACGGGTGGCGCGGTCTTTTCTCCACTGGCGATGACAAATGTCTCCCCGTGCCGCGTTGATAGGATTTTTTCTTCATGCGCCACAGGCCAACGGGCCAGTACGGCGTCATAGAGAGCCATGATCTCATTCTTTCCTGAGGGGGATTTGTAGATCGACTTTACGTTCATTTCAATTTCCTTTCATCATTTAGCGCGATACGAAGCTCGCTGACCCACTTCAGTTCGTTTTGATAGAACGTTAACCAGTTATCCTGGAGCTTGTTCCATAGGATGGCTTCTCGGGGAGTGCGTGCCAGCATCGGGTTGATATAGGAATCCCTTATTTTCCCGGAAGATGCGTTTTGATCCTGTTGCGCCATTGTTTGAAGCATGGCTACCTGCATCCGCATTTCTTCTTCATACTTTGTCAGTAGGGTGTCTATCTCCTCTGCATCTAATTGATCTGCCCAGGTAAGCTGTATCATAAAAGGGTGGACTAATTGCGGGGGTTCTGGCTCCGAGAGGAGCATTTTCTTGAATTCTTCCCGGCCTTTTTTTGTAATACTGTATATCTTGCGGGAAGGGCTGTCTGCCCGCAGTTCGATCTCTTGTGTGACCCATTCATTCTGATGCAGTTTTACGAGCGAGGTATACACCTGGTTATTATTGCCAGACCAATACAGAATATGGGAGCCTGCGATCATTTTCTTTATTTCGTACCCGGTCATTGGCCGCAAACTTAGCAATCCTAATAGTGCAAATTCAATGGTTATCATTCTTCCTTCTTTCAATTTTGTGAATAATCAAGATATCAAAGTAACATATGTTAATTATAACATATGCTACTAAGAAATTCAATGTATCACGATTTTATTAGTCGTGGGCTGTAAATCTGTTACCCCCGCGCTCTCAAAAAGGCGAGAGAAGTAAGGGCGACGAACACCTTGCGATAAGGCTATGGTGCTAAACAACCAAGTGCCAAACATCAACGCGACAAGCAGCAAGACCAATCTGAGGAAAAGAAGAAATCGTTTCATGTGTTGCCACTGTTGTTCCTGTGTGATTGAAGCGCTGGCTAACGGTGTGTGTTAGCTGCGGTGGGTGGGAGGGTGGACTTGCCGTCGAAACGGGAAAAACCCAGAGCCAGGAAAAGGCCTAAAAAAACGCGGGGCCTACTCACCATCAGCTGCACACTGTGTTAGCCCGCTTATACTTTTCATAAACGCGTTCTCTGAATTGCAGCGTCCACATAATCAGCAAAGCGTTCTCTGGCTGGCGATTCGGAAATCCATCCATCTGGATTGAACATCGGTCGTACTGCGGCCGCAAGCTCCCAAAACCCGAGATTCAAGACAGGCTTACCCATTTCCTTTTCGTATGTTGCTAGAAACTTGTCTGCCGCTTCAATCATGCCGCTCAGGATCATATCCATTCGGCAATATGCTACATCAATGGCTGGATCACCTTGAGCCGCCTCTTCCCAATCGACAACCGCAGAAATAGTCTCTCCCTCCCATAAAATATTGCCAGGCCAGTAATCAACATGAACTAAAGCAGGTTCAATCCTTATTTGTCGTGGCAAGTAAGCTATCATTGCTTGCCACAATGCAACTCCTTTGGGATGGACGCTTATATATTGGGGTATGGTGTCTTTGGATTTCAAGAACCACAGGACTTCGCTGTTCGCATCTAGTAAAAATGAGAGGTATGAAGCATTAATTGGAATAGTATGAATCCTTACTAATGTTTCCGCAAGTATCTCTGCCCACTGTAATGGATAGGGCTGGGTCATAATCAGCTTGCCAGGCATGAACCGAGTGACAATACCTGGAGACCCTAATATTGCTCCGGTATCATCTACATACAGCGGTTCAGGCACAGGAATGCCATGCCTTCTTAGGAGTTGCAAGGTCTTGAACTCTCGACGTGCCTTTTCTCCACGATCATAATTCCCAAAAATTGCATACCGCTTTGTTACAATCTGAAACAAAGAGCCGTCTACTGCTTCGGCAACTACAAGGTGGGTAGAATTTGAGAAATCACCTTCAAGTGAATGAATGGCAACAAACCTAGAACCTGGCTCAAGGACTTCTAGTATAGATTGGAGTGAATCTAGTGATGGAGTATTGTTGCCTTGGCTCATTTCGAAGTTCTTCTTATGTTTTTTGCGACGAATGCATCACTCTGATAGCGGGCTAACGGGGTGCGTTACCTGCGGGTGGGCGGGACGAGATAACGCTTTGAGATGTAGTATGTAGGTTGGATTGAGGGCGGCAAAATCAAGCCTTTTATCCATGCACGGGCCCGCCCGAAACCCAAAAATCTTATTCCACCCAACGATTCCCGCCCATTTTTCACCATTGCTGCCCCATTCGATCGGATAGACCCCGTCCTGGACTTATTTTGCCAAGCTGGAACATTTCCAATGAACGCACGACGATATTCCATGAGATGATTATAGCATTTGGGGTGAAATGTTGGGTTCGGGCAGAAAGAGTTTTGAATTGAAAAGATGCAAAGCCTGCCCTCAAACCAACGTACGGCTTTCCAGTCAATTCCATAGCGTATCAGTAACAAGAGTCAGTCTGGTCGATATTGTGAAACATAGATATACCAACACACGCCGTATTTATCCACAATATCAGCGGAACATGGGCTCCACGGAAGCGAACCCAGTTCTCTTAAAATATGCCCACCCTCGATCAGGATTTTATAAGCATGATCGAGTTCATCATCGTTGTCGAGATTGATCCCATAGCTCATGGTGGGTTGCTTTGACGTGAGCATCGATCGAACGATTTCCTCATCTTTATTTTCGCTAACGGCGAAGATCGATTGCCCTCCTCGAAGGAGTTCCGCATGAAGGAATGAGCCATCACTATTTTTCGCATGGTAGCCCAATGTCATTCTAAAGGCTTCGATGTAGAATTCTACTGCCTCGACGCTGTTCTTAACATACAACGTCGCACCCAGATTCATTTTGTGCTCCTTACCAGTTTGTAGATGCTGTCTTGAAAATGAAGAGAGCATCTACGGCTTTGGACATTTTGATATATTGACAGGTCTATCGCTTAATTGTAGAAATTCATAATCTATGAACAATGTTCCGGGAAAATCCACTGCTACGATCTCATATACATTCTGTAAATAATCATACAGTAGAAAAGAATTGTCCTCGATGATCACGATAATATCCACGCCATCGATCGAAAATGCGCGCCCATATAAGAACCTTCCCGGAAAACTACTGTAATCTACGCGGCGTATTTGTTTTTCGGTTTCTAAGTCATACCACACTAGATATTGTGGATCTGTTCTCGTACCAATCAAGATCGTTTTTTCATCTTTTGCCCATATTATTGAACCGACTTCCGTTGCATCCCCTTTAACCTCCATCCATTGAACGGATAGGCTTTTTAATGAAATGATCCCAACGAGTGGAAAAGCATGAGAAAATTGTGACCGCGAACTATCAATCGCAACCGCCAGCTTATCCGACCGCGGCGACCAGGATATCCGTGAAACCCACGCCTGTTTATCATTTTTGTCAGACAGGTGGGTAAGTTGAATTTTCTCCGCATTTGCCACATCATAAATATAGATCTGGCGAAACCCTTGATCGTCGTAGTCGGTGTACGCCACAAATTTACTGTCTGGCGACCAGGTCAATTCCACAGCCATTGCGCCTCGATGGCTGGTGAGCCTTATCTCCTGCTGTTCCGGATGGCTCAACGAGAACAACATAACATCCTGTTCTTCCGCATCGCAAGAGCACATCCAATTGGTGCCATATACTTCCTTGTAAACCAACCACTTCCCATCCGGCGACGGCTCATAATCATAAATCCCAGTAGATTCTTTATTGTTGCCAATTCGCAGCTCGATGTCTTGGGTGATTTTCCCAGAAAGATCACGCTCAATCATCTCAAATGCACCCCATTGCAGAATATGGCAGCCATCCGCGGAAAGAGAGAGGTTGGGTTTCCTATTCTCCATTTCCAACACGGGCGCTAGATTTCGATCGAGTGCTATGATCTTCGGTTCTTCGTTCGCCTTTACTATCAAACTGATCTCTGCTTCTGGAGAGGGTGTTCTCCTCACAAGTCCTGGACGCGGCAGCAGCGGATCCACTGTGTTGGTTGAGGACGGCGTCGCTTCAGGGAAGGTTGGCGTTAGAGTGGCGGTTGATGAGGGCAATCGCGTGGTTGCGGTGTAAGTAATAACGGGTGTCAGTTCGGTTTGACCATATCCATTTATTGAACACGAACATAGGATCAATATTAAAAGGACGAATACCAGGTGTGGCCAGAAATGGCTTGCCTTATTAGATGGCATAATCCACTTATCTCCAATCCTTGGGAAGTATGGTAGAGTACATTACTAAGCACCTTTCCCAAAACCTTGTTCCACCTGGAACAGGGGAGCCCTTTCTAATTCTTTGCATCCGGCATTGTAGAGGCATGAGCTTATTATAGCGGAAAGGCAGGAATCAAAAAGCGCCCTTCGTGACAAGGGGCGCTTTGATATTTACAAGGATGATTTAGGCGCGAACCGCGGGCCGGAATTTGTACCCGTAAATGATGATCCCCGCTTCGTTGCTGTCGTTGCGCATCTTGCGCGTCACCATCTCCACCGGCATGCCGATCTGCACTGGCTGGTCGCCCAGGTCGGTCAGCTGCGCGGTCACCACCGGCCCCTCGGCCAGCTTGATCAGCGCCACGGTGTAGGGAGCCTGTTCTTCAAAGCCCACCGGCCCATCCTGCATCACCGTGTAGGAAAAGACCTCGCCTTTGCCGCTGAACGCGTATTCTTTCTTGGCTTCCTTGCCGCACTCCGGGCACACATCCCGGGGCGGGAAGATCTTTGCCTCGCAGTGCGGGCAGACTTCCCCCATCAGGGCATAACGTTGTTTCTTTAATCGCCAATGTCGCGGTACTTCCATGATCAAATCTCCTTTCGGTTACTTACAACCCCAAGTCTATTGGAAAAATTCTATCAATTCCTCTCAATTTAGGAAAATCCACCACAAAGAAACAAAGTATCAAAGGAACACGAAGATTTTTTGGAAATTCTTATTCTTATAAGATCTTTGTGAAACTTTGTGCCTTTGTTCCTTTGTGGTGAAAGGTTCTAAACGCTTTCTAATACGTGCGTCACCGCGGTGGACGCCGGGCCGCCCAGGGACTGCACCAGCGCGCGCCGGGCATTTGGCACCTGGTTGGCGCCTGCTTCGCCGCGCAGTTGCAGCGCCGCTTCCACCAGTTGGTATACGCCCGTCGCGCCCAGCGGGTTCCCGCGCGCCTTGGCCCCGCCCATGGTCAGGATCGGGATCTTCCCTTCACTGGGATATTTCCAACCCTGCCCGCGCGCTGCCAGCCCCGCCGCTTCCAGCGAAAGCGCCGCATAGATGGAGCTCGAGTCGAACACCTCGAACAGGTCCACATCCTGCGGCAGGATGCCGGCCTGCCGGCAGGCCCGTTCCACCGATTTTCCGGCGGCCTCGAAGGCCAGCAGGTCTTCCCGGTCGTGCAGCGCCAGGCGGTCGGTCACGTTGCTGGAGCCGGTCACCCGCACCAGCTTGTGCGTCACCGAAGCGGGCACCAGTTCCGGCCGGGTCAGCAGGATGGCGGCCGAGCCGTCCGCGTAGGGGGCCACATCGAACAGGTTCAGTGGCTCGAAGGCTTTTTCCGCGTTATCGTACACTTCGCGCCGGATGGCCTTGCGGTACATGGCGTTGGGATTATTGGCCCCTTTCGCGTGTGCCAGGATCGGAAAGCCTCCCAGCGCGCCCTGCGGCGGACGGTATTCATAAAAATAACGCTGCGCCACCAGGGCAGCCTGTGCATTGGGCGTCAGCCCCTCTACCGTCTCGTAGTCGTAATCGGCGGCATAAGAGAGGGCGGTCTCCACCTGCGCGCCGATCGCGTCGGTGTATTTTTCCACCCCCAACACCAGCGCCGCATCCACATAGCCGGAGCGCACCGCGATATAGCCCTGGCGGAAGGCAGCCGCCCCGGAAGCCTCGGCGGCTTCCACGGTCACCCCTTCCAGGTGGTGCAGCCCGGCATTGTCGTTGATCATCGAACCCAGGTTGGCCTGGTGGGAGAGGTTCAACGCCAGGAAATTGCCGATATACACAACTTGCGGGGAAAGCCCGCCCGCGTCCGCGATGGCGGCGCGGATGGCGCGCGCCGAAAGGGTGCGGATGGAGGTTTCCCAATGTTCGCCGACCGGGGTTTGCCCGATCCCTGCGATGACCACATCGGACATATGCGCCTCCATTAGCTGGCCAGCTTGTTGCGGTAGCGCACGTAAGTGCCGTAATCGATCTGCGTGCGGCGGGCGATGTAATCCGCGGTGCTGGGAGCCAGCGCGCGGCGCTCCTGGATGCGCGGGGTGACGAACAGGTCAAAGGCATCCGACCCGGCGCCCGAACCATACGAGACTACCAGGATGCGGTCGCCCGGTTCGGCGATGTCCAGTACGTTGGTCAATCCCACCAGCGCGCCGCCGGCATACGTGTTGCCGATCACCGGCGAGATCAGGCCGGGCTTGATCTGCTCGGCGTTGAAGCCCAGCATGCCGCTGACCCGCTCGGGGAACTTGGTATTGGGCTGGTGGAAGACCGCCCACTTATAATCGCTGGCCTTGGTGCCCAGCGCATCCATCAGGGTGCTTCCCGCCGAGGTGATATGTTTGAAGTAAGCCGGATCGCCGGTGAAGCGCTGACCGTGCTCGGGGTATTTTTGGCCGGGGCGGCGCCAGAAATCAGGCGTGTCGGTCACATAGGAGTACGAGGCGGTGATGGTCACGCTGGCCTCGTCTGCCGGGCCAACAATATAGGCCGCGGCGCCGGAAGAAGCGGTGTATTCCAAGGCATCCCCGGGGCGTCCTTGCGCGGTATCTGCGCCGATCGCCAGGGCGTAGTTGCCCATCCCGGAACCAACCAACCCGATCGCGGCGGTCAGCGCCTCGGTGCCGGCCTTGCAGGCGAATTCCCAGTCGCCGGCGGAGATGGAGGGCGTGGTGCCGATGGCCTCGGCCACCAGCGTGCCGGTTGGTTTGACCGCATACGGATGCGACTCAGACCCGGCCCACACCGCCCGCAGCAGCTCGGCGGAGATACCCGCGCGCGCCAGCGCATTGCGCGAGGCTTCCACGGCCATGGTGATCACGTCTTCATCGATGCCGGCTACAGCCTTTTCCTTGATCGGCAGGCCGCCGGCCTTGCCGCCCTTCCAGATGCGGGCGATCTCCACTGCCGGCAGGCGGTAGCGCGGGATGTACACCCCGTAGCCGATGATCCCCACCGGGCGGTTGGTCTTGAGCAAGATTGATGGATCAGTCATTCGATACACTCCTTGATGGATATTCTTACTGCTAAGACGCCAGGGCGCAATGGACCAAAAATCTTTGCGCCTTCGCGTCTTTGCAGTTTATTTTTTCTGAATTTCTTTCAAGATTGCTTCAGCAAAGTCGAGGCGCACTTTCTTTTCCTGCACCATGCGCGCGGCGACGGCTTCCACCAGTTCGGTTGGCGCTCCGGCAGCGATCGCTACCTGGCGGGCGTGCAGTGACATGTGCCCGCGCTGGATACCTTCTGTGGCCAGTGCGCGCAGCGCGGCCAGATTCTGTGCCAGCCCCACCGAGACGATCACCTCGGCCAGTTGGGCAGCGCTTTGAATGCCCATCAGCTTGAGCGCCGCGCGGGCTGTGGGGTGCACGCGCGTGGCCCCGCCAATGATCCCCACTGCCATCGGCATTTCCAACGTGCCCACCAGGTTGCCCTGGGCATCCTTGCCCCAGGTCGAGAGGCTGGTATAGCGCCCGCCGCGGGCAGCATAGGCGTGCGCGCCGGCTTCCACCGCGCGCCAGTCGTTGCCTGTCGCCAACACCACCGCGTCCACGCCGTTCATAATGCCCTTGTTGTGCGTCGCAGCCCGGTAGGGGTCGGCGGCGGCAAATGCCCAGGCGGAGATGATCCCGTCCCGCACTTCCTCGGCCTTGAATTCACCAAAGGCCAGCAATTCAAGCGGAATGGTGCAGCGCGCCCGCGCCAGGCGGCGGTCGGCCAGGTTGGAGAGGATGCGCAGCAGCACCCGCCCGCCGGTGATGGCTTCCACGCGCGGGGCCAGTTTTTCCACCGCAGTGTTGATCGCGTTGGCGCCCATCGCGTCCACCACGTCGAAGACCAGGTGCACCACCAGGAACGGCCCGATCGGCGACTCTTCGATCGTGCGTACCACGATATCGCGCGGTCCGCCGCCGTATTTGGTCAGGATTGGGTCGGTCTGAGCCGCTTCATCCAGCAGCTCTTGTTTGTGTTCCAGCAGTTTGAGGCGCGCCTCCGGCAGGTTGGCCAGGTTCAACAGCTGCATCTGCCCGATCATTTCGTTCGAGGAGACATGCGCCTGGAACCCGCCGCCGTTCTTGACCAGCTTGGCCATGAAGGAAGCTCCAGCCACCACCGATGGTTCCTCGATCACCATCGGCACCAGCACTTCCCGCCCGTTGATGACGAAATTTTGGGCGATACCCAGCGGCAAGGCATGCACGCCGACCACGTTTTCCACCATGTGGTCGGCCTGTTCGGGGTTCAACCCCGCGGCGCCGCTCAAGACGGCCAATTCTTCCGCTGTCAGTCCTGCCTGCTGGCCGATCCATTCCAGCCGTTCCGTAATAGATAATTCATAGAATTTGGCATGCGCAGAGGATTTTTCAGGCATATTCATTCCTTTGCGCTCGATGATAGCCCCCAATGACTGGCAAAAACTATCAATATTAACAATTCCCCCCGTTGGCGCACTGCGCGCGAAGCGCGTGCCAACGGGGGGAAAAGATCGCTCAGTTCGCGAAGCGGATGTTCAGGATATCCCCATCCTGAACAATATATTCCTTGCCTTCCAGGCGCAGCTTGCCGTGCGTGCGCGCCTCGGCCAGTCCGCCTAACGCCGTCAGGTCGGTATAGGTCACTACCTCGGCGCGAATAAAGCCTTTCTGCAGGTCGGTGTGGATCTCGCCCGCCGCCTCCGGCGCGGTCGCTCCGCGGCGTACGGTCCATGCCCGGCATTCGTCCGGGCCGACAGTGAAGAAGGATTGCAGGCCCAGCAGGTCATACGAGAGGCGGATCATGCGGTTCAGGCTGGGCTCTTCAATGCCGTACTCGGCCAGGAACATGGCGGCTTCATCGGGGGGAAGCTGGGCGATATCCATCTCCAGCTTGCCCTGCAACGCCACCACCTGGCTGTGTTGGTGGGGATAGTCGATCTTCGGCGCTGCCTGTCCTTCGCTGGTGTTCAGCACGATCAGCACCGGTTTGCGCGATAGGAAGCCGAATCCGGAAAGCATCTTATCCTCTTCAGCGTCGATCGAGATGTCGCGTAGGGGCGTTTCATTTTCCAGCGCCGCATGCAGGCGGTCGAACAGCACGATCTCGCGTTCGATCACGGCCCGGTCGCGCCCGCCGCCTTTCTTGCGCTCGTCCAACAGGCGTTCCTGCTTGCGTTCCACAGCGATCAGGTCGTTGAGAATGAACTCACTGTCCATGATTGCCAGGTCGCGCCTCGGATCCAGGCTGCCTTGCGGGTGCGAGACATTCTCGTTCTCGAAGCAGCGCACCACGTGAATAAAGCCGTCCATTTGGGTCAGTTGGTTGAGCAGCACTCCGGCGATGCCTGACTTGCCCGCCGAGCCGTCCAGTCCGGCGATATCAGCGTAGGTGACCTTGGCGTAAATGGTCTTCTTGGGGTTGAACATGGCCGAAAGCTTGTCCACGCGCGGATCGGGAACATCGACAACGGCAGTGTGGACTTCGATCTTGCCCGCCGGCCCGGTGGGACGGGTGCCGCGGGTGAGTGCATTGAACAGCGTAGTTTTTCCTGATTGGGGTAATCCAAAGATTCCGAGACGCATGATACCTTGACCCTTCATCAAAAAATGGTTATACTTGCATTACTCGATCGCCGGAGTGGCGGAATTGGCAGACGCGCACGACTCAAAATCGTGTTCCCTAAAGGAATGTGGGTTCGATTCCCACCTTCGGCACTAAAATTATAACATACCCTTCATGCTTGAGGGATTTTTCGGTGGAGGACTACTGAAAAATCCCTCATTCAGTATCCAGACCAGGATGGTAGCCTATGATCATCAATGAGATTGAAATCTTAGTCCGTTTATTGGAAGCCGCGCTCCTTGGCGGGCTGATCGGGTTTGAACGCGAGCGTGCCGGCCAGCCGGCCGGGCTGCGGACGCACATCATCCTGGCAGTGGGCGCCTCCCTGGCTATGTGCCTTTCGATCAACCTCGCCATGCAATTTAGACCCGATGTCCCCAACGGTGATCCCGCCCGCCTGGCCGCCCAGGTGGTCTCTGGGATCGGTTTTCTTGGCGCGGGCGCCATTCTGCGCTACGGTACCAGCATCAAAGGGTTGACCACGGCCACTTCCATGTGGACGCTGGCGATTGTGGGCATGGCCGTTGGCGCCGGATATTACCTCGTTGGAGCAGGGGTCACGGCTTTTTTGCTGCTGGTGCTGTACGGCCTGAACTGGATTGAGCACCGTTTCATCCAACCTTCGGCGCTTTTCTCGTTGATTCTGATCGTCGAGGATCGCTCCGGCCTGGTGGAAGAACTGCGCCATATTTTTTCCTCCGAGGGGCGTAAAGTCACTTCGATTGGGGTGGAAAAGGATCTGCGCCGCGAACGGGTCAAGGTGACCATGACCATCACTGCCCGCGGGAATCAACCTCTGCATGGGTTGATGACCGACCTGGCTGGCATCCCTGGCCTGCGGGCCTATAAGATCAAGTAGATCATAAGAATTATCGGCAGCAAACCTGCCAATCGCACCAATTTCTAAATATTCAAGCTGAACATTTGATGCGCTTTGTAGAAATCGATCCCCATCCCGCGCAGTTCGTTCAGCATGCGTTCATTGTCCGAACCGATCTGGACGATATCGGCATGTTGAAAGCGCGGCTCGCTGCGGAAGCTCTTGTACATCTCGGCGAATAGCAGGGCCGTGCCGCCCATCCCGCGGTATTGCTCAGCAATACCTGCCCCGTTGATATTGGCCCAGGTGGTGCGGCGTAGTTCCATCAGCACATCCGCCCAGCCAAACGGGAACAGCTTCCCGTGCGTGCGCTGCACCGCCGCTGAGATATCCGGATAGGCAAACAGATAACCGACGGGCTGATCGTCGGAATTGAAGATGATCTTGATCAGGCGTGGATCGGCGAACCAGATCAATTGCGCGGCCATGGCGTTGGTCTCCTCATCGGTCAATGGCACATTTCCCACCGTGCCGGGCAGCGAGGCGTTATACAGTTCCTTCAACCCCGGCACCATGCGGCGTAGTTCGCCCCGGGTGCGAAAGTTGATCACTTTCAGGCCGCGTTTTTCCTGCACCCGCCGCGCTACCTCAAAGATCTTTTCCGGCATCTGCATGTCCCGGCTCATGTACCCGGACAGCACTTCCGGGCTGGCGCTGAAGCCCATCTCAAGCAAGTATTGGGAGTAATACGAGGGATTATAGGCGATTCCAAAGGCCGGGCGGTGTTCGAAGCCGCGCACCAGCAGGCCCATCCCGTCCAGGGCGGTGAATCCCTTTGGCCCGTAGATGCGTTCTAGTCCGCGGCTGCGCGCCCATTCCATCCCCGCCGCAAACAACTCCCCTGCTGCCTGGGCATCAGGCTGACACTCGAAGAGGTAGAAGAAAGCCGTCTTTTCGTGGTTGAACTCGTTAAAGCGCCGGTTTTCCAGCACGGCCAGGCGGCCGAGGGTCTCCCCGGCTGCGCTTTCTGCCAGGAAAAAGGCAGCCTGGGAATGCCGGTAGAACGGATGGCGGCTGGGGTCAAGCATTCCGGCTGCCTCCGAGGCCAGCGGCGGTACCCACTGCGGGATGTCTCGGTAAACAGCGAAAGGCAGGTTCAAAAAGCGCTTAACTTGAGCATGATCTTCAAGATTGATCTCAAAAATATTCATAGCTGCTTCCGTTTGCTTTCATAAGGGGGATGCGGGAACTGTTAACAGGAATCATAGCACAACCCTGATAAAAGAGAACTGGAAACACCTAATTCGTTTTGTTTTTCCGCCAGGCTTTGACGATCCGCGCCCAGGTGGAGGTGAAGTGAATGAAGGGAGAGGAAAGATTTCCCCTCACAACAGCCTTCCGGATGGATTGGCGCAATTCGTCAGCGGAGCTAAAGGGCAGCAATTCCACCCACGCGCGTCCCACTTCGCGGATGGAATGAGCATCCGACCCGGCCGTGCCGGCAACGCCATGCTCCCTGGCAAAACGGGCTGCCAGCGTATTGGTGCGGCTCTCTGTGCAGCGAGCGTTGAACACCTCGATCGCATCCACCAGCGGGGCGATCTCCAGCAGTTCCTGCGGCTTCCATCCGCTGCGTTTGTAGTCGTAGGGATGCGAAACGGAAATAAAAGCGCCTTGTTCGCGCAACCGCTCGATCGCTTCGCGCGGGGATAGTCCGCGCGGCACCTCGCGCGTCACAAAGCAGGCCAGCAACTCGCCGCTGCTGGTCTGGATTTCTTCTCCCACGATCACGTAATCCGGCGCCATTTCTTGCGTCTCCAACGCCCCGTGGATGTTGTTGTGGTCAGTCAGGATCAGGCGGCTCAAGCCCACGCTGCGCGCCTGTGCGATCAACTCGCCGGGCAGGTTGAGGCTGTCTTTGGACCGGTAGGTGTGGCAGTGAAAATCAATTTTCCAAAGCGGATTGATCATTGGCGGACTCCACTTTCGCTTGAATTCCCAATAATGCCGGAGAGAACACCCAGGCGGCCAGGCCAAGCGCCACGCCAAACCACAGCGTGGCCAGGCGGATCAGCAGGGTGGCGGCTGCGGCAGTCGCTCCCGGCAGCCCTCCCACCAGTACCAGCATTCCGGCGATAGATACCTCGGAGGCCCCGATCCCGCCCGGCAGCGCGCTAACTGCTCCTATGACTACCGAGAAAGCCAGGATGAAGACCGCCGAGCCAAATAATTGCATGGAGGGAGGCAAGCCCAATCCAAGCAGGATCAGGTAGAAGCCGATCCCCTCGCCAAACCAGGATAGCGTCCCTAACCCGACTGCCAGCAAGGTCGTGACCGGCCGGAAGAGGCTGAAGGAACCTTCGTAGAACTCGCGCAGCGTTGGGACGGCGCGCCGTACCAGGGGGATCTTTTCGCCCAGCGCCAGGCATCCCAGAGCCAGCGGTCGGATCTGCGAGACGATCACCACCCCGGCCAGCACCACCAGCGCAACCAGGAAGGCCGGCCAGTATTGCGGGTATGCCAGCACCCCCAGGGTCGAGAGTATCAACACGGCTAATCCGTCGCTGATCCGTTCCGCCACCACCACCGAGACGCCGCGCGCCACCGGCAGACCGCTGCGCTGGTTGATCCATACCGCCTTGAGCACTTCGCCGACTTTCCCGGGGGTCATGGCCAGCGGAAAGCCCGCCACAAAAATGCGCAGGCTCTCGCGCCACTCCAGGCTGGTGACCCCCATCTGGCGCAGATAATAATTCCATTTCACGAAACGCAGGCTGTAATTGAACAGAGTGCACAGCAGGGCCAGCGGGAAGAGCCACCAGTTGAAATGCAGGATCAATGAACCTACCTGTTGGATATCTCCCAGCAAGGAGATGGCCAGCAAGGCCAGGAAACCCAGCAGCAGACCCGGCACCAGTTTACGCAGCAGAGATTTCGACATGCCGCGAATTATACCTTACTTATCAGGCGTCATCTTGGGAGGTTCGAGTTCCCTGGTTTTGTGCTTCAGGGCGCTGAAAGCCAGGCGTTCGATGAAGGCCACCATGATGCCAATCCCGATCAGCACATAGAAAATGGTGAAAACCTTGGAGATCGGTGTGGTGGGATGCAGATCGCCCTAACCGACCGTTGCAAGGGTCATCACGCTGAAGTAGAAGGCATCCAACACATCCCAGCCTTCGGCTTTCATATAAAATATTGTGCCGATTATGAACATCAACAGGGTCAAAAAAAACAAGGCGCGAAATTCCGGTTCACGCATGCCTTTCAGTAAAGCGCGAAAGAATCGTCCAATGGTGTAAAGGAAAGTGAGCATAAGCCTCCTACCAGGAGAAGAGATGGAGAATTGCAATCATTATAGAGAAATTGGTTTACACAAATTGTTTTTTGAGTGTATGATTAAGGGTAATTATGGATGCGAACAAAGCCGATATCTTGGTGGTAGACGACAATGATATCAATCTCCAGTTGATCACTTTTGTGCTGGAGGATAACGGTTACCTGGTGCGCGCCGTTTCGAGCGGCGAACGGGCCTTGCAAGAAGTGACGCACAAGCTGCCCGATCTGATCTTGTTGGATATCATGATGCCCGATATGGACGGCTTCGAGGTCAGCGCCCGCCTACGCAGCGAAGATGCTACCCGGGATATCCCAATCATCTTCCTCAGCGCCCTCAGCACCGTGGAGGATAAGATCCAGGCGTTCGAGGCGGGTGGGGTGGATTACATCACCAAGCCCTTCCACACCAGCGAAGTGCTGGCGCGGGTGGCTACTCATCTCAAGTTGCGCGAATTGCAGCTCCAGCTTCAGGTGCAGAACCAGCAATTGCAATACGAGATCTCCGAGCGTATCCAGGCTGAACAGGTGGAACACAACCAGCGCCTGCTGGCCGAAGCCCTCAGCGATACCGCCAAAGCGCTCAACACTACCCTGCGCCTGGAGGAAGTCCTGGACCGCATTATTGCCAATATTGAGCGCGTGCTGCCCTTCGATGGGGTGACGATCATGCTCTTCGAATCCGGCATCACCCGCATTGTACGCAGCCGGGGCTACACCGAACGCGGGTTGTCGGAATATGTGCAGAACTTCCACTGGAAGATCGATGAGATCCCCAATTTTAACTTTACCTTTACTACCGGCAAACCCTTGCTGATCCAGGATGCCCGCTCCTATGCTCAATGGGTCGACCTGCCCGAAGTGCGCTGGATCCGCGCCCACATCCAGGCGCCAATCACTGTCCGCGGGCAGGTGGTTGGCCTGTTGAGCCTCGATTCAGAGGAACCCGGTTTCTACACAGACGAGCATATCCTGCCGTTGATGGACTTTGCCGACCAGGCCGCCATTGCCTATCATAATGCCCGCCTGTACAGCGAACTGGAGCGCCTGGCTGTGATCGATGAATTGATGGGGATCCACAACCGGCGCGGCCTGTTTGAGTTGGGTCGCCGCGAGATCAGCCGGGCTATCCGTTTCACCCGCTCCCTTTCAGCGCTCTTCTTGGATATTGACGATTTTGGCGATTTCAACCACCGCTACAGCTATGCCGTGGGGGATAATGTGCTACGTTGGTTGGCTGATACGCTGCGTACGCATGTGCGTGATACCGACATCATTGGCCGCTACGGCGGGGATGAGATTGTGATCCTGATGCCCGAAACGGTCCTGGAAAAGGCCCAGGACACCGCCCAACGCTTGCGCTTCCAGGTGGCGGATAGTTCCATTCCCACATCCATGGGATTGCTGCGCGTCACCCTCAGCGTGGGCGTCACCGAGCTGAACGTCCAATCTGCTGAATCGGACCGGGCGGGCAATGTGGACCCGCAGCAGCTCCTTGAAAAATTGCTGGAAACCGCGGGCCGGGCGGCTCAAATGGCCAAGGATCACGGGCGCAACTGCGTTGTTACGCTCGGTTATTAACTAAAAGATGCTTCGCCGCCGGCCCTTCAATTCGTCCTTGAAGGCCAGGTTCATCAGGAAACTGACCACGCTGACGATCAGCGCGCCCAGGAATGACGGCCAGAACCAACCATCGTTGAAAATAAATCCAATCCCCAGGCTGCGACCCAGGGCACCTACCAGGGCGAACAACAGGGTATTGACCACCAGCGTGAATAATCCCAGGGTGAGGATCACGAAGGGGCAGCCCGCCAGCATTAAAACTGGTTTGAGGATAGCATTGACAACGCCAAAGATCAGGCCCAGGAGAAGGAAAGCCCAAACAGAATCGTTTTGCATTTCCAGGTTAAGGATCTTCACCGCGACGAATAAAGCTAAGGCATTGATCAGGACTCGCAGAATAAAGCGTTGGTTCATGGTTGAACTCCTTTTGAATAGTATAACGTAAAAGCAGGCGAAAAGTTGCACCCTGCTGGTATAATCAAGAACATGCCTTCTATTGTAGCCATCGATATTGAAACCACCGGATTGGACCCCTACACAGACGCTATCACTGAGATCGGAGCGGTGCGTTTTAACGGCGCGCGTGTCGAATCGGAATGGAGCACCTTGGTGAACCCGGGCCGCCCGATCCCGCCCATGATCACCCAGCTTACCAATATCACAAATGAAATGGTTCGCAATGCCCCGCCGATCAAGGCAGTTATCCACGAGCTGGCCGATTTCGTTGGCAATGATCCGGTGGTAGGGCATTCTGTGCGCTTTGACCTGTCTTTCCTTCAGCGTCACAATATTTTGCTGGATAACGATGTAATCGATACCTATGAGCTGGCATCGGTGTTGATGCCCACCGCCAGCCGTTACAACCTGGGAGCCCTGGCGCAACAGCTGGGTATCCTGGAAGGCCAATTTCACCGTGCGCTGAATGATGCCAGCACAACTCATAAGATATTTTTACGCTTGTGGGATATGGCGATGGAATTGCCTATTCAAACCGTTGCGGAATTCGTTCGCCTGAGCGAACCCTTTGAATGGGGGGGCAGCTGGATGTTCCAGCAGGTGCTGCGCGCGCGTGCTCACAAGGGCGCACCCGTGCGAGCTACTGAACATAATCTTGGGCCTTTGTTTGGGCGCTCTTCCGAAACTTTGCTGCCCCCGCTTGAGCCGCGTGATCCCCCCGAACCGCTCGACCCGGAAGAGGTGGCTTCCGTGCTGGAGTACGGTGGGCCGTTTTCCGCTTATTTTTCCGGATATGAACAGCGCCCTCAGCAAGTGGAAATGCTGCGGGCGGTCACCGAGGCACTCTCCACCGGGCAGCATCTGATGGTGGAAGCCGGCACCGGCACGGGCAAATCCTTTGCCTACCTGGTCCCGGCGGCCATGTGGGCAGTCAAAAACGGCATGCGGGTGGTGATCTCCACCAATACCATCAACCTGCAGGAGCAACTGGTCAAGAAAGACATCCCGGATATGTGCCGCGCGTTGGGGCTGGATATCTCCACCGTGGTGATGAAGGGACGCTCCAATTATCTTTGCCCGCGCCGTCTGAATGCGCTGCGTGAACGTACCCCCGAGACCGCGGAAGAAATGCGCGTGATGGCCAAGGTGTTGGTTTGGGTCCTGCAGGGCGGTACAGGCGACCGCTCGGAGATAAACCTGAACGGCCCGATCGAACGAGACGTTTGGAACCGTATTTCCGCTGAGGATGAAGGCTGTAAGGCCGAAGTGTGCCTTGGACGCACGGGCGGATCCTGTCCTTTCTACCGCATCCGCCAGGCCGCTCAAACGGCCCACCTCTTGATCGTCAACCACGCCTTGCTGCTGGCTGATGTTGCCTCTGGCAGCCGCGTTCTGCCCGATTACCAGTACCTGATCGTGGACGAAGCACACCACATGGAAGCAGCTACCACCGATGCGCTCAGTTTCCGCGTCACGCAACCTGATCTGTTGCGTATGCTGCGCGAATTGGGTGGCACCACCTCAGGCATCCTCGGGCGCACGCTCAGCCTGGTGCGCACGGCTGCCCGGCCTTCCGATTATGCTATGTTGCAGCAGATGGTCCAGCGCGCCACCGACCTGGCCTTCCGCCTGGATCACGATTTTGGACAATTCTTCCACGCCATCGAATATTTCCTGGATGACCGCCGCGACGGCCGTCCGGTTGGACAATATCAGCAACAGGAACGCATCCTGCCTGCCACCCGGACTCAAAACTACTGGACGGATGTGGAAGTCGCCTGGGATCAGGCTTACGAGACCTCCGACCTGCTGCTTAATCTGATCAAAGACCTGGCCGGGGAGATCGGTAAGTTGGATTTGATCGCTGCCGACCCTGATTTGGAGGATAACCAGAGCAGCCTGGGAGATTTATATCGGCGTCTGTACGAAGCCTGCGGATATATTTCCAGTCTGGTCAGCAAGCCCGATAAGAATTTCATTTATTGGGCTGAGATCCAGCCCAACGGCAGCCACCTGGCCCTGGAGATCGCTCCGCTCGAAGTGGGCCCCTTGATGCAGAAGTACCTCTGGCACGAAAAGACCTGTGTGATCCTCACTTCTGCCACGCTGACTGCGGAAGGCGAATTCGATTACATCCGCCGCCGGTTGCTGGCGGAGGAAGCCAATGAATTGGCTCTGGGTTCTCCTTTCGACTATGAGAACTCAGCGTTGCTGTACCTGGTTAACGATATTCCTGAGCCGAGTGATCCCAATTACCAGCGTGCGGTCGAAAACTCCATCATACGCCTGGCGCGTGCCACCCACGGTCGCATGCTGGTGCTTTTCACCTCTTATGCCCAACTTAAAAAGACCTCGCAATCCATCGGTGGAGCCTTGGCTGATGCAGAGATCCAAATGTTTGAACAGGGTGAAGGAGCCTCCGCCAATACCTTGTTGGAAAGCTTCCGCGAGACGGAGCGGGCGGTCCTGTTAGGCACCCGTTCCTTCTGGGAGGGGGTGGATATTGCTGGCGAGGCGCTTTCGGTGCTGGTGATCGTCAAACTGCCCTTTGATGTTCCTTCCGACCCCATTGTGGCAGCCCGCTCCGAGACCTTTGATGATCCTTTCAGCGAATACAGCCTGCCGGAGGCGATCTTGCGCTTCCGTCAGGGTTTTGGCCGACTCATCCGCACTCAATCTGACCGCGGCGTGGTCGCTATCCTGGACCGCCGTTTGATCACAAAGCGTTATGGAAAAGCCTTCATTGACTCGCTTCCGCGCTGCAAGATGAAAACCGGCACAATGTCCGATTTGCCTGCCACAGCGGAACGCTGGCTGAACCTCTAATTATTTTCCATCGAAGCGCGCTGATATTCTCCAGGGCCTTCGTCTTCACTATAGTTGCCAAGGACGATCAGTGCGGTGGCGGCTTCATCAACGGGGTTGCGCCAATGATGTCCCAAACTCGCATCGAAAAGCAACACGTCGCCAGCTGAGAGGGTATAGACGATCCCGTTTACGGTATATTCCAGCTTGCCTGACAGGCAGATGATAAATTGATCGCCGTTGTAGAACAAACCGTTCTGGCCGGAGTGAGCGCCTTTTTCCGCGTGGAGCAGGAACGGATTTATCTTTCCAATGTACATATTACCGCCCAGCATGGTGAGCATGCCGGCTTTAATTTCAATCTTGCTTTGTTCCCCTATCGGATAATAAACCACCCGTTTTTTGATCGGTACGGTATGGAACAAGGCGGTAATTGGTACTTCCAATGCATGTGCAAGCTTCGTCAGCGTGCTTACAGAAGGGGATGTCAGGTTGCGTTCGATCATGCTCAACGCATTGGCTGAAAGCCCGCTCATGCGCGCCAAAGCGCGCATGGAAATGTCGCGTTCTTCCCGCAATTCGCGCAATCTGCGCCCCAAGTCAAATACTTGATGAGCTTCTCCCTGTACCATATCTCAGTTCCTCTCCAACATTATTATATTCCACCTCACAAAATTAATAATCAAATCTTTGTCAAGATTTTCTTATCTGCTGTGGTTGTGGTTAATGGTAGAATTCTGGCTGGCAATTCATTCCCTTTAACTGGAAAGATTATGGCTAAAATCGTTCGTATACTCATCATCCCCCTGGCAACCATGCTGCTTTTGTCAGCTGGCACTCTCAGTCTGACCGGCCCGGTTCATTCTGTTCAGGCTTCTGTACCTGGGCAATGTGTAGCGCCATCCTCCTGTAAAACCTGCCATGTGGTTCAGGCGCAGGCTTCCTACGATTCCTCAACAGCCTGGCATCTCGACCACGGTTTTGCTGATTTCTGCGTGGATTGTCACGGCGGCAACCGGTTGGCTGCGGATGCCGATACCGCCCATGTTGGGGTGGCATCGAAATATGTCGACATGACCACCACTTGCCAGTCCTGCCATAAGTCCGAGCAGTTGACCTTGTGCGTGGATAATTATGCCGGAGTATTAGGCCTGGACCCTTCCCAGCTCTCCACCAGTAGCGGCGTGATCACTAACCCGCTGGGGATTCAGTCGCCGGGCGTGGCTGCGGTCAAGCCGAGCGAAACCAAGCCGGTCTCTGCTGCCGCAGGCACGGCTGCCGCCGCACAGAACCCGGCCGGGAACGGGCTGTTGTTGGGTGTGTTGGCGATTTGTCTGGCGGGCGTGGGGGGCTATGTCTGGTCGGACCGCCGCAAACGCACTGGAATGTGGCTGCCGTTCCGCCAGCGTTTCTCAGGCTGGCTGAAGGCGATTGCCCAACCCAATTGGACTCCCTATTCCGCCGGGATCCTGCTTGGCCTGGTGTGCATCATCGCGGTCTGGGTGGGAAACCACACCCTGGCTTCCGCTGGGCCGATGGCGACCATCACCAGCAATCTGGTGCATTTCATTGCCCAACCTTTTGCCGAAAATAACTTGTACTTCAAAGCTGTGGCAACCCCTGGTCTGACCTGGGAAGTGGTGCTGTTGATTGGTGTTTTCTTGGGCGGGCTGCTGGGGGCGCTTTCCAGCCGTACCTTTAAGATCCGCTGGGAACATGATCCGGTCTGGAACAAGGTTTTTGGTCCTTCAAAGCTAAAGCGTTTTGGGTTGGGTTTCGTTGGAGCAATGATCTTGCAATATGGAGCGAGCATTGCTGGGGGCTGTACGATGGGTTTAGCAATTTCGGGCAGTATGCTGTTGGCTCCCTCTGGTTTTATCTTCATGGTTGGAATGTTCATTTCGGGCATCCTGATGGCGCTGTTGGTCTACCGTAGGAGGTATTAGATCATGATCCTTTCTTATCTTCTTGCGCTTGTTCTGGGCATCTTATTTGGTTTTGCGCTCAATAAGGGCGGCCTGACCAGGTATGCCAATATCGTCGGCGTCTTCCGCTTCACCAACCTGACTGTCATTAAATTCATGCTGACCACCCTGGCAGTGGCAATGCCGGGGTTGTACATCTTGCAAGGGCTGGGCCTGGTGCGCTTCCCCAACATCCCGGCCACCTACGTGGTTGGCAATCTGGTGGGAGGATTGATCTTTGGCGCCGGTATGGCCCTCACCGGTTATTGTCCCGGCACCTGCGTGGCTGGGTCGGGTGAAGGTAAGCTGGATTACTTCTTCCCCGGCGTGCTCGGTTTGATGGCCGGCTCGGTTCTTTTCGGCCTCACCTACGAGCAGGTCTTCCCGCCCATCCAGCGCATCGCCAACCTGGGCAACCGTACCCTGCCGCAGTTATGGAACATCGATCCGCTCCTGCTGGTAGGCGTTTTCGTTATTTTAGTGTTGTTCCTTTTCTATCTGTTGGAACGGGGCTTGAAGCGTAAGGATAAATTGGAAGATTAAAAGCCATCCGGCCTCCTGAATATCTCAGGAGGCCGGATGATTTTCTGCAAACAGTCTCTTAGAACAACCCGGTCACACGTCCGGTTTCCATGTTGATGTCCACATCGTAGAAGGCGGGGCGGGTGGGCAGGCCGGGCATGGTGCTCATCTTGCCCAACAGGGGGTAGAGGAAGCCTGCCCCAACCGAGGCGCGTATATCGCGGATGGGAATACGGAATCCTTTCGGCACGCCTTTGAGGGTCGGGTCGTGAGAGAGGGAGAGGTGCGTTTTGGCCATACAAATCGGCAGCTTGTCGAACCCCAGGCGGGTATATTCTGCGATGCGAGCTTCGGCTTCGGGAGAGTAATCCACGCCGTCTGCGCCGTACACTTCCCTGGCAATGGTCTCGATCTTCTCCTTAATGGTCTCTTCCAGGGGATAGAGAAATTTAAAGTGAGAAGTCTTTTCCGATGCTTTGACCACTTCGCGGGCCAGGTCGAGAGCGCCTTCGCCGCCCAATTCCCAGTGTCGGCAAACCACAGCGGCTTCCGCGCCGCCTTCCTGAACGGCTGCGGTGCGGATCAATTCCAATTCGGCTGGGGCATCGGTGGCAAAGGTGTTGATCGCTACCACCACCGGAATGCCGTATTTGCGCGCGATGGCGATGTGATGGAGCAGGTTGGGCATCCCTGCCCGCAGCAAGTCCAGATTTTCACTCGTGTAGGCGGAATCAAGCGGTTTTCCGGCTACTACCTTCGGCCCACCGCCGTGCATCTTCAATGCCCGAACGGTGGCTACCAATACCACCACGTGCGGCAGCAGTCCGGAGTAGCGGCACTTGATATCAAAGAACTTTTCCATGCCCATATCTGACCCAAAACCGGACTCGGTTACTACAAAGTTGGCCAATTTCAGCCCGATCCGGTCGGCAATGATCGAGCTGTTGCCGTGTGCGATATTGGCAAAAGGCCCGGCATGCACAAAGACCGGCGTACCTTCCAGCGTTTGCATCAGGTTGGGCTTGATCGCATCGCGCATCAAGACGGTCATGGCCCCCGCTACGCCCAGGTCGTCGCAGTTGATCGCCTCGCCGCGTTTGCTGACGCCGATGACGATCTCGCCAAAGCGTTTGCGCATATCTGCCAGGTCGGTCGTCAGTGCCAGCACTGCCATGATCTCGGAAGCCACCGTGATATCAAATCCGGTTTCGCGTTCGTGACCTTTTTCTTCATCGCCGGTGCCGATCGTAATGCCGCGCAGGAAGCGGTCGCTGGTATCCAGCACCCGCCGCCAGGTGATGGTAGCCGGATCAATATCCAGACGGCAAAGTTTGGAGCGTTCTTCGGGGGTCAACTGCTCCGGTTCGCTGGCGGTGATCCCTAATTTCTTCAAGCGCGGCGCAAAACCGCGCCCAAAATGGCGTTTCCCTTGTTTATCAGGTGGGAACAACCGGTTGAAGAGCTGTTCATCGGTGGCGTCGGACTCATGCAGCATGCGCACGTCAATCGCGGCTGCCACCAGGTTGTTGGCTGCGGTGATCGCATGAATATCGCCAGTCAGATGCAGGTTAAAGTCTTCCATTGGAATGACCTGGGAATAACCGCCGCCGGCGGCGCCGCCCTTGATCCCAAAGGTAGGGCCTTGCGAAGGTTGGCGGATGCAGGTCATTACCTTATAGCCCAGGTGAGCTCCTAATGCCTGGCTCAACCCAACCGTAGTGGTGGTCTTACCTTCACCCAGGGGAGTGGGGGTAATGGCGGTCACGTCGATATATTTCCCGTCCGGGACATCCTTTAGACGGTCTAATACTTCCAGTTTCACCTTTGCTTTGTAAGGTCCATAGAACTCCAATTCATCAGGGAGCAGGCCCAGTTCTTCTGCTACCTGGCTGATCGGTTTAATGTCGGATTCTTGGGCGATCTCAATATCTGAAGGAACAGGAACAACCCGTTTCAGTTTGATCGGGGAAAATTTTCGGGCAGCAACCATATTCACTCTCCTTTTGGGATGATTTTTCCAGCATTTGTATTATCGATGAAAATAGTCTGAAATGCAAGTCGCAAAATTTACTAGAGACGCGGCAGTCTTACCGTAAAGGTGGTGCCTTGTCCCGGGAAGGATTCGGCGCGGATGGTGCCGCGGTGGCTCTCCACGATTCGCCTGCAGATGGATAGCCCCAATCCCGTTCCCGATATTGCGCTGGCCTGGCGCGCGCGGTAAAACTTCTGAAACAGATGTGCCAGGGCTTCTTCATCCATACCCTGCCCGCTGTCGCGCACTGCAAAGGTGACATCCCTTTCATCCCCTTTGCCAATGATCAAAATACTTCCCCCTTGTCGGTTATATTTGATCGCATTAGAGAGCAGGTTGAGCAGCACTTGCTTGATCTTGTTCTTGTCTGCGTTCAGGATCAGGGCTTCAGGCAACTCCACAATGATTGCTATTCCCATTTCGGCAGCTTTGGGGCGCACAATGACCAGGCAATCATCCACCAGTTTGCGTAGGTCAAATTCGGCCATGTGAAATTCAGCCCTGCCGGATTCCAGCCGCGCCAGGTCGAGAAAGCTGGTGGTCAATTCGCTTAGCCGTTGGGTTTCCTGGTGAATGGTTTGCAGCAGATTTTGCCGCTGCTCTTCCGAGATCTCCGGCCGTTGGAGCATGTAGGTGATCGCTGTGATAGAACCCAGCGGAGTACGCAGCTCGTGTACCAGCTCAGAGATCAAGTCGGATTGACGGAATAATCGTGCGTTATCGATCGCCACCGACGCCTGCGCCGCCAGGATTTCCAGAGTATCCAGATCATCTTCATCGAATGTGCCCTTGTGTTTATTAAGCACTTCCAACACACCGATCAATTTTTCGTGAGAGAGGAGAGGGACGGCGATGATCGAGTGAGTTTGAAAATTGGATTCCTGCTCCACCCGGACAAAGTAGCGCGTATCCTGATGTGCATCCGGCACGATCACGGCCTGGCGGTTGAGCGCCACCCATCCGGCAATGCTGTCTGTGGGTACAGAAAGTCCTTTGAGCAGCGGTTCAGCTTTGGCGTTAGTGACCGTCTGGAAATATAAGCTTTTGCGTCCTTCGTCGTACAGCAAGATCGAGGCCTCTTCAGCTCCGGTGATCTTCTTTGCTGCATCCACAATGCGCTGCAGCAGCACTTCCAGATCGAGGGTAGAGGCCAGGTCGCGAGCAATCTCCAATAATTGTTCGGCTGTGTGGGGGTTAGAGTGTAAATTCTTCTGGGTCATAGCATCTCCACGATTGCCGGCAGCACCTTGGCGGCATCTAAGCGCAGGATCACAGAGGCTTCGCTGTCCAGGGGAGTGGTTTGAATGGTGTTGATCAACAGCTTTCCGCCATGCTCCAATGTGTAATAAGGCAAGTTCCCGGCAGGCGTAACAGTCAGAGAGGATCCGATCACGAACATCACATCTGCCTGGGTGGATTGTTGTACGGCCTTCATCCAGGCCTGCTCCGGTAACATCTCTTCAAATAGCACGATATCTGGTTTCACAACATTTCCGCAGATGGGGCAGCGCGGGAGGGATTTTTCGACCAGGAAGGATTGTGTGAAATCCTGGCTGGGATAGGTTTTCCGGCAAGCCCCGCAGGACATTTTTTGGGCTGAACCGTGCACCTGGATCACATTCCTGGATCCAGCTTTTTCATGCAGATCATCGATATTTTGGGTGATGACCGTTTGCAGAAAACCTTTTGCTTCCAAATCTGCCAGGGCAAGGTGGGCAGCGTTGGGACGTGCGGCTTGTATTTTTTCGGCCAGGGGCCGCAGCCAGTTAAAAAATACTTCTGGCCTGCGGCGAAAGGTGGAGAGCGACGCCACCTGCATGGGATCGTCTTTTTGCCACAAACCACTCCCGGCCGAGCGAAAATCCGGCACCCCAGAGGGCACGGAAATGCCCGCCCCGGTCAACGCAACCAGATGGCGGGCTCTTTTTATCCATTCCACTGCCTGGCAAAGAGCCTCGGCAGGCACAGTGTCCATTACTTCGTGATCCGTTGCAAGGCCAATTTGGCCAGTTTCTCGAATTGTTGGGCGGCCAGGCTTTCCGGTTGGGTGATGATGAAAGGTACATTCTTTGTGGCTGCCGCGTAGGATTGTTCCGGGGCAGGCGGGATCACATGGTTGATCGGTTGATGCAGGATCTCCTGGATGCGCGAAACGGCCACCTGAATATCGGCGCGGATGCGGTTGATCATCACCAATGTTAACAGCTTATTCTTGCCAATCCCTCGTTCCAACAGATCATCGATCATGGTCTTGGTCATTGCGATGGCGGTTGGATAGGGTTCGGTGACCAGCAGCACTTCCTGGCAATTGGCTAGTAGTTTATCGGTGGCGGGAGAAATGCCGGTACCAATGTCCAGTAGGACGATCGAAGCCAGGAACGGCAGCTGGCTGACCGCTGCCTCAAGCTGGGGCGTGGTAGATAGCAGTTCGCGGTCTTTGATATGGTTGGATGCCAGCAGCAGGCGCGGCCCGTACACGGTGCGTGTCAACTGCTCTTCCACAATGGCTGGGGTGATCTCGTACGGCTTGCGGTGCAGCAGGTTGGAAAGACCCTCGGCGTCGCTGTAACCAAGTTCGACCGCCCAGGTGCCGTGCCCCGGGTACAATTCCGCGGCAATCACCTCTTCTTTGCTGAAACGGTTAATGCTGATCGCCAGGTTGAGCGCCAGGGTGGAAACCCCCAGCCCACCCTTAGGAGCCATGACGCCGATTGTGTAGCCGCGCGGGGTCTTGACTGTGTTGCTATCCACTTTGACGCTCTTGGAACGCCCCAGAATGGCCTTCAGACGGGCAGACAGTTCCACCGGATGGATCGGCTTGGTCAGATAATCATCTGCCCCGGCTTCATACCCTGCCACCAGGTCCTCGACCTGTCCCTTGGCTGTGAACATCAGGATCGGAATATGCGCGGTATCCCGCGACTTGCGCAGGCGGCGCGCCACTTCTAACCCATCGATTTCTGGCATCATCACGTCCAGAATGATCAATTCGGGCTTTTCAGTCAGGGCTAAAGAAAGGGCCTGTCGCCCATTGCTGGCAGTGATGATTTGATATCCCTGCCGCTGGAGCATCAGGCTTACCAGCCGCAATGTTTCAAGATCGTCGTCCACGATAAGAAGTTTTTCTGGCATAGGTGTTTTGCCTTTTTTCTTTGTTACGCCGTAGGTGAGCGTTTTGTTGAAATTTCTACCTTAGTCTAGCATAAACTTAGTCGTGGGACAAGTGCAAAACGGGTCAAATTCATTGTGTGTGTCCGAGCAAGCTGCTATGCACAGAGATGAGTGCTTCAGGTAGCAATATATTTGATCGAGTTTCCGGGAACACGTGAGCGATTTACCAGGGGTTGTAAAAAGAAGAATATTTGTCCAATTAATATACGTCGACGTCAGTCTGGTGACTGGGCTGCTATTCACCCGAGGTCAGGCTGTACCACGGTTGCTGGCGGCAGAAGGCCCGCAAAATTGTCAACGAAAAGGGGAGATTTTTATGAATGAGAGACATCGCTGTATAATGGGTACAATGATCATTTACGGTGCTTTGCAGACAGCATTAACCGAGGGTTGCCGGTTACAGGCCGGCACTCCTATTCTCCTGGGCTTCTCTGGCGGGCCAGACAGCCTGTGCTTGCTGCACGGCCTGCGGTATCTGGGTTGGCCGGTGACCGCCGCACATTTTGATCACGGCATGCGCCCCGAATCCGCCAAGGAGGTCGAGCAGGTGGCTGGCCTGGCTGCTGCTCTTGGTGTTCCGCTGCTTGTTGGACATGGAGATGTGCCGGCCTTTGCACGCGCGAATTCGCTCTCTTTGGAGGAGGCCGCCCGCACTCTACGTTACCGTTTTTTATTCGAGCAAGCCCGCCGCTGCGGAGCCCAGGTTGTGGCAGTGGCGCACACCGCCGATGACCAGGTGGAAACGATCCTGATGCATTTTCTGCGCGGGGCAGGGCTTGCGGGGTTGAAAGGCATGCCTATGCGCGCTGTTCTGCCTGAATGGGATGCGGAACTGCCTCTCATCCGCCCGCTACTCGGCATCTGGCGGGAGGAAGTGGAAGGCTGCTGCGCCGAATCCGGGCTGCATCCGCTGCGCGATCCTTCCAACCAGGATACCACCTTTTTTCGCAACCGTTTGCGCCATGAGTTGATCCCCTATTTGGAGCAATATAACCCAAACTTGCGGTCCGTGCTGTGGCGCAGCGCGCAAGCCCTGGCAGGGGATTATGAGACCCTGGAGCCTTGGATCCAGGCAGTCTGGGCCGATTGCGTGGAGAAAATGGGTCCGGGATTTATTGCCCTCAAAGTAGCTCCTCTAGTCTCGCTGGGGGAGGGAATGCAGCGCAGCCTCTTGAGGCGCGCGGTGTCCGTGCTACGCCCCGGCCTGAGGGATATTGGTTTTGATGCGCTCCGGCGCGCCCAAGAATTCCTGACCCATCCCAGCCGCAGCGGGGAGATGGATTTATTGGACGGCTTGCTGCTATTAATCGAAAAGGATACCCTCTTTATTTACGAAGATCAAACCCGGCTGCCATATCCCTGGCCCAAAATGGGGCCGGTCGATCCGGTGAAATTGGAGTTGCCTGGCTTGCTGGAACTCCCGGGAGGCGCCGTCATCACCGCCAGGTGGGGAAGCTCAGAGGAATTAGGAAAGTCCCCCTGGCAGGCTGCCCTGGATTACGCTACTTTAACAATGCCTTTATATGTGCGCCGTGCCCGACCTGGGGAGCGCTGGCAGCCGTTGGGCATGGATAGCGGGACGATCAAGTTTTCCGATTTCTGGATCAATGCCGGGCTGCCCCGCCGCGCGCGAGCCGGTTGGCCTTTGGTTTGCGCCGGGGAAGCGGTTGCCTGGCTGCCGGGTTTCCGTCCTGCGAATTTCTGCCGTGTCACAGAAAAAACACAGCGGGTGGTCATTTTGGAAATGAAACCACCCGCCGGTCAAGAATTCCAGTTGGATTAAAGGCTCTCGCCGTTCAGGCGGCGCAATTTGAGGTTGATCTCACGCCATTGGATCTTGGATATGCCCAGTTTTTGGCGGATCTTGTCGCGTTCCATCCCGGCCCGCAGATCGTCCAGGGCGCAAGTCCACCGGCACATATCGAACGAGAGGTGCTTGGTCAGCCCGGCCTCGCGGCCGATATCTTCCAGCAGGTATTCCAAGCGGCGCGGCGACCAGGGGAAAAGCTGTTCAGCCGGCTTATATTGTGCGACATATTCTTGAAAAACCTCTACCCATTCTGCAGAGAGGGGCAGTTTGCGTTCTTTATAACGGCTGCCCGGGTTGGCATAACGCACAAACAGGATCGGCCCGCCGGGAGCTTCCAGGTCGATATGATTCATGTTGACCGCCAGGCTCTCACCTTTCTTGATCCCGGTGCCAAGCAGCAGAGAAAGCAGCGCATAAGGGCGGGCATCGGCTTTCTTGGCTCGCCGGTGGGCGTCGGCAACTTCCATCACCTTCAATTCTTCTTCCGGAGTAAGTACCTCGGGCAGCGGCGAGATGACAGAATGTTGCACTACCTTTTCGGCAGGATCAATTGGCAGCACCCCGCCGCGCTGCAGCCAACGGAAGAACGCCTTAATGGAGGTGATGCGCCGCGCCAGGCTTTTTGCGCTGCATGCCACACCGCGCCCATGCTCCAACCACTCCAGGAAGCTGTTGATCTCGCGGGTGGTGATCTGTCCCAGCGGCCGGTCGGGCGGCAGGTAGGTGTTGAGTAGTTGTAAATCTCCCAGGAAGGCTTTGATGGTGTAAATGGAACGCCCCTGGTCTTGCAGGTACATTTCCCAGGCGCGCAGCGCGGGCAGGAGAGGTGTGTTGGCGGTGATGTGCGCGCTGGATGCGGAAGCAGATTCAGAACTGGTCATAAGTCCTCCGGGAATTTGCGTATAGATATGATGAGTGTAACGCAATATTCTAAAAAAGTCAAACGGTCTGGTCTTTGATCGCTTCTTCCAGGGCCTGATGAGCTGATTCATACGCGCCAGGCAGCTGGCGCAGGAGCGACTCGGCCGCCTCAAGCTCACCTCGCACTGCCATCGTTTCTACCTCGCGGGCGATGCCGGAAAGGGCGATCGCGCCAAAGGTGGCGCTGGAGGATTTTAAAGTATGCGCAGCTCGCCGCAACGCCAGGGCGTCTCCTTGTTGCAATGCCTGGCGCGCCTCTTCGATCAACCGTGGAGCATCATTGAAGTAGCTTTCCAAAAGGCTGGGTAACATCTGATCGGCGCGTTTGCCCAGCGTCTGGCGCAGGCGTTGGAATGCCTCGGAATCCAGCACGATTGGCCGGGATGCCGGGTTTTGCGCAGCACTGCCAGATCCTTCTTGCTCCGTCTGAGCTTGTTTTTGCGGATTGCATCGTTCAATAGCTGCCACCAACTCACGCACCTGGATTGGTTTCCCAATATAATCGTTCATTCCTGCTTGCAGGCAGATCTCCCGGTCGCCGCGCATGGCGTTGGCGGTCATGGCAATTATGCGGGGTTGGCGCTGGTCGGGAAATTCCTGGCGGATCCGCCGCGTGGCTTCCAATCCGTCCATTTCTGGCATTTGTACATCCATGAAGATGACATCGTAATCCTGGCGTTTTAGAGCGGCCAATACCTCCAATCCGTTGGCAGCCACATCGGTGCGATAACCCAGTCTTTCCAGCAGCAAGATGGCTAGCTTCTGATTGGTAGAGTTATCCTCCGCCAGCAGCAGCCGCAACGGGAGGCGCGTCCCCAGGCTTTCGTCGAAGGTGGGCGTTTCTCCTGGCGCTCCTTCGCTCTTATAAATTGGCTGGGAAGGTTGGTTTCCATGCTGGACAACCGAGAATACCTGCACCAGCGCATTATATAACTGGGAAGCTTTGATCGGCTTGGTCAGGAAGGCCAGAAATTCGACCGCCCGCGGATCGTCGATCTGCGAGCCGATCGAAGAGAGCATCACCATAGGCATCTGCTTGCCCGGTTCAGTCTGGCGAATGGCCTCTGCCAGGTCTAATCCATCCATCTCCGGCATGCTCATATCCAGGATCGCCAGATCAAAGGATTCGCCCGAGCGCAGTAGTTCCAACGCCTCAGAAGCGCTGGAGAGGGTAGTAACATGCATTCCCCAGGATTCGGTTTGTAGGCGCACGATTTGCAGGTTGGTCAGATTGTCGTCCACCACCAGCACGCGCCGGTCGCGCAGGTTCGGCTGGTCATGGCTTAAATAGATCGGATGGTACCCTCCGTCAGGCTGCGATTCTTCACCGCTCGCCTGGCAGCGGATGGTAAAGTGGAAAGTGGAACCTTTTCCGGCATCGCTTTCCACCCAGATCTTCCCGCCCATCATTTCCACCAGGCGGCGCGAGATGGCCAGCCCCAGGCCGGTTCCGCCGAACTTTCGCGTGGTAGAGGCATCCAACTGCGAGAACGATTGGAACAGCCGGTCCATCCGTTCGATGGGAATACCGATCCCGGTATCCTGCACGGCAAAGTGCAATTCATATTCGGGCAGTTCATTTGCCTGAGGTTCGTCCAGTAAAGTGGCGCTTAATTTCAAAACCACTTCGCCTTGCAGAGTAAATTTGACCGCGTTCGAGAGCAAGTTCAACAAGATCTGGCGCAGGCGCGTGGAATCGCTGGTCACATGCCCCGGCACGTGCGCATCGATCAGGTATGCCAGGTCGAGCCTTTTTTCCGAAGCCCGTGGGGCGATCAAATCCAGGGTCGATTCCACCAGATCGCGCAGATCAAAGGATTCTTCTTCCAATTCCATTCGTCCGGCTTCGATCTTGGAGAAATCGAGGATGTCATTGATGATCGAAAGCAGGGTGTCGCCGCTGGAACGAATGGTTTCGGCAAAATCGCGCTGCTGGTTCGTTAATGAGGTGTCCATCAGTAAGCCGGTCATGCCGATGATCGCGTTCATGGGGGTGCGGATCTCGTGGCTCATATTTGCCAGGAATTCACTCTTGGCCCGATTAGCCGCTTCTGCGGCGATCAATGCCTCTTCAGCATCGTCACGGGCTACTTCCAGTTCGGTATTCTTTTTCTCCAGCTCAGCCGTGCGTTCGGCCACCCGCGCGGCCAGGGTTTTTTCCGATTCTTGCAAAAGCTGCACTTCCTGTTCCCGCTGTTTTCTTTCGTTTTCGATCCTTTCGTGAACCAGTTGACGGATCTCGTCCGACATTTGGTTGAACACGCGTGCCAGATCGCCCATTTCATCCTTGGATTTCAGGTTGATCTTGTGGCCCAGGTCTCCATTGGCTATTTGGAAGGCGCCGGATTGCAGGATCCGCAGCGGACGGTTGAAAACGAAGTAGGTGATCAACAGCGAAGAGCCGATCGCCAGCAGCAGCCCTCCCAACAGGAAGGGCACATTTTGCTCCAGCGATTTTTCTTGCAAATAATCCCGCCCTTCAGCGTATACGTTGGCTTCCAACAGGCCGATCACCTCTCCGTGTTCATCGATGATCGGTCCGACAACGCCGTAGTAAGAGCCGAATTCATCCGAATAGGTCACAGTGTGAAGCTGTTTGTCTTGGTATACCGCCAGGTGTTCAGGAGTAATATGAAAGAAAGGATAACCGACGCCCATTCCCCCCGCATCGACCCAGTAATAATAGTAATTGCCTTCCTTGCGGAAAATTCCTGCCCAGGCCAGTCCGCCGCTGACCGCTGCCTGATTCAATTGGTCGCTGATCTCAAGATAGGCTGCGCTGTTTGCGTCTTCGGCAGTTTTGATCGTCTTAAGCGCGTCAATATCGATCCGGCTGGTCAAATTGCTGACCGTACGTTGCAGGCGCGCATTCAAGTCTTCCTGGTTGCGCTGGTTGGTATCGTGGAAAAGTTGAAAGGTGGAGAATATGGATACCGCGGTAATAATGACCGCCAGCGGCATGGCAATTTTGTAAAAGATCGGCACGCGAAGTTTCATGGTTGCACCTCGATGCGCTTCAGGAAGAGAGAGGCTTCGCCTTTTGTTCTTAGATTGGGAACAAATACCCAAACGCAATTATTGAGCGCATCCGCCACGTACAAGGTGCCGGACTGATCCAGGTTCATCCCCATTACTTGCCAGTCTTCCACGTTTGGAGCTCGGAAGGTGGAGATCAGGCTTCCATCGCTTGTGAAAACCTGGATACGCCGGTTGGCCAGATCACCGACATAGAGATAGCCGTTACGGTCATCTACCGCCAGGTTCTGCGGGAAGGAGAATTTTCCTTCTTCTCGCCCGTAGCCCCCCAGAGTCCAGTTGTACTTCAGGCTTGGAATGTTGTTGTCATCGAAGCTTATTCCAAATTGGAGAATATTATTGTTCAGAAAGTCGGAAAGATACAATAACATTCGCCCGTCATCCACCGCTACGTCGTTAATGCTGGCCATGTTGAAATCGGGGTTGTCGTATCCTAAGAAGGTTCCCAGAAGTTCTCCCTGTCGTCCGAAGATCCGCAGCGCATCGGCGCCGTAATCCGCCACGTATAAATGTCCTTGCCGGTCCACATCAATCCCGTAAGGACTATTTGTCCCTTCGTCCAGGGAGGTGTTGTAGGATTTGTTTCCCACCTCGCGCAACAGGCTGCCCTGGCTGGTGAATACTTTAATGCCGTCCATGGTGACTTTTCCTGTTCCCTGAACAATATTCGCGATATAGATATTACCGTCACCATCCAGAGCCATATCCCAACCGTAAAAGATCTGGTCGGCTGCGTCACCGAAACTGCCAAAACTCTCCAGCAATTTTCCGTCTGTGTTGAGATGAGCAATGCGGTAATTGCCGAAATCCATCACATATAAAGTCCCGTCCGGCGCCGGCGCCACTCCGTTCGGCCTGGATAGTGGCGCGACAGCACATCCTGCCGTGGTAAAGGTCAGCAATAAGAGGATGGCGATGAGTTGGCAGGGGGATAGTTTCATGGATAAACCTCTTGTATTTAACGAAAAAACGGGGCCTTCGGTTGCGCTTATGGTTGCTTTTCCAGGATTTCTTTCACTTTTGAAAATTCTTCGGCAATTTTTTCCAGCAATTCCCTGGCGCCCACCGTGCTGCCGTTGCGTGCCAGGGTTTCCAGTTCCAGACATAAATTTTGAAGCCGGTTGGCGCCAAAATTCGCCGCATTGGATTTCAATGTATGAGCAGACATACGCAGATGTTCCAGCGCATGATTGTTAAGGGCCTCTTCCGCCGCAGCTTGAAGGCGCGGCCCTTCTTGCAGGAAGGAGCGGATCAGGTTCGGCATCATTTCATCGGCTCGTTTGCCCAACATTTGGCGCAGGCGGTTGAAGGCCGACATATTCAACCCGGAAGGAACCTCGCTTTCGACTGCTGTTTCGTCAGGGGAGACCTGGTTGACGCCTCCTTTTGTCGGAGCAGCAGGTATCCTTGGCTCGCTGCGCGGCTTACCGGCTACCTTTTCAGCGCAGCGCATCAATGCGCTAGTCAACTCCCGCAGCTGGATTGGTTTGCTGATGTAATCATCCATCCCCGCCGCCAGGCAGATCTCTCGGTCTCCATGCATGGCATTTGCGGTCATGGCGATGATATGCGGGCCCTTTTCGCCGGGAAATTCCGTCCGGATGGCGCGCGTGGCTTCCAGACCGTCCATCTCCGGCATCTGGACATCCATCAGGATCACATCATAGACCTGCCGGTGCAGGGCTTGCAGAACCTCGATGCCATTGGCCGCAATGTCGGCGCGGTACCCCAGGCGTTCCAACAACAGGATCCCCAATTTTTGATTGGTCGAATTGTCTTCTGCCAGCAGAACGTGCAGCGGGTAGCGGCTGCCCATCTCGGCATCCTCTTCTGTGAACTGTTCTGCCCGCCTGCCGGTTTGTTTTCCACGGTAGAGTACGGGCCGCCCTTTACCGCTGAAGACTTCTTCAAGGGTGTTGTACAATTGGGAGGCTTTGACTGGTTTGGAAAGAAACGCATTAAAAAGTTGGCGTTCTTGCATCACCTCGCTGACCGGGATGGAGGTCAACATGACCAGCGGCAGGTAATGCTCCCGGTGTTCCTCGCGGATCTGACGCGCCAGCATCACCCCGTCCATTTGCGGCATGCTCATATCCATGATCACCAGGTCGAATTCTTTTTGTTCCAGGGCTTTCAATGCTTCTTCTCCAGAAGCGGATTCTTCCACCTGAATATCCCAGGATTGTAATTGCAAGGTCAGGATTTGCCGGTTGGTGGAATTATCATCTACCACCAATACTTGCCTTCCTTCCAGGGTGGTTTGTTCGTCTTCCACGTATTCCTGGTCGGAGGTATCGGGACTCTGGCATTGGATGGTGAAATAGAAAGAAGAGCCTTTTTTATACTCTGAATCCACCCAAATGCGCCCACCCATCATTTCCACCAGTTGCTTACTGATCGCCAATCCCAAACCGGTGCCCCCATACTTCCGGGTGGTCGATGCATCTACCTGGGAGAAGGACTGGAAGAGGCGCCCCATTTGAGATTGGGAGATGCCCACGCCCGTGTCGCGAACTGAGAAGAGCAATTCGTACCAGGGCTTGTCCAATCCTCCGCCAGGCGGGGGGGCAGGCAGTAGCGTAGCACTGACTGCCACACTGATCTCGCCTTGTTCGGTGAATTTGACGGCATTGCTGAGCAAGTTGAGCAGCACCTGGCGCAATCGAGTGAAATCGCTGATGATCGCTGACGGCGTGTGTGCCTCGACCTGGATTAGCAGGTCCAGCTTCTTTTCGTGGGCTTTGTGCGCCACCAGGTCCAGGGCCGACTCGACACACTCGCGCAGGTCAAACGAACTTTCTTCCAAATCCATGCGTCCCGCTTCGATCTTTGAGAAATCGAGAATATCATTAATGATTGATAACAAAGCTTCACCGCTCGTGCGGATCGTGTCGATAAAATCCGCCTGTTGGGCATTGAGCGGCGTATCCATCATCAGGCCGGTCATACCAATGATCGCATTCATCGGGGTGCGAATTTCATGGCTCATATTGGCCAGGAATTCGCTTTTAGCCTGGTTGGCTGCTTCGGCAGCCTGGCGGGCGTGTTGCGCTTCATCTTC
The DNA here is from genome assembly GCA_964424115.1 of uncultured Anaerolineaceae bacterium. Taxonomy (GTDB): domain Bacteria; phylum Chloroflexota; class Anaerolineae; order Anaerolineales; family Anaerolineaceae; genus CAYRHN01. Next base: position 83,861 of record CAYRHN010000010.1, read on the forward strand.
AGCACGCTTGCGTTCAATCAACTCCTGTTGGGCAGCCAGATACAGGCGGGCTTTTTGCAGTGCAATAGATACCTGGTCTACCATGGTTTGCAGGATGGTGATATCTTGCTGGGTAAAGGCGTTGGAAGCGCGAGATTGAGCGGTCAGTGCGCCCAGCACCACATTCCCAACGATCATCGGGAAGGTGGCTTCCGAACGGGTTTCGGGGAGCAGGGGGTTGGCGAAACGAACGGGATCCTTTTCAGCAAGTTGGGCAATGCGCGGTTGGCGGTTGGCAATTGCCCAACCCACCATGGACTGTCCGCCAACTTCCAGCTTGTGGTTCATCTGCATCATGGTGCGGCCCACTTTTCCAGTGCCGTATTGCAGGGTCGCAAATTTATTTTCTTCATCGATCAGGAAAATACCCACAAAGAGCAGGTTAAAACGTTCGCGAATCAATTCGGAGATCTCGATGATCAACTCATCTGGGTTTGAGATCGAGATAGCCGCCCGGCTGACCTCAGAGGCTGCCATCAACTGGCGTGCATACCGTTGGGTCTCATTGAACAGGCGTGCATTTTCCACAGCGCTGGCGATCTGCCCGGCAATTGTCTCTGCCAGGGCAATTTCTTCCTCTGTGAAAACGCGGTCCTTTTCATCCAGGTCAATGCCAATCGTGCCGATGATCTCACCCCGCGCGCTCAAGGGCACCAAAAGCAGGCATTCAATATTCCGATTGCGCATGGTTTCTTGAACGCTGGTTGACATGGGATTGGTTTGCGGTTTGTTCACCAACAAGGCTTTGCCGGTTTCCAAAACATATTGCGTGGATGGATTGTTGGCGACAGGGATCACCAGGCCCACGTTGCTGGGTTCCTCCGGATCGAGCATGTGGTCCGCCACCAGGGTCAATTCCTGACGGTCCGGGCTGAGCAGCGCGATGCCGCTTGAACAGGCATTGAAAATATTGACCAGCTCGCGTGAAGTGGCCTGCAGGGTATCCTGTAAATTCAACGTGGAGACCGACGAAGCCAAATGGTTTAAAGATGCCAATTCCTGGTTCCGCCGAAGAATCTCCCGCTCGAATCGTTTTTCCATGGTCACATTGCGTGCTACCAGGATCAACCCGGAACGGTCGAACAATACCGATGCAGTAACCTTCAGGATTTGTTCATCGTAGGTTAAGTCGGCAGTGTGAACTCCGCCGCGTTCCCAAACATACTTAATGAAAGAACTTAGCGCAGGGAATTCTAAGACATCCTCCAACCGGGCGCCGATCAATTGAGGCATTGAGCGGTCAAAGAGAGGTTGGATGCCCGGATTCAGCAATGCAATCCGGCCCTCTTGATCTACCACCAGCAGACCATCAGCGATGTTTTGCAGAATGATCTGCAGCCGGTCGCGTTCAGATTGCAGATCTATCGTACGCCGTTTTACCTCATCACTGAGCATCTGGCTTTGTTCTTCCAGTCGCTTGACCAGGTTCGCATTTTGCAGAACAATGGTGGCCTGATGCGCCAGGGTGTGCAAGGCGCGGATTTCTTCGCTGGTATAAGGCAGGCCGGATTGGCGCGGCCCCAGGCACCAGAGGCCAGTCAAATGATCCTCGGCAGCCAGGGCGATAATCAGCTCCGCCTCGTGGTCATCCATAAATCGGATCGTTTCCTCCGATACCCAGGAGGGCGCCAGAGACCGCTGGAGAGTTTGCGTGTGGAGGTTGATCCAGCTTCGTTTTACATCTTTCATTTCCAGCTTGAGCGATTTATCTTGGACATCTTCAAGAACGTCGCCATTTTCATTTGTCAGCAACAGGGTGCTATTGGTAGAGTTAACTAATTTGGGGAGTTCAACATTTAATAAACGGATCACGTCTTCAAATTTTTGGCTGCGGGCCAGGCGGTCGCTCATGTCGTTCAACATGGCGCTTGGGTTGACGCGCGATCGGTAGAAGAAGCGGTCAGTCAGCCTGGCTATTCTTCGCTGGAAGCGGATAAATACGTATGCGGCTAACAACGCCGAAATGAAAATGATCAGGTTGTTGTCGGCAGTACCTGTCTGGTTGATCATGAGCATGCTCAGGACTAGCATGCCGCCGAAGAAGATCACAGCCGAGGCTGCGGTGAGGATGAAATAGATCAAGCTTTGGTGGATCAGCATATCGATATCAAATAACCGGTAGCGCACCACCGAGATTCCCAGGGTGACTGGAAAGATGATAATGAAGAAAGCAGAAATACCCATGTTGATGATCGGCTGCAAGCCCAATGCTTGCGGAATTCCGGTCAGGATCACATAAGGCAGCAAGCCGAAAGCGCTTCCCCAGGCCACCCATCGGATCTGGCTGCGCACAGTCGGATTGCGGTTAGTACGGTAGGTGTGAATGACGCTGATCACTCCCAGGACCAACATGGTCAAACCTAACAGGTAAATGGCTTGGGATGCCACGCTATAGAAGGTCAGGGCATTTTTAGCAACCGCCAGACCGATCAAGATTGCAATGGTTATCGGGATGAAGTGTATCCATGCCAGGTGCTTCTCTCGTCCCACCAACCACTGCTTGGGCACAGGAAAGATCAAAAACAGATGTAGAAAACTGCTGAAAGTAACGCTCATCCCCAGGAATTTGACCAGGTTGTCTGTCAATACCAGGACTGGATGAGTGATCACGCCTACATGGTTGTGCAATCCGATGCTTCCGATCAATCCAAGCGCGCATAAGTACAACAGGCGCGCTGCCCGGTCATATGGGCGCCGTGTCAGGATAAAACCGGTCACCAGGATCGAGATCCAAACCAGCAAGAAGATTCCTGCCCGTTGTAGGGGAATGCTCAGCAGTGGAAATGGATTGATCGTGACGGGCACATCCATTAATTCGCCGCCCCGCATTACCTTATAAATGATCACACTTCCGAATTCCCAATCTGGCGCTGGAGATCCTGCCAGCGCGCGTTCGATCCATTGATTGATGCTTTTTCCATCAATTAAGATCACCTGGTCCCCGCGTTGCAGGGGGCTGAACCGGTCATAAACAGTGGTGATCGTGGTCCCACTGCTGGAAAGCTCGGACATGAGAGTGCCGTCCGAAGGGCCGCTGATCTGAGTCAAAAACGAAAAGGTGAAATACGCTACCGTTGCCACCGTGAGTGCCACCAGCACGGTGGTAGCTGGATTCTTTCTCAGTCCGCTAAGCCGTTTCATTCCGCAGCCCTTCTGTGGAGAATAATTTCCAATGCAGCACTTGCGCGGGAAAATTCCTCTCGAATTTGCGGTAACAATGGAGCAATTTCTTCAAACAAGCCCGAGCGAGCTTTTTGCTCCACTTCCAGGCTGAGTTTTTGCAGGCGGGTAGCTCCGAAGGTGGCACTGTTGGATTTCAGAGTGTGCGCGGAACGGCGCAATAGCTCAAGGTTCTTTTCCTCAAGCGCCTGTTGCATGAAGCTTTGCATCTGCTCGGCATCTTTGAAGAAGGATTGCACCAGCGCCGGCAGCATCTGGTCGACTCGTCTTCCCAGCGTTTGGTAGAGGCGTTCAAATGCAGCAAGATCCAGGCTCTCTCCTGAGTGGGAGCTTCCCCCGGCTGCGGTCGGACCCTGGGAAGGTTGAGCGGGAACGTCTTTTGGGCTAACGGCGTTGCCTGGGGACTTCCCTTGCGCTTTTTTCAACGCTCCGACCAGTTCCTTCACCTGCACCGGTTTGCCAATATAATCATCCATTCCGGCTTGCAGGCATGCTTCCCGGTCGCCGCGCATGGCATTGGCGGTCATTGCGATAATGCGCGGCTGCATTTTACCGGCAAAATCGTGGCGGATATGGTGGGTGGCTTCCAACCCATCCATGCCCGGCATCTGTACATCCATGAGAATAACATCATAGGGTTGCTGGCGCAGCATTGCCAGCACCTCCAACCCATTGGCCGCCACATCCGCCCGATATCCCAGCCGTTCCAGTAGAAGAAGGGCCAGTTTCTGGTTGGTTGAATTATCTTCGGCCAGCAAAATGCGCAGTGGCATTCGGCTCCCCAATCCGCTGTCAAAGGACGGTTCATTATCTTCCATAGGAATGGGCAGCGGGAGAGCTCGTTCATATCCGTGGTCAACTTGCGCATAGGCGAAGACCCGGATCAGGGTGTCATACAGTTGCGAGGCCTTAACCGGCTTGGTCAGACAAGCGGTGAATTCGCTTAAGCGCGGATCATCGTTTCTTAATCCCAAAGAGGTCAGCATCACCAACTGAGGGGGAGGGGTTATCCCCAGTTTGCGGATCTCCTCTCCTAAACCCAACCCGTCCATTCCCGGCATGCACATATCTGTCAGGATCACATCGAAAGCCTGGCCTTGTTTCAGGACATCCAATGCTTCTTGCGCGGAACTGGCGGTCACAACATTCATACCCCACGATTCGGTTTGCAGGCGGGTAATCTTGAGGTTGGTGGGGTTATCATCCACCACCAGCGCTCGCCTGGCCCTTAGCTGCGGCTGATCCTGCTTAAGGTAGATCGGCTCTGAGGCACTCACCACCCGGGCTCGGACCGTAAATTGGAACACAGACCCTTTTCCGGGTTCGCTTTCAACCCAAATTCGCCCGCCCATCAATTCCACCAGGTGTTTGGAGATGGCCAACCCCAATCCTGTGCCGCCGTACTGGCGGGTTGTGGAGGCATCCACTTGCGAGAAGGATTTGAACAGGCGGTCCATCCGTTCAGCCGGGATGCCAATCCCGGTATCGCGCACCGAGAAATGCAACTCGCAGGCTTCACCTTCAAGGGGGGTATAGTCTACGTTGAGAAGAATCTCTCCTTTGTCGGTGAATTTGATTGCGTTGCTCAACAGGTTCAGCAAGATTTGTCGCAGCCGGGTGCTGTCTGAAAGCACATGCGCGGGGATGTGCGCGTCGAACATGCAGCTCAGATCGAGGTTCTTTTCTGCTGCCCGTGAAATTACCAGGTCAAGGGTAGATTCCACGCATTCCCGCAGATCAAAAACCTGTTCTTCCAGCTCCATTCGTCCTGCTTCGATCTTGGAGAAGTCCAGAATATCGTTAATAATTGACAGCAGGGTCTCGCCGCTGCCGCGGATCGTGCCGACAAAGTCACGCTGCTCGTTGTTCATCGGTGTGTCCAGCAGCAATCCGGTCATTCCAATGATCGCATTCATGGGGGTGCGGATCTCGTGGCTCATATTGGCCAGGAATTCACTCTTGGTGCGGCTGGCAGCTTCCGCCGATAGCCTGGCCACTTCCGCCTGGCGCGAAGCTTGCTCCAGTGCCGCCGTGCGCAGGTTAACCTTTTCTTCCAGGGTCTGGGCATAATCTTTAAGCTGAGCTTGCGCCTCGCGCAGTTCGTGAACCATCCGCTGTTCATTCATCAAGGTATGGTTTTGCAGACGCTCAAAAAGGATCAACAAAACCATGATCATTCCCAGAATGCAGATCGTGTACGTGCCTTCAACTGCCCAGGCCTGGAGTGCGGTGGGATTTTCCGAATAGATTAACCAATTGTTCAGAGCGCCGGCATTCGCTGCGAATGCAAAACCGACCATGCTGATGATACAAAGTACGGCAGTGATGATCCCCGCTCGCACGCTGATCAGGATCAGTGCCAGGATAGGTAAGGCCATCAAGTATTCCCGTCCGGCGCCTGCCAGTCCACCCCGTGCCAGGGTAATAAAAGAAGTAGCAAATCCAATGGCCAACAATCCGTAACTGCGTAAGCGCACGCTGGCTTTGCGGATAAAAGCCAGGATCACAACCAGAAAATACACCGTCGCAAAGCCAATTGCAGCCGGAGCCTGGCCGGGTTTCTCTCCAGCATCCAGGAGCACGACGATCAGGGCCGGTAAGGCGCTGATCGCAATGACGATTAAGATAATATTAATGACCCTTTCACGCCAATACTGAAGGGTTAGATTTTCATTTATTTGAGACACTTCTTCTGTATTCTTCTGCGGTTGAATCGGAACCATGCCAATAAATTTCCTGCGTGTAGCGGGGTTATCATCAATTCTAGGATGAATCAGCTTGAATGTCAAACTGTTTCTTGGCGGCTGGTTGGTTTTCCGGGCTCGTCACGGATATTCACAGGAAATTTTACACCTTGAAGTTATCCAAAAGGGGATGGATGCACTATTGCCAAGAACGGATGAATAGTTGATAATGTATTAATAGCCCTGCCCTGAAACTTTGAGGATTGGATGCAGAAGATATTAATTGTTGAAGACGATGGTATCGTTGCCCGGCACATACAAAACAGTCTGTCGCGCCTTGGTTTTGATGTGGTAGGGGTGGTTGCGTCTGGCGAAGAGGCTGTTGCCCAGGCGCGCGTTGCGGTGCCAGATTTGGTCTTGATGGATATTGACCTGGAAGGGCCTTTGGATGGCATTGAAACAGCATCACGCATTCATCAAAGCCAGAATATCCCGGTCATCTATCTTACCTCCGTGGCTGACGAAAAAATTCTACTGCGTGCGAAGATCACCGATCCTTTTGGTTATATTTTGAAACCTTTTGATGAACGCATTCTCTACTCCACTGTGGATATGGCCTTGCGCAAGCACGAGTTGGAACAGGAATTACGCAGCAGCCGTGAATTATTCCGCACCCTGGTGGAAAACCAGGGCGAGGGGGTTGCTATCATTGATACCGACGAGGTATTCACTTTCGTTAATCCGGCAGCAGAGTTGATCTTCGGAGTGGAACCCGGCGGATTGGTCGGTCGTGTGCTTCGTGATTTCACCACTCCTGAGCAATTTGCCGTCATCCGCTCGCAGACCGTCTTGCGAAAATTGGGCCAGCGAAATGTGTATGAGATTGAGATGCGCCGACCCAATGGAGAAAAACGCAATCTCAACCTTACAGCTACTCCGCATATTGATAAGACCGGGAAGTTCGTTGGCGCGTTTGTTGTGATCCGGGATATTACCGAGCAAAAGTGGATTGAACAGGCTGAGCAAGAGCAGCGTACCCTCGCTGAAGCTCTGCGCGAGACAGCCAATGCCTTAAATTCCTCCCTGGATTTGGATGAGGTCCTGGATCTTATTCTCATCAACGTGGGCAAGGTGGTGCCGCATGACGCCGCCAATATTATGATCTCTGACGGTGAGAACGTACGGGTGGCCAAATCGCGCGGATATGAGGGGCGAGGAATGAAACAGTTCCTGGATGAAGCCTGTTTTCGGGTTACAGAAACCCGAAATATGGCGCGCATGGTGCAAACCGGGCGCCCGATCATCATTCCCGACATTCACAATTATCCCGGTTGGGTGGATACTCCGGTCACCGGTTGGATCCATTCTTATGCCGGGGCACCGATCATGACCAAGGATCGCGTTTTTGGTTTCATCAATCTGGATTCGGCTGACGTAGGGTTTTTTAATGAAACACACGTAGAGCCTTTACAGGCCTTCGCCAACCAGGCCGCCATTGCAATTGGAAATGCAGCTTTATATAAGCAGGAAGCTGAACGGGCGCAATTTTTCACGCGTTTGAATGAAATTACTCAATCCGGATTGCGCATTTCTTCTCTGGATGAGTTGATGCGGGTCTTTGCTGAGCGATTGGCGTTGTTAATGAATGCTGACGGCACCTACCTGACCACCTGGGATGAAAAGAATCGCCTGACCATTCCCTCTGCAGCCTACGGCCTCAATAGTGAGGTGTACACACGCGAACCAGCCCAGCCGGGCGAATTGACCATGACCGCCTCGGTTTTGGATGCTGGGACCACGTTGGTCGTTGAGGATGTCAATGATTCCCCTTATATCGAACCCAGCGTGGCCATGACCTACCCCGTTCGTTCCGTGGTGGGGTTACCGTTGATCGCTGATGAGGAACGGCTTGGCGCTGCCATCGTTGGTTACAAAAACCCCCACCATTTTTCTGCTGATGAGTTGGCGCGCGGCGAGCAGGCTGCCGGTCAAATGGCCCTGGCGATCGCCAAGGTGCGCTTGCTGGAAGCGGAGCGCCAGAAAACCGCCGAATTAAAACGTGCCAACGAATTGATCACCGCACTCAGCCATGTGGCTGCCCGGATCGAGACTGCCCGGGAACCGATGAGCGTGATGCGTACCTTGGGTGAGGAATTGCAGAATCTAGGCATCCAAAGCCTGGTGGCGTTGTCCGATCCGGAAGAAAAACATTACAAGCTCCGATATACATCCATTACGTATGAGCTGATGGGGGTAAGTGAAACTGAGATGGGGATTTCTCCCGATATCATGCGCACCGCGGTTGAGAATTCTGTTTATTTCACCTCACTAACGGAAAGCCACCAGCCTTTCTATATCGGGCGGTTGCTGCCAGGTGTTGTGGATTTGATCCTGGAGCAAATTTCTTCCGATACGCGCCAGTTGCTTTGCCGGGTAGCGGATATCAGCAGCAAGACGCGAGCCTTATATCTGCCGCTGCATTCAGGCGAAGATTTGATTGGAATGATGGCGGTGTGGGGAGATACCCTGGAACAGGATGACCTGCCCGCCCTGTCTATTTTCTCAAGCCAGGTGGCTGTGGCCCTGGAAAACACACGCCTGTACTCGGAAGTGCGCCGCCTGGCTATTACCGATGATCTTACCGGGTTGTATAACCGGCGCGGTATATTTGAATTGGGACAGCGTGAACTACTACGCATGCGCCGGGTGCGCCGCCCCCTGGCGGTCATTCTCCTGGATCTGGATGGTTTTAAGCGCATCAATGACGTCTATGGGCACGAAGCCGGCGACCAGGTGATCCAGTCGATTGGGAGCCTGTGCCGCAGTTGTGTGCGCGCAATCGACCTTGTAGGCCGTTATGGCGGTGAAGCCGGGGATGAATTTGTGCTGTTGCTGCCGGAAACGTGTTTGCCGGATGCGCAGCAAGTGGCTGAACGCCTGCGCCAGACCATGGCCGAAACAGATATCCTTTTTGAAGGCGGTTGCGAACGCATATCGGCCAGCTTTGGTGTGGCCGCATTGACAGCCGACATGCTGGATGAGAAAACCCTCCAGGATCTGATCCACATTGCCGACCAGGCTATGTATGAAGCAAAAAATACCGGGAAAGCACGGGTGGTGGCATGCTGAACCAGCGAGACCTGATCACTTCCCTTTCCACCCGTTTTATCAATGTGACCCCGGATGAAATTCCCGGATTAATGGAATTTGCCTTGCAGGAAACAGCCCGGCGGATGAAGGTGGATCGCTGTTTTCTGTTATTCTATTCCGGAAACCAAAGCTCATACGACCAGGCTTATGAGTGGTATTCTGAAGGACTGACCCCGTTGCGTAAGTTCGTTCCCCGCATGATCGGAGATCCGCAGCGATGGTCATTATCTCAGATCAAACGCGGTGAGGTGATCCAGATCAACGGTTTGGAGGATATCCCGGAAGCTGCCGCCCTTGAGCGGGAGATCTTTGTAGAATCCGGCATCCGTTCCATGCTGCTCACCCCGCTTATTCTGAACAATTCCCTGGTTGGCTTGTTGGGTCTGGCTTCGCAGCAACCACCTCGACAATGGCCGCCCGTCAAACTGTCCTGGCTGCGTGGTTTATCGGACATGTTGACCAGTGTTCTGGCCCGCCAGCGTGCCCAGCGTCTGCAAGATGCCCTTTATCAAATTGCCCAGGCCTCTTTTGCAGCCCAGAATTTGGATGATCTATACGCTCAGATCCATCAGATCCTGAGTGGTTTGATGCCCGTGGATAATTTCTTCCTCGCTCTTTATGATCCGGCCAAGGATATTCTGGAATTCCCGTATCATGTGGATCAATATGATCCCAAACCCAACCCCCAGCGTCCGGGCCGAGGCATGACCGAATATGTTCTGCAGAAGGGATTGCCGGTTTGGGCGCCTCTGGATGTGTTTAACAAAATGGTCCAGAATAACGAAGTGGAATTGATCGGCAAGCCCTCGTATGATTGGATTGGCGTCCCTTTGATCGTTAAGGATCGCACCATCGGCGTGATGGTTTCTCAGATTTATTCTGAGGGGAAGCGCTTCAGCGAATACGATTTGAACATTCTCACCTTCGTCTCCACCCAGGTGGCCATGGTGATCGAACGGATGCGTTCCGAGCAGGAGTTGCAGCATGCCTTGAATGAAAAGGAAATCCTCCTGCGTGAGGTGCACCGGCGGGTGCGCAATAATATGCAGGTCGTTTCCAGCCTGATCGCCCTTCAAGCCGAAGAGGTTTCGGATGAACACGATCGGCGCCTGTTTGACCAGATTCAAAGTCGTATCCGTGTCATGGCGATGGTGCACGAAGAGCTTTACCGCTCTCAAGATTTTGGGCATATCCAATTTAATGAATACATTGAGAGTCTGGCTCGCATGGTGTACATGGCATATTGCACGAACCCCAATGTTGCCCTGCGCCTGGATGTGGAACCTTTGGAGTTCAGTCTGGAAGCTGCTATCCCCTTTGGGCTGATCGTACACGAATTGATCGGGAATGCTCTCGAACATGCTTTTCCGCCCGGAGAATCGGGAGAGGTATGGGTACGATTGCATCGCGACCAAGAGAATTTCCATTTGACCGTCTCAGATAACGGGATAGGCCTGCCTCAAGTAGAGGCAGTCGATTCAGCCCCCGCTTTTGGCTTGCAGTTGGTTGAGATCCTCTGCAAACAAACCCATGCTTTGTTGTCTGTAAATCATCAGGCGGGCACGACGGTTGAATTGGTCTTTGCGGCGCCGGTCCTTCGGCCAGACGGCCAGGGGGTGTGAAGATTATGGAAATGAAACGGGTTTCAAATCCGCGTGAAATGCGCATTCTCGTCCTGGCCAGCGATGAGCTGGATGTTCCTGCATTGCTGGCTGACCTGGAATTCTTGGGGTATCAGGTGGCAGGGGTGGCGCACGATTTTGCGTCCGCCCAAATGGCTGTGGCCGAAGCTGCGCCGAACTTAGCGCTGGTCAGTCTGGATCTGGGCGGAGATCAGGGGGGCGTGGAAGTGGCTGCCCGCCTGCACGGCGAGCTGGAATTGCCTGTGGTCTTTCTGATCAGTGGGGTGACCCTGGACGGCCTGGAGCATGCCCGCCACGCAGAACCCTTCGGGTATATCTTTGCTCCTTTCCAACGCACGCAGATCTTTGCTGTCTTGGAAACCGCTGGCCAGCGAGCTGCCATTGAAGAACGGATGAATCTGCAAGAAAAAAAGTACCGCTCCATCGTGGAAGACTCCCCGGTAGGGATCTTTCAGACCGCGCTGGATGGACAATATCTCAGCGTCAATCAATCGCTGGCGGAATCATTGGGCTACTCTTCTCCGCAGGAATTTTTGGATTCGGTTGAAAATATCAAAAAATTATATATCCACCCCGAGCGCAGGGTCAGAAATGTTAGAAAAGCGCTGGACTCGTCTGGGTTTGTTGAAGTTGAAAACGTGATCCGCCGCAAAGATGGCAGCCATAAGATCTCGCTGGTGCAATATCATGTAGTGCGCGACAAATCCGGCGCTCCCTTGTATCTTGAAGGATTCTCCCAGGATATCACCTCCCGCAAGAAGGCCGAAGCCTCGCTTCAGGCTGCCAATAAACAACTGAGGGAAGAGATCAGCGTCCGCCAGCGCGCCGAACAGATCCTGCGCGACAGTGAGGACCGCTACGTCAATTTCTTCAAAAGCTTTGAAGGGATCGCGTTCCGCCTGAATCCCGCGGGAGACCCGGGGCATGAGATCTACCAGCCGGTCTTTTACCACGGCGCTGTGGAGGCAATCACCGGTTACACGGAAGAAGCCCTTTTACGCGGAGAGCCCTTCTGGGAGCAATTGGTTCATCCCGACGATCTGCTTTCTTGGAAGAACAGTAACCTGTCCTTGTCGGATCGGGTGAATGTTCCTGTGGAACGCGAATACCGCATTTTGCGCCAGGATGGACAAATGCGCTGGGTTCATGAAGTGTTGCAATACCATCCAGGCGCGGGTGACAGGACTGGATTTGTACAGGGTGCCATCTATGATGTGACGACCCGTAAACTGCGTGAATTTGAAATGCGAGCCGTAGCTGCCGTATCCTCCCGCCTCAACACTGCCACCAGCCGGACCGAGATCCCTCCGTTGTTATTACAGCAGGTGAGTCAGTTGCTCCAGGCACGCGGGGCTGCATTAATGTTGTTCGATGCTGAATCCGGCAAGGCAGTATGCGAGTTGGGAACCGGGGTATGGGAAAAGTACACTGGCAATCAGCTTCCAGCAGGGGATATCACCTACCGGGTGATCAGCGAGCGCCGTTTTTATTTGAACAATGATGCCCTTAATATCGTCGAGATTGCCGGGTTATCTGCCGAATCCAACCTGCGCGGTCTGGCTTGCATACCTCTGGTCACGCAAAAACAGATTTTGGGCGCTTTATGGGTGGCAAAATCCACCCCAATTGCCGGCGAGGAATTACGCGCCTTTGCTGCGATTGGCGATATGGCCGCTTCTACCCTGCAGCAGGCCACCCTGTACGACAAGCTCCAACAAGCCTATGACAGCACCCTGGAAGGTTGGGCGCTGGCTCTGGAATTGCGAGACCACGAGACCCAGGGACATTCCTTGCGTGTGGCAGATGCCACCGTTCACCTGGCGCGTGCGTTGGGCGTATCGGATAACGAGCTGGTTGATATCCGCAGGGGCGCTTTGCTGCACGATATCGGCAAGATCGCAGTACCCGACCAAATCTTGCTCAAGCCGGGACCGCTGGATGAACGAGAACTGGAGATCATGCATTTACACCCGGTATATGCCTACGAGATGCTCTCGCCGATCCGTTTCTTGCGCAGCGCGTTGGATATTCCTTATGCCCACCACGAGCGTTGGGATGGCTCGGGCTACCCGCGTGGGTTAAAAGGCCAGTCGATCCCCCTCTCGGCGCGCATTTTCTCGATCATTGACGTGTGGGACTCGCTGCTCTCCGACCGTCCCTATCGTCCGGCCTGGCCGACAGAGAAAGTCATGCACTATCTCCGCGAGCAATCCGAGCGTCATTTCGACCCCCGCGTGGTGGAGACTTTCTTCAACGTGTTTGGCGGCTAACTATCCCAGGTCGGTATAGAAGAAACGGTCGATCAGGCGATTGCGCCATGTCCACCGGCAAATGAACGCCCATAACACAGTAAAGACTGCCAGACCCAGGTATTCCCACCATTCCAGAGGGACTATATCGAACATGGAGGCGAAAAAGGGCACCGCAAGCAGCGCAAAAAACAGGATGCCCAGTCCGATTGCCATGTAGGTAGGGCGCCGGTCTCCACTCAGACGGTCGCCGCCAGTGAAGAAACGCGTGGGCGGCTCTACAAAGGGGATAAGGATTAATCCGCACAGGATCGTGAAAATGGTTAGGGCGGTTTGTGCAGCCAGCAGGGCGGGGGAACTGGCTGCGTCGCCTGCCGACCAGTTTGTCCGCCAGCCCAGGGTGAGAATATACACTGCCAATCCCATGATGCTGATCGTCAGCGATGCCGGAATGGTGAAACGCATCAACCAGCGCACCAGGTTCTTGCGCGGAGGTCCAGGCTGTGCCCAGGCGGCTAATGCTAACGTAGGAATACCCACCGTGACCAACGCCAGCAGCGAGGAATGGCGGGGCGAGAAGGGAAAACCACCCACAATTTCCACTGAAAGCACCAGCAGCGCGGTGACGAATACCCGGGTGAGGAATAATTTAAGGATATCCTGCATGCCGTTAATGATCCGCTGTCCTTCGCGGACTGCGACTGGCAGCGCCCCGAACGAATCGTTGAGCAGGATGATATCCGCTACCCCGCGGGCAGCCTGGCTTCCGGATTGCATGGCGACTCCCAGGTTGGCCTGTTTGAGCGAGAGGACATCGTTCACGCCGTCGCCGATCATGGCTACGTAGTGTCCCTGCGCGCGCAATGCGCGCACCAGCTCCTCCTTTTGACTGGGCGTGATCCGTCCAAAAACATCCCCTTCTTCCGCTTTTTTTGCCAGCTCGGAAGGCGAAAGGCCGTCCAATTCCAACCCCGAGACCAGTTTCACGGCTGATTTCAGCCCCGCCTGGCGCGCCAGGGCAGCCACAGTGGCGGGGTTGTCGCCGGAGATGATCTTTAGCCGGACCCCAGATCTGGCAAAATCTGCCAGTGTGCTTCCGGCTTCACTGCGCAGCTCGTCAGAGAGGATCGCCAGTCCCATCGGCTGCATCGCCTCTGGCAGTCTGGGTTGGCCGGCCTCATCCAGAAGATTGGCGCACTCCGGCGCCCGAGCCAGCAATAGCACCCGCAGCCCGGCCTCGGCAGCTTCGTCGATCCTGCCTTGCAAAGGCGCCAATCCGCCGGTCAGGTTATTTTGAAGCATCTCTGGGGCTCCCAACACATACGCCCCGCGCCTTGATTCTCCGGCAAATACCAGCCCGGACCATTTGCGCTGCGAAGAGAAATCCACTTCTCCAGAAATCGGCAGCCTCTCGCCGGGACAACTGGTCAGAATGGCTTCATTAGTGCGGTTTCCCGCTGACACACTCGCGGTGAAATCTCCCAACGCCTTGCGTAATTCCGCTTCGCTGGTCTGGTATGGAAAAACCGAATGAAAGAGGATCCGGTTGGCGGTCAATGTGCCGGTTTTATCCAGACACAGCACGGTCACATTCGAGAGGGATTCCATAGCGTTGGATTGTTGCACCAGTGCGCCTTTCCCGGCAATGCGCACTGCGCCGAGCGCGTATGCCACGGCTATGGCCAGGAATAATCCGTTTGGCACCAATCCTGCGATCACCACCGACATCTTTACGCTGTCCACCAGCGGAATACGGTTGAGGGTGGTGTTCGCTACCAGCAGGATCTGCAGGTATAACATCAACAGCAGCAGCACGCGGATCACCAGGCTGATCTGCTTTTGCAAAGGGGTCAATACGCGCCGGTAGGCACGCGCGCCGCTGGTCAACTGGTTGGCCAGTGACTGGTTGCCGACCTTCTGCGCTTCAAACAGGGTAGAGCCGCTCACGCAGAACGATCCTGAATAGACTGGATCGCCGGGCTGCTTGGGAATCAGGTCCGATTCACCGGTCAGCAGCGATTCATCGGTATCCATCTTCCCCTCCACCACTGCGCCATCCACCACGATTTGATCTCCCGCAGAAACTCGCAACACATCCCCCAGGACGATCTCATTCGGATCGGCTTTGATCTCTTTCCCGTCGCGCAGGATTGTGGCAGTTGGGCGGGTGAGCAGGGCAATTCGGTCCAGCGTGCGTTTGGCGCGAATCTCCTGCACCACGCTCACGATCACATTGATCATGATCACGCTCACCGAAATGACCGCATCCATCGGGCGGCCCAACAGCACCAGTGCCAGTCCCAGCAGGAACAAGGCATTATTGATAAAAGTAAATACGTTCTCTCGGATGATCTGCCAATAGGTACGGTTGGTTTGCAGGGGAGCGTGATTCCCCTGTCCTTGGGCGCGTCGTTTTTCGGCTTCCGCCTGGCTCAGTCCGGTCAATGGTGTGGTCATGGGCACTCCTGGAAAACGTGATATCTCATTTTAACGGATATTTCCCAAAAACGTAGGATCAAAGGGATCTGTCTGGAAAAAATGCTATAATTTTTCTCATGGAAATCCCTTTTCTCAATACCGTTCAAAACCTGGATGCATTGGCGGGATTGTCCGCTCTTCCCGAGGCTTGCCTGGATTTGATCATCGCCGATCCGCCTTACGGCCTGGGCAAGGATTACGGCAACAATTCTGACCGGCTGGGAACCGCCGACTTCCTGGCTTGGACGTACCGCTGGTTGGAGGCCGCCCTGCCCAAGTTGAAAACCTCTGGCAGCCTGTATATCTTCACCACCTGGCGCTACAGCCCCGAGATTTTTATCTTTCTCAAGCAGCGCATGATGATGTTGAACGAGATCATCTGGGACCGTAAAGTTCCCAGCATGGGCGGCAGTGTGCGACGGTTTTCTTCCGTTCACGATACGATCGGCTTTTTTGCCGTTTCCCGGAATTATTTCTTTAACCTGGACGCGGTGCGCATCCCCTATGATGCCCAAACTAAAAAAGCCCGCTCCCGTTCCATTTTCGTCGGCAAGAAATGGCTGGAAGTGGGATACAATCCCAAAGATGTCTGGTCGGTTTCGCGCCTGCACAGCATCCACGCCGAAAGAGAACGCCATCCTACCCAGAAGCCCCTTGAGATCATTGAGAGGATGGTCAAGGCCAGTTGTCCGCCCGGCGGGGTGGTGCTGGACCCGTTCTCAGGGTCTGGAACCACACCCGCAGCTTGCCTGTTAAATGGGCGGAATTACATCGCTTTTGAGATCAACCCGGAGTACTGTTTGATCATCCGTGAACGTATTGCGCGGTTGAACTCGGTTCAGGGTTGATAGACTGTCTGGTAGATCAACGATTGGATGGCGTTGTAGTCCGGGATCAGTACCATTGCGCCGCTGGCAGTGATATAGTCATACACGTCGTTGGGGGTGATGGTAAGCCGAGTCACCCGATTGGGGTCCGAAAAGACGGTCGGCGCCACTGTCAGCAGATTGACCATGTCGGTCAATGCCAGGTTGGTTTCCACGCTGGAACTCAACAGGCTGTAGATCTCCGGCGCGCGCATCACTGCGTTGATGTTCATCAGCTTAAAGAACAATCCTTCGATCACTTCTTGTGAGCGGCGTTCGCGGTCAAAGTCCGAACTGGTGTAACGCGAACGTACATACCATAACGCGGTTTGCCCATCCATGGTGTACTGGCCGGGATCGAAAGTGCAGGTATTATTCACTGCGATGGGTAATTTGCAATGATCGGATACTTGTTGGCGGACATTGACCGTGATTCCACCCAGAGTATCCACGATATAGGTAAAACCCTGGAAGTTGGTCATGATGTAATAATCCGGCCGGATCCCGAAATTGTATTCAAAGGTATCGGCGGTGAGTTGAAATCCCCCTAATTGCTGCACCACGTTGATCCGCTCGTAGCCATAGTAGGGGATCTCGATGTACAGATCGCGGGGGAAGGATAGCATCTTAACCGTGCCGTCATAAGGATTGATCGCTACCAGTACGATCACATCCGTGCGATAGCCGGAATTGGGGCGGTAGTCTGACCCCAGGAGCAGGATCAATTTTTGCCCCAGCGGCCGGCTGCCGGTAGGGGTTGGTAGCGGTCCCTGTTGATCATCCGGGGTAGGGATCACATCGGTGGGATTCTCACCCGATCCCGTAGAAGGCGTGGCAGTGAACGCAAACGGCAGGAAAGGCGTTGGCGTGGCGGTGGCGTTCGGATTGGGCGTGGCCAGGTTAATGCGCCCTCCGTTTCCGGCTGCTGTGGGAAGGTTGCAGCCTGTCAGGGCAAAAATTGCCAGGATGAGCAGAATATTTTTCAGAGATTTCATTGTTAATTTACCTCTTAAGAAGACCAGACTGCGCGCTATATCGAGTGAAAATCCTCGGAAGACTCTCCTTTGGGAAAATCTTTGGCGCGTGGTAGCTGGTCGAATAAACTATGGAAAAGGATTCCCTTTTGAAGGTGTGGCCGTCGTTGTAGGGGTCGCCGTCGAGGTTTCCGTCTCGGTGGCGGTTGCCGTAGGCGTCTCGCTGGGGGTGGGCGTTGGGGTTGGCGTTCCGGTGGCGGTTGGGGTTGAGGTTGCCGTGGCAGTACCGGTACTGGTACTGGTGCTGGTGGAGGTCGGTGTTGGCGTTCCAGTAATGGGGGTTGCAGGCTGGGTAGAAGTACGGGTTCCGGTGATGGTTGGGGTGGGTGTGCGCGTGGGAACATTGGGTACATACAGGATCTGCCCGGCCACAATAAAATTGGCGCTGGGCAGGCAATTGGCGGTCTGAAGCTGGTAAATGCTCACACCGTAAGCCCGGCTGAGTGCGGATAACGTATCACCCAGCTGAACGGTGTAGCGCACCCATCCCGCAGGCGCTCCGCAGGGGATATTCGTGCGAGTGGCGCTGGGGAGGATGACGGTCGAGGTGTTCTCCGGTAAAATCGCGGCGGTGGCAGTGGGAAGAGGCGGTAAATAGATCAGGCTGCCGGCAGGCAGGGTGTCTGCCAATAAGCAATTCACCTGTCGAAGCTCTTCGATGCTCAATCCCGAGGAAAGCGCAAAGCTCTCCAGCGTTTCTCCGGCTGCCACGGTATGCGCGTTCCACCCGTTGGGTGGGGGGCAACTGGTGGGAGGAATGGGGGTGGCGGAAACCTGGGGCTGGTTGGCAGATGGGGTGGGCTTGACAGGCAGAACTTCAGCCGGGGTCGGCTGCAGATTTTGCGGCTGGGTTGCGCTTGGAGCGGCCTGGAATCCAAAACCGCGGCCTTCGGCCAGGGTCAAGGCAAAGGCGCCCATCACCAGCGCAGCTACCGCGCCTATGACCAGCAATCCAACCAGTATCTCGCGCAGCCAGGACAACGCTTTCATTATTCGGCCGTTTCCGTCGCCTCCGCAGGGGTTTTGATCGGTAATAACACGCTGAAAGTAGAGGATACCCCGGGAACGCTGTCCACCCAGATGCGCCCGCTGTGTGCATCTACCAATGCCTTGGCGATCGATAGGCCGATCCCGTTATCACCCACGCCCTGGATCAGGGGATGCTCCGCCCGGTAGCGGCGCTCAAAGACGCGCGCCATATCCTCAGGTAGGATGCCTCCTCCGCTGTCTGTGACCTGCATCAGCAGGTATTGCTGACCGGTCTGGATGCTCTCCAGGCGGAAATTCAAGCTGACGGTGCCTTCCACCGGTGTGGCGGCGGTGGCGTTTTGCATCAACTGGATCAGGATCTGCTGAACCGAATCCTCGTCTGCGCTTAATTGCGGCAGCTCTTCCGGCAGGTCAACCCGCAAGGTGATCTTCTTCTCGCGCATGTGTCCGCTCGTCTCGGCGATAGCAAAGTCGACTACCGAGTTCATATTGATGAAATTGGGTCGGAACTCTGCTTTCATTCCTGGCAGAATGCTCAACCGTACCAGTTCATCCAGCATCACCCGCATGCGCTCGGTGGAGAAGCGAATTCGTTCGATGAACTTGCGCTGCAAGGCGCCCAGGATGCCGACCGTTTCCGAGAGGATCAGGTCGGTATACCCCATGATCGAGGAAAGTGGCTGGCGGATATCCTGCACCAGCGAGGTGATCATTTCCCGTTCTTCACTGGTCTGTTGGTCCACCTGGCCGGCAGCCTGCTTCTCCAGCTCGACGATCTTTATGTTGGCATCTGCCAGCAGGTTCTGCAATTGGGCCACTTGTTGCAGGCTGAGGCGCAATTCCATTTCCATGTGCTGCATTTCATCGTTGGGAGCTTGCGTGACCAGCGCGGCCTTCAGGCGTTCTTCCTGCAGGGTGGCTTGCAGCCGTTCATTCTCGGCTTGCATGGCCGAGATCATTTCCTGGGTTTCACGCTGCACAGCCAGCAGCGCTTCGATCTCGCCGGCCCGCTCTGCAGAGGCTTTTTCATTATCAACAGAGGGGGTTGTCACCCCAAACGCGCGGTTTTGGATCAATTCGTTTTGCAGGCGTTGGTTTTCAGCGCTCATTTGATCCAGCGAATTGCGCATCGATTCCAGTTCTGCTGTTGCGTGGTTCAATTCAGATTGAAGACCGTTTTGCCCGGTGCCTTTGGTCAGGTTTTCCATGATCAGGCTGGTTGAACTACTTAAAATAGATTGATCTTCGCTTGACCACAGCCGGTAGGAATAGGGAGAAAGCAGCAGTACTGCTCCCCAGGGCTTTTGCTCTGCGCCGATCGGCAAGATCAGCAAGTTGCCGGATTCTTTTAATCCGATCAACTCTGCCAGATGCTTCAGATCTTGCGGCAGGCCGGTGTTGGTGTCCATGCGCAGCGGTCGGTTGCGTTGGATGGCAGTGGCCACGCCGGGGAGTTTGCTTTGTTCGGTTCCGCCGCCGGGCAGGTCTTCCTCGCGCACCAGATCGTACCCGCCGTAGATGGTCATTTCACCCCGGCGGCCGGGTTTGGAGATGATCAGGCACATATCCGCCAGCATGGTTTGTGCAATTGCGCGCGCCATGGATTGGGCGGCATGGGAAGGGTTAGACTCGTTGGCCACCATCAGCCAGGCATGCACTGCGCGCGGATCAAGACTGCGTGTGCGCGGTTCGCCTGCCTGTTCAGCGGGTTCGGCAGCTCTCGCTGTTTCATCGCTTGGATAGGCGTGCATACGCTGGGCTAACAGAGGCAGCAGCGGATAACTGCATAACTGCGCCAGGCGCACGGTTCCGGCGTAATCGCCAGGGGCAGGCCAGAAAAGCTGAGCGGTCAACCCGGCCAGGTTGATCAACAAAATAGCGAATCCCAATCCCCAACCGGTTGGCCGCTGAAGGAGCAAGATTAACATCCCTCCTAGAACGATCACCAGGCTCAAAAGTTCCCAGACCCAATCGAACCAGGTCAGGTTAAAGGAGGGTTGGAGCGTGGCCAATCCGCTCCAGGTAGAGATGGTATAAATAGCAAAGATGACAATCGCCAGGCTGAGCACCACCGCGACCGCATCGATCAAACGCTGGGGGCTGGGAGCAGCCCACAGCCAGGCCATCCATAAAAGCCCAAAGGCGGTCGCTGCGCGGTCCACAGCTGGCAGGAAGCTGTGCGGATCGGCCAGTTTCTGCCAGGCCAGGCCGCTGCTGCCAAACAAGATGATCTGTCCCGCCAGGATCAATGCCAGTCCGATCACCATGCGGCGTAGAAACGGATAATTGGTATTGCGCCGGCCAATCAAAACGGCCTGCAGGCCGGAAACCACTGCAAAAGCCAGGATCAAATGATAGATCAAATTGCCCGGTGGGGTGGTGAGGATTTCTAATAATTGGCTGAAGAACGCATCCATACATGATCCCTGGTATTAATTGATGAATGCATTATAGCACATCGCATTCGCACACTTTGAAGGACGCCGGTTTTCTTTCCATGCAGAACTCTTCCCTCACCGAGGATTTTTGGGGCAGTGCAGGCTGCCAACTCAGTTGGTGCAAGGATGATGCCAGAATGTAAAAAAGCGGGGTATGCGTTTCTTCGCGCATACCCCGAAGGTTCTTATTTGATCACGCCCAACTTGCGGCCTACTTTGGCGTAAGCCTCCAACCCCTTTTCCAGGTCTTCGTGCGTGTGCGCCGCTGAGATCATCGTGCGAATACGCGCTTTCCCGCGTGGCACGGTCGGGAAACCCAGCGACATGGCGAATACATTTTCCTCGAACAGATCGCGACTGAACTGCTGCGCCAAGGGAGCCTCGCCAAGCATCACCGGAGTGATGGGGGTCTCACTCTTACCGGTATCGAAGCCCAGTTTCTTCATCTCGTCTTTAAAGAAGCGTGCATTTTCCAACAGCTTGTCCACCAGTTCGGTAGAGGTCTCCAGCAAATCGACCGCTGCCAGGCAGGCCGCCACATCCGGAGGGGTGACTGCCGAGGAGAACAAGAAGGGGCGCCCGCGCTGGCGCAGCCATTCGATGATGACGGCTTTACCGGCGACGATACCGCCTACCACGCCAAATGCCTTGGAGAGTGTGCCGACTTCCACATCCACTTTGCCGTGCAGGTGGAAGTGATCCACGATCCCGCGCCCGCCGCGCCCCACCACGCCTTCGCCGTGCGCGTCATCTACCATCAGCATGATATCATGCGCGTTGGAGACCTCGTAGATCTTGTCCAACGGCGCCAGGTCGCCGTCCATGCTGAATACGCCGTCGGTGATGATCAAACCGCGCCGGTAGGTGCCTTCATTCTCCTTGATCACCCGTTCCAGGTCCAGCGGATCGCAATGCGCATAGCGGACAATGCGCGCGCCGGACAGGCGGCTGCCGTCGATGATGCTGGCGTGGTTGAGTTCGTCTGAGAAGATCACGTCATCTTTGCCCACCAGGGCAGGGATGGTCGCCAGGTTGGCAGTGAAGCCGGACTGGAAGGTGATAGCGGCTTCGACGCCTTTAAAGGCTGCCAGGCGGCGTTCCAATTCCAGGTGGATATCCATGGTTCCGGCAATGCTGCGCACGGCCCCTGGTCCCACACCGTATTTTTCCACGATATCTCGAGCGGCCTTCACCATCTTGGGGTGGTTGGCCAGACCGAGGTAGTTGTTCGAGCAGAAGTTGAGCACTTTCTTGCCGTCCACCACCAGCCAGGCCCCCTGGGCCGATCCGATGGTGCGGATGCGATTGTACAAACCGGCTTCTTTGAGATCATCCAGCTCCTGCTGGACCCAGCTCAAACGATTGGACATAGTCACCTCTCATTTTGATCTGAATACGTCGTTTTGACCTTTTCATTATAACGGGGCAGGCCCGATGGTCAAATGAACATCTGTAATAAGATTTAACTCATTTTGTAATTGCCTATGCTGTTATTCCAATCCTGAATTTTAGGAATTACTTATAGAATTCGTTCGACTGGTTCTGACTTTGAATCTAATCACCTAAAGAAAATCTAATTCCATCTTCCCGAATGCTTCCATCTTCATTAAACATAATTAGAAGAGGAAATTTATGATCTCCATTAAAGTCATAATAACAATTTAAATAAGCACCACTGTCTACCGGAACAATTGTTGTTTGGTAATATTTATAATTTCCGATCAGCTTTTCTATTTCAGCATAATCCAGGTTCTTACCATTCATAGGATGAATTATTTTAATTATAGTTGGATAAAAATCTGGACCATAAATTATATAATCACGCCCACATAACGAATTTTCCTCGCTAATTCCGAGAGCCTTACATACTTCTTGTTTAGTTTCTTCGGCCAGGGGTGTGGTTTCTGTGTGCCAATCGTAGGAGAGATCTTTGATTAGTAGTCTTAGACTAATATAAGAACAAATTGTGAAGGTCGTGATTATAGTAAGGATGAATAAAGTAATGAGTACTTTCTTTTTTTTTGAGAAATTTCTGGATTTCATAGTTGTCTATAATTGTCTAGCGATTTTAATTCATGTTATTAGAATAAGCTCGATTGAAAACCCCAACATTACTTTCCTGTTCGTTAGTGTCTTACATCTCATTCGGAAAAATATCCCATCTCCGCCAGGGCAGCCTGAACAGCAGCTTCCCCACCGGGGCGGATAAGCGCGGTGGTGGGTGTCAGCACTTCCAAAATTTGGCGCGCGGCGCGGCTTTTGCCCAGCGCGGTCAACACTTCTGGTGAACTGACCCGCAGCAGGCTGGCCTTCTGGAAATTGGCCTGCGCGCCGAACTTCTCCCAGCGCTCCAAGCCTTGCAACAGACTGGGCGGGATCGGTCCGCCGGCGTGGTTGCGCAGCAATGTGACCAGGTGTGCCGGGCGCAGAGCTTGCTTTCGCGCGGCTTCCAGGCTGGAGGGGGTCAGACGGTAACGGTAAATCATCCCCAAAGGGGGTTCCTCTGCATTCCCGTCTTCCCAGGCGCAAAAACGTGCCAGCTGGTAGCGTGCTGCGCGGGGCAGCAGGCGCGGAGCGGTGATCACCCCCTCGGAACTGATGCGTAATTTTTCTTTTTCCTCGCTCATCCCCGCTGGTGCTTCGCCATGCCACAGCGCGGCCGCCCAGGCGGAGAAGCGAAAGGCGCTGGGCGCTGCGCCGGGTGCGGGCATGGCCAGGTCCATCCATCCCAGCCAGTGCAGTGGGCCGGTGATCAGGTAGCGTACCAGCGCGCCGTCCACCTCATCCCACGCGCCAAATCCGCGCAAATAGGTGGTGTCGTCCATCTTGCGCAGGAACCAGGAGTCGTAATCTCCGCCCGGCCGTTGAAAATCAGGCGCGTGCTCCTTAATCCCCGCAACAAAGGAATCCAGGTTCCACCAGAGCGCCCCGGGCGGGGTGGGCTGCAGCGGCAGGTGGGATAGCCAGGTCAGGATCGCCTTGCGCGCTTCCAAAGGATGATTAACCCATTCGCCCTCTGCCACCAGGCCGGGCATCAGTAATAGCTCATTGAAATTAGTGCTTTCCAGCCAGGCCTGCGAGAGCATCACCAGCGCCTTACCGCGCGGCGCAGCCAGGAAAGCCCGTACGGCTTCAGGGATGGGCTGGTTGAAGGAATCGATCAAACCGGCGCTGGAAAGAAGCGCTTTCAGCGTAAAGGCGGGCATTATCCAGCCGTTAGTATCCAGCTTTTCCAGGGGCAGGCTCAGGCGCAGGGCTGCCAGCAGGGTGCAGGCATGATCGAGGATCTGATCCCCGGCCCGCACGGGTACAGCGCTTTCATTGGGAGAGGCTGGCCGCCCCAGCGGTAATTCGTCATCCTCTTGCAGCGGCGCCAGGAACTCCAGAAACTCCTCTGGAATGTAGGCGTATTCTTGCGGTTCGGGTTCGGCGTTCAGGAAAGCTCGTCCGATCAGGGCGCGGTACCACAGTACCTCCGTCGGAGAGGTTGGTTTCAGGTCGGGACGCTCGCGGTCGCGTTTTCCTGGCCCCATCACGCGCACCTCTCCATAGCGGCGTGAGAACTGCGCCCAAAGCATCCGTCCCTCTTCGTGCAGCAAAGCCTGTAATGCCTGGCGCGCGTTGGGCGGCAGGGATTGGATCACTTCTTCGACCAGCTCTGCATCCAGCATGGCCTGTTCCAGCAACGGTAGGGCAGTGCGGGCGTCTGGGGCGGTCAGTTCAATTCCCCAGGCATTGGCCACGATGCGCAGAAAACCCAGGTCTGAACCTTGCAGGGTGTGCATCAGATCACGCATGAGGATATTATAACTTGATTATCCGGGGTCTCTTTGGATCACTTGCGGCGGATTCTCAAGAAGAAAAATTTCCCCCAGGCTTGCTGCGACAAGTTTCGCTGCTTCTTGCATCGTTGGCGCCGGTCGGACGAAATCTGCCACCGCACACATTTGCACCCCTTCCAGTCCGCAGGGCACAATTCCCGTCCAGTAGGCCATTTCCGGTTGAATATTGAGCGCAAACCCGTGTTGAGAGACGCCGCGCGCATCCACTTTTACTCCGATCGAGGCGATCTTGGCCGGCTGTGACTGCCCCTCACCTGGCACCCATACGCCTGTCAGTCCCGCACGTTGTTCGGCTTGAATTTTCCAGTGGGATAACGCCAGGATCAGCGCCTGCTCAAGTTTACGCAAGAAACCCACGTAATCCGCCTGCGGCAGGTGCCCGCCTTGCCAGCCGGGCTGCGCCAGCGGGATGAGTGGGTAGCCGACCAGTTGACCCGGCCCGTGGTATGTGACATCTCCTCCCCGGTCGACCGAATACACCTCCACGCCCTGCTTCCTCAATTGCTCTTGGTCCCATAGAATATGCTGCGCCCCACCTGCCCGTCCGATCGTATAGGTGTGGGGATGTTCAAGCAGCAGCACAGTCGGCGGCCGACTTCCTGCGGCGATCTCCATGGCTAGCCTGCGCTGCATTTCCCAGGCCGGAGCGTATGGTACGCAGCCCAGCCATTCAAAGACCCAGTTCACTTCTTCTCTCCCCAATGGATCGCCATAGTTCCCAGCATGCGCCGCACGAACCCCACCTGTTCGAAGCCCCTCTCTTTCAGCTTCTCCGCCAGGCTTTCTGCACTCAAGAAGCGCGCGCTGGTCTCTGGCAGGTAAGTATAGGCGGTGGAATCCCCGGCGATTAGCTTTCCCAACAAAGGGATTCCCCATTTATAGTAAGCCTGGATGAACGGCAGCAGCAGGTTGCGGCTCGGGCGGGTGGTGTCCAGCGCGGTAAGCGAACCGGCGCTCCTCAACACACGCCGCTGTTCTTCCAATGTCTGATCCAGGTCCGCCACGTTGCGCAGCAGGTAGCCCGAGACCACGCCATCAAATGCTGCGTTTCGGAAAGGCAGATGTTGCGCGTCCGCAATCACCCACGCCACCGTTTCAGCGCCCGGGTGTTTTTGGCCCGCGGCGATCATCTCAAAGGTCAGGTCGGTTGCCACCACAGTGCTTCCGGGCGCTTGTCTGCACAGTTCATAGGCCAGGTCGCCTGTGCCGCAGCCTGCATCAAGATAGATCCCGTCTCTGCAAGGGCTTCCCAGCAGGCGCCGGATGGTCTCGCGCCGCCAGGCGCGGTCTCTCCCCAGGGTCATCAGGCGGTTAAGCAGATCATACCGACCGGCAATACGCCCAAACATGCGCCGCACGCTCTGCGTGTGGCGTGCATTTTCCGGGTCGCTGGGTCGCAGGTCAGGAGACAATCTCGGCAGTGGCTTCGTGATAGGGCTCGGGATGGATGGTCACATCTGCGTCAGGCGACAGGCGCTGGATCTCAGCCTCCACTTTTTCGGTCAGAGCATGGGCTTCTTCCAGGCTCAATTTTCCATCCACCAGAATATGTGCATCCACGAACAGGTGCGGGCCGGAATAACGCATGCGTAACTGGTGGCAATCCATCACGCCCGGAACCGCCTGCACCGCGTTTTTGATCTTTTCATCCATCCCTTTGGGGGCTGAGTCAAGCAGGCCCAGCACCGTCCGGTAACCCATTTCCAGGCTGACGTATACCACAATACCGGCCACGCCCAGGGCCGCCACAGCGTCCGCTTTCCTCAAGAAGGAGAGCGCAGGCACCTCGGTACCGATCAATACGCAGATCAGACCGAAAATGACCACGCTGGAGGACCAGATATCTGTAGAGAAGTGTAATGCATCTGCTTCAAGCGCCTGGGAATTGTATTTCCGGGCTGCCCGGTAGAGAATGCGCGAACGGGTGTAATCGATGCCAATCGAAACGAACATGACCAGGAAGGCCCAAATGGAGGGATCGATTTCCACATCCGCCTTTACGAACAGGCGCTGGATTGCTTCGTAGATGATCCATACGCAGGTGGCCAACAGCAGGAACGTTTCGAACAAGGCCGAAAGGTTTTCCACCTTGCCGTGGCCGTAAGTATGTTCTTTATCGGCCGGTTTACCGGAAATTTTTACCGCCAGGAAAGTCACCAATGCGGCCACCAGGTCCAGCCCGGAGTGAGCAGCTTCAGCAAGAATGCCCAGAGAATTGGTCAATACACCGACAATGATCTTGAAGGTTGTCAGGCCGATTGCCGCGATCACAGAACTGAGCGCAGCGCTATCTTTTTCTTTCTGCGCTGTATGAGCTTCGAGCTGGGTTGTCATAATAGACCTCTAGGGATAGATTTCGTCGAGCATAGGCTCGTAAAAGCAGGTGCAGCCGCGTGGGCAGGAACATCCCTCCACGGGCAGCGCCGGGGCGCTATCTTGCGGGTAAGTGCCAGAGACAGCCCGACAGGCCGGGCAGGCTTCTGCCGATGCCACCAGGCGCACATGCTTGACTCGCGGGTTGTCTCGGAACCGGCGCAAAGCCACAGCAGAAGTCGAATAGATGCTCAGATCGGCCCCGCAGGCAGGGCAAGAACTGACATGATCGGCGGCTTGAGTGTTGCACTTCGAACAAGTTTGCACGGCAATTCTCCTGACTGAATACGCTTGAAGACAGCATTATTGCAAGCAGATTTTGGATTATTTTACTATAATTTGTTTTTTTGCGGAGGGTTCAGGCAGCCATTGGCACGGCCTGGAAAACCGAACGCCGCGCCAGTTTACGCACCTTGGCAGCCAGCATGCCCACCCCCGCTGGTTTAACCAGGTAATCATCCGCGCCTGCGTTGAGGGCCTCTGCCACCAGGCAGGGATTATCGACTGCGGAGAGCATCAGGATCGGAGTATAGCTGAACTGGCGGAGAGCCTGGCAGGTTTGCAGCCCATCCATACCCGGCATCATCATATCCAGAACGATCAAGTCCAGATTGCCAAAACGCGCGATGCGAATTCCTTCCTCTCCACTGTGGGCAACCGCCACTTCTTCCCCCATCTGCTTCAGCATCAATGCAATAATTTCGGTTGTTGCGGCGTCATCATCAATAATTAGAACTCTCATTCATTCTCCGTTGCTCAATCATAGCCCCAAATCACTTAAAAAAACCTTACAACCCCCTTACAATAAATTAGATGGTACAATTCGACGCTATGGATAGTGCATACACAACCCTGGTACAACCTTTACTGCAGCGCGCCCGGAATGATCCTGGTGCGCTCACATTGATCTATATGGGTGAAGACGGCAGTGAGAAACAAGTTACTGCAGCCCAATTTGACCGCGCTGCCCGTCAATATGCTCATGCGCTCAGCAGCCTGGGAGTGGGGCAGGATGACTTGGTGGTGCTGGTGCTGCGTCATTCCGAGACGCTGCTCTACGCCTTTTGGGGTGCCCTTTACCAGGGGGCGATGGCCTCCATTTTCCCCTTCCTGACAGAGAAGCTCGATCCCCAGATCTATTTCGAGCGGGTTAAGACGCTGGTGGAACACGAACAGGTCAAGGCGGTCATTACCTTCCCGGAGTTCTACGAAGAGTTACGTGGGTTGTTGGGCGGTGCGGGTTGTCTGGTGCTTAGCACCGAGCAGGTCGATCCCCAAGAGGAAACAACCTTCGACCTGCCGGACTGGCAATCCCAGGGTGGCGACAAGATCGCCTTCTTGCAGCATTCCAGCGGCACCACCGGCCTGCAAAAGGGCGTGGCGCTTTCGCATCGCTCCGTGCTGAATCAGGTGCGCGCTTACAGTCAGGCGATCCGCCTGTCTCCCACGGATGTAATGGTGAGCTGGCTGCCCCTTTATCACGATATGGGCCTTATTGCAGGATTTGTTATGCCAATCGTGGCCGGAATTCCCCTGGTATTGATGTCTCCTTTCCAGTGGGTGCGCGATCCGAAGATCCTCTTCCAGGCGGTCACGCGCTGGAAGGCCAGCCTGTGCTGGTTGCCCAATTTTGCCTACAACCATCTGGCGCGCGTCGTGCGTAAGCGGGAATTGGAACAATTCGATCTATCCTCTCTGCGCGCAGTGATTAATTGTTCGGAACCGGTCCGGCACGAAAGCCACCAGATCTTCCTGCAAAAATTCTCCGTGTGCGGCTTGCGCCCCCAGGCGCTGGCGGCCTGTTATGCCATGGCCGAGAACACCTTTGCGGTCACTCAAACAGAAGTGGGCGCGATGCCCTACGTCGATTGGGTGCAGACCCGCGCCTTGCAAGAGGAGCGCCGCGCCCTGCCCGCCGAACCTGAAAGCGACGGCGCTACCGCCATGGTGAGCTGCGGCCGTCCGATTTCCGGCACCCGTGTGGCAGTGGCCGATGAAAAAGGTCATTTGTTGCCAGAGCGCAGCGTGGGAGAGCTGATCTTGCGTTCGGACTGCATGTTGAGTGAGTATTATCGCCGCCCGGATGCCACTACTGAGGCCATCCGCAACGGCTGGTACTTCACCGGTGATATGGGGTATTTGGCGGATGGACAGGTCTTCGTCACTGGGCGCAAGAAGGACCTGATCATCGTGGGTGGTAAGAATATCTATCCCCAAGACCTGGAAGCCATTGCTAACCTGACCCCTGGACTCTATCCCGGACGCTCAGTCGCCTTTGGTGTGTTAGATCCAGAAGTGGGCTCCGAGTCGATTGTCATGGTCTGCGAGCTGGAAGACGAGTTGGCGACCCCGGAGGTTCAAGAAAGCATTGAGCAGGAACTCCGCCGCCGCGTGGTAGCGCAAACCGAGGTTGCTCTCAAGGATGTCCGCCTGGTGGGGCGCAAATGGTTGATCAAAACCTCCAGCGGCAAGATCGCCCGTTCCGCCAATCGGGATAAATATCTGGCGGATTTATAATATACTTATGCAAGGTCTTCATGGAATGTTTTGGCGTTGCGGTTGCCGGAACATTCGAATCCTATTTAATCCTCCAAGGAGTATCCAATGACCGAGATTGAAACCCAACTGGTAGAATATATCCGCACCAAGATCGTAAAGAATTCCAAGAAGTTGATCGAGATGAACACCCCCCTCATCTCCAGCGGATTGATCGATTCGTTCCACCTGGTTGACCTGGGCGTTTTTGTCGAAGATGAATACGATGTCCGCATTGAAGACAGCGAATTGAATGCGCAGACTTTTGATACAGTCGCGCAGTTGGCTGCATTGATCGAATCCCGCCGCTAGGGAGCCAGTCATGCCTGCCAACAAATACCTCCGATACGCCTTATTTGCCCTGTTGTATTTCACCCAGGGCACTATCCTTAGTTATTTCACCTCGCTGAATGCATTGTATTTCCTCTCTCGAGGAATGGATATGGCCAGCGTAGGTATCTTTGGCACAATTGCCATGATCCCCTTCATTTTGAAGATTTTCCTGGGGATGTTAAGCGACAAGTATAATTTATTCGGCATGGGGCACCGCAAGCCGTATATCTTAATCGGCCTGGCTGTCCAGTTTCTCTGTTTGATAATTGTCCCGTTTGTTGATCCCAAGGATGGCTATTGGGGGTTTGTTCTCCTGGCCTTTGTGCTGCAAATGGGCATGGCTCTTTATGACACCTGCACCGACGGCCTGGCGCTGGATACCACCCCCGTACAGGAGCAGGGCATCATCCAGGGCGTGATGGTCGGCGGGCGGGCAGTGGGAGTGATCGTGATCGCCTCTTTGGTCGGTCTCCTGGCGGAATCGGCATCCTGGACGGCTGTCTTCTGGCTGCTGGCAGTTCTCACCCTTTTGCCCCTGCCCCTGGTGTTAACCCTGCGTGATACAACCAAGGCAGGGCGGCGCTTTGAGTGGGCGGCCTTCGCCACACTGAAACGTCTGGATGTGCTGGCGGTGGGCGGCTTCGGTTTGATCGCATTCCTGGTGATCGTCGGCGCCAACCAGTTGGTGAATCCCTACGTTGAAAGCATCTACAATATTAGCTTCAGCACGGCGGGTTTGTTGACCTCCGTGTGGGGCATAGGTGTAGTGGTGGGCGGCCTGTTTGGCGGGCGGATGATCGACCGCATTGGAAGGCGCAAATCCATCCTGATCGGACTGGCGGTTTCCTCGCTTTCGCTGCTCATCCTGGCCTTCTTTGTTACCCCTCAGGTCGGGCTGGGACTGGTCTTCGTATTAGTGGCATTGTTTGGTCTGGCTTACGGCACCTATCAGGCGGTTTATTTTGCCGTGGCGATGGGTTTCACCGATCCGCGCATCGCCGCCTCTATGTTTGCGATCCTGATGGCGTTTACCAATATTGGTCAGGCCATTGGGCTTGGGGTGGGCGGTACCATGTCAGCTAAGATCGGCTTCCCGGTCACCTTCCTGATCCTGGCCGGCATCAACATCCTGGCCCTGCCGCTCTTACCCCTTTTCACCCGCAAGAGATCGCAACCCTGAGCCTGTCTTAAGATCATCGCTCTTTGAGGATTTGGATAAAAACACACCCCGGACTATTGCCGGGGTGTGTCTCTGATGTCTGTCTAAAGTTGATCGTGCTGATCCAATCCGCCGTCCTGGAAATCGGAGATAAACTCGGTCGGGCGAACGCGTTCGCGGTTGCGTGCTTCGCGGAAATGCAGGCGCAGGGTATCCTTCATTTTCACCGGGTCGTCGATACCCAGGACTTCCTCCTTGGGGGCGGTTTCATCGGTGGAGAAGATGATCAACTTACCGATGTTAAATACCCGGTCGGTGAATCCCTGCATTAATTCCACGTCTTTCACGCGGAACAATTCCAATTCGCTGATGTCGCGCCGGATGATTCCCCGGATGATAAAGAAACGCTGCGTGGTCAACCGGTATTTCAGGGAGAAGCGTTTGATGACCACAAACAAGATGATCGCCACTGCGCCCAGGACGCCCAGCCAATTAAAGATCGGGCTGAAGATGCTGTTGGGGGTGCTTTTGTAGATCACTCCACCCACCACCAGGCCAAGGATCAATACAACCAGGGCCAGGATCAACCAGCCAATGAATGCTTTCCAGCTTGGGCGAGTTTCAAAGATCGGTTTTTCTTCCGATGGGTGGGCGCCGGGGGACATGTAGGTGGCAAAACCATCCGTATCCACACCTTTGTTGGCGTTTTGAACCAGCATCGGCTGGGGCACAGGCGGTTGCGGTGCAGGTTTGATCGGAATGACAATTGTAGATTTACACGCTGGACAAGTAGTATTGCGTCCGGTGTACTGGTCATCGCCGCGTAAAACACGGCCGCAATTAGGGCACTTAAAGTCAAATTCAGCCATAGGAATCCTCCAGGGGAAAATGCTAGAAATATTCTATCATAAACCGGGCTTTAACGTTGAGTTTTTTCCGGGGTCTTTTTGTACGGTTTTAATCTTCTTCGGTTTCCTCCGCCAAATTGGCGGCGGCGCTCGAAAAGGCGATCACCTGGGCAAATTGCCCGGTCATGTTGTAAGCTTCTTTGAACATGCTTTGCACATCCAATTTACCCATCAGATCGGGTTCGCCCAGCCGTTGCAGCAGGGGCATCTCCACTGTGGGGGGGCGTATGGTCACTGAAAAGTCATCCAGGGGAG
Source organism: uncultured Anaerolineaceae bacterium (assembly GCA_964424115.1). GTDB lineage: Bacteria > Chloroflexota > Anaerolineae > Anaerolineales > Anaerolineaceae > CAYRHN01. Next base: position 116,017 of record CAYRHN010000010.1, read on the forward strand.
CAGCCATGCCCCAGAAAGTGCGCGCATTGCGGGTGGGAGGACGGTTGGCTTCCTCGCCATTCTCTGCTGCAGGGTCCTCGGGTTCAGGTATGGCCTCTTCCACCGGTAGAGGAACAGCTTCTCTGGCTTCCGTCCCGGTGAGTTCAGCGCTGCGCCGCTTGCGCAGCCCTTCCAACACATCCTCCTGGCTGCGTCCGCGCAGGCGGAAAAGCAAGAAGGGATCTTCGTCGAAGCGATCTCCCAGGATATAGTGTGCCGCAGCGATGTGCTTACACGGATTGGCCCAATCCGGGCAGGAGCATTTGGTTTGCAGGTCGCCGTGCCGGGAGGGGAACAGGCTGGCTCCAGCCGTCGAGAAGGCTTCTTCAATGTTCTCCGGCATTTCCCCGGCCAAAAGCTTGGCGGTAAAGATGGCCTGTTGTGCCATGGCATCCAGCGCTTTTTCCCAGGTCTCGTCATCCAGGTGGGTGACTCCAATGCTGACCTTGTACGGCTGCGGCCGCGACCCCTGCACCTTGGCGGTGACCCCCTCGCGGGTTTCCTGCATGGAGATCACCTGCCCAATGCGGGCATAATGGCGTCCGCGCTGCAGGCGTGCTGCCGGTACCAGTCGTTCCATGGCCAGCAGCCATTTGCGCGCCCACCAGTTCTTGGCGAATTCGCCGTTCTCGCTGCGCGCCTTAATCCCTCCGCGCACGCGCCGGGCACGGGACTGGTAGAACATGCGGTCATTTTCGATCTTTTCGGCCATATCTATTCTTCCTGGCAGGTTTAATCCACCCGCCGCAAGCTGACCAGGTCGCGCAATTCGTCGGTGGTCAGCTCGGTCAACCAATCTTCGCCGCTGCCAATCACAGCTTCGGCCAGCGACTTCTTGGATTCGATCAGCTCATCGATCCGTTCTTCCAGCGAGCCAATGGTGACAAATTTATGCACCTGCACATTTCGATTCTGCCCTATGCGGAAAGCGCGGTCGGTGGCTTGTTCTTCCACCGCCGGGTTCCACCATCGGTCATAATGGAAAACGTGGTTGGCGCGAGTCAGGTTCAACCCCAAACCGCCTGCCTTCAGGGATAAGATAAAGATTTGCGGCCCGCGCGTCTCTTCCTGGAAGCGCCGTACCATGATATCGCGCTGGTTGACCGGTGTGCCGCCGTGCAGGAAAAGGGTTTGCGTATTCAGCGCTTGCGGCAGGTATCCTGCCAGCAGTTTGCCCATCTCTGCAAATTGGGTGAAGATCAGGGCGTGGTCGCCTTCGGCCAACACTTCCTCCAGCATCTCGGTCAGGCGGACCAGTTTGCCGGAGCGCCCGGATACCAGGTCATTATCACTGGTGCTGGATTGTTTCAAATAATGCGCCGGATGGTTGCAGATTTGTTTAAGGTGCATCAAAAGGGTCAGTACCAACCCCTTGCGTTCGATCCCTTCGCTGCTTTCGATACGTTTCATGGTCTGCTGCACCAATGCGCCGTACAGACTGGCCTGTTCTTCAGTCAGGTTGCAATATTCCTTCATTTCGATCTTCTCGGGCAGGTCCTGGATCACATCTGGGTCAGATTTCACGCGCCGCAGGATGAAGGGCGAGACCAGTTTCTTAAGGGTTTGGGTGGCCTCTTTGTCTCCAAAGCGTTCGATCGGGATGGAGAATTGATTTTGGAAGGATTTTTGGCTGCCCAGGAAATCGGGGTTAAGGAATTGCATGATCGACCACAATTCGGACAGGCGGTTCTCCACTGGCGTTCCAGTCAGTGCCAGACGGAAACCTGCCGGCAAGGCGCGAATGGCCTTGGTCTGCTTGGCCGCCGGGTTCTTGATATTTTGCGCTTCATCCAGGATCACCCCGTACCACGGCACCATTGCCAGCGTGTCCGCATCCTGGCGTGCCACCGCATAACTGGTCAGCATCAGATCGTAATTCTTCGCGGATTGGATGAAATCGTGATTGCGCAGGCGGGAGGGGCCCTGGTGAATATTGACTCTTAATGAAGGGGCAAAGCGCAGCGCTTCCCGCTGCCAGTTGGTAACCACCGAGGTGGGGCAGATCAACAACACCGGCCCCGGTAATTTGCCTTGTTCTTCCTTCTCGTGCAGCAGCAGGGCCAGGGCTTCAACGGTTTTTCCCAGCCCCATATCATCGGCCAGGATTGCCCCCAGACCCCAGCGGCGGAAGAACGACATCCATGAGAACCCGTAGACCTGGTACGGCCGTAACTGCCCATGCAGGCTGGCTGGTTGGGGCAGCTCCACCAGGCGGTCGGATTGCGCCAGGCGCGAGTACCAGTCATCCACCCAACCCTCCGCAACCACTTCGGTGAGCGGCAGGTCGCCATCCGGGGTTTTGCCTCCCAGACCAAATTGGGCCACTTGCAACAGGTTAATCTCGCCGGATTGCTTCTGCGATTCCCAGAAATGGATCGCCGCCTCGATTTGTTCCGGATCCAACTGCACCCATTGACCGCGGATCTGCACCAATGGCTCCTTGAGCGCCACCAGGGATTCGAACTCCTGGCGGGTCAATGTTGTTTCGCCAATTGCCAGTTCCCATTGGTATTGCACCAGGTTCTGCAGGTTCAGGCGTCCGCCTGAGATCACCTGGGGTTGTTTATCGCTCAGCGGGCGCACATGCAAGCGAACCCCCAGACGGGCGTTGTTTTGATTCCACCACGGCGGCACGATCAGGCTGAAACCGGCCTGCTCCAGCAGCGGACCAACCTGGCGCAAGAAGGAATAGGCTTCTTGCGTGGTCAGGGTGGCCCCCGTGGGGTGATTGTTGTTCAGGCTGGGCAAAATAGATGGGAAAAGCCGCGCAGCATAACCCAAACCCTGAAGGAGCTTCTCATAAGGGTTTTCAACGCGCCGGCCAAGCGTCTGCAGCAGGGTGGAGCCTTTTCGCCAGGTCTCCTCGGCTGGGATCAGCAGGCTTGGGTCATCGCGCGCCTGCAGAAAATAACGCATCCGCCAGACGGCTTCTTTGGTTGGCTTTTCTCCCGCCGGAGGGGCATCTAATTTAAAAGCAATGCGGAATACCGCATCGCCTGCCACGTTCAGGTTTCGCATCCAGGCGCGCAGCGAAGAGTAAAGCGCGTTCAATTGCCCGGCCGAAGCTTTGACAGTTGCGTCTTCGTTGAATAGAGCCATCACCCAGGCTTCCACAGGGTCGTCCGAGCGCCCTCCCAGTCGTGGAGCAGCAGCCCGCCCCCAGGATCGCATCAGCGAATCGCAGGTGGTCTTGATGAACGAATCCAGCAGTCCAGGGGCTGGTTCAAATCCTCCCGTCACCTTGCCTTTTGGGGGATAGGGGATCTCGGCCCGGCATACCAGCGGCATGGCGTTTGCCAGGCGCGCCAGGCGTGGGGCATCGTTCGGCCCATCCAGCACTGCCAGCCAGCGGGATTGGTAGGTGACCGTGCCGCTGATCGTGTTCCCGTTTACGGTTGAATTCCATTGCAGCCCACCTTTTTCGTTCACTTGCAGCATGGTGGGCAGGATCTTCTGGGCAGACAGGGTCTCCAACACCAGGTCTGCTGCTTTGCGCCAAAACTTGGCATCTTCCGCCAGTACAAAGATAGGAGACTGCTCGGGCAGGCTGACCAGAACCCCCAGCGCCTTGTCCGGCGGCAGCCACAGGCCGTTCACCAGCCAGGGGGCCAGGTGCATGCGTTGTTCTTCGTCCACGTCCCAGTCGTGGCTCAGGTCAGGAGAAGGGATGGGACCGTTGCGCCCGGTTGGCAGGCGTAAGAAGGCCATTTCATTGCGGGCTTTGCCCAGCGGTGTTCCGATCCCAATTTGCAGGCGCAGGTTTTCCGGAGAAAGGCAGTAGGGATGATCGCGATTTTGGTTTTTTTGTTGCACCCGGTTGCGCCAGATGGAAGGAAGATGGACATCGCTGGTCTCTGCCCAAAACAGAATACCACCGTTGTCCATCGGACGGCGCATCGGCTGCCAGTGGGCATGGAGTACAAGCATATAAGGGAACCTGCTCAGGTTATGTTCAAGAAGTGTATGTTCGCGGTATTAAGGTTTCAAAAAACAGGAAACTCGGGTTTCCTGAGGTCTTGTATGATCTCTAGCTTAGCGGAATGCGTAACCCACCATGCTCACGCCATTCCGATCTCTCTTATTCGAATTACTTGTGAATTAATTTTACCACAAAATCAACGGGTCAGTTCAATAGATTGTGGGGCAATCGCCAACCGGGAAAGGTTGGTGGCGCGCATCTCACAAAATGCGCTCACTACACGTGGGTCGAACTGGCGTCCGGATTGCTCGGCCAGGTATTCAAGAGCCTTTTCTTCCGGCCAGGCTTCGCGGTACGGCCGGTGGGAGACCAGCGCGTCCCATACATCCACCACCGCGAAAATGCGCGCGTGATAAGGGATCTCTTCTCCCTTCAATCCGCGCGGATAGCCGCTTCCGTCCCATCGTTCATGGTGGCAGTAAGGAATATTCACAGCCGGGGCCAGGTAGTCAATGGGCGAAAGTAAATCGTAGGCCATTTGTGGATGGCGGCGCATCACGCGCCATTCCTCTTCATTCAACGGGCCATGTTTCAACAAGATTTGATCCGGAATTCCCATCTTGCCGATATCGTGCAGGAATGCCCCCCGCTGCAAGTGAATGAATTCGTTTACATCCACGCCCAGCCGGCGGGCCAATTCTAATGTCAGATCCACCACCCGCTCGCAGTGCCCTGCGGTCTCCTCTTCGCGCATTTCCAGCGCGCGCGCCCAACCTTCCAGCGTGGCGCTGTACGCGTCCACCAGTTCGTCATGGGCCACGCGCAGCTCTTGTTCGGCGCGTTTACGGGCAGTGATGTCATACCCCAACCCAATTAACCCGATAATGTTCCCTTCTTCATCATGAAGCGGCACCTTACGGGTGGCCACCAGGATGCGCCCATTCCCTTTTGGTTCGCGCATTTCCATCTCAATATCCAGGATTGGCTTACCGGTACGGAAAATATCCTCATCTGCTTCACGGTAGCGGTGAGCGATCTCTTCCGGCAGCAGGTCAAAATCGGTCTTGCCGTGGATCTTTTCTTTGGCGCAGCCGATTGCGTCGCAGAAGGTCTGGTTGGCGGTTATATAACGAAAGTCCAGGCTCTTGAAGAACGCAAAACCAGGTAGGCTGTCCAACAGGGTAGATATGTCGCGGTTGCGCTGCTTCAGTTCCTCCTCTGCTTCACGCCGCTCGCGGATCTCGCTTTGCAGTTTGTGTTCCGATTTGCGCAATTGGCGGATGGCTTTTTCCATCCGCGCTGCGATCTGCCAGATCACCAGCGACAAGATCACCAGGACGATCGCGGAAGGATAGTTAAAGTACTGATGTGCTCCGTTTTCCAACCATGCTGTCGCGTATCCGATTGCGCTTAACACTGCGATCAGGATCGAAGAGGGGGGGACGAGGATGAAGCTGGCTGCCATGACGGGCAGCGCGAACAAGATCAGCGTCTGGTTGAGCAGTTCGAAAGGCATCACCACCGGCAGTACCACCGAAACCAACGCCAGGAAGATCAACCCGGCGGGGCGGGTTTGTCCGGTGCGGTTGGCAACCAGCAACCCCAGCAGGACCAGGATCAATATTGGGCTCAGGTTCGCCACCAGATGCTGGGTGCCAGGGGTCAGCGGCAGCAAATCAAACAGGGCTGCGATATCGATGAGCAGCACGCAGGCCAACGAGCCCCACAGAAAGATCGAAAGACCTTGTTGGCGGCTTTGCGCAGTTTCTCCCGCCAGATGGACGCCGTGGGTGGCTTTATGAATCCATTGGGGAAGAGATTTGAGAAGACCGGGACTTTCTTTCATGGTTTGCGCCATATTAACATATCTTCCCACAAATCCTCGTATTTGGACTTTGTATTTTTGTAAGGTGATTTTCGTAATTTGAAAAATTCACACTTGACAAACTTTTTATTGCGTTGTATTATATTTATGACGCTAAAAATAATTTTAGCGCATAAATATTCTGGAGAAAACAAAATGAAGCAATCTCTTTTCCTGGTCAAGGATATGGAAACTCTGCGCGTGATGGCCGACTCGCTGCGCGCACAGATCCTGGAAATGCTGGTCAGGGAGCCGCTCACCGCCCGCCAATTGGCCGCAAAATTGGATCTGCCGACCAGCAAAATGTACTATCACCTCGGCCTTCTGGAAAAAACAGGTGTGATCGAGGTGGTGGAGACTACCCAGGTGGGCAATTTGCTGGAAAAGATCTTCCGCGCGGTGGCTGAAAATTATGATGTCGATCCGGCGTTGATCAACTTCCGCACACCGGAAGGCCAGGATAACCTGGCTCGAATGGTCGATGATACCCTCGATGCGGTCCGCCTGGATGTGCACCGCAGCCTGGAGGAGCGCATGCGCGAATTGCAGAACGGCGCACCGGAAGAAGATCGCAAAGTGATGGTGGTTCGTGCCATGACTTTGGCCACCCCGGAACAGGCTCGCAAGCTCTTTTCACGCCTGGAAGCGCTCATGCAAGAGTTCAAGGATCTCGAAAAGGGATCCTTGCCAGATGTTCCCACCCGGCCGTATTCTCTTACCCTTATTTTTAATCCCACCATCAATGCCTCGGATGACGAAGGCGGCGCAGGCGGGATCGTCTAACGGCTCATCTCTGGAGGATAATTATGGATTCAGCTCAGCCCACTCCCTCGCGCAGCATGCGCACCTTTACCATTGTTTGGTTCGGTCAGTTGATTTCCATCCTCGGCTCAGGAATGACCAGCTTTGGCCTGGGGGTGTGGATCTTTGATCAGACCAAGCAGGCCACTCCCTTTGCCCTGACCGTTTTGTTTGGCAGCCTGCCCGGTATTTTACTTTCACCGGTTGCCGGATCATTGGCCGACCGCTGGAATCGTAAATGGATCATGATCCTCTCGGATACCTGCAATGCCTTCATAACTCTGATGGTATTCATCCTTTACATAAGCGGGGGGTTGCAGGTCTGGCATATCTATCTGGTTGCAGCGCTCAGCTCTGTTTGCGGTGCTTTCCAGCAGCCGGCTTTTTCCGCCTCGGTAACCATGCTGGTTCCTAAAGAGCAATTGGCGCGTGCCAGTGGCATGCAGCAGGGTGCTGAAGCGCTCAGTTCGTTGATCTCGCCGATCCTCGCCGGGGTCTTGTTTGTCACCATCGGTCTGAACGGCATCTTTTTGATCGATTTTGCCAGCTTTTTCTTTGCGGTGGGTACCATGCTGCTGGTCAAGATCCCGCAACCAAAATTATCCGCTGCCGAAAAAGGACAAAAGGCTTCGGTCTGGCAGGATGCGCGTTTTGGCTGGACTTATCTGCGCCAGCGGCCGGGATTGTTCGGCCTGTTATGGTATTTTGCCCTGGTGAATTTCCTGCTCAACTTTGCGGCTGTGCTCAGCGCGCCGTTGGTGCTTTCCTTTGGCGACGCTTCGTATCTGGGGTTGGTACAGACGATCTCTGGGGCGGGAATGCTGGTTGGCAGTTTGGCCCTCAGTATTTGGGGTGGCCCCAAAGGGCGAAAGATCGGTTGGGTTTTTGGATTGATCGCGTTGGCTGCCGTTGGATTGGCCGTGGCGGGCATCCGGCCGGCGCTTTTCTTCCCGGCGGCGGGTATGTTCATCCTCCTTTTTGCTGTGCCGATCGCTTCTGGGGTTTCCCAACCCATCTTTCAAACCCGCGTGGCTCCTGAGGCGCAGGGACGCGTCTTTGCCATCCGGGGGATGATCTCTCGTTCGATGATGCCGGTGGCCTTCATCCTGGCCGGTCCGCTGGCCGACCTGATCTTTGGTCCGATGATGTTGGAAGGCGGCGCGCTGGCAAATTCCTTCATTGGCAGCCTGCTGGGCGTTGGCCTCGGCCGTGGCATTGGATTGATCTTTGTCCTCTCCGGATTAGTTTTGCTCAGCGTGACCGCCCTGGTATGGTCCAACCCGCGCATGCGGAATCTCGAAGCGGAATTACCTGAATTGCTGCCTCAACCCGCGGCAGAAGCGGGCAGCTAATTTGCAAGACCCAGCCCTGGCGGTGCACTCTCCGCCAGGGCTGGCGAACAGCTAGTAATTGGGGGGACCCTGGCGCAAGCGGTCCATGACTAATTTCATATCTGTAGCTTCCCACATAGCTTCGATCCACCAGGTGGCCCCAGCCTGCCGGTAGGGCAGAAGAATATCCGCCGCCTTTTGCGGATCGGCCCCCGGTGTGGTGCCTTCGATCACAATATCAAATGCGCTGGTTTCTGGGCGGTGGTTGGATATATAGCCGCACATTGCTGCAACATCTTCCGGAGACGGACGTTCCATGCGCACTTTCCCTTTGCGGTCCAATACTGCCGGCAGTAGCCCATCGTAGCGGATCACCCGCTGCATGGACTTCTGGCTGGGCCAGGCGCCAACCACCCAGATCGGAATGCGCGGCTGCTGCACGCTGGGGGGTGGCATAGGCAGCATGAATGTATGTGAATTGACATTAATCTGATAGTGCTTGCCCTTGTACGCGAATGGTTTTCCCTGCCACAGGTGTTGCAGCAGATCCAACCCTTCATCCAGCAGCTCGGCGCGAACTTTGCGTTCGGTCACTTCGCCAAAGGCATCGAAGCCGGTCTCTAGCGCGCCTAACCCGACCGAGAGGATCAACCTGCCGTTGGAAAGATGGTCGAGGGTCAGGCTTTCGCTGGCCAGCTTCCACGGGCGCATGCGCGAAAGGGGGGTGAGCATGGTCCCCAGCCGAATGTGTTCAGTCTGTATAGCGGCTGCTGCCAGCAGAACCCAGGCATCCCAACCCCAGGTCGGTTCCCAGACAAAAAAGCCGTCCCAGCCGGATTCCTCGGCTGCTTGGGCAAATTCGGCAGCCGTGCGCGCGTCCCCGCGGGGGAATACAAAACCGTATTTCATATTTTCCAGTATAGCGGATCAGAGATTTAATACAAGATCATTAATTAAATAAAAAACGGGAGATTTGGCCCTCCCTGTTGGCTCAAATCTCCCGTCAAGATCAGATCATTTTTATTGAGGAGGAGCTACAATCGGCACCTCGCCGTTCAGCATCGCGAAAGAGGCGATCAGGGTTTCGGCCTTGGCTTGCATTTCCTCTGTCAATTCCACATCCCCGTAGGCTGCTCCTTCTGCCCGAGGCGCATCCAGGTAGAAGACCAGGCGCAAGTTTCCAGCTTCGACCGGCCCATAGGCTGCCACTTTGGACTTCCCGTCATAGACCAGCAGCTTCTTTGGAAGTTCCTGCCCCAGCAAAACCGCAGGATTAGCATCCTGAAATTCTCCTTCCGGCATACCGCTGCGCACCGGGATGATCTCCGCGTCCTTCCACTGAAAACCCATCAGAAGCTGGTACCCATCGGTCAGGTTTTTGTATACCAGATAGTTATCGTGCTTGTCCAGGCTGAAATCCGGGGCAGCCGCCAGCTTGAAACCGTATTCGTCGCTGCTGAAGCCGGTCTGATCGGGCAGGATCACACCTGGCACGCACTCCCCGCGGAAGAATGCCCATTCTTCGCATTCTCCTTGCGGAAGGATGCACACACCGTATTGCCCGCCGGCTTCATCGGTGCGGATCTCCACCTGCCCGCCTTGTTCAATGCAGTAGGTGGATGCCGGGTTGGCCATGTTGGTTTCAGGGGTGGATTCGGGGCCGCACTCGCCTCGGTAATAGGCCCATCCGTCGCAGGTGATGTCGCCAATATGGCACAACCCCGACTGGCTGCCGTCCGGGTTATTAACGATCTCGTACTGCCCGCCATGCTCAAGGCAATACCCTGCGGAAGGATTGGCCATTTCGGGGCCGTCTCCGGCGGTTGGGGTGCCGGTGGGCGTTGTGGTTGGGGTGGATTGAACACATCCTGCCAGGCTGATTCCCAGCAGCAGGAACAATACAAGCGAAAGATACAAACGATGTTTCATTTTTTCTCCTTACTGGTTTCAATTTCCTATTCTGAAGACGCACAGATAATATGGAATGTTCCAATTGGCTTTAGATTGCCACTTTTCTTCCGTCAGATTCTCTTTATAATAGTAATAACAATATTCCCGTATACCGCGGAGCTCTGCGGTGTTTGAACACAACATGGAGGACATCATGAGCCTTTCGCTTCCGGTTTTCACCGGTTTTATGCAGGCTGTCTGTCGTATAGTTGAGATCCGGCAAATAGAACCGATGCTGGAACAGATCGTTTTCCAGGCATTGGAAATTTTTAACGGCCAGTCCGGCTTTCTGGCCTTTCTGGACGACGATGGAGCGCTGGAATTCCGCGTGCGCCGAAACCGCCAGGGGGTTCTGATCGATCTGCCTGATCCAGCGATCCAGCAGGCGATACATAAACAGGCATTGCTTCCCCGCCAGTTATGGATGGGTCCGCATATAACCGGAGAAGCGGATATTTTCCTGGCTGCTCCGCTGATCGCTCGCGGCCGCCTTCTGGGAGTGCTTTACCTGGAACACTGCGCGGCCGGTGAGAATGTGGAAAGACTGCTGCGGGAGTTCTCCACCTTCAGCGCCCTGGCCATCGAGAATGCCCGGTTCAATGAAAAATTGGAAACCGTAGCCGGCGAGAATAAAGAAGCCCAGGGGCGGCTGAAGCAGGAATTGGAACGCCTATCCATGATGGATCCCCTCACTGGCATCGCCAATCACCGTCATTTTTATGAGATGGGCAAGCAGATCTTCACCCGCTCTGCCCACCCGCCTTACGAACTGGCGGCGCTGGTCATGGAGATCGATAATTACCCGCAGTTGGTCGAAGAATACGGCCAGATCACCGGGGAAGCTGTCCAGCAGATCGTGATCAACCGGCTGCTGCAGGGGCTGCGCCCCAGCGACCTGATTGGGCGTTACGCCGGCGAGAAGATCGCTGTTCTGCTCCCGCGCACAGCCTGGGACGATGCCTGCACTGTAGCAGAACGGCTCCGTGCAGGCATCTCGCTCAATATGATCGATGTCGGTTTTAATAACTTGCCGCTCACTATCAGTGTAGGCGTGGCTGGGATGACCGCGGACTCTCGTACCCTGGCTGAGCTGTTAGGGCATGCCGACCAGGCGCTTACGATTGCCCAAAGTCGCATGGGCAACCGCTGGGTGGTCTGGCAGACTTCGCCTTAAGCCCTATTTTGTCTTGCGTTTGAAGAATTGCTTTCCCTGCATTTCCCACATGGCAGGTATACCTTGCAGCATGGGCCAGAGCAGGAAGATGCGCCCGATGATATTGGCTGTGCTGGGATTGTAGCCCTGCGAAACGGTAGAGAAAATCCCGGTCAGGGTATCTGCTGCGAATAGCACGGTGGCAGCGATCAGGGCCCAGAACGAACCTATTTGGGTGAAATATCCCAGGGCGGCAAACACAGCCCCGTACAGGATCGAGTATTCGCTGATTCCGATCTGGTGTAAAAACTGCGAATTGGTGAAAATCGCGATCAATCCCAATCCAACATTCAACCCCGCAATAAAATAAATGATCGCGTAAGCCGTCTGGTGCCGCATTGCAGGATCGGCGCTTGAGCCGGGCAGCGGCTGCCCGTTGCGCAGCACCTTGATATCCACCGATAGGGTGCTTGTGACCAGTTGGAAATGTACGCGCGATCCGTCCGGCAAGGGAAATTCTTTTCCAGCCTTGAATTCCTTTTGGTCGGCAAAGGTGCCGATCTCCTTCCCGTCGAATTTCACGGTGACATTCTTCCAAAACGCGCCCCACGAGATTTCCAGGCGGCGCGGGCCTTTCGGTTCAATGGCGTAAGTTTGGCTGGGCATACTTAACTCCTGCGCCGTATTATAGCCGATGCCCGCCCAAAAGGGTGAAAACCCGGTTCGCTAAGGCAGCCAATGTTCCTGGAACGGTTGTGAGCCTGCCTGGTTGCGCCTGGACTCTTAAAAAAATGGCAATTTTAAGAATTAAAATAGAACAAATGTGCTATAATAGTCTCAAAGGACAAAGGTGCATGATGAGCAAGAGACGGACTACCCAATCAAAAGAGCCGGCTGTTCTGACAGCCCAACTTACTGCTGCGCGCATGTTGATCCCCGGCATGCTGGTATCTCTTTTGGCTTTCCTGACCATGGTGAACTGGATCGCAGCTCCTACCGAAGCCGTACAGGCTTCCTCCAGCCAGGGGACTGGTCAGGAGATCACTGCTCCATCCCCGGAGCTTATGCCGTCTCAGCCTGAAAAGAATGCTCCCACTGAAGGTGCTCCGGCGGGGGAGTGCAGCATCGGCAGTCGATATCCCGACAGCATCCGCCAGTGGTGCGGGTTGATCGAGAGCGCCGCCTCGCGCTACGGCCTGCAACCGGATTTGCTGGCGGCCGTCATGCTCCAAGAATCTGGGGGAAACCCGAACGCCTATTCCTCCAGCGGCGCGGTCGGACTGCTGCAGGTCATGCCGCGCGACGGTATTGCGGCTGGCTTCCAATGCGAGAACGGACCCTGTTTTGCTAACCGTCCCACTATGGAGCAGTTGTTTGATCCGGCTTTCAACGTGGATTACGGTGCGCGCATGCTCTCTGGACTGATCGCCCGCAGCGGCTCGCTGCGCGACGGCCTGCTGGCTTACGGTCCGATGGATGTCGGTTACCATTATGCCGATTTGGTGCTCACCATAATGCAGAACTACCGTTAATGGATCCAATCTGGTAATTGATCTAACAATAAGGTCATTACTTTCTTGGCCTCGTCATGGAACAGGCCGACATTTCCGTACGCTTCACCGGCTTCTTCGTCCACCAGGTCGGTCACCCCGCGCAGGATCAGGCAGGGGACATGGTTGCGCGCTGCCACCCAGGCGATCGCGCCGGATTCCCAGTCGCAGGCCGCAGCGCACAGTTCGTCGCGCAAGCGGCGCACATCCCCGGCCAGGATATCCCGGTCAGCGGAGAACAAGCGGCAGGCCCGCACCGGGTGAGGGTACGGCTGTGGCAGCCAGGACAGGTCCAGACGGGTGCTGTAATGCGCCAGCGCGGATTGCGGGTCGGTCATTTGCTCGATGATATCGTAGACCACTGTTTCGGTGGCCAGTACGATCTCCCCGCGCCTAATGGCGCCTGCCAGGCCGCCGCAAGTGCCCAGGTTCGCCAGCCGGGCCGGATGCCAGCGGTCGATGGCATACTGCGCCGAACCCGCCGCGGCGATCTTTCCCCAGCCGCCCTGCATCACGATCAGTTGTCTGGCGTGGACCGTGGTCTCCAGCCATTCCCCGTATGGCGTTTCTTGGGGGGATAGGGAGGGGTAATAAGCCCGCACCGCGCGCCACTCGGTATTCGCCGAGACCAGCACCACAATGCAGGAAGGATCGGTAAAGTTCAATGGATTCAAGGGGTCAGGAATTCTCGGCCGGCAGGGTACCCTGCAAATAAGCCATCACCAGTTCCAGCGCCCGCTCCGCCGTGTAGGCCTTGTTTTCGACCCGGTTGCCGGGGAAGGTAAAGGCCCATGCAAAATCCCCGCTGGGGGTGCTCAGGCCGAACCACACAAAACCGACCGGCTTGTTGGGCATCCCCCCGCCCGGCCCCGCCACCCCGCTCACCGCGATCCCGATCGTCTTTTCCAGCGGAAAATCCACTGCCATTGTCTGGCGGATGCCGCTGGCCATTTCGATCACCGTCTCGCGGCTGACTGCGCCGTACTTCAACAGGGTTTCATGTTTGACGTTCAACATGCGCTCTTTGGCCTCGTAAGCGTAAGCCACGATGCTGCCCAAGTAATATTCCGAGGAACCTGGCACATTGGTCACCCGGTGGCCGATCAACCCGCCGGTGCAGGATTCAGCCACAGCCAGCTTCAATCCACGCTGCAGCATTAATGGACCCAGGCGCACTTCCAGTGTGTCAGCGCCTGGCAGGGGAAGGATATGGGGGAAGGATTGTTTTTCCATAAAACAGATTATATCATCTCGCCCTGGTTTTGATTTTCCTGGCGCAGTCTGATCTCCGGTGTGCTAATCCTTGCTGGTCTTTTCCTGCCTGCCTCGAATCCTGTTCCTGAACGCCTGCATGATGCGGTTCCACATTTGCCGCACCAGTCCGCTTTCCTCTGCCGGGATCTCGTGCCGGGAATAGCGCGCCTCACTGAAGGCCTCTGTGATCCCGCGCACATCCGGTTCTACCTCAGCCAGGCTGGCAGTCAGAGTGGCTTCGTATTGCGCGGGCGTTTGCGAGGGCTTGCGCACCAAACCCCGCGCAGCAGCTTTTTCCAATAATTGTAGATAGAAATACATGACCTGCTGGCGTGGGGTGGCCTGCTTGAAGTTGAAACGCGTTCCTCTTCGAGTTGCCACCGCCCGAGTGCGCAGCGCGTTCAGACTCTTGCGCAGCGAGGCTGCTGCCGTTCCAGCAGCTTTGCTTAATCCCCCAACTTGCCGGCGCAGCCATGCCCACAGGTTGGAAAGCCATCCAAACGGGCGCAGGCGGCTGGCAAAGGCTGCCAGGCGCGGGGTGCGCCGCACGTAAAACCAAATCGTATAGCCGATGATGCCGATCAGGGCGGCCCAGAACACGACGGATTTTAGGACCTCCAACCAGGGCAATGTGCCATCCGGCAGCGGCTGCGGGATGGTTTCCTGCTCTGCTGGTGGTTCGGAGGGTGCGGTCACATCCGAGCCGGGATTCAATAAGTTCAGCAGCCAGCGGAACGGTAAAGTGATCAGGCTGAAAATGCCGATCAGCAGGCTCCAAAAGAAATTAAGTACCGTTTGGAGGGATTCCAGGAATCCCAGGGTGTACGAGGTGGGCAGTAGCAGTGCCAGGGCCGTCAACACCAGCAGGAAGATGCCTGCATAGCCCAACCACTTTTCCGCCAGGTTCGGGCTGACAGGCGTCTTGTGCCACAACCACTGCCCGCGCAGCACTGCAAATTGGGATTGGCTGAGCAGGATCAGCGTCAGCACGAAATAGGCAACCAGGTAGAGCATGGTGGTCGCTTCCAGGGGTCGGTCCGCCCACAACGCGTCGATCTCCAGGCGCGTGCCCACGGTGATCAACGCCACCAGCACCCCCAGGATCAAGGCCCGGTCCAGCAGTCGCTGGCGCGCCTCGCCCCGGCTGTTGTCCAGTTTTCCCTCCTCGTAGGAAATATCTGTGATCTCCGCATTCATGATCTCAAAATCATTGGCGAAATCCCCACTCAGCCGCCAGACCAATACGCTCATGGCCAGCAAGGCCAGGTATTCGGGCGTGAAAAATGTGACCAGGTTTCCCTGCCAGGCTTGAACGTCGGCGCTAAAGCTCTCAAAACCGTGCAGCAGGTAAGGCAGCAATTTCAATACCACCGCAAATCCGACCCATTCTGCAATGCGGAAGCCGATCCTCTCGTGGGTGTAAAAAGCGCTGCTAAAATGGTGCGTCAGTACAGCTTCCAACGAGATCAGAAAGCACACGTAAATCAGATATTTGCCGTCCCAAGTTGGGTCAAGCCGCGCTCCCAGTTGGGCAATGGTCCCGCCCAGACACGCCATCATCAATGCCACCAGCAAGTTGTTGATCCGGTTGGCGGTCTTCTGGTTTTGTTGGATCGCTTGCAGCCAGTCTGGCATGTTCACCGCTTCAACCCTCCGGCCTGCCAGATCTTCAGATCGCGTTCTTTGTTGAAAGCATAGAAGGGAATATTGAACTGTTGCGCCTTCTTGCGCGTCTGCTGAATATCGGGGACTTCTCCGCATAGCAGCAGCACCACGTCGATGCCTGAGCGGCGTGCGTGGAAGAACTGGTCAAACAGAGCTTCATTGGCCTGCGGGGTCAGCACCACCAGGGTGGTGCCCCAGCTTAATTGCGGCAAGTGCAGCGCCAGAAATTCATCGCTGGGACCGCTTTCCTGCCCCTTCAGACGCGCCATGATCTCCAGCATGCGCATCAGATGTCCCCGCCCTTTACGCGGCGGTAGGGCTTGAATGGTCTGGTCCGGGAAGGCCACATCCTGCCCATTGGTCAAAAACCCCGCTGCTTGTTTGTGCGCAATGGTCCAGTTAGCGATGGATGCAGCGGTTGTGATGGCAAGTTCCAGAGCGTCGAAGCGTCCCAGCAGCGGGTAATCCTTGAAATTGGCGTTGATGAAAAGAAGCGTCTCCAGCGCAATGGACGGTTCGAACAGTTTCACCTGCAGCCGGCCGACGCTTGCGCTGGACTTCCAATCGATGCGCCGCAGCGAATCGCCGCGAGTATAATCGCGTTTTCCGGCTGTCCGGGAGGGGTCCTCAAAGATCGGTTGGGTGGAACGCAGCGTTCCCAACGGAGCGTGCGAGGGAAGGCCGAAGGAGGAAAAGGGCAGCACATTGGGAAAGACTGTCAGGTGCTCCAGGTTACCTTCCAGTTCTACCTCGTTGGTCAGACCGAACAGGTCGCCGGTGTTGATCTTGATCGGTCCCAGTGAGTAATAACCGCGTTTCTTGGGGGTCAAGAGGTATTTATATTCGCTGCTTTGTTTGCCGCCCAGGCTGAACACGCGTTGGAAAGTGCTGCTGTTGGATATTTCCAACGGCATGTGATCCTGCAACCCGATCCAGACCAGCGGTAGCCGCCCGCGGTTAGATGTTTCCAGGTGGACCAGCACCGTTTCGCCGGGAAAAGCCCGCTTGACGAAGTTACGCCGCACATCTAACCCGCGGACCGCCCGGTCGATCCAGACCTTGTTGACCAGGAAGGCCCCCACCGCCAGGTACAGTAACGTGAAGACAAAGCTGTCGCGGGTCGTTGCCGCCAGGATGGTGAGGAAGATCAGGAAGATCAGGAATGAGCCAACCATAGGTCAGAAGGTCAGAGGTTGTTGGTCGGAGTTCAGGGATTTATGAGGGTTTGAGATTGAGCGGAGTCTTTTCCAGGATCTCAGCGATCAGCCCGGGCGCGGTCCGGCCACGTAATTCCGCCTCCGGCGAGATCAGCAGCCGGTGCGTCAGGATGGGAGGGACGAGCTGCTGGATATCGTCGGGGATGACGTGATCGCGCCCGCGCACTGCCGCCAGGGCCTGCGCGGCTTTATACAGCGCCAGGCTGGCACGCGGACTGGCTCCCAGCATGATCTCCGGGTGGCTGCGGGTGGCATTCACCAGGGCGACGATATATTCCTGCAGACTTTCCTCTACATAGATCCCCCACACCTTTTGTTGCCATTCCACAAGCAGACTGCTGTCCACCACCGGCTGCAAGGTGTTGATCGGGTGGATCCCGCTCAGGTGGGTCAGCAGGCGCCGTTCGTCGCTGGTAGAGGGGTACCCAACCAGCAGGCGCATCAAGAAGCGGTCCAATTGGGCCTCTGGCAGCGGGAAGGTGCCTTCATATTCCACCGGGTTTTGGGTGGCGATCACCAGGAAAGGCCGCGGCAGCGGATAGGTGACCCCGTCCACGGTCACTTGCTGCTCCTGCATCGCTTCCAGAAGCGCCGATTGGGTGCGCGGGGTGGCACGGTTGATCTCGTCCACCAGCAAGACATTGACAAAGATTGGCCCGTGGCGGAATTCAAATTGCCCGGTTTGCTGGTTGTAGATCGAAACCCCGGTCACATCATTGGGCAGCAAGTCGGGGGTGCATTGCAGGCGTTTAAACTGTCCGCGCAGGCTGGTGGCCAGCGAGCGCGCCAGCATGGTCTTTCCCACGCCGGGCACATCTTCCAGCAGCACATGCCCCTCGCATAAAAGGGCGACCATCAGCATTTCGATCACCGGGCGTTTACCAACGATCACATGCTCAATATTTTCAGTAACAGTGGAGACAAATTCTTGCAGAGTAGGCATAGGCACCTCGAGGAGATCAGGGATAAGGACGAAAATGAGCGATTAAGGAATGCCCCACAATTCCACAACTGGCGACTGCCAGCCGTTCATTGCCAGGTAATGTCCTTCCTTCGAAAAGGCAATATGGTAACCATCGCCCAACGAAGCGGGCTGCAGCAGCAACAATTTCCCATCGGCGGTGTTCCACACGAACCACATTCCTGCGCTGTTGATCGCCGCCACCAGCCGCCCATCCGGGCTGAGCGCGGCGTCGACCAGGTAACCGGGGTATTGGTCAGGAGCATAGGCCATCAGGGGGGTAACCGTGGCGGTTTCCAGGTTCACCAGCTTGAGCTCGATAGCCTGGTCGGTGGCGGCAAACCATTTTCCATCCGGTGAGAAATCACAGGCGTAATTGCCTCCCAGAGGAATGGTTTGCAGCAGGGTTCCGTCGCTGGCGTTGAGTTTGTAGAGTTTGTCGTTTCCACCTGCCCACAGGGTTTTCTCATCGACCCAGTGCAGGCAGTAATAAGATTCCAACACATCGGGATTGTGGCTGACAAATTTGGCCTGCAACCCGCTGCCGTCCGCGTGCCAGATCATCACCATATCGTCATTGGCTCCCGAGGCGATCAGATTCCCCGAAGGGCTGAAAGCCACTGCGCTGACGCTGCCAGTGTGGTTTCCGATCAGGGTCAGGCTGCTGTCTTCCAGGTTCCACACCCGGATGGAAAATTCCTCCTTCCCGCCAGGGTTGCCGGCGCCGCCCACTACCAGCCTGGTGGGATGATCTTTGGGAATAAAGTAATCCGCCGACACAACTCCCGGAAGCTGCGCTTCATCTGGTCCGATAGTGCCAATTTCCTTCAAGGCTGGCAGGCTCCAGCGCCGGATGGCTTGATTGAATCCAAAGGTAAGCAGTTCGTAATCCCCGGCGAAGTGTATGCCGTCCATCATGGTCGCGACATCTACCGAAGCCAGCCGGCTGATCTTCTCGATATTCTCCGGCGTGATCACCTCAGATGAGGGCGCTGGCGTGGGCGGCACGCCGCGCACGATGGTTAACGGATTGCCGTCCTTGTCGGTGACCACGGTCATGGTGTATCCCCCATAGGTGCAGTAATCCGAGGTGGAAAGCGGCACATGCGCGGTCACGGTCAGGTGGTGGGTAGTGTTCGGCAGCAGCTTGACTGTCACCATCAAGCCGTAGCCGTTTGGGTTGGGAACGCTGGAAAAAGTACCCGATTCGGTCTGGATCGTAGCAGTGTCAAAATACCCGTGGATGATCACATTTTGGGTGTCTGCGTCGGTTGGCGAGCTCAACGGGTCCACCTGGGGAGGGTATTCCTGGGTCGGAGCAGGGCACGGATAGGTAGGCGTGATGGTGATCTCTGGCGTGGCGGTGACGCGCGTAGGGGTGACCGTGGCAGTAGCAGCCGGCAGGTTGCAGCCCGTCAGCAGCAGAAGAATGCATGCGAGACACCAGGTTCTTTTCATTCTTCCCTCCTTTTATGGGTAGGGTGAAAAATTCTTAGATAGATGAAATGGTATAATCGGTTCGTATCTGTCCAGGTTATCACTGATATTAGTATATCACCGAGAATTCAGTCTGCCACGGTATGCAGCCCGGCACTTTGCCCGCTTCAACCTTGCAAGATCTTGCGTGTGCTCTCAAATGCCAACGGTGGCAAATTATCCAGGGCAAAGAATCCCACTTCTCCGGCATCATCCCCGGCTGCTAATTCCCCGCTCACGATCTCCGCCCGGTAGGCCAGCAGAAGATCCGCGCCGCGCGGGTGTTCTCGTCCGGTCAGCACGCGCAGTAATTCCCCTGCCTGCACCACCAGGCCGGTTTCTTCCAGACATTCCCGCTCTGCGGCGCGGGCCGGGTCTTCCCCTGCATCCATAAATCCCCCCGGCAACGTCCACTGGCCTTGCTGCGGTTCGTTGATCCGCCGGGTCAGCAACACGCGCCCCTCGCGGATGATCAGCGCGGTCACTGCCACCTTGGGGTCTTCAAAATGCGCCCAATCGCAGGATGGACACACGCCGCGCAGTTTACCAAACACGGGGCGCTGCTCCAGCAGCGTCCCGCACATTGGACAATATCTTACTTGGTTCTGGCTCATACTTTTCTACGTTGTAGGAAGATCGCCATCCCGCCGGTAAAGATCGCCACCACCAGCAGCGCGGCAGGGAGCAGCCAGCGGTTCGAGACCGGCGACTGGTAAGCACTCCGTTCGCTGCTGGCTGAAGCAGCTTCATCCGCTGCGTTTGTGGCAGTAAGACCCTGTGGGGCAACCCCCGGTTGGGATTGGATTTTCCCCGCCTCTTCAGTTGGGCGCACACCCAGGATGGGACCGTTGCCTTCCACAGGCGGCATTGCTGCCAATGCTTGTGGGGTGGGTTCTTCGGTGGGCGTCCCGCTTGTAGAGGCTTTCTCCACCTCTGCCGCCAGGGTGGCTTCCGGCGCAATGCCTTCTCGATCATTCGTCGGTCCGCCGCCGTAACCGCCCATTCCGGCCGGGGCTGCATTGCCCCAGATCACGATCATGGGGGTGGGCACTTCGGCAGCATAGCTCTCTGCCACCATCGCTGGAGCTTGCGCATCCGACATATCCTGGGCAGCCATTGGTGTGATGGCGCCCGCGCCAAGCGGAAGCAAGTTGATGGCCACAGCTACCACCGCAAGGATCGAAGCCAGGGCGGAACTGAACCGCAGCGTGGGGATCCATTGGAAGCCCCGCCAGGCTGCTGCCATCTCAGGTTTGATCGTGTAATTGCGGGGAGCGCGCCGCTGCGGGGTCAGGCGCAGCAAAGCGCGGGCGCGGCGCAGGCTTTCCAGCTCCTCCTGCAAAGCAGGTTGGGATGCCAGACGCGTTTCCATCTGGACCCGTTCTCGTTCTGAGAGCTGTCCATCCAGGTAGGCAGATAGATTCTGCTGATCTTGTGGGGTCAGTTGCGGTTTCATTCCTGCTCCTCACATTGTAAACGCCGCAACCCGGGTAAAAGTTCCTGGATTTTGTTCAAACAGTCGCGCATTTTTAATCGCGCCCGCGCCAGGCGGCTTTTGATCGTCCCCAGCGGTTTATGTACAGCCTGGGAAACTTCTTCATAATCCATTCCTTGAATATCCACCAGGATCACCACCGCTCGAAAATCAGCCGGCAGATTTTGCAGGCAGTGCTGCACCGCATGTTCCAGCTCCGTTCGCTCCAGCCGCTCTTCTGGCGACAGGTCTTCCGAGGCCAGCCAATGGGGCGACTCGATCTCCTCGTCATCGTCGTTATTCACCGGCTCCAGTGGGATGGTGGGACGCCGTTTTTGGCGGCGCAGTTCATCGTAGCATTGGTTAGTCACGATGCGCAGCAGCCAGGCGCGGAACGATCCGCCGCGGAAGGTCTTGATATTGCGGTAAGCGGATATGAATGCGTTTTGCGCTGCGTCATCGGCTGCGTCATTATCAACCAGCATTCGCAGCGCCAGGTTGTAGGCCTGGTCTTGATAAGCCAATACCAGGCGGTTAAAGGCATCCAAATCGCCGTTCTGCGCATCCTGGATCAGGTGGGTTTCGTCCATAGGATTGGTCTCGTTGGGTTCCCTCTTACGATTATATCAGACCTTATCTGGATATTTTCCTTGTCAAGTCCAGGAACTCCGCTTCGCGCCATTCGTACGGCGTTTCGGGCGGCCACCAGCCGCGCAGTTTCAACCGCCACTCGCTTGGGATTCCTTCCAGTCCATAGGCTGCCCCTGCCAGGGCTCCCGCCACGGCCGCCGAGGTATCGGCATCATTCCCCAGGTTGGCAGCCTGGATCACCGCCTCGGTGTAGGAATCGGTGGTCAGGACACTCCACAAGGCGGTTTCCAGGGTGTGGCGGACCCAGCCGCTGTTGGGCAGCTCTTCTCGCCGTCGGGAAGGCGCTGCCCGGATCACCTTTTCCACTTCCACCGGCAGCGGCACTTCATCCAGTGCAGTCTGGTAGGCCTGGGGTAGGGCTGCTCCACCGATCAATTCAGCGATCATCACATTAATGAAAACGCAGGCCGCCACGCAGTCTGGGTGGGGGTGGGTGACGCGCGATTGCAATGCGCTCTCGCTCACCAACAAGTCCCGCTGATCCCAATAGGCCAGTGCGACCGGCCAGCAGCGCATCACTGAACCGTTGCCGGCATTGGCCGGGTTGTACGATTGGGCGCGCGCTGCGGATTGCTCCCAATCCAATCCGGAAGCGATCCCACGCAGGACCGCCCTTGTGTGGGAACCAATATCTGGCGGATTGGAATGGTACCAGGCCAGGAAGCGGCTCGCCAGGTGTGCCGGGTCCAAGGGGCGGTGGGCAGCCAGGCTTTCGGCCAGCGCCAGCGCCATTTCTGTGTCATCCGTGATCGTCCCGGCCGGCAGCCGTCCGGCGGAAAGCTGCCGTTGAAGGCGTTCGATCGGTTGGGCGGGACCAAATTCCAGCGGCATCCCAAACGCATCTCCCAGCGCCGCGCCGATCGCGCAGCCAAATATTCGCGATTCATTCATCTGCCTACGCTCCTTTGGTAAAAGATCTGCATTTGTGCTCGCACCAGATTGATCTCCGCCCGTTCCTGCACCAGGCGCAGGTTCGTCTCGGCGGCTGCCTGGCGCAAGGTGGGGGAATCCACGGCCGTCAACAGCCCCATCGCCAATCCTTGCGCCTTGCCGGGCTCCACCAGCAGCCCGTTTTGGCCTGGGACGATCCACTCGCGCAGTGATTCCAGGTCGCCAACGATCGGGAAGCACCGGCAGGCCATGCTCTCCAACAGTGTGTTGGGGGTTCCATCGTGGCTGCTGATAGAAACAGCCACATCCGAATGCGTCATCAGGTTCCACAGGCGGCCTTGCGGCAGGTTGGGCAGCAAATGCACCCGTTCATCCAGTTTAAGCCGGCTGACCCAGCCCAGCGCTTCAGCCTGCCCGGCCATCCCGGTGCAGGCAAAATGCACCTCTGGGTTGCGCTGCCACACCAGCGGGATGGATTGGAAAAAGGTGTCATTACGCACATATCCGCGCAGACCGCGCGCATTGATCACCAGCGGAGATTTCAATGTGTTTATCCATTCCAACTCTCCTGTTCCGCTGGAAGCCTCTGCTTGCGCAGCTTCCCGCCGTAAATAAGCCAGGTCGATCCCGCCGTTACCGGGCGCCACAAGCGTCGGCCGGTCATAGGAAAACCCCCATTGTCTTCCAAGACGAATATCCCGCTGCGTATCGGCGTGTAAGCCGTTTGCGCGCTGTAAGGCTTGCAGGGTGCGCGCGCGCATCCAGACTGAACTGGGCGCGTGCAGGGTCAGGTCGTTTCCCCAGATACTCAAGATCAATGGAATGCCCGGCGGTGTATAAGAGGCCAGCATGCCCTCGAAAGGAATGCGCAAGGCATGTACTGCGTCAGGTTGGATCTCTTCCACCAACCGACGGAAGGCGGCGGCTTTGGTTGACAGGCTCAGCGGACCCAGCCAGGCGCGCGCTGCCAGGAAAAGAGAACGAAAACGTCCGACCAGCGCCTGTCGGGATTGGTTGTGAGAGCCTTCTGCGCCAGTGCCGGATTTTCCGCCGCCGCGGTAATTGCTGAAAGCTACCGGGAAAAGGATCGTTTCTCGCGCTTCAGGCAGTGGATCGCACGGGTAGGTAGAGAGGAGCGTTACCTCGTGTTGCAGGGTGCGCACTCCCCGGATCCAACTGCGTGTGGTGGGGCTGCGCCCGTCGGCCACAAATAAAATATGCATGCTTTGCGCTCCTCAGATCACCGATTGGACGGCCTGAACAAAAGCCGCCACCATGCTTTCCAGGTTAATCTCCTCCGCCACGATGCGGTAGGAAGCTGTGCCCATCTTCCGCAAGCGCGCCGGATCTTCCAGGGCGCGCTCCAGAACTTCCTTTAATGCCTGGGGATCATCCGGCGGCAGGCTCCAGCCGTTCTCCGAGCGCAGCAGATCGGATTGGGTCCCATCTCCATTGGCCACGAGGATCGGCAGAGCGTTGGACATGGCTTGCTGCACCGCCAACCCACCGGTTCCCGGCAGTACGAACAGGTCGGCTTGCTCAAAAAACGGCTTCAGTTCCACGCCGTGCCGCGCGCCGGGAAATTCCGCTTGCGGATAGATCTCTGCGGCCAGGTGGCGCAGCGCGGTGCTTTCCGGTCCGTCTCCCACGATCACCAGCCGTGGCTGAAGCGCTTCCGGTAAGGACGCGCAGGCGCGCAGCAGTAAATCCACCCGCTTGCGGGCTTGCAGGCGGCCGACGAACAAAATGCACGCGCGTCCGTGGGCAAACTCCGCCGGCCGCGCAGGCGGCGGGTGGGTCGGGCGCCCTGCGACAGCATTACGCGCCACAAAGATGCGCGACTCTGGAAAACCTGCCGCGGCGTATTGCTCGGCGCCTTGTTGGCTGTAGGTCAACAGCGCATCAAAGCGGTGCAAGAAATGCCGCCGGTTGGCCTGACGCAACCATGCCAGCGGACCAGAAAGGGGCGGCGCGCCCAAACCCCAGCCCAGCACCGGCCCGCGTCCTTTCATCCAACGCACTGCAGCCGAGGTGCGCAGATAGCGTGGATTAGCCTCCACGATCAGAGCTTCCGGCTGCCAGGATTCCAGCCAATTAAGCCATCCCGATTGCCAGCATAAATAGAAGGCGCCGCGCAAGATGTGATGGTTGTTTGCCGGGGTGAATTGCGCCTTTTGCAAGATTTGGGTGGTCTCTATGGCTTCATCCGGCCGCGGCAGTCCAGCAAAGATGCTCAACCCGCGCGGACAGGCGCCCGCCAGGGCGTCAAAGAACGGTGCGCGGTATGTGGGCAGCACGCGCTGTTGCAAACCCAGCCGCACTTCAATCTGGGCTGCGGCCCGGTCTTCTTCCAGCTTGCTCACAGCACCACCTCCACACGGGAGCCGTCCAAGGTCTTTTCCACCTGGATACGCGCCGTGAAGGCCTCTTTTAATTCTTCCAGATGGGTGATCACGATCACTTTGGCGAAATCATCCTGCACCAGGTTGATCGCCTCGATCAGTCTTTGCCGTCCCTGGCTGTCTTGCGAGCCAAAACCTTCATCGATCACCAGGGTTTGCAGGCGTGCCCCGGCTCGCTGCGCCAGCACACGGGAGAGCGCCAGACGGATAGCAAAATTGACCCGGAAAGCCTCGCCGCCGGAGAAAAGCTCGTATTCGCGGGTTCCCACCGCATCGCTGATCAGGATATCCAGAGTCTCTTTCTTTTCTTCCCGGCTCTTATCCTTGTAATCCTTTTGGGTGGCAAAGCGCACCGACATATTCCCGGCGCTCAACCGGTCGAGAACGTCATTGGCTTGCGCCTCGATCTCCGGCAAGGCTTGCTCGATCAACAGCGCCGGGACGCCGTCCTTGCCAAAGGCTTGCTCAAGGGATTTTAACTGGCCCACCTGGCGGGCCAGGTTCTTGCGTTCTTCCTGGATATCGGCCAGGCGCGCGCGCAGGTTCTTCAGCACTTCCACGGCTTGCTGCGCGCCGCCCACTTGCGTGCGCAGGCGGTTTTCAGACTCCTGTAAAAGGTTAAAATCGTTCTCTGCCTGCTGGGCATCCGGCAGGCCGGCCACTGCGGCTGCAAATTGGGCTTCTGCCTGGGTCAGGCTTTTCAATTGCAGATCGGCTTCGGTCTGTTCAGTCTTCAAGTGGCTTTCCAGCTCTTTGATCTCGCGGCTGAGCGGCGCCAGTCTGGCGCGGGCGGCCTCCAGGCGGCGCAAGGCCTCCTCACTGCTTCGCCCGGCTTGTTCCGCACGGCGCGCGGCATCGTGCTGCTCAGCATCGTATCCCAATTCTTTCAGGATCAGATCCACTTTTACCAGTTCAGCGCGCGCGCTCAGTGCGTAATTTCCCTCTGCCAGCATCTGTTCTACCTCGCGCAGGCGTAGTAACCCGCCGCGGTCCCATTCCCCAAGGTCGTTGTGCATCTGCCCTAACCGGTCATGCAGCGCATCTGCCTGGCGCTGAAGCTGGCGCAGTGAGGTCTCCACGTTGCGCAGGTTATCTAACTTCTCCCGGATCTGCGTCCGCTGGGTTTCCATATTCGCCAACCAGGTCCGGTTGGCGCGGTGACGGTCGCCCATTTCCTTGCCCTGGGTCTCCAGAGTTTCTACCAGGTGGGCGCAATCGTGTAGGCTGAGCGGCTGCCCGCAGAGTGGGCAGGTCTGGTTGGCCTGGGGATTTTCCAATTCGGCCTTCAATCGGTCGATCCGCTCCTTAAGCTCATTCATCTCCGGGTGCAGCCGAGCATTTTCCGCGCTGCGCATGGCGCCCTGCTCGCCAAGTTCAGTCAGTTGGTTTTCCAGGCCGGCCCGCTCTGTCAGTTGCAGCGTTAACCGGGCCAGCTCGTCCTCGCATTCCGCCAGTCTTTTCTCCATCGGCTCCACTTGACCCGCTAGTTCCGCGGCGTTTTTGGCCTGGCTTCGCAGGGTGGTCAACTCTTGTTCCAGCTTGCTGCGTTCGCTCTCGATCTTCATCAAGGGGGCAGCTCGCCGGCTTTCATGCTGGTGAAAATTGACCGCGATCGATTCCCAACCTTCCAGTTCTGCGCGGGCTTTTTGCCAGGCCTGGTAGGCTTCTTCCACCTGGGCTGCGTCTGCAATCTGTTGTTCTGCGGCCTGTTGCTCTGCGCGGCGATCGGCCAGGCGGGCTGTGCTGGCTTCCACCCGCCGGCGCGCATTTTCGTGGCCGCTGCGGAACAGCTCCAGCGTGCGCCGTTGCTCTTCCAGGGCTGCGCCGACCTGCCGGGCGTTATCCAGGCGGTTCTTTGCGGCTGATTTTTGGCGTGTGGCTTCTTCCAGACTGGCTTGCAGTTGGGCCAGGCGGTCGCGGCGTTCGGGTTCCTGTTTCAGTTCCTCTTCGATCTCCTTGATCTGCGTGTTATAGGAGGCCGCTTCGTTTTCCACGTTCCGCCGCTGCTCAGCGGCGGCTGCGCGGTAGGTGTCCCAGGCGTCCAACCCCAGGATACTGCTCAGGATCCGTTTCCGGTCGGCCGGCCGCTGCTGGGCGAATTGATCGGCTTTACCCTGCAGAAAGAAAGATGCGTTGATAAAGGTCTCATAATCCAGCCGCAGCACCGATTGGATGCGCATCTCGGTTTCGCGCACGGTATGTTCGGTCAGCGGTCGCCAGGGCGTATCCGTGCCCACTTCGCGCACCATGAACTCCAGCACGGTGC
Source organism: uncultured Anaerolineaceae bacterium (assembly GCA_964424115.1). Taxonomy (GTDB): domain Bacteria; phylum Chloroflexota; class Anaerolineae; order Anaerolineales; family Anaerolineaceae; genus CAYRHN01. Next base: position 142,881 of record CAYRHN010000010.1, read on the forward strand.
TCTTGTCGCGCGGCTTGCTGCGTTGGATGCGGTAGATCAACCCTTCATAGAGAAAATCGAAGCGAACCTCTGCGGCTTTGGCAGCGCTGTTGATGATGGAATCATCCCGCCGCCGCGCCTGCCCAAACAAGGCCCATGTCATGGCGTCCAGTAGAGAGGATTTTCCCGCTCCATTGGAGCCGGAGACGCAGGCCAGGTCAAAACCGGTGAAATCCAGCTCAACCGGGTCTTTGTAAGAAAGGAAACCAGAAATCGCAAGGGTAACAGGGATCATGGAACACCGCTTAGTTAGAAATGGATTCTTCCGGATGTTCAGGATTGATCCGGGTGATCAGGACCTTGTCCACCCGGTATCCGTCCATATCCAGAATCTCAAACTTGTAGCTTTCCCAGGTAAAGATCTGCCCGGCGCTGGGAATACTGCCCAATTGGGTTACCACAAAACCGCCCACGGTTTGGAATCCGGCGCGCTCTTCCCGCGGGAGATTGTCAAGGACAAATAACTGTTTGAAATCATCGATATCCAGCAGGCCGTCCACCAGCCAGGAGCCGTCTGGGCGTTGGATGGCCTGCGGCTTGTCGCTGCTGCCGTTGCCAGGGATTTCCGAGACCACCGCTCCCAACAGGTCCATCAGGGTAACCATACCGGTCACCCCTCCGTATTCATCGATCACCATCGCCAGGTGTTTGCCGCTTTGTTTCATCTCCTCCAATACCCGCAGCGCCAGGGTATTTTCAGGGGTGAAGAGCGGCGTCTCCAGCAATTCATAGATTTCGTGGCTTTGCGGCAGGCAGATACCTTGACCGCGGTTCAAGTTATGCATGATCAGTTTTTTAATGGAAAGGATCCCTACTAATCGATCCAGGTCTCCGTGCGCCACCGGGAAACGGCTGTGTCCGCTTTGCATGGCATCTATCAATTCCTGCTCAAACGGCTCTTCCACGTCAAGCCAGGCGATCTCAGTCCGCGGGGTCATCAGGGAGTTGATCCGCCGGTCAGAGAGACGGAATACCGACTTGACCATGCCTTCTTCACTTTCTTCGAATACCCCCGATTGGGTCCCTTGTTCCAGCATGGTGCGCACATCATCTTCTGTCACCGCCGGTTCATGTTTGGATTGCACGCGTAGCAGGCGCAGACCAAGCTCGGTGGAACCGCTCAAGAAGCGGATTAAGGGGCTGAAGATACGTGAGAGAAAGCGCATGCTGCCCGCCAGGCGCAGCGCGGTGTTTTCGGGGTTATTCATCGCCAGCCGCTTCGGGATCAGCTCGCCAATCACCAGCGAGAAATAGGTGATCAACAGCACCACTGCGATCAGGGCCAGCGCGTCGCTGTAAGGGGCCAGCCAGGCAACCCCCGCAATCCATTTTGAGAGTTCCCGTGTCAACGTCGCGCCGCCGAAAGCGCCGGAGAGGATGCCGATCAGGGTAATCCCTACCTGAACGGTGGAAAGAAATTTGTTGGGGTTGGCGGCCATTTCCAACGCAGTCACGGCGCGGCGGTCGCCGCCTTCCGCAGATTGCTCCAGCCGGTTCTTGCGGGCTGAGATCAATGCCAGTTCGGCCATGGCAAATAATCCGTTCGCCAGGATCAATGCCAGGATGACCAGCACTTCAATCACAGTTGTTGACATCGCTCGATTCTTCTTCCTTCAAACCTGTTATGCTCAATCCTCGCCACCCGCCGCATTTTGCTCTACTTTTCCCAGCAATTGGGCGGCCAGTTTTTGCAGTTCCTTCCGGTCGCTTTCCGAAACATTAATCACATCCCAATACTTATCCAGCAGATCGATCGGAGGCAGGCTGCTGATGGCTTGCTGATCTGGCAAGCGCAGGCGCGCCTCTATTTGTGGTTTGCGCAGCAGGTGAAATTCAAAGGCCTTTTCAGCCCGCTGGCGCAGGGCCGGTTCGTCCAGCATCGCTTCCCAGGCACGATCGTAATACAGGGCCAGGCGCACATTCGCACCTTCCAATTCCTCCGCTTCTGGAAGAGCAGCCAGGGCTTCATCCATAAAGGTGGTTGCGGAGGTGATCGTCTTACGGATATCCAGGAACTTGCGCCCGTTCAATTTGCGCCATTCCACCTGTGTGTCTTTTCCAGCTTCCAGAGTTGCGATCACATAATATTTTTCATCACCGGCTTCGCCAAAATCCACCCGTTCAATGGAACCGGGGTAGATCACCGGTGGCTGTGCGCCCTTGTTGAGGTCCTGAGCTTTGTGAATGTGTCCCAGCGCCACATAGTTCAGGCGCGGATCGCGCACCAATCCGCCCGGTAGGATCATATCTGCGCCAAGCATGACCGATCGCTCGGCTCCATACACGGCGCCCTGTACTGAGGCGTGCGCCGCCAGTACCACCGGCAGGTCGGGATCGATCTCTTTCAGCCAGGCCTGCACCAGTTTATCCAGCCGCTCTTCTACCAGTGTATTCACTTTTCCCGGTTCCATTGCGCTCAATTCCAGCGAAGCCATCAAGCTGGAGCGGTTCACCCACGGCAGCGTGATGATTTGCAGCGGCAGCCCGTCCAAATCTTCCGGTTTCCATACCCCTGGTTTTGCTGCTACATGGATGTTGGGAATTTGCAGCGTTTCGAATTCTTGCAGGGCATGCGCCCGTCCAGCCGCCGGGGAGAGATCATGATTGCCCACCAGCAGTAAGGTTTGGATGCCGGCCTGGGAGAGGCGCAGGATCCTTTTGCCCCACTCGCGTTGAAAGGTCGGCACCGGTGTGCGGTCCTTGTAGGCATCCCCGGCGAACAACACCAGGTCCACTTTTTCTGCGATCGCAGCATCCACGATCGTGTCCAGCGCTTTCAGGAAATCCAACACCCGCAGCGGCAGACCGCTGGCCGGATCGTGCTTCCCCTGCCCGGCGATGTCGATATGGGCATCAGCAAAATGCAGCAGCCGGAGCGGCCTCATGGGGTCACCCCCAGGCGAGAAAGATCATCCAACGCCGGGGAAAAACCGGGGTGGTATTGCAGCGCGCTGCGCAGGTCGGCAATCCCTGCTTCCAGGTCTCCTAATCCGATCTTGGCTTTGCCGCGCCAGTAGAAGGTCTCTTCCAGGTACGGCCAATATTCCTTGTTCAGGCGCTCGGCGCGTTTTTTCATGAAATCCAACGTGTTATCCGCCAGCGAGATCACGTCATAGTAACGTCCGGAATAATAATAAGCAAAATATGGGCCGGTCTGGTACCACATCATCCGCCACGGGCGCGTGTCCTCCGGCAGGCTGGGATAGAGCGTGAAAGCCTGGTCATAGGAATCCGCCGCCCCTACATAATCCTGCAGGCGCACCAGGGCGGTTCCGCGGTTGAACCAGGCAAAGTATTGCTGGATGCCGGTCAGGCTGTAGATCTCTTCTGAGGCGCGCCGCAGCGCGATCTGGTCGGCAGCAGTTTCATCCCGGTATTCGCCCAGCAAATTCATCACGGTTTCCTCATCCTTGGGAGGATAAATAACAATGAAGAGAAAATCGAATGAACGCCATTCCTCGTAGGTCTTATCGTATGGTTCACGGTAATCGCGGCCCGAGTTCGTTTTACCCACCCGTACATACGAATCCTGCACAATGAATTCGCTCTTTGCGTCGTCATATCCGCTAACCACCTGATAATGGCCCATCCATGAATTGATCCCGGTGGAGGTCTCGTTAAAATACACGCCCTTTTCGATCAGCACCGGGAAGCCTCCTGCGATCAGACGCTTGAGCACCTCCAACGTTCCGCCGTGCCGCAGGGCTGCTTTTAGGTCGGTCTTGTCATCCACGTAATTGACCATTTCGTACGGCATCACGTTCAGGTCGAGGTCGAACGGTTTTAGATAGGCCGCGGTTTCCTCACGCGTGTCCTTGCGCCCCCAATAGGAGAGCATCATGGCCAGGTTGGCCGGGCCGCAGTAATTCCATTTGCCATGTTGGTCGATATACGTGATCCCTTCCAGCGCAGTATCAGCGGGAATGGGGGTTGGGGTGAGGGTTGGGGTGGGAGAGGCTTCTGGCACCAGCGTTACCGTGGGCGTTCTTGTGGGCGCCGGGGTGAATGTGGCCGGCATAGGGGTGCTGGTGGCAAATACGGTTCCACCGGGAACGAAGATCTCTTCCTCAGGTTGGGTGATGATACCTGCCTTGATGAGAAGTTCGTTCACATTATCAAATATCCACTCGCGTACCGGCGGAATGGCCAACATCAATCCCACCGCCACCACGACGATCACAATTGAACTCAAGAATAATTTTTGTTTACCAGACATGGATGTATTATATCAAACGTCATCCTCCCGCCCGGCGCATTTTTGCAGGCGGAATTCCAAACCAATCTCCGGTTTTCCCTACGCGCCTGATGAAAAACGGATAAAATAAGGACAATGTAATCAATCTGTTTTTTGGGAGGGCGACGTGCGTTTTTCCTTTTTACCTGCCGATGTGAAATTCTATGACTATTTTGAACAAGCCAGCGCGAATTTGCTGGAAGCGGCACGGATTCTGGCGGGCTTGCTTGACGATTACAAGAACGTTGAAGAAGAAGTAAGCCGGATCTCGGAGTTGGAACACCGCGGTGATTTCATTGTGCATGAAGTTACCAACGTTCTTCCCCGCACCTTGATCACACCGTTCGATGCCGAGGATATTCAACGCCTGATCTTCTCGCTGGATGATGCCATGGATGCAGTGGATTCCGTGGCGCAGCGCCTGGTCATCTACCAGGTGGCCGAGATCAAGAAACCTGCCCGCCGCCTGGCACATTTGATCCTTGAAAGCGCGCAGGAACTGGATATTGCCATGAAGAACCTGCGTGAGAAGAAGCAGTATAACGAGGTACATGCCCGCATTGTTCAGATCAATACGTTGGAGAACAATGGGGATCGGGTTTTGAATGACGGATTGAGCAACCTGGTTTCTCACCGGGATGATATTTTTGATTTTATCCGTTGGAAGGAGATCTACGAACTGCTCGAAGCAGCCACCGACCGCGTGGAAGATGTTGCGGATGTGATGCAGAAGGTCATCATCGCCAATGCCTGACCTCACCCTCATCTCCGTCATCCTGATCATTGGGCTGGCGCTTGGTTTTGACTTCGTCAACGGCTTCCATGACGCAGCCAATTCGATCGCCACGGTGGTCTCCACCCGCGTTCTCACCCCGCTGCAGGGGGTAGTTTGGGCAGCCTTTTTCAATTTTGTTTCTGCCTTTACCTTTGGCACTGCGGTAGCTCATACCATCGGCAGCGGCCTGGTCGATCTAAACCAGGTGGATAATTTGGTGCTCTTCTGCGCTCTCTTGGGCGCCGTCGTTTGGGATTTGATCACCTGGCGGATCGGTTTACCCACCAGTTCCTCCCATGCCCTGATCGGCGGCTTTGCCGGGGCAGCCATTGTTAAGGCTGGTTTTGGGGTCATCATTGTCTCTGGATGGATTAAGACCCTGGCTTTTATCATTATTGCGCCGTTCCTTGGTTGGCTGCTCGGTACCATCTTCGTTACCTTGATCTACTGGCTTTTCCACAAACAGACGCCGGAACAGGTGGATCACCTTTTCCGCAAGGGACAATTGATCTCGGCCGCCTTGTACAGCCTGGGGCACGGCACCAATGACGCACAGAAGACGATGGGCATCATCGCCGGGGTTTTATTCACTGTCCCCGCCTACCGCTACCTGGTTACCGATGCCAGCGGACAAATGACGATCCCCTTCTGGATTGTGTTGATGGCCCATGGTGCCATCGCCCTCGGCACGCTTTCCGGCGGTTGGCGCATCGTTCACACCGTCGGCACCAAGATCACCAAGCTGGTTCCGATGGGCGGCTTTGCTGCTGAAACTGCCGGCGCTCTGACCATATTTACCTCTACTTCATTGGGCGTGCCGGTTTCCACCACGCATGTCATCACCGGCGCTATCGTCGGTGTAGGTGCGGTGCGCCGCCGCAGGGCGGTGCGCTGGGGTGTGGCCGGGCAGATCGTCTGGGCCTGGATCCTGACCATCCCCATCACTGCGATCATCTCCGCCGCGGCCTATGGCTTGATCACCTTTGTCGCCTCGCTTTTCGCATAACAATTAGGAAATAAAAAATTAGCGGCCATGCCGCTAATTTTTTTATTCCAAAGGACTGCATTACCGTAATATGCTGGGGAGGAAATATCTCACCGCGTCGCTCAGCACGGCATACTCGCTCAGATGACAGATCTGCACGGTGAATTTGTTGCCTTCCAGATCGCGCGAGTAGGCGAACGGGGGGATACAACTGGTGGCAGCATCCTCCCATTGGCTGGAAGTCGGATTATAAAAGAACAGCCTCAGCGTGTCTTCCGGAAGGTTGAGGGAGGTCGGATCGTAAGCGATGGTGAGGCTGACCGGCGCCTTAAACACTACACCTGCGCCAACCGCTGTGCTGCCCACCAGCGAAAATGCATTTTGACCGAAGAACAGCCCTCCGGTTGGGTGTTCTGGAGCGGGCATCGGCATCAATTCGAAGGTGGCATCTGCAGAAAGAGCACCGGATGGGATGGTCAGCGTGACCAGCCCATCCAGGGAAGAGAATTTTCCACCGCTTGGGCCAATGGATTTCGAGGTGTATTGGCGTAAATGCCAGTTGGGATCGCGCCCGTACAGGAATTGATCCAGTAAATTGAATTGTCGCGGGTAACCGCTCGGTACGGTCAGTCGATTCCAATCCAGATCCAGCACCTGGAGGTATGTCAGGCCAATGGTTTTGGAGGGCATGGAACCGGACAGGTTATTGTAGGTTAATTGAAGTCCCCGCACGTGATTTGCGATCACCGTCACCCCGTACCAGTCGTTTGGCCGAACCGAAACCAGCCAACCCGAATGGTCTTTCCATTTCGCGCCGTTGGTATTGTTATAGATCGCTACCAGGGCATCACATTCATCCACCGGGATTTGCGTGACATAAGTACAACTGAACTGGTAGGCCATGGCATAGGTATTCCAGTCCATTTTTTCATAGAATGCGTTGACCGCCAGCGGCAGCATGGAAAAACCGATGATGAACACCAAGAAAACGATAAAGACCTTTGCGGCTTTACGATTCATAAGGCTACCCCTTTTCTGTTTTCAGAGACGGAGGATTTCCTAAAAACATTATACAACGTTTATTTCAGGAAAAACATTAGAAAACGGAATGGCCTGGAGAACTTGCGTTAATTTTCAGGCAGGCTGGTCGCCAACAAGGCGACCAACCTGCTACCTTCGTTTTTACCCCTGTTTAATTGTTATCGGAGTATTCCGGGTAGGAAATACCGCATTGCATCGCTGAACACGGCAAACTCGCCCACGCGGCACACCTGAACGGTGAAATTATTTTCTTCCAGGTTGCGTTCATATTCTTGGGGAGGGTTACACTTGGTTGCTGCGTCTACCCATGCCCCGGAGGATTCATCAAACAAGTATAACCGCAGGGTGTCTTCGGGGAGGTTGAGGGCGGCTGGATCGTACTTGATGGTGAAGTCCACAGGTTTGATGAAGCCGTCGTACCAGCCGTAGTCGGTGTGAATTTTCATCTGGAAGCTATTCTGGGCAAAGATCAATCCGGAATATGGATGTTCTGGTTTGGGAATGGGTTGCAGAGAGACGCTGCCATTATAATACATCGAATGCGGGTCGATGGTCAGGGTAATGGAACCATCTAATGAGGAAAAGGTGCCGCCGTGAGTATCGAAGATCACTTGATAGATGCCTTGTTTCAGGTGCCAATCCGCATCCCGCGAATAAAGAAATTGGTGCAGTGGATTGCCTTCCAGCGGATACCCATCCGGAATGTATAATTTGTTGTAATCCAGGTCAAGTTCTTCGAGGTATGTCAGGTTAACCAGGCTGTTTGGAACGTCATCAAATAGGAAATTGTAAGCCAGATTCAATCCCTTCACATGCCCGTCGACCACGGATACACCGTACCAATCGTCAGGTCTATCGGAGACCAGCCATCCTGAATTATCTTTCCAGTGTTCACCGGCTGTATTATTGTAAAAATCCACCAGCGCTTCGCATTCTTCGGTCGGAATTTGGTCAACGTAAGCGCAGTTGAACTGATAAGCCATGGCATAGGTATCCCAATCCAATTTTTCAGAGAATGCGTTGACCGCGAGCGGCAGCAGTGAAAAACCGATCAGAAATATGATCACAATGATAAAAACCTTCGCGGCTTTATTATTCATGTAAATCCTTTACTTCGAGGTAAGATTTTGAAGTTCCCTGCTCTTTTGGATATTATACATGGATCTCTTATGGAGAAATGTAGTAAAAGCCATCTCCTTCTTGCACTTTGTATAATTCTTCTAGTTCGCGCGGGTAATAAGTGAAATATACAGCGGATGTCTGTATTTTCCAGGCGCAGTATTCTTGCAGCGTCTGTGTGCCGATCAGAAAACGGTTGATCGGGACCAGGTCAGGGCGGATGCCCTCTACCAATTGGAAGTATTGGATGGGCGGGACAGCATCCCAGTATCCGATGACCACAGAGCCCTGCGGCAAAGCATTCATCAATGCCAGTGTCTGTTCCTCCGTAGAGTGATCCTGGCTTTGATCCACCAGGGGAAAATTCCACAGAGCAGCAAAGATCACTAAGGCAAATCCGCCAATATACAGGAGGGTGCGGCCCAGTTTTACCGCCGCCGAAGCCAACCAATCCCCGATCGCCTCCAGCCCGGCCGCGATCCAGATCGCAAATATGCAGTCGGCGGGCAGAAACATGGTCTGTTTGTCGATCACCCGGTATGCAGAAAAGAAGATCATTTGCAAGAGGAAGATCAACAGCAGGCCGACCCCCAGAGAGCGCTCTTTCCGAGCCATAATCCAGGCGCCGACCAACCCCGGCCCCAGCCCGACCAGCCAGAAAGACCTGCCGATATGCACCCAGAACTGGAGCAACTCATTCAACAGATCGGGCAGTGGATAGCTGAACATCAATATCTGGAAGCCCTGCCCGGTAACGAGTTGAAAGAAGCCGTTCCAGGTGGTCAGGTCCAGCGGCACGAACACTCCCTGGGCATTAAAAGCTCCGGCGTAGTTGAAAGCTGGAGATTGCAAATAGCGTAGCGGCAGGTACAGGTAGAGCAGCAAGGGTAAGCCTGAAAAAATGATAAAGAGGGGGATATCCTTTTTCCAGGATGATGTTTTGCGTATAGTCGAAAGAAATATCCAGGCAGCCCCTGGCACCAGCAGCAGCGCTGAGCCGTGGTGCGTGAATCCCAAGCCAAAGATCAATCCCATCCAGAGCAGGTTCTTCCGGCTGGGATGTTGCTGCCAGACCGCTGCCCGCCAAAGGAAGCCGGTCATCAACGCGGTATTTAGCGTGTAAACCTCTGCAATGGAGGACAGGTACCAGAAATAATTGGAGGTCGCCAGCAGCAGCGCGGCGGTCAACCGCGCCGGCGCGGAGATGTGGACCTTTTCCAGAAATCGTTCCAGGAATAAGATGGTCAGCGCCCCGCAGAAGGCCGAATACAGGTTCAGGCAGTAGCCCACGTTCCAGAAAGGGATCTTGCTCCACAGGTGACCGCTCAGCATGTAAAGGGGGTATCCGGTGGCGCGCGGGATGCCCAGCGTGGCGGCTGCCGTGGTCAATTCAGCGCTGTCCAGGTTGTAGACTGCCGGGGCTAATGTCCGCGTGAAGAGCAGGAATGATCCAAGGAAGCAAGCCATCGGCACAGCATATTTCCGCAGGCTGGTTTGCAGGCGCTCCTTAAGACTCATTTTTCGCCTCGGGAGGTTCCAGGGCGATCCACACCAGGAGCAGCAGGCCCAGCAGACGCACATTTTCCAGCGTCCCCGGATAGTTGTCCCATAATCCAATGATCCCCAACGCCAGCCAGGCCGCTACCAGGGGGTAGCTTTGCCAGTTGGATTGTTTTTGCAGCATGAACCTCACGATCGGCATCATGAAGAAGATCAACCATACCACGCCGCCAGGTACGCCTGTTTCGCTGGTGATCAGCAACGGCACGTTGTGCACATATTGCGACGGTTCCACCAGATCGAAGCGATCCATGTAGAGCGGAAAATTCCCTGCGCCAATCCCGGTGAGCGGCCTTTGCTGGATGGCATTCAGGGCCACCTGGATCATTTGCCCGCGGGCGGCCAGGCTGGCATTTTCCGAGAGGGAGGAGAGATTGAAGCGGCTGAGGATGAACGGCGCAGCAGCCGCCAGGATCAGCGCTGCCGGTATGATCCATGCCAAGTGTTTCTTCTTGAAGCGGTAGGGGTGCTTTTGGAAGAAAACAAAGATCAAAGGCAGGATCGCCACGCCCAGCCCCAGCCAGGCTGAACGGGAGAAACTGGCCAATACCCCCAGCAACAACGATCCCCGCAAACCCCAATGCCAGCGGGTGGGCTGCAAGCGCAGGGAGAGCAGGAACCCGACGGCCATCAAGCCGCCAAATACGTTGGGGTGGAAGGTCAGCCCATACGGCCTGTACAGGCTGAACCCTTGCAGGTAGAGGATGGCGGCGCGCGGATTCGAATCCGGCAGGGCTACCTCCAGCGGCAGTCCCAGCGGATTGTGGTGGACCATCTGGAGCAATCCGATCAGCAGGTGTGGCAGCAGCCCCAGGAGGAACAGCTTCTCGAATTTTTGCCCCTGCTTGCCGATAACTTGAAGCAGCACCCAACCGGTGACCAGGTAGACCACCCAGCGCAGCGACTGGTACAGCGCCAGGGATTGCGACATGGCTCCTGGAATGGATGCAAAGCCGGCGCCAGCCAGCAGGGCGATCAACACACCTTCCAGGGCGGGGGCGCGCAGTGGCTTGCGCCGCTCCAGCATCAGTTGCAGTAAGGCACAGACCAACATCAACCCCATCAGGATGTCTGTGAGATAGATCTCCGGCGTGACATACAGTTCGAAGATCTTTTCTGCAACTGGTTTTGAAGCGGGAAAATAAATCGTCAAAGGCAAGCAAAGAACGAAAACGCTTGCCAGAGAGTTCAAAAGGAAATTGGTTGCAGTAGAGAATACTTTACGTTGGGTGGGGTATATCACCTTATTTTGCCTGTTATCTATACATCCGTTTGTATCCCGCTGCCTGATTCATAACGCCGTAACCCGCGCTGGAAGATCCAGATCGAAAGCAGTAGGAAGACCACTGCTGCCAGGAACAGGATCCCCAGCGTTCCCCAATCGAAGCCGTGCACCAGCGCAGCCGGCATGGCGCCCATCAAAGCCGCCGGGATGAGCGTGAACAGCACCACCTTGGCCGGGGCATCGAACAGATTCAGGGGATAGATTGCAAAGGTGATCATCGCTTCCTGGAGGATATTCCCCAGCCCGCTGGCGTTGCCCAGCCAGAAGGCCAGGCTTTGCACAATGATCGTGAAGGAAATGAACACCACCAACGCAAACAATGTCCCCAGCAGGAACCGCCCCAGCCCGTCCAGGGTAAACAACCCGCTAAACAGGTAAATGATGATCCCGAAGACGAAATCGCCGATCCCGCTGTTATTGCTTCGGCTGGCGATAGCATGCAGCAGCACCGGACGCGGCAGGGAAAGGTAATAATCCAGTCGCCCCTTGGAGATGATATCGCTCAGTCGCGGCGCGTTGCCGAACAAGAAGGTTCCCAGCCCAAAACTGCTGGCGGCGATGCCGTACAGGATGAACACGTCTCCCAATCCCCAGCCGTTCACCGATTTAAAACGGTCGAAGAAGATCATCCAAAAGACCAGATAAACCAGGTCGTTCAGGATCATTCCAAAGATCTGAGTCAGGAAGGCCGCCCGGTATTCCATCGCGGAAAGGAAATTGGCTTTCCATAATGCCATCAAGAATCGGATCTCGCGCATGATTTCACCCCCCGTTGATCGCCAGGCGGCGTGCCCCACGCCGGTAGAAAAAGATCAGCAGCCCGCCCAGCACGACCAACCAGGCCAGCTGCCCCAGCAGCATATTTCCAAAGCGGGTCAGGTCCGGTTCCACGAACAACCGCGCCGGTTCGTAGATCATATAAGCGAAGGGCAGGCTGCGTGTGATGCTCTGCAGCCAGTCCGGGTAGAGCGAGAGGGGTATCAGCAGCCCGCCCAGGATAAAGACCAGTTTTTGGTAGATCCATCCAAATGGGTCCACGTCTTCGGTCACGAAAGCAGCCAATCCGATTAAGGCGCTGACGCTGAAGTGCAGCATCCAGGCTCCCAGCATTCCAACCAGTCCCATAACCCAACCCATCAACCCCGGCGGTGGCCCCATCATGATCCATACGATCGCCCCTCCCAGCAGGGCGTTCATCGCCGCCCGTAGCACGCTGTTTCCCAGGCCGATGGAAAGGTGATAGAGGATAAAGTGATAGGGCTTATTGAGGATGTAGGCGATCGAGCCGTCTTTCACCTGCTCCGAAATGGCTGCGCTGACCCGCGGCTTGCTCAATTCGATCGTTTCGGCCATCATCAAGTACCACAACATTCCCGGCAGGCTCAGGCCACCCAGTGTATCAACTCCTGCTGCTTGATAAGTTACCCGCCACAGGTTGGCGAACACCCACAGGAACAGCACGATCGCCAGCGAACGCCAGAACAATTCTCCTGGGTAGGCCAGCGCATTTACCAGCTGGACTTTGAACAGCGACCAATATTTGGCGATTCTTCTCATGGCGCTCATTCCCGCGATTGTTCGTAGATGCGCGCAATGATCTCTTCCAGCGGCGGGTCGGAGATAGTGATATCCATCACGCTGCCGTGCGCTGTCAGGCGCGCCAGGATGGCATCCACGGGGGTTTTGCGCGTGTCAAAGCGCAGCTTGGCTCCGTATTGCCCCGTCTTCAGGGTTTCGGCTCCCTCGATCTGAAAATCAGCCGTCACCTCCTCCGCATAGCGCACTCCCACCTCTTTGAAAGTCAGGTAATGCCGCTTCAGGGCCGAAACCTTGTCCTGGTAGACGATCTGCCCGTGGTTGATGATGATCACTCGCTTGCACAGCGTTTCCAGGTCTCCGGCATCATGCGAGGTCAGCAGCATGCCTACCTGTTCTTGCTGATTCATGGTCTTGATTGCGTCCCGGATGTGCTGTTTGGCTACCACGTCCAAGCCGATCGACGGCTCGTCAAGCAGCAGCAGGCGCGGCTTGTGCAGCAGCGAGGCGGCTACCTCGCAGCGCATGCGCTGCCCCAGCGAGAGCTTGCGCACCGGGGTTTCCAGCAGATCCTGGATCTCGAAAGCCTCGGCCAGCATTCCGATCCGTCTGCGCGTTTCGCGTTCGTCCATCTCGTAGATTTTTCCAAACAGCAGAAAGGTGTCCACCGCAGGAAGGTGGTACCACAGTTGCGGCCTTTGTCCAAAGACGGTACCGATCTGGTAGGCCAGTTTCTGGCGGTCTTTCCAGGGGGTGAAACCCAGGATATTGGCCTCCCCGCCCGAAGGATGCAAGATGCCGGTCAGGATCTTTATTGTGGTCGATTTTCCTGCCCCGTTCGGGCCGATGAAACCGAGTAGTTCGCCGGGTTCCATCTCAAAGGAGATCCCACGCACGGCTTCCACAGTGCGGAAATCCGGCTTCCACAGGGAGCGCAGGGATCCGCGGAATCCGGCAGCCTTGCGCTTGGATTGAAAGGTCTTGGTCAGGTTTTTGACGATGATGGCTGGCATGGATTTATTATATATCACGGTTATTTTTATGCTACACTAATTTGTCGTCCCTAAATCCCCTGGTTTTTCTTATCCATTTCAAGGAGTTCCCGGAATGAAAAAATGGTTCCTCTTATTTTTAATATTCCTCTTCCTATCGGCCTGCCAAGCGACTGCACCTGCGGCCAGTCCGGCCTCAACGCGCGATCCTTCCAGCGGGCGCTGCGGGGATAATATTTGTAATGGCCCGGAAAACCAGACGAATTGCGAGATAGATTGCCGGGAGGAATTTCCCATGCCACCCGAGTTAATTACTCGGACCGCGGAAGCAGCCCTGGCTACTTCTACCCCCACGTCACAGGCCGAAAAGCAGGTCCTGTACGTGGGTATCATGGTTCACCTGGAAGGCTGGAATGATGACAAGAATGAGAATAGATTCGCGGATCATGTCCGCTTGATGCGCGAGTATGCCGGCCTGTTTGAGACCTACGGCGCCAAATTGACCTGGGAGAGCAAGGAAGTTACCGACGGCGTACTCAAGTGGGGGGATAATGTATTGTTGGAAATGCAGCAACGCGGTCACGGCATTGGGGTGCATGCCGATATCGGCGGTGAACGCGATTTCGACTGCTCGGTATTCGCAGATCAGTTACACGCCGCAAAGGTCAAACTGGAACAGCTTGGCGTGACCGTCCGGCATGTCTCTGGAAATACCTCGCATTGCGACTGGGTCCAGGCCACCATCGATGCCGGCTACCAGTTCACCACCGGTCAGGTGGCTTACAGCGTCATGTCCTTTCCGGAAGATCAGCGCCCGGAAGAGTACCGCGATTGCCCAAATCCTGGCGCCTGCCACCAGGTATTCCCCCCCGACCTGGAAGATCGCATCACCCCCTGGCGTCCGGCATCTGGCGAAAATTGGCTGGCAAACGATCCAAACGCCCGGCTCGTTTTACTGCCCAGCAGCGGGGTCTTGCCTTGCCTGGAAGAAGATGCAGGTGGAAGCTCGTCGCATAATTGCGAGTTCACCGAAAAGGACATCGACCTGTATTTTGAGGAACTGGAACAGGCTCTGGCACTTGCCCATCCCGGCCAGGTGAATACTTATTATGTGGCCTGGAGCTTCGGGCAGGAATTGGACATGGGATTGCTGGAGGAATGGTTGCAGCGGCTGGACGCCTATGTTCGAGATGGGCGCGTGATATGGAAGACTCTCCCAGAAATGTACGATCTCTTTGTGGATCAATAGCACAAAAAAAGGGCCTGGACTTTGGCTCTTTGAGCGAAAGTCAGGAGGAGGAAGAAGAAGCGGGA
>CAYRHN010000011.1:0-136223 GCA_964424115.1 uncultured Anaerolineaceae bacterium
CTCAAGAGGCTTCTTTTTTTCAACTACCCCTGGAATATAGCCAAACTCCAGGCCCTTTTTCGTATCAGAAAATCTTACTCTCCCGTGCGCAATTTTTCTAACTGCGTGCGCATCTCCTCGCCTTTTTCATCTCCGGCTTTGCGGGTCTCTTCCTGCACCATCAGGATATACTCCTGGATTTTTTTCTGATTATCCGCGCCAGAGTTGGGCGAAAGCAGGAGAGCTGCTAATCCGCCGACCACTGCTCCCCAAAAGAAACCTGACAAGAATTTTCCAAATGCTCTCATGGTTATTCTCCTTTTTTATATTTGCATTATATCAGGATTTGCCCCTGGCGATACCCAGGCGGATGAAGAGCAGCGGCGCCAGCGCCGAAACCCACAGCCCCACCAGTGAATAGCGCACCGCGCGCAGGATCAATGCCAGGCTATCCCCGCCGCTGGGGAAAAGCTTGCCCAATCCGCCCCACAGGATCAATACCCCGGCCGCCCCGATCAGGTAGCGCAGCATCAGGTGCATTGGCTTGCCTTGGGTGTTGAACAATCCCCATTTGTTGTAGTACCATGCCAGCCCGCACAACAGGCCCATCCAGGTGCCAACCATGGTGAAGATGCCCTTCACTTCCAGCGGATCGATACCCGTCTGGCTGGCTGCCAGCGCATTTTCTGCCCATTCAGCCGGTATCTGCCAGCCGCACAGCGCCTCCTGGATCAACCCGCGCAGGCAGAGCAGGAATGCTCCCCCCAAGGTGATCAGCGCCAATTGTTTCCAAAACGCCAGGCTGATGAAGTGTTTGATGAACGGTTTTTCCCAGCGCAGGAAGGCCCACAGCAGGATTCCGGCGATCAACCAGCCGATCAACACGTCGCTGATGAAATGCATCCCCAGGTATACCCGCGAGAAACCGATCAGGAAGATCACCACGATGCACACGATCGTGATCCAGCGGCGCCGGAACCAGGCCGCAAAGGCTCCCCACATGCTCAGGCTGACCTGGGCGTGGCTGGAAGGCAGGCCAAAGGATGTTTCGGCGCTGTAAGCCTGCACATTCCGGTCGATCCAGTATGGACGTGGGGAGTGGAACGCCGCCTTGAGCAGGTGGTTGGTTGCCTGACTGAACATCAACATCACTCCCAGGCGCGCCCCCAGCGCGGCATCCATGCACCAGTAGGTCAACGGCACCACCAGCAGGTAAAATTCTTCAAATCCTAAGACGGTGAAAACAAGCATGATTGGCACCAGCCAGGCGCCGAGAGTCTGGAGAGCGGCGATCCAGCCGGCTTCGGTGAGAAGAAGCGAGAATGGCATAGCTGTTTCCTTTCTTGAAAAGGAGAATATTGGATTATCGTACATTGACGAAAAGGTCATATTTATTGTACACTCAATCCATGCAAAAGAAGCTGGAAAGATGGTGGGATTGGCCGTCCCTCATTTTCTTAACTGGCGCGTTGCTAACCGCGACAACGCGCCTGTTAGATTCTGGCTGGACAAAAGTTCTTGAGCCTGTCCAATTTGTTACGCTTCTGGGTATTCTGCTTGGGGCGCTGCTGGGCAAGAGCAAGTTTCACTGGCGTGTCGCCTTGTGGATGGCGTTGATCTTTACCATCTTCTTTGTCCCCTGGCGGTTGGGCGCCATTTATGATCCGCTTAATTGGGAAAAACGCCTGCCCCTCATGGCCGATAAACTGGTCTCTGCCGTTCACACTCTCAGCCAAAACCAGCCGGTCAAGGATCCATTGCTGTTTGTCTTCGCAATGAGCCTGTTGTTTTGGGCCTTCAGTCTGTCTGCCGCTTTCCAGCTCACCCGCAATGCCCGCCCCTGGGGCGGATTGCTGGTGGCCGGGATTGCCCTCGCCATCATTGATTATTACAACCCGGCGATTGATAACCGCCTGACCTATGGGGCGTTCTTTGTCTTCTTCAGCCTGCTCTTGATCGGGCGGATTCACTTCTTGCGCCAGCGGAAGGAATGGCAGCGCCAGGAAGTAGAATATGATCTGGAGGCTGGTTATGACCAGGGCCGCCTGCTGTTGGTGGTCGGGGTCTTGTTGGTCTTTGTCTGCTGGAATATGCCTTCGTTTGTGGATCTATTCAATCCTGATTCGCAAGTGCGCAGCGAGTTTGATCAGACCCTTGACGATCTGCGCAGCCGCATTGGCAATGCCATGGCCGGGTTGCAGACTGCCGCGGTCAGCAGTTCCGACGTGTACACCTCCTCCTTCTCTGCTGGCCAGGGAGGCCCGTTGGGTGAAGATCTGGTCTTTACCGCCCAGCTCACCCAGGCGCCGCCAGCAACCGCCCGCCTGTATTGGGTGGGACGCACCTATGAGATGTATGACGGCACACGTTGGTACAGCAATATCGATCAACGGTTTCCCGGCCTTCCCGGACGCTGGCCTTTTGCTCGCCCTGCCTACATTGGGCGTGTCATTGTGAACATGAATATCATTACGAACGTGGATTTAATGGCGGCGGTTTATACCCCTAATTTGCCGCTCTATTCCAGTTATCCGGTAAAAGTGGTGGCTGAAGCAGTGTCGGAAGATGGCGCGCAGGGCAATATCACTGCCCTGATGGCCGACCCGCCCTTGCGCACCGGCCAGAATTTCCGTCTGCAAGCCTGGATCACCAACGCCAGCGTGGAGCAGCTTCAAATGGCAGGGGAGGAGTATCCGGATTGGGTCGTCCAGCGCTATTTGCAGCTTCCCGAGGAGATCCCCACCCGGGTGGTACAGTTGGCCCAACAGATCACGATCGATGCCAAAACGCCTTATGAAAAGGCTGAGGCGGTTACCAAATACTTGCGCGATCATATCACCTATGTACAGGCAGTTCCCCCTGTTCCGCAGGACCGCGACATGGTCGACTGGTTCCTCTTCACCCAGCGAGCCGGTTTCTGTAATTACTATGCATCTGCCGAAGTGGTCCTGCTGCGAGCGATGGGGGTGCCTGCCCGCCTGGCGGTTGGGTTTGCCGAGGGCGATTCGGAGATCACCCGGGATGAGTTCACCATCCGGCGACGGCATGGTCATGCCTGGCCGGAAGTATATTTCCCCGGCACCGGCTGGGTGGAATTTGAGCCTACCGTCACCTACCCGGAGATCCAGCGCCCCGAGACCTCCCAGAATTCCGCCAATCCTGAAACGCCAAACCCTGAAGAGACTCCAGACTCCGAGCAGAATCCCGAGCAATCCCGCGGGCGCTCGTTTGCAGTGCCTTTCACTGGTGGCATGCCGCTGGTGGTGGTATGGGGCGGTTTCTTCGTGATCATTGGCAGCGCCTCCACCGGCCTGTGGCTGTGGACCCGCCGCTATCATCCGGATATGGCCTCCCCGCTGGCCCCCGCCTTGGAAAAGTTCATTGCCCGCTTTGGTTGGCATGCCCCGGAGTGGATGCGCTCGCGCTTCCAAAGAGCGGAACTTTTGCCCGTGGAAAAGTTGTTCGCGCGGGTTGATTTGATGTTAAAATTATTAGGTACTCCGGTGGATCCTTCTCAGACCCCGTTGGAACGCGTCCATCGCCTTTATGCTGCCGTCCCGCAGACCCGCGAACCCGCCCTTGTTTTGTTGGAGCAATATCATCGTTCCATTTATGGGCCGTACGTAGTAGACCTTGGACAGGCACAGCAGGCACACTGGCAGCTCTGGCGGATCGTTTTCCCCATTGCTCTGCGCCGGAAATTGCATTTATCCTAGTGCTAGTGGAAGGACTGTTATGGTAACAGAATCGGGCTCTTTTTCCACCATCGAGGGGCAATTTGTCCAGTTAACCGGGCAGGCTGAACAACTGCAAGCTTATATCCAGCAGAACAAGAATTTACAACTCCCGCCATTCATTATTAATGGGGTCAGCCAGCTGGCTGGCATGATGCCCTCCATTCGCCGCACGGTGTCCATGCTGGAAGAGGAGCGTAAAAGCTTGCGCGCTTACATCAAGATCGGCAGCGTGATCAATTCCTCCCTGGAATTGGAGATGGTCCTGCAGATCGTCATGGATACCCTCATTCGCCTCACAGGCGCCGAGCGGGGTTTTCTCATGCTGCGCGACGAGCACGGCGAGCTTTCCATCCGCATTGCCCGCAACTGGAGCCAGGAATCGCTTTCTGAATCCGAGTTTGCCGTTAGCAGCACGGTCATTAACCGCGTGGTGGATGGCGGCCAACCGGTCCTCACCACCAACGCCCAGGAAGATCCGCGTTTCACCGGCCAGCAAAGTATTGTTGCCTACAACCTGCGCTCGATCTTGTGCGTCCCGCTCAAGATCAAGGATAACCTTCTTGGCGTGATCTACGCCGATAACCGCATCCGTACCGGCCTTTTCACCCAGCGTGATCTGGAATTGATCGCTGCTTTTGGCAATCAGGCTGCCTTTGCGCTGGAGAATGCGCGCCTGTTCGATTCTGTCCGGCGTACCCTGGCCGAGGTGACCGAGTTGAAGAACCTGATGGACAACGTCTTTTCCTCCATTGCCAGCGGCGTGGTCACCGCCGATCTGGGGGAGCGTGTGTTGATGTGTAACCGGGCTGCCGAAGGCATCCTTGGTCGTGCAGCCGGGGAACTGGTCGGCCTGGGTCTGGCGGACGGGCTGCCGGGTCTGGCGCCCGATATGGAGCCGTACCTGCGCACGGTCTTGGAAGACAATCAGTCCGTTCTGGGGGTGGAGGTCAGCCCGCATTTGCCGGAACGTGGGCGCCAGGATCTGCGCATCAGCTTTTCTCCGCTCAAGGACAGCGACGATACCACGCGCGGAGTGGCCATCGTGGTCGATGATCTCACCGAAAAGAAGAAATTGGAAGCCCAACGCCGTCTCTTTGAACGCATGGTCTCTCCAGCCGTGATCGGCCAGTTGGATCCCGATAGTATCAAATTGGGGGGCAGCAAGGCTCAAATCACCACCCTGTTCGCCGATATTCGCGGATTCACCAGTTTCAGCGAGACGGTCTCTCCGGAAGAGCTGGTGACCGTACTTAATCGTTTCCTCGCTGCCGCCGCCGATGCCGTCTTAGACGAGAGCGGCACGGTGGATAAATTCCTCGGTGACGCGGTGATGGCCTGGTTCAATGCCCCCGTGCCGCAGCCAGACCATACTTTGCGCGCCGTCCGTGCAGCTTTGGCCATTCGGAATGCCCTTCCCGGCCTTTCCGCGGGTTTACCTGAAGGGGTCAAGCTTTCCTTTGGCGTGGGGATCCATGTTGGGGATGCCGTTTTGGGATTGGTGGGCACAGAGAAGCGTCTGGATTTCACTGCCATTGGCGACAGCGTGAACACTGCCCGCCGCATCCAGGAGAATGCTGCCGGCGGACAGATCCTGATCAGTGAAGCGGCTTTTGCCCTGGTTTCAGATTGGGTAAAGGTTGTACCGGTCGAACCCATTACGGCCAAGGGCAAGCGCGAACCGGTCAAAGTGTACGAAGTGATCGACCTTAAATAATATCGGACCACCACAGACGGGTCGATCCACCTCCGCCTGCTATTTTCTCTCTATATTTTCCTTGCCAGCTCTTTCAAGGATGCCAGGCGGGCTTCGGCCAGGCCGGGCATGCTGTCCAGCGCATAGAAAGGTCCGGAGCCTTCCACCACCAGGGAGGCGGAGATATTCCCGTGCAAGACCGCCTGCAAGGGGTCGTAGGTTTTGCGCCAACCGGCCAGGAATCCTCCGCAAAAGGCATCGCCTGCTCCGGTTGGGTCGCTCAATCGCGCTGGGTAGGCCGGGATGATCCAGCGTTCTCGCTTTTCTGCATTGTATAAATACTGCCCGGCGGCGCCACGTTTCAGCACCACCAAAGGGCATCCAAAAGCTGCCATACCTTCCGCCATCTCCCAGGGGTCGCGCGAACGGCCTTCGAACAGCGCGGCAGCTTTGCGTTCAGATACCAGAATGGCTGTGATCCCCTTGAACAGGCGCGGCATATCGTCCCAAAAGGCCGGGTTCATGTACCCCGCTGCTGGATCGATGGTTACGCTAGCCACTTGCCCGCGGTGCAGCAGCGGAGGGATCAGGCTGTGGCTGAGGAAATCCAGCGGGCAGAGGTGCGCAGCGGTGGCATCCAGGTAGTCGCTGGGAAAATCGTTCGCCCGCAGCGTGTTCAAGGTAGGCTGCGTGCGGGTGTCCAGTGTGCCGTTGGAGGGCGTATAGCCGAGCAGAGCTTTCGGGAACGGCAGTCCCAGGCGCGCAAAATGGCTCACTGCCTGGTTGGTTTCACATACATCCGGCTCTGGATAGGCGTAAAAATCACGCACATCGATCGATTCGGGCAGGATGCGAATCCCGCGGGTATCGAACCCGCGTCCTTCGATCTGCCGCAGCCAATCGCGCGGATAGTCTTCTCCCACGCGCGCGATCAATCCCAATGCACCTTCCCACAGCGCCAATCCGGCGCTGGCATACAAGAGATTCCCTCCTGGAATATCCAGGGAGGGACGGTCAGAGACAGGCAAAATGAAATTGCGCCGCAGCTGTCCCGCGATCAGGAAGCGGATCAGAGGGGTGGTCTTCGTAGTTTACTTTTTCCCGGCGCCCAGGTCGGATACGACTTTTAATACGCTCAACAGGCCCATGCCCACTTTAACCCCATCGCCGGGAGTGATCTTGGGCTTGCTTTCTTCTGCCTCGGCGCGTTTGATCAGCGTGTACGCCGCGAACAATCCGGCTGCCAGCCCGATCAAGGCGCCGGCGATCCAGGTGGTGAGTTTCCAGTTTGAGTTTTGTTCCATAATCACGATCCCTCTCGATGGATGGAATTAGGCCTCGGGTTTTTTGCCGCGGCGGAAAAGCCGCCCCGCGCTGGCTGCCTTGCTGCTTGCCGATATGATCGGCTTTGCCACTTTATCGCTGACCTTGCGCGCGCCCGCAGAGAGTTGCTCGGTCTTATCCTGCAATTTGTGCGTCAGGTCGATCACCCCTCCAGGCGCTTTGCGCATGAAATACACGAGCGCGCCTAAAATGGTCAGCGGCACCAGGTTGCACAGACAAAGAATGGATACCAGGTAGAGGCTGGAAATGTGCGACCACTTGGTTGCTCCATCCGAGGTGCCCTGTCCAGCCATCAGCACGATGGATAGAATGCCCAGACCGCCCAGAATGGTCAGCCCGATGATGATCGGCAGCCAAACTTCCAGGAAAGATTTTTTCCTGTATTCTATTTCTGCGGGACGTTCCTCAATGGGTGGGGTGGACATATGATTATTTTAGCACAAAAAGAGCCTGCTCAATTGGTAAATCTTTTTTTCCATTCATAAAGTTTATTAAGCGCTTCGATTGGCGATAGCGAATTGATATCCAGATCTTTCAACTCATCGATCAGTGGGTTGGTCTCTGGGAAGAGTGCCATCTGCTGGGGGAGTTCCGGATTCAAATGCACAGCGCTGCCGGAGCTTTCTTCAAGTTGGGTCAGGATCTCATTAGCGCGCTGGATCACCGGCGCCGGCAGCCCGGCCAGTTGAGCGACATGGATGCCGTAAGAACGGTCGGAGCCTCCTGGCACGATCTTGTGCAGGAAGATCACCCGGCCTTCGCTTTCGCTGACTGCTACATTGTAGTTACGCACGCCTGGCAGCAGTTGGCTCAGTTCCAGTAGTTCGTGGTAATGGGTGGCAAACAGCGTTCGCGCGCGCAGGCGTGGATGATTATGAATGTACTCCACCACCGCCCAGGCGATTGAAAGCCCGTCGTAGGTGCTGGTGCCGCGCCCCAGTTCATCCAGCACCAGCAGGCTGCGCGGGGTGGCATGATGCAGAATATTGGAGGCTTCGATCATCTCGACCATGAAAGTTGATTGTCCGGCGTGGATTTCATCCTGCGCGCCGATGCGGGTAAAAATGCGGTCCACCAGTCCGATCCGCGCTGCAGCGGCCGGCACAAAGCTGCCGATCTGCGCCATCAGCACGATCAATGCCGTCTGGCGCAGAAAAGTGGACTTGCCGCTCATGTTGGGCCCGGTGATGACGCGCACGATTTCGCCTTCCTCGAAGGCAGCGTCATTTGGCACAAAGCGCTCCCCGCTCATGCTGCGTTCCACCACCGGGTGGCGTCCGTCGCGGATCTCCAGGGCAGCATCGTCGCTCACCTCCGGGCGGGTATAGCCTGCCAGGGCAGCCACTTCGGCCAGTGCTGCCAGCACATCCAGTTCTGCCAGACTGCGCGCTGTTTCCAGCACCGTCCCTGCGCTGCGCGCCAGGTTGGCGCATACTTCTTTGAACAGGCGCACCTCGATCTCATGGATGCGTTCTTCTGCGTTCAGCACCAGCGTTTCATATTCTTTCATTTCCGGGGTAATGTAGCGTTCCGCGTTCACCAGGGTCTGCTTGCGGATGTAGTTCTCCGGAGCGCTGGCGCTGTTGGAATGGGTGATCTCAATATAATATCCAAAGACCTTGTTGAACCCCACCTTGAGCGATTTGATGCCGGTGCGTTCTCTCTCCACGCTCTCCAGGTTGGCGATCCACTCCCGCGCGTGACGCGAGGCTTCGATCACGTTGTCCAATTCGGCAGAATAGCCGCTTTGGATGATCCCCGAACCTGCCAGGGTGGCCGGCGGATCTTCCTGGATGGCGGCTTCCAGCAGGGCCAGTTCCTCGCTGCAAGGATGCGTCAGGCGGAGCAGCGGTTGCAGCGGGCTGTCGGCATCCGCAAAGATCGAGGGGACCTTGGGCAGGGCGCGCAGCGTGGCGCGCATGGCGGCCAGGTCGCGCGGCTGGGCGCTGCCGGAAAGCACCCGGTTAGCCAGGCGTTCCAGATCGTTGCGCAGCGCGCGCAGGGCAGACCTCAGTTCGGCGCGCAGCACGCCCCGTTCGTGCAGGTATGCCACCCGTTCTTGTCGCTGACGGATGGTTTCCAGGTCCAGCAGCGGTTTGCTCACCCACTGGCGGATCATGCGTTTTCCCATCGGGGTGGAGGTTTGGTCCAGCACCCCCAGCAGTGAGCCTTCCACCTTCCCATCGCGGATGGTCTCGGTCAGTTCCAGATTGCGCCGGGTAGCGGCGTCCAGGGTCATGAATTCGTTCAGCGAATACGATTCCAGGCCGGTCAGCAGCTTTAAAGCTCCTGATTGGGTTTCTTGCACATATTGCAGGGCGGCCCCCGCGGCGCGAACGGCGTATGTCATCCCGCGCAGGCCGAAACCATCCAGCGTGGCCGCCTGGAACTGCTGGAGCAGGGCCTCCTGGCAGCGTCCCGGTTCAAATCGCCAGGAAGGCCAGCGCGTGCTGTGCAGGTTGAGCCCATCCGGTAAATTGGCGCTGTCGGGATACAGCACTTCAGCCGGGCGCAGGCGGATCAGCTCCGCCCGCAGCAAGGAGAGCGGGTCTTCGCCGTCCAGTTCTGTGGCGGCAAATTCACCGGTAGTGATGTCCACATAAGCTACACCGATCTTCTCGGCCTGGGGAAAGACCGCCGCCAGGTAGTTGTTTTGGTCGCCGCGCAACAGGCCGGGATCATCTACCGTGCCGGGCGTCACCACTCGCACCACCTGGCGCGGGAAGAGTCCTTTGCTGGGTTGGTCGCCCACCTGTTCGCAGATGGCCACGTGGTAGCCTTTTTCGATCAGACGTGCCAGATAATTATCCACCGCGTGGTAGGGAATGCCGGCCATTGGGATGCGTACCCCTTTGGCCACCGGGCGCGAGGTTAACACCAGGTCCAGTTCGCGGGAGGTGATATCCGCGTCGTGGTCAAAGGTCTCATAAAAATCACCCAGGCGGAAGAACAGGATCGTATCCGGGTAATTGCGTTTGATATCCAGGTATTGCTGGCGGATGGGGGTGACATCGTCTTGGCTCATTGGCAGGGCTCCATGAGGCTTATTTTAGCACCAAGGCCGGGGAATTTGCCATTAATTTATTCGTGTTTTTTCTTTGCTACACAGCCCGCCAATCATCCATCGAATTCCCGAATTGGTCTATAATCAGGTAAAATTGTGAATGCAAAAATGAGCGCAGCGTTTGCCCCTTTCCATTCACAAACCTTTGATCTATAGGAATCTACATGACTCTCTTTGACGGTATTGAACTTGGAATTGGCACATGGGCCTGGGGAGACCGCATGTTTTGGGGGTATGGGAACGGCTATCGGGAGGGGGATGTGCTGGCGGCTTTTCGTGCCAGCCTGGAGGGCGGGATTACCTTCTTCGACACTGCCGAGGTCTATGGGCAGGGTGCATCGGAAACCCTCTTGGGACGCATGCTGCGCGAGAAGGATCCCGCAACCGGTGAGGTTCCTATCGAAACTCGCTCGTTCCTCATCGCCTCTAAATTCATGCCTTTTCTCTGGCGATTTACTCGCGGCAGCCTTAAACGCGCCCTGAAAGGCAGTCTCAAGCGTCTTCATTTGGAAAAGATCCCTCTCTACCAGATTCACTGGCCGCTCCCTCTTGTGCGTATTGAAACCTGGATGGATGCGATGTCTGACGCGTACCATGCTGGACAGATCGGCGCAGTAGGGGTTTCCAACTACGACCAGGACCAAATGCAGCGCGCGGTGGATGCGCTGCACCGCACAGGGATCCCGCTGGCGTCCAACCAGGTTTCCTATTCGCTGCTCAACCGCAAAGTGGAGAAGAGCGGTTTGCTCCAGCGCTGCCGTGAATTGGGCGTGACCCTGATTGCGTACAGTCCGCTTGCCCAGGGCGCGTTGACCGGCAAATATACTCCCAATAACCCGCTTCCGGGTGTGCGCGGTGCCAGTTATAATCGCAAGACGTTGGAGCGCATCCAGCCCTTGCTGCGTCAGATGGAACGTATTGGCGCCGCCCACGAGGGCAAGACCATTGCCCAGGTGGCGCTGAACTGGTGTATTTGCAAAGGTACCGTGCCGATCCCTGGGGCAAAGAATGAGCGCCAGGCCCGTCAGAATATCGGCGCTTCCGGCTGGCGTCTCAGCCAGGACGAAGTATCCCTGCTGGATTCGCTCAGCGACCAGATTGATGGGAAATCATAACGGCCAATATAACGGTCATGTTGAAAGAAGCGTCCCGCACAAACCGATTCCAACTCATGTGAGGTTCAAATATGAGCGATAAACGCACCAAATTCTTCCCCTTTCACGCCATCAATGAGTTCATGCTTCCGGAATACCGCCAGGAAGTGCTTCAATCCGTTTTAGAGAACCTGGACAATCTTCCCGCCGAACGCCGCACCAATATCACCACTTTGATCAATAAACATGTCCGCATTGGTGGGTTCCGCACCAGCATGCTGGCGCCTCTGCCGCTCAAGCTCAAAGAGGTTACCAAGACCTTTGAGCGCCGCGCCGACCTGGCTGCCCAGATACTGATGGCCTGGTCCGAATTGCACCTCGATCTGCGCCAGCAGATCTACGACCTGCTCATTGAGCGGAAGTGGGAATTGCTCCCGGTGGATGTCGACCGCACCAAGCTGCCTGGTTTCATGATCACCTGGCCGAAGGCCGAAACCTACGAAGTGTTGGATGCAGCCTATGCCGAAAAATACGGCAAGCCGTCTTCTGAGAATGACGTTCGCCTGATGATCGTCTGGCTCACCGGCCGCCTGCCCTACGAAATGGTAGAACCTTAATCCCCTTTGACATGGCAAGCAGCAGGGGTCAGGTCTTAATCCCCAAATTCTGACTCTTCATCCTGTTCTTCGCTCCATTCCCCCATTGGCCGAACCTGAATGTCGCTGAACAGGTCGCCCTGTTCGGCTTCCACGACATGTCGTTTGATCAACTCTAACAGCGCCAGGAAGGTCACCACTACCTCCATGCGCGTGCGGCTGTCGAGCGTCTTGCGAAATGAAGTGCGCCCGGCTTTGCGCAGTGCGTCCAGAATAACGTGGATCCGCTCGCGAATGGTGATGCGCGGGATCGAGACCACCTGGCTGAGGGCCGGCAGGCTGGGCTGCGCCAGGAAGACGCTCCGCGCTGCCGCCACCAGGTCGTCCAGGCTGATTCCGGTCATATCCAGCTTGGCTTCGACCGCGGTTGCAGGTGAGGCCAGGCGCAAATAGGTATGTAATCCTTCCAGGTCGCGCTGTTCCAGCCAGAACCCTAATTGTTTGAAGCGCCGGTAAGCGATCAACTGGCGCGCCAGCTCCTCGCCGGGATCTTCTTCCGGTTGGGTTGGCCCCAGCGCGCTTTGCTTTGGCAGAAGCGCCGCAGATTTGATCTGCACCAGCCGTGCCGCGATAACCAAAAACGCCGATACTTCAGCCGGGTCTTCAATTTGCAGCGCTTCCAGGTGATCTAAATATTGGTCGGTCACCCTGGCCAGCGACAGGCTGGTGATATCCAGTTCTGCCCGCTCGATCAACTGCAATAGCAGATCCAGCGGCCCGGTATAGATCTCGGTGCTGACCTGGTAGGCTTCGGTCTGGTGTCCGGCGACTTGAAAGCTCATGCGGGGTATTATAACAGAGGACGGCGGTCAGGGGCCGGGTTCGACAAAATCTCTGGAATGCGGGCGCATTTCTGCTGTGGTTTGCGAACATGCTTATGATAGAATACCTCAATGCTTGACCGCCTTCGCCATTATTATCATTCTTATCCGCGGCAGTATTGGATCCTGCTGGGGGGCATGTTTCTCAGCAAGGCCGGCACCAGCTTCATCTGGCCCTATCTTACCCTCTACCTGACCGAGAAACTTCAGCAGCCGCTCAGCACCGTCACCCTGGTGTTGTTGATCGACTCGCTCACCTCCATCCTTTCTACTTTCTTGGCTGGCTCGTTGGCAGACCGTTTTGGGCGCAAGGGGGTGATGGTCTTCAGCCTCTTCAGCTTTGGGCTGGTCTACATCCTCATCATCCAGGCGCAGACCATCGAGGTCTTTGCCCTGTTAATGGGCCTGCGCGGGCTGGTCATGCCGCTCTATTCTGTCGGAGCAGATGCCATGGTAGCCGACCTGACTGCCGAGCAGCAGCGTTCTGAAGCCTATTCCCTGCTGCGTATGGTCAACAATGCCGGGATTGCCATCGGTCCGGTGATTGGTGGTTTTGTTGCTGCGTCCTCCTTTGCCAGCGCATTCCTGGTGGCTGCCGGTTCGCTGATCCTCTTTAGTTTGATCGTCTTCTTTGCCATGCGCGAGACCTTGCCGCATCTGGTCGAAGGGCGCGCCGCCCCGGTGGCCGATGGCGGTTATCTGCATGTTTTCCAGGATCGTTTCTTCCTGGGTGTGGTAGGCGGCTTCACCATGGTGGGCATGGCTTCCTCCCTCATGTTTGTTCTCTTCAGCGTCTATGCTGCGGATAATTTCAATCTTCCCACCCCGGAGATCGGCGGGATCATGACCATCAATGCCCTCATGGTGGTCTTTTTCCAGGTCGCGGTCACCCGCTACACTCGCCGTTTTCCTCCCCTGGCAGTGATGACGGCCGGCGCCTTGCTCTACGGGGTGGGGGTTGGCAGCGTGGCCCTCGGACAGTCGTTCCTGGGTTTTGGCATTAGTATGATAGTGATGACCTGCGGCGAGTTGACCCTGGTGCCCACTTCCACCACCCTGGCGGCCAACCTGGCCCCGCCGGAAATGCGCGGGCGTTACCTGGGTGTGTATGGATTGGGCTGGGGCATCAGCCACGGGTTGGGCCCGGTTGTGGGGGGGCTGCTCAACGACCGGATTGCTCCCGTTGCCATTTGGTACGGTGGGTTGGTTTGGGGCTTGTTGAGTGCATTGGTTTTTCTGACCCTGGCGTTGCAATGGAAGAAGCGTAATAAAGGATAATGGGTTATCTCTTTTTGGGAGGAGAGAAATGAAAATTCGGAAATTCTGGTTATGGGTGGTTATTATCCTGCTGGTTGGACTAGGGCTCCGTCTTTTTCAATTAGGTTCTGATAGTTTTTGGTTTGATGAGGCTGGCGTGGCAGATGCTGCATCAAACCCCTCTCTTGCCTCCACACTCGTGAAGGCCGCAGATCATGCCGTGGCTATGCCTCTCGATTATGTGATCGCCTGGGGGATGGCTCGTGTGAGCCTGGATGAGGGTTGGATGCGCTTGCCCTCCGTGTTTTGGGGCACCCTTACTTTACTGGTTTGCGCAGGATTCTTCCGAGAACTGGTAGGAGAAAGGTCAGCTCTGATTGGATTATCTCTCCTGGCCCTCTCTCCGATGCACATTTATTATTCACAAGAATTGCGGTTCTATTCATCCTTGGTGTTCTTTTATATTTTGTTGACTTTCTGCTTGTTGCGGGCGTTACAGCAGCCGGGCTTGAAACGTTGGGTGCTGGTTGTGCTCGTCTCCACGCTGGGAGCATATTTCCATATTTACGTTCTCCTTGCCTGGTTAAATGGAGGCCTATGGTTGGTTTGGAAAGCTGTTAACATCAAAGAACCTTTGCAAGCCTGGAAAGGTTTTCTCCTTAGCGGAATAGTCAGCGCAGTCTTAGTCTTGCCCGGTTTTGTTATTTTCGGCTCAGAAAGCGCTTTCTCCTATGAGTTGTCCTATGATTTCTTGGCTGGTTATATTATGGCTGGTTTGGGATGGTTCCCTAATTACGCCTCACGCCCTGGTTTTGTTTTGGGGTTTCTCTGCTTAATTCTCTATTTTTCTGCTTTGTGGACAGCCTTGCGTACTCGTCAGCGACCATTATTGATCTTGGTTCTCTCAACTATTATTCAGATTTGGTTGATTATCCTTGCGGATGTTGTTACAAGTTATTTCTTTGCTTCACGCCAGTTCATTATGTTGTTACCTTTCACTTATTTAATGGTGGGGTGGGTCTTGAATCGGGTGTATGAAAGAAAGCAGCCGTTATTTAAAAGCCGTACAAATCTGAATGATCAAACCAACCATGAAGGCATACGTCGTTTCCATCATGCCCTGGCTCTAGCGATGGTATTGACCCTTGTGACGGTCAGTGTAATGACATTGTCGAACGATTTTAACCAACAAAAGAACATTGGGCGCGAGATCAGTCAGGTATTACACGAAGAGTGGCAGGTTGGCGACGTGGTTTGGGTGATCCCCGACTGGGAACCATTGTTGTATCAATTTTATCTTGAGAAGCGTTTTGGAGATCCGCGTTTAACCGATGTGTTTATTGGCATAACTTGGGATCAATTATCGATGATCCCAGCCAAGGGGAATGGTTTCTTGATTACTCAACCTCTGCAAACGTATGACCAATATGAGATGATTAAGACTTTAGGCTTCATTCCCCATACACAGCTCGGCAGCCTGGATTCCGGCACGCAGATTCTTTGGGTGCGTCGATAAGGATATCTAAAAACACATCCATCTTTCACGCCTTGTTTGTCTTAATCGATGGTATTTGTATAAATTCCTAGTAAAATAAATTCATGCCTTCAGGCCTGATCGCCCTCATTGGATCCGGAGAGACTACTGCCGCAGGTGGGCGGGTCTTTGAAACCCTTGCCAGAGGGTATGCTTCTCCCTTGCGTATCGCTCTCCTGGAGACCCCGGCCGGATTTGAATTGAATGCAACGCAAGTAACCATGCGTGTAGGCGAATACCTTTCTACCCGCCTGCAAAATTTCCAGCCTCGGGTGGTGTCGGTTCCGGCCCGCCGTCGGGAGCTCCCTCTCTCCACGCAATCGGCGGAAGTATTGCTGCCGGCAGCTGAGGCCGATATCCTCTTCATGGGCCCCGGAAGTCCCACATATGCCGTGCGCCACCTGCGCAACGCGCTCGCCTGGGATATTTTTCAGGCAGCCCACCGTCAAGGGGCAGCTCTGGCCCTCGCTTCCGCTGCTACCATCGCTCTCGGTCGGTTGGCATTGCCAGTCTATGAGATCTTCAAGGTAGGCGAGGATCCGCATTGGACCGCCGGGCTGGATTTCTTTGCCCCTTACGGCCTGGATCTGGTGATTGTCCCGCATTGGAACAATAACCAGGGCGGCGCCGGGTTGGACACCAGTCGATGTTTCATTGGCCGCGAGCGGTTTGATCCCCTCCTGGCCCAGCTTTCTCCGCGCACCTGCGTGCTTGGCATTGATGAACACACCGGCGTGATCCTGGATATGCAGCAAACGCACTGCCGTGTCAGCGGCACTGGCTCGGTGCACCTGCTGCGAGACGGACAGGAGACCACCTTCCCTCACGGCGCATCCTTCCCACTTTCAGCTTTAGGCGCCTTCCACTTCCTTGATGATCCATCAACCGGGATCGACGCCCGCGCCTGGGAGATGGTGACTGCGGCTCATCGCGCAGCGCCGGTCGAAGAGGAATCCGTGCCTGCCCAGGTGGCTGCATTGGTGGATCAGCGCCAGGCTGCCCGCCGGAACAAGGACTGGCCTGCTGCCGATGCCTTGCGGGATCAACTGGCAGCTCTCGGGTGGCGGGTGGTGGATACTCCTGCAGGTCAGCACATTCTCCCGTTATAGGCCGACCACTTCGCGCCGCGCCGATTCAAAACCATCATTTTATGTTAAAATTCCCCCCATGAACATCAGAGTTGTCTTCATGGGCTCGCCGGATTTTGCCGTTCCCAGCTTGCGCGCCCTCGCTGGCCAATACCCCGTGGTTGGCGTTGTCACCCAGCCAGACCGTGAGGCCGGGCGCGGCCAGCAGCTCAAGGCGCCGCCGGTCAAGCAGGCCGCCCTGGAGCTTGGCTTGCCAGTCATCCAGCCGGAACGATTACGCCAACCTGAGGCGATGGAACAGCTCCAATCCTGGTCTCCTGATCTGATTGTGGTGGCGGCCTTCGGGCAGATCCTTCGCCCCGCGGTGCTGGATATGCCCCGCTTTGGCTGCGTCAATGTGCACGCCTCGCTGCTTCCGCGTTGGCGCGGCGCTGCGCCTATCCAGGCTTGCCTGCTGGCCGGGGATGAATTCAGCGGCGTGACCATCATGCGCATGGATCCTGGCGTGGATACCGGCCCGCAGATTGCCCAGCGGCGCACCCCCCTGGCTGTCGGCGAAACCGCCGGAACCCTCACCGACCGCCTGGCGGTCATGGGAGCTGAAGTGCTATTAGATACCCTGCCGGATTACCTGGCCGGGAAGATCATTCCTCAACCGCAAAATAACGAGCTGGCCACCTATGCGCCGATGCTCAAGAAAGAAGCCGGGCAGCTTGATTTCTCCAATCCCGCCGGGCAGCTTGCCCGCCAGGTGCGCGCCTTTTCCCCCTGGCCCGGCGCCTTCACCATCTGGCAGGGCCAACCCTTCAAGGTGCATCGCGCCCACGCCGAGGCCGGTGAATCCCATCCTGCGCAACGCGGGGTTGTGTGTGGACTGCCCGCTCTGGGCACCTCCAGCGGCTGGTTGGTACTGGACGAAGTCCAACCGGCTGGCAAAAAAAACATGCCGGGCGCGGTCTTCCTGCACGGCGCGCGCGGCTGGTTGGAAGGCTGAGCTGTGAGCCTGCGCTTTCTTTGTTTTGGCGCCGGCGCGATCGGCACTTATCTGGGCGGCAGCCTTTCACTGGCAGGGTACCCGGTTGTCTTTGTCGAACGTCCGGCCTTGGCTGAGGAACTGCGCACGCGCGGCCTCAGCCTGAAGGTCAACGGAGAGACCCGCCGCATCCTGCAACCGCAAGTGGTCGGTTCGCTGGACCAGGCGCTGGCATTGGGCCCCTTTGATCTTGCAGTCTTTGCTGTCAAAGCATACGATACCGCATCTGCCCTGGAAGGGATGCGTGCCTGGGCAGATCAGTTACCCTCTTTCATCTGCCTTCAAAATGGCGTAGAGAACGAAGAGAAGATCGCTGCTTTGCTTGGACCGCAGCGGGTGCTGACTGCCACGGTCACCAGCGCTGTTGGGCGTCAGGCTGCCG
The DNA here is from genome assembly GCA_964424115.1 of uncultured Anaerolineaceae bacterium. Lineage (GTDB taxonomy): Bacteria > Chloroflexota > Anaerolineae > Anaerolineales > Anaerolineaceae > CAYRHN01. Next base: position 17,683 of record CAYRHN010000011.1, read on the forward strand.
GCAACATCCTCCTGGAGCGTCTGCGCGGCGTGGGGGTGGCGCAGGGTCACCCGCTTTCCGTACCGCTGGTGCAGGCTTTGGACGCAGCCGGGCTGCGCCCGCGCCTTTACCCGGATGCCGCCGGCTTAAAGTGGTCAAAGATGCTTACCAACTTGCTTGCCAATGCCTCCTCGGCCATCCTTAACCTGCCGCCTGACCAGGTCTTTGCCCACCCCGGCCTTTTTGAGCTGGAAGTGCGCCAGGTGCGTGAGGCATTGGCGGTCATGCGCGCCATGCGCATTCCCCTTACCGACCTTCCCGGCACCCCCGTGCGCCTGCTGGCCTGGATGTTTAGCGGCCTGCCGTTAGGGCTGGCTCGCCCGCTCATGCGCCGCACCCTCGGTAAGGGACGCGGGGGAAAGATGCCCTCCTTCTATATTGATCTGCAAAGCGGCAGCGGCAAGAGCGAGGTGGATTACCTCAATGGAGCTGTGGTGCGTTTTGGCGAGCGCCTCGGCCTCCCCGTCCCCGTCAACCGCCTGCTCACCCAAACACTCCTTGGCATTGTCCGCGGTGAGCTTCCCCGCGCTGCTTTTGACCATCACCCGGAGGAATTATTAAGCAGGTTAGATGGATGAATTTATAGTGAAAACCCTCGGGTCTTCCATCTGGATTTATCGGCATGCATTTATGGTTAATATAATGATTCTCAGTTCTTCTATATTCATTCGTGATCAACTCTTTTAGAAGCGAGCTAAACCAATGACTTCTACACCTGATTGGGTTCAAGACGCAATTTTCTACCAGATCTTTCCAGACCGTTTTGCGAACGGCGATCCTTCCCGCGATCCAGCCAAAGTTCAACCCTGGGGAGAGCTTCCCACCCTCTACCATTTCCAGGGCGGCGATTTGCGCGGCGTGATCCAGCGTTTTGATTACCTCCTGGACCTGGGTATCAATGCCATCTATTTCAATCCCATTTTCCTGGCAACCTCCTCCCATCGTTACAACACCACCGATTATTACCAGATCGACCCAAAGCTGGGCGATATGCGCGATTTCAAGGCACTGCTTGACCTGGCTCACCGCAACCAGGTGCACGTGGTGTTGGACGGCGTATTCAACCACTGCGGGCGCGGATTTTTTGCTTTCAATGATATTCTGGAGAATGGCGAGCATTCTCCCTACCGCGATTGGTTCCACGTTTCCCGTTTCCCGGTGGATGCCTATTCTCCCGGCGACGCAGTGGATTATCTTGGCTGGTGGAAGCTCAAGAGCCTGCCCAAGTTCAACACCAGCAACCCTGCGGTGCGTAAATACCTGATCGGCGTTGGAAAATATTGGTTGGAACAGGGCATCGATGGCTGGCGTTTGGATGTGCCCAACGAGATCGACGATGATTCTTTCTGGGCTGAGTTTGAGCAGGTTGTCAAAGGGGTCAACCCAGATGCGTATATCCTGGGGGAGATCTGGGATATCCAGCCTCGCTGGGTCAGCGACGGGCATTGTGACGGATTGATGAATTATCCTTTACGCACCGCCATTTTGGACTGGCTGAACGGAAAGATCGGCGTGGGGCATTTTGCCGAGAGGGTCGAGCATCTTCTCACCATCTACCGGCGCGAGAATATCTATTCCCAATATAACCTGCTCAGTTCGCACGACACCGAGCGCATCATCACCCTTCTAAAAGGCGACCAGGACAGGGTCAGACTGGCCTATCAGTTCCTCTTTTCTTACCCAGGCGCGCCGGGCATCTATTATGGCGATGAGGTGGGGCTGGAGGGCGGCAAGGATCCCGACAGCCGCCGCGCATTCCCGTGGGAAGCCGGGGATTGGAAAACCGACCTGCGCAGTTTTATCCAGAAGATGATCGCGGTTCGTAAGTTAAAACCTGCCCTGCGCCGCGGAGAATATAAACCCCTGCTCCTGGATATTCGCCGTGGTTGTTATGTTTTCGCCCGCGTGCTGGGCGAGCAAAAGATCATTGTGGCGTTCAACAACAGCGCCACCCATCGCCAGTTGCAGATCCCCGTGGCTGGGCTGGGTTGGACAGAGGGCAAGGTTGCCCACCACCTGCTCCAACCAGGCCATGAGGTGGTCGAGGTGGGCTTGCTTGAATTGGATCTGCCCCCGCACAGCGGAGCCTGGTTGGAATAAGCTATACTTTCCCCCAGGCGTAGAAGGTCGGCACGAATTGCACCCGCTCGCCGTTCCTGCGCGAGCGTTCATCTACCTGCCGGTAACGCGCCAGCTGCTCCGGCGGAACCAGCTCTGCCAGGTCGTTTTCCAGCACCTGCCATTCCATCCCGCTCCTTTGTGGGTCGGGATGCTGCCATTCTCCACCCAGCACGCCGCTGTGCACTTCCTTTAACTTTGCTTGCAGGAAAAGGTCAGCTGTACGCCGTCCGATCTCCGGGTTCGCGCCTTGCTTTCGCAATGCGTGCGTTTGCAAATCTCCCAAAGCCCGCATTTCAGCTGGATATTCCACCCGCCCGCCGTAATCCGGCTCTGCCAGGGCTGTCACCCAGCCGCCTTTCCGGGTGACCCGCCGCATCTCTTCCACTGCCGCAGATGGATTGCTCACCCATAAAAGGTAGAAATGACAGATACAAATATCGAAAGCGCCCTGGGGAAAGGGCAAATGCAACCCGTCCGCGCAGGCAAACAAGCTGGCTGGGTCCTCCCGGCAGGCAAAAGACGCCCGCTCCGGGTCGATATCAATGCCATAGATCTTCGCCGGGCTGAGATCATGCAGCGCCTCTGTTACCGCTCCGGTGCCGCTGCCCACTTCCAGAATGTTTTTTGCCTGACCGGCTCCAATTTTCCCGAGCACATATTGGCGGGCGCTGGCAGTCCAGACAGATTGTTCCTGGAAGCGCGCGTGCCATTCTGCGGGGGTGAACATCACGATTTAACCGGCCAGATCTTGTCCCAGCTATCCTCGGTTAGATTGCCCAGCACACGCAGAATTCCTTGCCCTGGCAGCACATCTCCGTCTGGCTCCACATACAGCCAGGCTTTTCCGGCTCCCTGCGGTGGGGGTTCGTTGGCAGAGATTTCGATGCTGACCGGGTTGGTTTGCGAATACGGCACCGGCAGGTCCCACACCAGACGCAAACCCAACGATGCAGCCAGTTCTCGCGCGGCCAGCACATCCTGCCGCAGGAATTGATCGCCCGTGCTGAGCGAGATCGCCGGGATTTTTAATTCCGCCAGCTCGCGGACAATTTTTTGGATATCCTGCATATTTTCACGGTGGATGGTGATATGCACGCCAACAAAGATATCCTCCACCAGTGCGTCCCGCAGCGCTTCCCAAGATTCCTTGGAACGGGGATCCAGGGTCAACATAATATGATCCAGTCCGGCATTCAGCAGCTTGTGCAAGTATTCTTTCTCGCACAGCCGTTCGCCGCCGGTCAACAGGCCGGTCACCTGTCCCAGTTCCTGGGCATGCTGCACCAGTTCAACCAGGTCGGGGCGCAGGGTTGGCTCCCCACCAGTAAAGATCACGTGTGGTATGCCAAATGCCCAGGCTTTATCCAGGATCGTTTTCCATTCCTCGCTGGTCAATTCCCGCCGGGCGCGTTGCAAGGGAGAATCGCTGGTAGAGTCTCCAAGGGTCTTATAGGTCAGGGCGCAATCCAGGCGCAGCGGCGCGGAGAGGGTCTCTTCGTATGGGTCTTTGCGCTCCACATCCAGGAAGGTCTCCGGGTCCAGGTCGTTCATTTCCACCAGAGTCTGGATGCGCCCGGTCAGGTCATGGAAATCTTTGTGGATCTCTTCTGCCGAGGCCCGGTAGCGTTTGGTCATCAGTTTGACCATTTCGTCTTCCGGGGTGGCTTTCACCAGGTGGTAGGCATATTCCGCCGCGGTTTGGTTCAGGTGCAGCACCGTGCTGGCGTTCAGCACCAGCACCCCGCCGCCGTTCTTCTCCAGGCGCAGGTGCATCCGGTAGGGTTTGGCTGCCCCGGCAGGGCTGCGGTAATCATAATTTCCGGGCAAGGGTCCGGCAGGCGGAAAGAAATATTGGCGAATTTTCTCAGGGATTTTCATGATTGCGCTCCATTTGAGATCAGGGGACCGAGATTGGCAGCGGATAGCCGCTAGGATCAACCGGCACCAGCGGACATCCGCCGCGGCAGTCGCTCAGGATCAGGCACGACAGGCAGGCTCCGGAAAGATGTTTGCGCTCACGCAGGCTGGTGGCAAGCGGGTGGTTCCAGATCGCTTCCCAGGGATCGTGTAAAAGGTTCCCAAGGGATTGGTAATAGGATTGGCAGGGGAGGACGCTGCCGTCCGGTTCCGTGCACATGGCATACAACGCCGCGCTGCAGCCTTTCACTCCCAGTTCCAGCTGCATCGGATCAAAGTGGCAGTATTGGGTCGGGGTGTACCAGATCAGTCGCTGGCCGGCTGCGGCAGTGGCCCGCCGGGCCATTTCAAGCAGCGGTTCCAGCTCTTTTTCCAGGATCCCGCTCCCCACCGTTTTTCCGGCCCCAGAGTAGATCAATGCATTCAGCCCTACGGTCGGCACGCCCAGTTCAGCCAGGTAGGTCAGCGTTCCCGCCAGGTGCGGACTGTTGTTTTGCAGCATGGTTGTATTGGTCATCACATACAGGCCGGTTTTCAGGGCATTGCGCAACCCCGCCGTGGTTTCTTGCCAGGCTCCCGGATGCCGCACCATCTCATCGTGAATTTTTTCATCGTGCGATTCCAGCGTGATCTGCACATGGTCCAACCCCGCATCCACCAGCGTTTGCAGGTAGTCGGCATCCTTCAACCGCCGTCCGTTGGTATTCAGGCCGGTGATCTGTCCGTTGGCTTCGGCGTGGGCGATCAACTCGGCCAGGTCGGTGCGCAGGGTCGGCTCACCGCCGGTAAAGACCACGTGCGGAATGCCCAACTTCCACAGACGGTCAAGGATTTCCTTCCACTCGCCAGTGCTTAATTCGGGATGGTTGCGCGGGCGAGCATTGTAACAGTGAGCGCAGTCGTTGTTGCAGCGATAGGTCAACGCCAGGTCCATCCGGTAAGGCGCTGAAGGAGTCTGCGAAAAAGGTGCGATAACCTCCAGTTGCAGATCGCACACCGGGCAGGCCCCGTCCGGGCGGATGAGTTCGTCAAACTGCGCCGCGAATTGCTGATAATCGGCTTCGGCTTGTTTGCGGGGCACACGGTATCGCGCGGTCACGGCACTCACCACCCTGTCCGGCGGGGTATCTTGCAGGGTCAGGTAAGCCATCCAGGCGGCGGTTGGGTTCAGGTGATACGAGCGGGCTGCGTTCACCAGCAGCACGCCTTTCCCATCCTGCTCCAGGCGCAAATGCAGGCGCGTTTTTTCGCTTTCATGCTTCTTTTCGAAGTGATAGATACCCGCTGCAGGCGGCTGCGGAAGGGGAGTGCGTTTGAACATCCCCCGAACGGGGGTGAACCAACGCGTTTTCCAATCCTTTTGGCTGCTCATGGTTCCGGGCGGATCCCTTAGCGACCGCCGCCCGCGCACGCGCACGCGCAGCCCGCGCACGCACAGGCACATGCGCAAGCGCACGAGTGCCCGCCGCCAGACGACGAACGGCTGCCCCCGCCGCTCGACTTATACGTGGATACCGGGATCGGGTTGGTCACATTGGTGATCGAAGAGGTGAAGCCGGTCAGATCGCCCACCGCCTTGCCCGAGAAACCGGTCACGCCGTTGATGATCGAAGCGGCAAAATCGGAGCCGGGTAGTTGCGGCAAGTTGACGGTGATTGGCTGGCTGGGTGCACTGGTGCCGCTTCCAGCCATGGTAGTGGGATGGTAGCCAGGATCATAATTGCCCCACCATTGCGGCAAGATGACCGGTCCGGTAAACACGCGCCGCGTGTGATCATTGAAATCGCGGTCCAGCATCGTCCATTCCATCGCTTCGTCGAATTTCTGCATCTTCACTTCCGGCGTGCCGGCGCCTTCCACCTGTTCCCAGGCTTTTTTCATAATGCTGTCGTAATACGCCACGGTCTCCTTGCGGGAGAAGCCGCGCATTTCTTCCGAAACCGCCTTGACGATCCCCACCATCATGGTGCTGAGCACTTTCTTGCGTTCGATCATATTGGGTTGTTTGAATGCATCCAGGAAGGTGGTCTCATATGCGCGCAGTTCTGCCGGGCGCGGCCCGGGTTCCTCGATAGTTAACGGATCGGTCTTGGCAACCTTTGCCGCGCCTTTCTTGATCACCCCAAAGAGGATCATCGTCAGTACCTTATCCAGCGGTTGTTCCATCAACACCGCCGCTTCCACAGCGCTCAGGCCGCGTTTGATCCCGTTGCCTTCGATGGCGATCTTGGGCGGCATGTATTGCAGCATGCGTTTCTTGGACCCCACAAACATCTCGTAGAGAAACCAGATAAAGAACCCGGCGAAGCAGGTGCACATGAGGATGATCGGGATATCTTCCGGGTTGATCGTGATCGCCGGTTGACGCACAATGGCCGTGTCAGGGATTAATCGGGCCGGGAAGGCTGCTCCGAAGGTGTAGGGCGTGGAGCTGTTCGCATTGCTTGTGTGCCACTGGTAGTAAGCCCGGCCTTGCTCATCAAAATTGGAGTAGGGTTCACTGGTCCCCGGCCAGCCGCTGGGGGTGAAATAATACGGTTCACTTTCTTTCAACCCTACCGGCAGTACCAGGGTGACGGTCATATCGGTGGAGCCGTTCACGTATTCCGAGCCAAAGTAGTTGGGTTGGAATTGGAAACTGGCATATTTTTCGGAGGCCTGGACGTCAGCATCGTAAAAGACCTTGGTGATGGTGGCTACCTGGATGAACACTTTGCCGCGCTTGCCGGGCTGAATAGCATTTCCACCCAGCCCCACCGTGATGCCATTGCCCGACCAGATGCTGATATCGCTGAGCGGGATATCATCTACTTTAGCGATCGCGCTGTTCAGGTCGAACGATTGTGAGGGCAGTCCCAGGTCGACATATTCGATTGGCGCACCCCAAGTTTCATTATAAAAATCCAGGTAATAGGCTACTGATGCGCTGCCGTCGGCATTGGCAAAGTAATAGACCTCTGCCTTCTCTACCTGGAAGGAATAACTTTGTGATTGGGCGGGGCTGGTCATGCTTCCCAGCAGGAACATCAGCCCCAGCAGGAACAGGAAAGCCTTTTTCATCGCATCACCATTTTGGTTCTTCGGTAAGCTGGTAGGTCGTGTTGCAATACGGGCAGGTGACCACCGGCGCGCCCGCCACTAATTTAATATTCTCCGGGGCCAGGGTTCCACCGCAGGATTTGCACTTGATCGTATCCATGCTCACCTGTCCCGGCAAGTCGATCTTGACCGTCACATTTTGCGCCTGGTTCCCGGTTTGGCGAGAAGCAAACCAGATCAGCCCAAAGCTGATCGCCACCATGACCACCCCCGCCAGGATCCAACCGGTCTGGCCGTTTGGGCTGAACGCCCCCCAGATGAACAGCACCCCGAATAATAACAGGATCCCGGCCAGAATATAGGCGATGATTTTGATTGGTTGGCTCACGTGATACCTCCTGAAAAAGTCTTCACGATCTGGATCATTTGTTGTGGATGTTTTTTGGGAAAATGGGATTGCTCCCGCAGAACTTGCTTAATTATACCGTCGGTTTGATATTGAATCCAAGCCATTCGCCGCCTGCCGGCAGCCATTCCTGGCTCACTGCACTGACGAACGACGCGCGCGGCCCCTTCTGCAGCCCTCCCAGCAGTTGTTCCAGCGCCTCACGCGGCCCCTCTGCGCGCACCTCTACATTCCCCTCGCGGGTATTGCGCACCCAACCGTTCAGATCCAGTTCGATGGCGCGTTCCACCACAAAGTAGCGGAAGCCCACTCCCTGGACGTGCCCCTCAACGACCGCGTGCAGTTGAACGAACTCATTTTGGCTCATTTTCTACGCCAGATCCATACCCCGCCCACCACTGCCGGCACCAGCACCAACAGCATCACCACCAGGTAGGGCAGCAGATTTTGCCAGGCCAGCTGCCCGGCGTTGATCTCCAGGAACTCCTGTTTCCAGCGTAATTCCAACTGGTCCAGGGAGCTTTCGTAAACGGTTTGTACGCCTTGCAGGCAGTCCACCCCATCCGCGTACTGGGCGGCCAGTTTATGCAGGCTATCGTAGCCGAACTTTTGCGACAAGAAGCGCACGAAGGATTCCGACTGGGCGTATGCCAACAGCGCTCCCGAGGCTTCCCGTGGAAATTCGTTGCACAAAGATTGCATCGGCAGCAACGAACCATTGGAAGCTGCTTTTTCCAGCACGCGCGCGTAGTCTGAATTGGGGTAGATCTCGCTCAAAGAAGCCAATCCTTCGTTCAGCCATTGCGGCAGGCGCGCGTAATTGTCTCCATAAGCCTGGTAGAGCAAGATGTGGGTGATCTCGTGCGGAAGCTGGCGTTCCAACTCCAGGCGGGCGGTAGGGCCAGGCGCTACCGAGATCAACACGGTCGCAAATTCCGGGCTGGCGTGACCCGCCAGCCAGCTCGCGTTGATCAGTTTCAGCGCCGACTGGAGATCATCGGATGTGGGGTACACATACACGCGCAGCGGTTGTGGAGCAGGCGCATCTACCGTTTCCTGAGCTTTTTCCAGCCCAGAGGTTGCCGTATCAACGACTATTTGCCCAAAGGTCAGGTCTCCGCTGTACCATTTGGCGACCACGTTCTTATTGTCGATGTACTGCCATTCAAAGCGGTTATCTTCATACAGGAAGCTCTCACGGCTGCTCTCCACCTGGCTGCCGTCTTTTAAAGTCACCACCAGCCAGTATTCCACCGGGCTGAAGGCGCGCAGCGGCCGCGCGGCAAGGTCGTAATCCAGCGCCACCTTGCCCTCTGCGTTGGGGGCGGCCAGTTCCACGCGCGTGCTGGTGCCCTGCGGCTGGATCATCAGGTGGATCTCTTGAACCTGATCAAGCGGAGTGACCTGCGCTTCAAAATGCGCGCTTTCGCCGAACCGGTACGAAACCGTCAGGCCGCTGATCTCCAGCGTGGTTTGTGCAGGCAGGTTGGCCTGGACCGCCATAGAAGGGGCAAGCAGGCTATGGATCAATAGAAGGAGCAGGATCAGGCGGCGGATGGACATGTTAGTGATGTTTGTGCTTCTTTTTTCCGTTATCAGGGGAATGATCTTCTTCTTCGTCTTCTTCCTCGTCTTCAAATTCATCAAGATCATCCCCCATGTTCTCCAGGTCGATCACGCGCGGATCGTGGGTGAATTCTTCCGGATCCATGTCCCACAGGTCCATGTTGGCTCCGACTTCCTGACTGAATTCCAGGTTTTCTTGCGCTTCCTCGATGAACTCCAGCATATCCTCGTCTTCTTCTTCCTCAGCTTTTTTGGAGATCTCGTCAAAAACCTCTTGCACTTCATCGCCACCAATTTGTGAAAGCGCCCAAATCGAAGCGTATTGCAGCGCTTCGTTGGAAGTGCTCTCCAGCGCGGCCATCTTCAACAGCGTTGGCCGCGCATCGGTCACGGATAATTCGCCCGCTGCCCGCACGGCTTCCAGCAGAATATCGGGATGATCCATCTCCAGCGCTTCCTTGATATGATCTCCCCAGCGTTCCATGCCGGAACGACCCATCGCAAACAATGCGCTGGCAATCCACTCCGGTTTGTCGGCGTGAAATGCTCCTTCTATCAGGATCGGCACCTGGGGATCGCTGGAGTACCCCAGCGCTTCCAGGCAGCGCCGTCGCACAGCCGGGGAATCTTTGCTCTTAAAGGTATCCAGCAGCGCCACCGTGACCTGTTCGGAAAGCTTTGGATCGATCTCTTCCATCTCGCTCATATAAACGTAGAAGCCCAGGCCGATCGCGGCATGTTCGCGCACCCCTTCGCTGGGGTCCGTCTTTAACATTTGGATCAGGTGCTGCCCGTGGGTTAAGTCTTCCAGGTTGGTCAGCAGGTCGATCGCCTCCGCGCGCGTCCGTTCTTCGGCATCATCCAGGGCCACGTCTGCCGCCTGGCTGAACATCACCACCGTTTCCACCGATGCCAGTTCGTTCAGGTCGCAGATCAGATTGTAACGCCGTTCAGTCTCTACCTTGGGCCAGGCTTCACGCAAGACCTTGACCTGTTTGGGTTCCAGATCGGAAAAACGGTGCAGATAAACGGCCGAGAAGGGTTTCTGGTTATCCAGCAGCGCAGCAACGATCTCTTCGAAGGGGATCTTGTCAAATTTTTTCATCGGTCGATTCCTTTCTGGAAAGGGGAGATTAGAATTGCAGCACCACCGGATTGACGATGTCGTTGATGGTCAGCAGGAACAACAATCCGATCAGCAGCATCAAACCGGCTGCATGCACGGCATTTTCATACTTGGCGGGCACGCGGTGACGGGTGATCAATTCAATCAGCACGAACAGGATGCGCCCTCCGTCCAGCGCCGGCAGCGGGAGCAGGTTGGCCACCCCCAACGCCACCGAGATGAGTCCGATCAGGTTGAGGGTAAAAATGCCGGGTTGGCCGCCGGCAGCGGCATTCTCGGCGTCCAACTGGCGAATCTGTACAAATACGGTCGCAATGCCCACTGGCCCGGTGACGCGTCCCTCCTCGGGGGTCAGCGTGCCTTCGATCAGCCTGACCGGCAGCATGATCACCGCCTCAGCCTGTTGGCCTACGGATTGAATGCCCAGCGGGATCGCTTCGAAGTAATTGAGCGGTTGGGTGGGGTGCCCCAGCAGCACGCCAAACTGCCCGATCTCTTTCGGCAAGGTCACGCCGGTTGCCCGTGTGACGGCTGCCAGGAATTCATCCGAGGTAACGGGGTCGTACCCCAGCCATTTTCCAAAGAAGACTCGCAGCGTATCATACCCTGCCGGAATGACCGGATTGGGCTCGGCCAGCGGATGCAGCGTTAGCGTTTTACCCCCGCGCTCGATCACCACCTCGACGGTTTTTCCCGCCTGGGCGCGGATGAGCGCTTTGGTCTGCTCGATCGTGGTCACCTTTTCGCCGTTAATACTGACAAACACATCTCCGGCTTGCAGGCCCGCCTTCGAATTCTGCAAAACACTGGCGATGCTCACCCGATCGGTGATCGGAGCGCCGGTTTGAGAAAATACCGCTGCAAAGATCAGCACGCCCGCGATCAAATTGAACACCGGCCCGCCAAACAAGACACACAGCCGCTGGAAAGCTGACGCCGAGGCCAGTCCGCCCGGAACTTCGGGATCATTCTCGCCTTTGGGCAGCACAAAGGCCCCAAAGGGGATCCAGTTAAGGGTAAATTCGGTGCCTTTCCAGGTAAACAAACGTTTAGCTCGCGGCGGCATGCCGAATCCAAATTCCTGCACCTCGATCTTAAACGCCCGTGCCATCAAGAAATGGCCCATTTCGTGGACCGTTGCCAGGAGGGTCAAGACCAGGATGATCTCGATAATACTTATAAGGGTTTCCATCAGATATACCTCTGGCACTATTATATCCGTTCTGGGCTGCTTTTGCACCATCCCCATGCGATGAATTCGCCTCTGCGCGCTTTCGGCAAGTCAGAGGGGAACGCCGCGCCAACCCCACCTGTTATCCTCCTCACCCCGCCGCTCATTCTGCTTGACAGGTTGCCCTGGGTACGATAGTATAGGACTATCTTGCGACCTGGAGTGTTTTGTGGATAGCGTAGAGAAGAAAAAAGGCCCGGATACTTTTACCGATTTATTACGTGTACGCTTTAAAGGGGCCCTCGACCCGATCGCGGGATTCTTGAATCGGCTGGGACTTACCCCCAATTCTGTCACCCTTTTTGGATTTTTTGGCGTTTCATTTGCTGCGGTTCTGCTTGCCCTGGGGCACATCACTTGGGGCGGGATCGTGATCCTGCTTACGGCTCCGGCGGATGCCCTGGATGGTAGCATGGCTCGCTTGCGCGGAAAATCCAGCAAATTCGGCGCTTTCTTTGATTCGGTTACCGACCGTTATTCCGAGTTGGTCATCTTCCTGGGCCTGTTGATCCATTACACCCTGCAAGGCGACGGGGTGAATGTGGTTCTGGCCTATCTGGCCGCGGCCGGTTCCGTGCTGGTTTCATATGTAAAAGCCCGCGCTGAATCGCTGGGCTATGAGGCCAAGATCGGTCTGCTCAGCCGGGTGGAGCGTTTCATCGTTCTCATACCGGCCTTGATCTTAAACATTGCCCCCGTGGCGCTCTGGATCATTGCCATCCTCGCCAACGGCACAGCCCTTCAGCGCTTCTGGCATGTCCGTTCCCAGGCTCACGCAGAAGAAGAATCCCGGCCAAAATCATAGGAGGTAGAGAGTCTATGCCCGATGGAATTTACATCACCGATACGTTTGTGATCCGCTTTTACGGGATCTTGATCATGCTGGGGGTATTGGCGGCGGCTTATGTTGCCACGCGTGAGTTCAAGCGGCGCGGGGTGGATACCGAGCTGGTTTGGGACGCATTGCCCTGGGTGGTGATTGCGGGCATTATTGGCGCCCGCCTCTGGCATGTATTCACGCCCACCCCCCAGGATATTGCCTTCGGGATCACCACCCAATACTACCTCTCCAATCCGCTTGAGATCCTGGCCATTTGGAAGGGCGGTCTGGGCATCCCCGGGGCGGTCATCGGCGGTGCGCTGGCGGCGTATATCTATGCCCGTATTAAGAAGATGCCTTTCTCCCTTTGGCTGGACAGCGTGGCTCCCGGTTTGGTCCTGGCGCAAGGTATTGGCCGCTGGGGAAATTTCTTCAACCAGGAACTTTACGGCGCCCCAACCACCCTGCCCTGGGGAATTTCCATCGACGAGGCCCACCGCGTGATGGGGTATACCTATGCCGACGGTTTTGATGCCTCCACCCGTTTCCACCCCCTCTTCCTGTATGAGTCGATCTGGAATATCCTCCTGGCTTTCTTCCTGCTTTGGATCGCGCGCAAGTTCGCCAGCAAACTCAAGGGCGGGGATATTTTCTTGATCTACTTGATCGGTTACCCGCTGATCCGTTTTCTTCTGGAATTCTTGCGCTTGAATTCGTCCGAGATCGCCGGGATCAACTTCAACCAGACCTTTATGCTGGTGGTGCTGATCCTTGCGGCAGCCGCATTGATCTTACGCCACACGCTCCTCCGCGGAAAAGCCCAACCAGCTCCGGCTGTGGTGGAGGAAGAAACCGAGCAAGCCGGGGAGTAAGGACTCCCCAAAAAGCCGGCCTGGAGAGGGATGCAGAGAGTGAGCGCAGCATGATTCTGGCAGAAGGCTTGACCAAAAAATTCGCGGACCTCACCGCGGTTGACCACATCACTTTTGAGGTTCATCCAGGCACGGTGCTGGCTCTGCTGGGGCCGAACGGCGCCGGCAAGACCACCACCGTGCGGATGTTGACCTCCATTCTAACCCCCACCAGCGGCTCAGCCCAGGTGGGCGGTTTTAATGTGGCAACTCAACCCGACCAGGTGCGCGCGTCGGTTGGCGTGCTCACCGAACATCACGGCCTGTACGGGCGCATGAACGCGCTGGAATACCTCCAGTTCTTTGCCCAGGTCTACCGGGTGGATCAGATCTCTGCTGCTGCGCGCATCGAGACCCTTCTGAAGGAATTTGGCCTGTACGAGGCTCGTCTCAAGCGCACCGGCGAATTTTCCAAAGGTATGCGCCAGAAATTGGCCCTGGTACGCACCTTGCTGCACCAGCCGCCCGTCTTGCTGTTGGACGAGCCGACTTCCGCCATGGACCCGGAAAGCGCGCGCATGGTGCGGGATTCCATCCACACCCTCCGCTCGCAGGAACGCACCATTTTGCTCTGCACCCACAATCTGGTGGAGGCCGAGGAACTGGCCGACCAGATCGCCATCATCCGCCGCGGGCGGATCATTTTCCGTGGCACCCCGCGCGCCATCAAAGAGCAGCTCCTTGGGCCAGTCGAATACCTGGCCGTCCTCGCGCGGCCGCTCAACGGCAGTCTTCCCAATCTCCCCCCGGAAGTGGAACTCGTTTCCTGTGGGAAGGATTGGCTGCGCTTTCGCGTCTCGCGCCCCGATATAAATAACCCGGCCTTGCTGCGCCATCTTATGGCGGAAAAATTGGACATCATCACCTTTTCGGAGATCGAGCGCAGCCTGGAGCAGGCCTACTTGCAGGCGGTGTCGCTGCCTGCCGGGGAGGTGGTTGCATGAACCGGGCTTACTTGCTGCCAGTTTGGATCGTCACCCGTCGCGAGGTCCGCGACCAGATGCGCGATTGGCGTGTGCTGTTCCCCATCCTCGGTCTGACTCTGGTCTTTCCCTTCCTGATGAACTACGCCGCCGACCAGATCATGGGGTTTGTCAAGCAGTATGAGGTCAATATCATTGGGGAGCGCCTGATCCCCTTCCTGATGATGATCGTCGGCTTCTTCCCCGTTTCGTTTTCGCTGGTGATCGCCCTGGAGTCCTTTGTCGGCGAAAAAGAGCGCATGAGCATCGAGCCGCTCCTCAATACCCCGCTCAAGGATTGGCAGATCTATCTGGGCAAGCTGCTCTCTTCCACCTTCACCCCTTTGTTTGCCAGCTACCTCGGCATGACTGTCTATATCATTGGCCTGGTTCTGCGCCACACGCTCATCCCGGAAGGCGAACTGCTCTTGCTGCTCTTTGCCCTCACCACCATCCATGCCATCTTGATGGTCTCGGGGGCAGTGGTGGTTTCTTCTCAGGCCACCTCGGTGCGCGCGGCCAACCTGCTGGCATCGTTCATCATCGTGCCCATGTCGCTCCTCATCATTGGCGAGAGCATCATCATGTTCTGGGCCGATTACCGCACCCTCTGGTATATTGCCCTGGGCTTACTGGTGTTGGCGGTCTTGCTGGTGCGCACCGGCCTGGCGCACTTCCAACGCGAAGAACTGCTTGGCCGGGAGATCGACGTGCTCAACCTGCGCTGGATCGGGCGCACCTTTTGGGATACCTTCAAGGGTGGGGCACGTTCCTTCCGGGAGTGGCTCTTCCGTGAGGTACCGCGCACTATTTGGGGTATGCGCCGGCCGCTTCTTGTTTCGCTCGGCCTGGCTGTGGCCGGGCTGGCAGTGGGGGCGGCCTTCTACAGCCAGTTTAATGTCCAGGCGCTCACCGATGATTTCGCGTTGCAGCGCGGCGAATTGAGTTCTAGCCTGCGCGAATTGCTCCGCACGGTGCCGATATTCTCGCCGGCCCCCTGGCTGTGGGTCTTCTGGCGCAATTTGAGCGTGCTCCTGCTGGGCATGTTCATCGGCGCCCTTTCGATGGGCGTGATGAGCACCTTGCCCCTCATCGCCACCTCGGCGGTGATGGGCGCGCTGATGCTGTTCATCTCCAATGCCGGTTTGCCGGTGGGGCTGGTCTTCCTGGGATTGGTGGTCCCACACGGCGTTTTTGAATTGGCGGCGGCTGCCGTAGCCACCGCAGCTGCGCTGCGCGTGGGGGCCATCCTGGCCACACCCACCCCCGGCAAGACCATCGGAGAGGCATTTATCACTTCCATAGCGGATTGGTGCAAGGTAATGGCTGGTTTTGTCATCCCTATGCTGCTGCTGGCCGCGGCGATCGAAGTTTGGATCACCCCGCGCTTTGCGGCGCTCTTGTTAAATGGGCTATAATTAAGGGAGGAGGCAGATATGGCTCGCATTGTCATTCTTGGCTCGGCTTTCGCGGTTCCGGATGAAACGCACGAAAATACCCACCTCTTGATCGAGGAGGAAGAGCATAAGATCCTGATCGATTGCGCCAGCAACCCGGTCCTGCACCTCAAACGGGCCGGGGTGGAGATCAACGAACTGACCGATCTGATCCTGACCCATTTCCATCCCGACCATGTCTCCGGCGTTCCGCTGCTGCTTATGGATATGTGGCTGACCGGGCGCCAATCGCCTCTGCACGTGTACGGCCTGGCGCATACTGTCGAGCGCATGCAGACCGTGATGGATCTATTTGATTGGAAAAGCTGGCCGCGTTTCTTCCCCGTCTTTTTCCATGCGCTGCCCGCCGAAGAGCGTTCGCTCTTCATCAGTAGCCCGCACTTGCGCGTGTATTCCTCGCCGGTTAGCCACCTCATCCCTACCATCGGCCTGCGGATCGAGTTCCTCCATTCCGGCAAATCGATGGCCTATTCCTGCGACACCGAACCGTGCAGCCAGGTGCGCGAACTGGCTCGCGGCAGCGATGTCCTCATCCATGAAGCATCCGGCGCTTCCCTGGGGCATTCCTCGGCCCAACAGGCCGCCCAGATCGCCCGCGAGGCTGGAGTGGATACCCTGTACCTGATCCATTATCCCGGCGATTCCGATATCAACCGAGGCCTGGTCAAAGAGGCCAAACAGGTCTTCGAGGGGGATGTCTACCTCACCCACGATTTTATGACCATTCCATTCGATTAACCCCGCCTGAACTTCTTACAATAAGAACGGGGCAGGCCTCAGGCCTGCCCTTTCTAATTTACCATCCGCTCAGGTAATTCTCCCACTCCTGGTATTGGTCGAGCAGGTAACCAAAAACATACATGGCCGAGGCTGGGGGTTCTTTGGGTTGGTGCAGCAGGTGCATTCCTGCTTCTTCCACCCGCCGTCCGCCCTTGCGGTGGTTGCAGACTGGGCAGGCCGCCACCACGTTCAACCAGGTGTGTTGCCCGCCCAATGAGCGCGGCAGCACGTGGTCGATGGTCAGATCCCCGGTGTGTTTGCCGCAATACTGGCAGGTGTAGCTGTCGCGCCGGAACACCTCGCGCCGGCTGAGCTTAACGATCAGGCGCGGGCGGTGGATCATGCGGCTCAGGCGGATCACCGAGGGGCGCGGGAAGCTGGCATTGGCGCTGTGAATCACGCCCCGTCCATTCGCAACCAGGCTGGCCTTTTCCATCAGGATCAATCCGATGGCGCGCCGCACATTGCAGACGTGGATTGGCTCGTAATTGGCGTTCAACATTAATACCACATCGGCCATTCCGCCTCACTTATGGGAAGATTATAGCACTTAAAAGGATTGCATAGACAATAGAGTTGAGATTCTTATTCTCCCTTTAAAAATTTGGCATAAAATTAGGTTATATAATGGTCTCTCCAAGGAGGAAACGATGAACATTCTAATCGCCGGTGGAACCGGGATGCTCGGCCTGCCCTTCGCCGCATCTTTGATCGCGGACGGACATCAGGTCACCATTCTCACCCGCAGCCCGCAGACCGCGCGCCTGCCTGCCGGAGCGCAGGCGGCTGCCTGGGATGCCCGCACTGCCCAGGGCTGGCTGGCGCATCTGGAAGCGGCGGATGTGCTGGTCAACCTGGCCGGCGAGAACATCGGCGCGGGGCGCTGGACCGCCGAACGCAAAGCCCGCATCGTCTCCTCGCGCGTTCAGGCCGGCCAGGCGGTGGTGGAGGCCCTCCGCCAGGCCAAAAAGTGCCCAGCCTTGCTCCTCCAGGCTTCCGCCATCGGCTATTACGGCCCCTCCGACGACCGCGAGCTGGATGAGACCTCGCCGGCCGGGGCCGATTACCTCTCCCGGGTCTGCCTGGAGTGGGAGGGCGCCACCCGTCCGGCCGAGGAGCTGGGCGTGCGCCGCGTGCTGCTGCGCACCGGGATCGTGTTATCTGCAAAAGGCGGCGCGCTGGAGCGGCTCTTGCTGCCCTTCCGCCTCTTTGTCGGCGGGCCGATGGGCAGCGGCAGGCAGTGGTGGCCCTGGATCCACCTCCAGGATCAGATCTGCGCCATGCGCTTCCTCCTTGAGAACCCGGCTGCCTCCGGGGCCTACAACCTGTGTGCTCCCAACCCGCTTCCCTTCCACCAGTTCGGCCGCGTGCTGGCTTCCGTCCTGCGCCGGCCCTACTGGCTGCCGGTCCCGGCCTTTGCCCTGCGTCTGCTCCTCGGCGAGATGAGCACCCTGGTGTTGGACGGCCAGCGCGCCTTGCCCCGCCGCCTGCTCCAGGCCGGCTTCACCTTTCGATACCCCGAACTCAAACCGGCATTAGAGGATTTGTTCAATAAGTAGCGGTTGACTGGCACTAACCTTCCGCTGCAATTACGAATTCCTTCTTGAAATCACCCGATTATGCGCTAAGATAGAATCAGGTCTGGTTCTTCTATATTAATTTTTTCAATAGGAGGGCGAAATGAGCATTCGATCTTTGGCCGGTATTGGATTATTGGTCATGGTTCTATCAGCCTGCGGTCCTGGTGGCTTGAAGCAAACCTCTACTGCTCCCGCTGGCGTTGATCCTACATCGACCTCCTTGCCGCAGGGGGATGCAGTACCCTGCCTGCCTGGGCTGCCGATGCCCCCTGCTGCGATGTCGGACGAGGCTGCAACCACCGATTATCTCAACACGATTGCTACCCTGGGAGGAAAGGTGGGGTGGTTTGATCCTGGTGCGGAATTCCGCGCTTACACAGTTCTGATGGCTCCCGATGACGTAGAGACCTTCTTCGAGGATGCCATGCAGGCACAAGGCTGGGAGCAGATTGGGCACAAATCGGGCAAGAATTGGGGGTTTTTCAGCTGGCAAAAAGACTTGCAGCGCGTGCAGTTCCTCACCGGGGAAGCAAGTATGGGCGCGCTCTTCATCCTGGCCTGCAGCACGCAGCCTCCCGAACCCACCGCCATTGCAATCCAGACCCTGGACTACAAGGCTGCCTTTGAGTTCCTGCGCTCGCTGACCGGTTACTCGGACATGGAATTCTACAGCTATGCGTCCTATGCCACGGACGCCCAGGCGCTCAGTTCGAACTACCTGGTCTCGGGCTATTCGGTGAACGCCGAGAAGTTCTGCTATATCACCTCCGATCCTGGCCAAGGCGCGGTGGAGCTGACCTGCCGTGACCAGGCGGATGCTCCCACCGACCCGATGGTTGGCGACCTCTCCGTGCTTAAAGATGGCATTGACCTGGTGGATGAAGCCTTCGCGATGAACAAGCCTTGCGCGGAGCCGTTCAATTTCGCCATTAATCTGACCCAACGCAATGCCCAGTTTCTCTGCGACGCGGTCTGGAGCCAGGATATCGATGTATATAAATAAAATGAATAATTAGGGATTAATCCGCCCTTGCGGGGCAAATTTGTACCCAAGAAACACTTCTTTCGCGGTATAATACCTTCATGGTATTAACCTATTATTACGTTTCCTGAACTCATTTTTAAACCGGCTGCACTCTGGCGCGTCCTGGCAGGCCCGGGCGCGCTTTTTTATTAAGTCATAATTCACTCTTTTTGGAGGCACACGATGAACATCGAGCAGCAAGTAGAATATCTGATGCAGGGCACCGAATACGGCGACAAGAACCTCGAGCAGACCATGCGCAACGAGCTGCGCCAGCGCCTGATCGAGGCGGAAAAGGAAGGCCGCCCGCTGCGCGTATACTGCGGTTACGACCCGCGCAAGGCCGACTTGCACCTCGGCCACACGGTCACCATGCGCAAGCTGCGCCAGTTCCAGGAGCTGGGCCACGAGGTCACCTTCCTGATCGGGACCTTCACCTCGCTGATCGGTGACCCCTCCGACAAGGATATCCTCCGCCCGCAGCTGGCCAACGACGAAGTGGAAGCCAACGCCCGTACTTACGCTGAGCAGGCCTTCCGCATCCTGGATCCCAAGAAGACGGTCGTGCGCTACAACGCCGAGTGGCTTTCCGGGCTGACCTTCGCCCAGTTGATCCACCTGGCCTCCAACTTCACCATCCAGCAGTTCCTCACCCGCGAGAACTTCAAGGTGCGCTGGGAGAAGAACGACGCCCTCTACCTGCATGAGATGTTCTACGCTATCATGCAGGGTTACGATGCCTTCGCCCTCAAGGCGGATGTGCAGGTGGGCGGCACCGACCAGCTCTTCAATATTGTCACCGCCGCGCGCAAGATCATGACCTACATGGGCGAGAAACCTAACATCGGCATCATCCTCGGCATCCTGCCCGGCACCGACGGCGTGGTCAAGATGAGCAAATCCCTCGGCAACCACATCCCGATCAATACCACCCCGGAGGATATGTACGGCAAGACGATGAGCATCCCCGATTTCTGCATGCCCACCTTTTTCAAGCTGGTCACCCGCTGGAGCCCCGACACGGTGCACAAGTACGAAGCCGCCCTCAAGGACGGCAGCATCCACCCGCGCGATATCAAGATGGCCCTCGCCTGGGAGGTGACCGCCTCCTTCTATGGAGATGAAGGCGCCAACGCCGGACAGGAGGCCTTTGTGCGCCTCTTCCAGCAGCGCGACATCCCCGCCGAGATGCCTGATTACGCCCTCCAGCCCGGCCAGACCATCCTGGATGTGTTGGTGGCCTGCAACCTGGTCAAGTCGCGCAGCGACGGCCGCCGCCTGGTGGAGCAAAAGGGTGTTCGCCTGGATGGCGAGGTGATCAGCGACGCCCAGGCGGCTTTCCCGCACCCCGGCGTGCTGCAGGCCGGCAAACGGAATTTTGTCCGGGTTAAATAATTCTCTTCAATAAAAAAGGATGGGCGAGTGCCCATCCTTTTTTTAGATTCATATCTTTATGGTTGGAACATTGCCTGGCCGATCTGTTCGGCCAGCGGAGGGTTGTTCTCCTCCAGCACCAACGCCAGCGCCAGGGGAGTGCCCTGCCAGTCGGGCAACGTCCCGCCCAGGTACCAGGTCACCATCTTTCCGCTCTCGGCACTGTGCGCGGTGGCCACCACCTGCCAGTAAGCCTCGTTGCCGTAGCGCAGCGATTCGGCCGTCTCTGCCGCGCCGGGGATGGCGTCCGCGATTGCTTCCGGCTGCGGCAGGGCCACCCAACCGGACTGCGGCGTATCCACCGCCAGAGCGATCTGCGCCGCCGGGCGGATGCCGTTGTTGCTGAAAACCCCTGCTGCCAGCGCCATCTGCAGCGGGCTGACGCTGACCAGGTCCTGCCCTATGGCAGCGTTATTCTTGGATTGGAAGGCGCCGATCTGGGCCGGTACCGCCACCGCAAAGAGTGTCTCCGGAGCACCCAGTAAACCGTAGGCGCGGTAAAGCGCCAGCAGTTCTTGCTCGCTTAGATCGTTTCCCAGCGAGGCCGCCGCACCCGGGCAGCCGTTTGCCACCAGTCCTGCCCAATTATCCAGACTGACCGTAACAGGGCAAACCCAGGCGGTTCCGTTAAAATTGGTTCCCCGGCTGGTGGCTTCTTCGGGCAGGCGACCGGCTGCCCCCAGCGCGTTGTATTCCAGCAGCCCGATCGTCGCCCCAGGCATATACTGTCCCTGCGTGGCGCGGTTGATCAGTGGAGCGGATGAATCGTTGCTCCAGGCGGACCAAAATTCATCCATTTGGTTGGCATCGAAATGGGGGTGCGAGGCCATGGCCAGGATCTCGCCAGTGTTGGCGTTCAACAGCACCAGCGCGCCGGAGTGGTCGCCCAGCAGATTATCCGCGCGGGTCTGCAATTCCAGGTCGATCGTCAGGCGCACATCCAGCCCTTCGGGGGGTTGGGCGTAGAGCAGGTGTTGGATCCAGATGCTGGCTTCCGGGGCGCCGTTCAATCCGGCCAGGGAATCGTCCAGGGCAGATTCCAGCCCGGAAAGGCCGAAAGTAGGATGCGCATAGCCGATTATTGGGCTGAGGAGTGGGTAGGTTACCAGCCGTTCGTAGCTGCCCGAAGCCCCGATTGTTTCGGACAAGGGCCGGTTGGAACGATCCAGCAGGCTCCCGCGCGCCACGTAGCGGCTGTCGATCACCCAGCGCAGGTTGTCGCTGCGCGCCTGCAGATCATTGCCGCGCACCACATTCCACCAGCCTGCGATCAATCCCACGGCCAGCAACCCTCCCAGCACGATCCCGCCCATCACCAGGTAAGGCTGGTGGTTGGGCAGGGGGGCGGGTTCTTCCTCATTAGTGTCGCTGATCCGCGCCAGCAGCAGCACCGCCGCCAGGGCGGTCAGCAGCGAAGAACCGCCGTAGGAGACGAACGGCAGGGTCACCCCGGTCAGCGGCAGCAGGCGCAGGTTGCCCCCGGTGATCAGGATGGTCTGCGCCCCCAGGTACAACCCCAGCCCGCCGGCCAGGTAGCGCTGGTAGAGGTTCGGCGCGCGCAGTGAGATCAACAAGGCCCGTCCGGCCAGCAGTCCCATGCACAGCAGGATGCCCAGCGCGCCGATCAATCCGTTCTCCTCTGCGATCCCGGCAAAAATAAAATCTGAATTGACCACCGGCACCAATCCCGGCGAGCCCAACCCCGGCCCGCTGCCCAGAAGGCTCCCCGAACTGGCGGCGATCAGCGACTGCACGATCTGGTAGGAATCGCCGCTTGGGTCGGCCCACGGGTTCAGCCAGGCATCCACCCGCACCTGGATCACGCTGAACATGCTGTAGCCCAACACCAGGGCCGCCAGCAATCCGATCCCGCTCAGGATCAGGATGCGCCGCCGCCCGGAGGCCAGGTAGATCACGCCGGTGTACAGCGCGATGAAGATCGAGGCGGTGCCCAGGTCGCGCTGCGCCACCAGGATTGCCAGCGACAGCCCCAACAGTAGCAGGGTTGGCAGCAGCACGCGCGGCAGTCGGAATCCCAGCGGTAGGTTATCCGCCAGGTAAGCCGCCAGGTAGATGATCAACAGCAATTTCAGTGGCTCAGACGGCTGCAGGTAGATCCCGCAGCAGCCCAGCCACAGGCGCGGACCGCTGCCCGATGGGTTCGTTCCGAACAGAAAGGTCAGTCCGGTCAGCAGCAGCCCGCCCACCAGCCAGATATACTTGTAACGGCGCAGCAAGGCCAGCAGGCGCCCGGCGCGCAATCCAAAGAAAAGCCCCGCCCCGCCCAACAGCAGCCAGATTGTCTGGCGCAGGCCGAAGCCGTCGTCCAATCGCCAGATCGTCAGCATGCCCCAGCCGGTCAGCAGCCCGGCCAGCGGCAGCAGGTAGGGATCGCGTTCCGGCAGGCGCCGGCAGAATTCTCGATGCAGGATGCCAAAGGTCAGCAGCCAGGCGGCAAAGCCGATCCAGTGCGTCCAGCGCAGTTCCAGCACCACCTCGTGGGTGCGCACCACCGTCGCCAGGGTCAGCGCTGCGCTGTAGATCAGCAGGAACAGCGCCGCCAGCCACAGCAGGCGCGCCTGGAGTTGATCCTTGGGAGCGGACGAGGTGGGGAACAAGGGCGCTAGGATTTCAGGTATTTATCGACCAGCAGGCCGAGCTTTTGGCGGGTTTCCGCCGGGATCTTCTCCGGCGCGGTCATGATCGTGTTTTCCAGCGCATGCTCGCACGTGCAGGTCTTCTCGACGTGCAGGCTCTTCACCAGCAGAGCGATGGATTTTTGCGCCAGCTGGGTGTTGTTGTTCAACGTGCGGATCACCATTTCCACGCTCACCGCTTCTTCGCTGACGTGCCACACATCGTAATCGGTGACGTGCGCCATGCAGGTGTAGCACAACTCGGCCTCGCGCGCCAGGAAAGCTTCCGGGCAGGTGGTCATTCCGATCAGGTCCATCCGCCAGGCGCGGAACATGTTCGATTCGCCTTTGGTGGAAAAACGCGGCCCTTCGACGGTGATCATCGTCCCGCCCTGGTGCACGTTCCCGCCTGCTTCCACTACCGCTTTGAACATCTGCACTGAAAGATCGCTGCAGAACGGCTCGGCGGTGCCCACGTGCGCCACCAACCCCTCGCCAAAGAAGGTGTTGGCGCGCTTACGCGTCAGATCCACCAGTTGGTCGGGGATAACGATCTCGCCCGGGACAAAATCTTCGCGCAGCGATCCGCACGCGTTCACCCCCACCACGCGTTCCACGCCCACTTTTTTCAAGGCGTAGATATTGGCGCGGTAGTTGACCTCGGTCGGCAGGATGAAATGCCCGATCCCGTGCCGTGCCAGAAAGGCCACGTGCGCGCCGTGCAGCTTGCCGATCATCACCGGCGAGCTGGGCTTGCCGAAGGGGGT
Organism: uncultured Anaerolineaceae bacterium; assembly: GCA_964424115.1. Lineage (GTDB taxonomy): Bacteria > Chloroflexota > Anaerolineae > Anaerolineales > Anaerolineaceae > CAYRHN01. The sequence goes on from CAYRHN010000011.1 coordinate 41,499, forward strand.
GTCGATCTCGTGGCTCTCTACATCTTTGAGGGCTGGAAACTGATATAGCCCCGTTCCCCCGATAATTCCTAAGACAGGTTTGTCGCTCATAATTGCCTCCTCAATGGATTCGTAAAGGTCAGGCCGCCGGCGGCTCGATCTGAACCGGCATGCGTGCCGCGCCACAGCGCAGCTCGTCGCCGGAGATGATCACCGTGGCGGTGGTGACCCGTTCCTCATTCAAGTAAGTCCCGTTGGTGCTTTGGATATCTTCCACCCACCACTGGTTGTGGTGGAAGCGCAGGATGGCGTGTCGTCCCGAGACGGTCTCGTCTGCGATCGGGTAATCGCAGGAAAGGTCGCGGCCGATCACGATCTCCGGGGTTTCAAAGGTTCTTTCCAGGTGTTCTCCACCCTCGTTCAGGTAAAGGGTCAGCCGGGGAGTGCGCCGGGAAGAGAGCAGGCGCCCATGCAGGCGCAGCTCACGCCAGATCGTCACCAGGCAGACCGCCAGGAACGCGTATAACAGCAGGGCAAGCACAATGCGCAGGATCAGGATGGCAACTGCGGTCATGGGCAGGTACTCAGCTTTCGTTGGAAAGGATGGGCATATCTGCGGTGCTGTCTCCGCTTTCCGCCGGTTCATCTTCGCCGTAGATCACCGCCACGCCTGCCAGCGAGATCACATCTCCCGGTTTGAGCGTGTATTGGGTGATGCGCTGCCCGTTGACGAAGGTACCGCCGGTCGAGTTCAGGTCGAAGAGCAGGTAGCGACCGCGCACCGCCCGCAGCTGGGCGTGGGTGCGCGAGACGCGCGGATCATCCAACACCACCTGGTTGTCCAGCCGCCGCCCCAGGTTCACCACAGCCACGCGCAGCGGGTAGATCTGGTGCCCGCCGATGATCAGGAAGGCATTCTGCGGGCGCGGGTCATTGGGCGCGGGAGGCTGCTCGGGCGAAGGCATGGCGGCGGTGGCGCCAACTGGTTCGCTTTGCATGGCTACCACGTGCAGGTCTTCCTCGGCCACGTGTACGTCTCCCGCCAGGCGGATGATCGGCGGGGTCAGGAAGCGCACCCCGTCCTGTCCGCCGGCTTCCTGCAGCGCAGCCGCCAGCGAACCTAACCAGCCCTGGCTGGTCTCAATCGCTGCCAGGGTGGCCGGGTTCAGAAAAATGGTATAGGTATTTGGGGCCGAGTATCCCCCTTCCGGGGATTCCATCACCGATTGCTGGATGGCTGCCAGCAGACGGTAGGCCAGCAGATGCTGCCTTCCGCCGGGCAGCAGCACCAGGCTGCCTTCTACAAAGGCCTGCAAGCGGGATTCAATGTGATCCAGCCGGATGTTCATACGGATAAGTGTATCACACTTTGTTTTAGCCGATGCAGATTTGAACTTCTATGGTAAACGGGCCGATCATGGCTGTCTTCCCGGTCTTGTCCATGGCGAAGATGTAAAAGGTCAGCGTGCCTCCTTGGCTCGCCGGGCCGATCGACCCCACGAAGATATCCGTGGCCATCTGGTCCATGGATGCTTCACCTTTCTGATCGTACACGCTCCATTCGATCCACACCCGTTCAATTCCGTCGGGAGCATATGCATTCACAATGATCTGGGCGGTATTGGGATAATTGGGGCAATCGCCGCTGTACAGCATATCCGGTTTGATGCTTTCCAGGGTGAGCCGGAACTCCGGCGGAGAGGCCAGCGCTCGATCGATCAATCCGCTGGCCGTCCGGTTCATTCCATCCACCGAGGAGTTCTTCATCATGGACTCCGAGCTTAGATCCATTGGAATATCCATCTGGATCACGTCCTTGCCCGGCTGGTAGAGGATATAGGTGCCTTTGGGGATCACCCGTCCTCCACTGATCGAGCTTTCCCCGGACTGCGACAGGGTCATGGAGCCGTCGTAGTTTCCGGCCAGCAAATACTGGTCTGCATTTCCATAGTAAATGAAGAAATGCGTGCCTGTTACGTAGACCGTGCCACCTCCGGGGGTCTCAAAGGCTGCCTGACCTCCGCCCGGGTTGAGCACACCTACCAAGCCGCCCTCCACCAGCCGCATGCGCACGTCCAGCGGTACGCTAGGGTCTGCGGTAGCTGTGATCAGGTTGGTGGTGCTGTTATTGTACAGGTGCAGGATCATCTGGTTGTGAAAATCGACCAGTGCTTCCCCGCCGTTATTGATCTTCAGCGTTTCTCCGGTGAACAGGTCTTGTTTATCGCTCAGCAGGGTCAGTTTGGTGATATCCAGACCCTTCCAGACCTGGTTCTGGACCGGTTTTACCGAGCCTACCGCCGGGTTGTCGGCGGTGCATTTGCAGCCCAGGCAGGCCGCTGCCAGGAAAAATGCCAGGAGCAGGCGTATTTTCATTCGAACCTCCGAACTTTCAATCGCTGTTCGTAGAACGGGGGCCGAGCAGCGCAGCCAGCAGCACCAGACCGGGCATGATCATTCCGGCCAGGAACTTCCCCAGGCTGAGCCCCGCTCCGAATCCTCCCGCCCAGCCGTCCAGCAGGCCGAACAAGATCCCGATTCCCACCGCCGCCGGCAGCAGCGTTAGCCACAGCAGGCGGTTGGAGCGCATGCAGAACAATCCCGCTGCGCCGGTCAGCGCCCCCCAGAGGAATCCCACCAGACCGGCCGGGATCAACCCGACCAGGGATTCTCCGGTGATGGCCGGCAGGCGCAGCGAGGCATGGAACAGCACCGCGAAGCTGAAGGACACCCCGCCGCTCAGGGCCGCGATCAGCCAGGGCATCCAGTCTTTCTCACGCGGATCGTTGACCGCCATGTCCAGCCCCAGCACTGTCAGCAGCCCGGCGATCCCGCCCGGCAGGGCGCGGTAGAGGGTGATATAACCGCATAGCAGGGGATCGCTGACTGTTTGCGTATAGGTGAATAAGAAGGCCAGGCTGAAGCCCAACCCGCCGCCCAGCAGCCCGCGCAGCGCCGAACCGCGCAAATGCGCCGTCTGCCGTCTGGCTTCCTGGCGGGTCAGTGCGCTCAGGTCGCGCTGGTGGGCCCATTCGCGCGCCCGCAGGGTGAAGCCGGGGCTGGAAAGGCTCCAACCCTCCCCGCTCTGACGCAGCAGCCCGCCCTTTACCAGCAGGGGCAGCAATTCCTTCCGGTCGGCCTCCGCCAACCCCCACAGGCGCATCCCTTCTGCCAGCTGTCCTTCGTCCAGCGTTCCCGTTCGATTCTGCGCGATCAAGGCCAGGATCGTCCAGGCAGCGCTGCGCCGCGGGGCACTCAGGTTGTGGGTCATCCATTCGTCCAGATAATGCTCCCAGATCGCCTGCGCCCCGCCGCTTTCGCGGTAAAAAGGCAGTGCCCAGGCTGTGCCGCCCGCCCGTTCGAACAGCGTATTGGCCACCAGTTGCAGTTCCGAGGGGTCGATCTCTTCCCCGCCCAGGTCGTCCAGCAGCACCGGCAGCAGGTTGTCCGCCGGAGGGATGCCGCGCGCTTGCAGCGGCGCCAGCAGCACCTGGCCGGCCTCGCTGCGTGTCAGCGGGTGCATCTTCAGCGAGCTGGGGAAGAACGGCTGGTTCAACTGCTCCACCAGCCCGGTTATATTCGCCAGCGCGGAGGATTCAATGCTCAACAGCCAGTGGTCGCAGGCAGTATCGTCGCCCAGGCACTGCCCCAATTCGTCAATAAAGCGCTTCTGGTCGGCAGGGGGCATATCGAAGAAGGCCTGGAAGGGGTCCAGCAGCAGGTATACCCGTTTGCCCCTGGGCAGGTGGCGGGCGATGGATTGGATGAAAAAGCTCAGCGGTGAATCCCGCAAGGTGGGCGTCTTATCCAGGTCGGCGATCAGGCTCTGCTTGATCCGCTGGGTCAGACCGCCGTTCGGGCTGACCGGGATGGAGAGCGGCAAATGCCCCTCGGCGATCAGCGCCGGCACCAGCCCGGCCTGCAGGAAGCTGGTCTTGCCCAGGCCGGGATCCCCCTCCAGCACGGCCAGCGGCGCCTTCAGTACTTGCAGCATCTTTTCCAGGGCGGCGTCCCTTCCGAAGAAGGTATCTGAATCAGCGCAGGTCAGCGGGCGCAGCGGGAAGGGATTTTCCTCCCCCTCCGCCGGGGCTTCCATCATCTCCGCCAGGTTCCCCACCAGCCGGGCGATCCCGCGCGCCAGCTTCTCCTGCTCGAAATTCTCCAGCGAGCGCTCGCGGTCGCCCGAAGTTTCCGCCTCGTGGATGATCGCCCGTGCGCCCTGGCCGATCGCCACCGCGCGCGACTGGCTGATGTCGCCCACCCGGATATTGTGGCCGCCCGTTGGGTCAGCCGCTTGTGTTTTTGCTTTTCTTGGCATGAGGGGGATTCCTTATCCTTAAGTATTATCGCATTTTATACGAAAAAAGAAAGCCCCCATTTATCCATGCGTTCGTAACGCGGGCGATAGCCTGCGTTATACACGTGTTATACTGTTAAAGATGCTCCCTCTCTCCGGCTTCGAGGAAATACCCCACACCGCGGATTGGGCCTTGCGCGTCTGGGCGCCGGACCTGCCCGAGCTGCTGCGCGCCGCCGCCGAAGGCATGTACCGCCTGATGGAGGTGCGCCTCCGGCCCCGGCCGCGTACCCGGCGCACGCTCTCCCTATCCGCGGCCGACCCCGAGAGCCTGCTGGTCAGTTTCCTCGGCGAACTGCTCTTCATCGCCGAGCAGGAATCCCTGGCCTTCGACCGCATCCACCTTTCTCTGGACGGCCTGGACCTGCGCGCCAACCTCTCCGGCGCCCCCATCGCCTCACAGAGCAAGCTGATCAAGGCCGTCACCTACCACAAGCTTGCCATCCTCGCCACCCCCACCGGCCTCGAAACCACTATCGTCTTTGACGTTTAGTTCTTCGCTAAAAGTTAGTATCGGTGTTTATCCGTGTTCATCTGTGGTCAAAACATTTTTATCCGTGCTTTTCTTTGGTTAAATCCCTCTTATCTGCATTCATCAGGATTTACACTTGCACATGCATGCAAGTGCAGGTGTCTGCGGTTAATATATCTTATCTCCGTGCATCTGTGGCTAAAAATTGGAGAATGTGTCCTATGAATCTCAATCAGATCAAGCAACTATCCGACTTTGAATGGGAAATTCCCGCCTCTTACCGCGCCGACATGCGCGTGCCGGTTCGCATCTTTGCCACCCGCCGCCTGCTGGAAGAATCGCTCGACGACCTCTCCCTCGAACAAGCCGTCAATGCTGCCACCCTGCCCGGATTGGCCGGCCCGGTGGTAGTGATGCCCGACATGCACCAGGGCTACGGCTTCCCCATCGGCGGCGTGGCCGCCACCCGCTACCCGGACGGTGTCATCTCTCCCGGCGCCATCGGTTACGACATCAACTGCGGGGTGCGGCTCCTCTCCACCGCCATTCGCTTCGAAGAGGCCGAACCCTGGCTGCCCGACCTGGCCCTGGCGCTGGATCAGGCCTGCCCCAGCGGGGTGGGTTCGGATGGGCCGTTCAAGCTCAGCGACAGCGAGCTGAACGAAGTCTGCCGCAAGGGCAGCGCCTGGGCGATGAAGAAAGGTTACGCCGCTCGCGAGGATATCACCCACACCGAGGAGAACGGCTGCCTGGAAGGCGCCGATCCTGCCAGGGTCTCTGCCCGCGCCCGCTCGCGCGGCAAGCCCCAGCTTGGAACGCTCGGCTCCGGCAACCACTTCCTGGAGGTGCAGGTGGTGGATGAGATCTTTGATCCCGAAGCCGCCCACGTGATGGGCTTGCAGCCGGGCTGCCTGAGCCTGATGATCCACTGCGGTTCGCGCGGCTTCGGCCATCAGATCTGCACCGACTACGTCCAGGAATTTCAATCCGCTGTGCGCCGCTACGAGATCAAATTGCCCGACCGCGAGCTGGTCTGTGCGCCGATGAACTCGCCCGAAGGGCAATCCTACCTGGGCGCCATGCGCGCCGCCGCCAACTACGCCTTTGCCAACCGCCAGTTGCTGGCGCACGCTGCGCGCGGAGCTTTCCGCCAGGTGCTGGCCGGCAAGGTGCGCGACTTTGACCTGCACCAGGTCTACGACATTGCCCACAACATGGGCAAGTTGGAGACCCACGAGATCGACGGCCGCAGCGTTAAGGTGTGCGTCCACCGCAAGGGTGCCACGCGCGCTTTTGGACCCCACACGGCCGGCCTGCCCGAGGAATTCCAGGAGACCGGCCAGCCGGTGCTGGTACCCGGCAGCATGGGCACCGCTTCCTGGGTGCTGGTCGGGACCCAGACCAGCATGCAGCGCTCCTACGGTTCCTCCTGCCACGGCGCCGGGCGGGTGATGAGTCGCAGCAAGGCCAAGCAGGCCATCCGAGGCGAGCAATTACGCGAAGAATTGCTCCGGCGCGGCATCCAGGTGCGCGCGCGCTCCATGCCCGGCCTGGCCGAGGAGGCCCCCCAGGCCTACAAGGATGTCGACCAGGTGGTTGAGACCGTCAGCGGCGCGGGCATCGCCCGCAAGGTCGCCCGCCTCATCCCCGTCGCGGTGATAAAAGGATAGATCTTTCGATCACAGACGCTTTGCGAATTGTCCCAACCATCCATTTATAGGCTGGATCGGTGTTTATCTATCGCAGATCTCTGATCTGCGTTCATCGGCGTTCATCCGCAGTTCAAAAACCATTTCGGCTTTCTCTTTGGTCTTATCTGTGTTTATCGGTTTTTATCTGTGGTTTATATCCCTGATCTGCGTTCATCGGCGTTCATCTGCGGTTAAAAAACCATTTCGGCTTTCTCTTTGGTCTATCCGTGTTTATCGGTTTTTATCTGTGGTTTATATCCCTGATCTGCGTTCATCGGCGGTTAAAAAACTACTGCGGAATATCCGTGTGTATCCGTTTAATCCGTCAAATCCGCATTCACAGGATCGCTGATATCCGCGACTCTTGCCCGGGTCAGCTCCACCAGCGCCTTCAACGGCAGGCGGATGTTCAACCCGCGCTGCCCTCCCGAGACATGAATCTGGTCAAAAGCCTCTGCCTGGGCATCCACGATCACCTGGAAGCCCTTGTTGATCAGCGACAGCGGTGAGATCCCGCCCGCCTGCAGGCCGGTCAGCTGTTCCGCCTCCCGTTCGGTCGGCAGGCGCATCTTCTTTTCCCCCAGCGCCGCAGCCAGCTTCTTCAGATTCACCTCGCGCGGGCCGGGGATGACCGCCAGCACCGGCTTGCCGGGTTTCTCGCGCACCACCACGATCGTCTTGAACACCTGCTCGGGCGGCACTCCCAACATCTCTGCCGAGCGCAGCGCGCCCAACTTCTCCGCCGGAAGGTCAAATGCCTGGTAAACGATCTTGCGGGAGTCCAGGAGTCGTGTAACGTTGTTGCTGGTCATAAGTTCCCTGTTCGTTTTCCAATACATAGATTGGATTGCTGTAGATCCAGCCGCGTTCTTGCAGGCGGAAGGGGAGACGCACTTCCACCCGGTACACCCCCGGCTGGTTGGTGATATGCGTGCAGAACTGGCTGTTGCGCCAGGTCTGCACCGGTAGCCCGTTGCGCAGCAGGGTACAGTGCGGCCCGCGGAAGGGCAGGCGGATCTGGAAGGTGATCCCGGTCGAAAGACGGATGCTGTCGCCCATGATCGCAATTTGGTTCTTGCCCGAGGCGCTGAACGTGAACCCCCGGGCGGGTTCCGGCAGGTCATACGCCACAAAAGAATGCCCCTGCCGCAGCGCGTTCAGGATCAGCTTGCGGTCGTGCGTCAGGTCACCATTCAGGCCCTCGTCCACCAGCAGGTGGTTGTTGATCATGCGGAAATGATAGGCATACGGGAAAACGGTTTTGATCAAGGGGCCGATGTGAATGCGGAACGCATGTGCGTCTGACCCGCCCACCGCCACCACCCGCTGACCGGCCAGCGTCAGAGCGTCCCATTTCTTCAATGCCTGTGGATCTGCTCCGCGCGCGATCCAGCTTGGAAAGAAACCGTACAACAGCGCCAGCAGCTTACTTTTCGCCAGCCCCTTGAACTCGCTCATTCCGTTCCAGATCTCAATGCCGGTTGCCCCGCGCGCCTGCCAATCCTCCCAGGGGATCGCTTCCAACGGGTAGAACTTCATCTCCGGGTCAAAAGGATGGGCGATGAACGCCAGTCCGCCAGAATGCCGCACCTGGTCGAGTAGAAATTGCAGTTCGCCGCCGTACTGCGCCAGTTCACGCCCCCCGCCCAGCACCAGCAGGTGGCTGCGTTGCGGCTGGCGGGTGCGGTCGTGGATCTCCTCGCCCACCAGCACCAGCGCCCGCCGGTGCTTGTCCTGCGTGTAACCCTCTGCATCGCGCACCAGGGTATTGTGATCCGTTATGATGGCCGCGTCGATGCCGGCTTGCAGCGCCGCCTGCCCGATGTCGGTGTGGGTTCCGCTGCCGTCTGAATAAACCGTGTGCATGTGCAGGTTGACAATGAGTTCTTCCATAAGTTTAATGGTTGACGATTTTGGGATTTAGCAGGTATAATTCAGCCTGCTTTTGAATCTTTAGGAGGACCTGTGGAACTACGTGGTTTTTTTGATATCGCACTGATTATAACGTCAATCGCCTTGATTCTGTTTGTGATTTTGCAAAATAAAGGCGTTGGTTTGGGCGGCCTGACCGGTCAGAACGAACAGGCCGAAGTATTCACCGCTCGCCGCGGCATTGAACGCACTATCTTCCTGATCACCATCGGTTTGAGCGTTCTCTTCTTCATCCTGACCCTGATCACTGTTCTGATCAGCGCCTAGGGTGTTTGAGCGGCGCTTTCAATTTTCTACATTTGTTTTTGAACAGGGCGACTCGCATTTGGGGAGTTGCCCTTTTTAGTGTTAAAATAGGATTATGAAAAAGATACGCTGGCAACTACTGATTATCTTCGTTACTGGATTGATTGTAGGCGTGCTGCTGCTCAGCGAACAGCCTGCCGCAACCACCTCGAATAACACAACCATTGAGCAAACACCTGTTCCCGGCGGAACCTATACCGAGGCCTTGATCGGTTCCATGCAGCGCCTCAACCCTGTCCTGGATTTTTACAACGATGTCGACCGGGATATTGACCGCTTGCTTTTCCAGGGCCTGGTGCGCTTTGACAGCCGCGGCCTGGCCCATGCAGACCTGGCTGAATCTTGGGGGATCTCCCAGGACGGCACAGTCTATAATTTCTCCCTGCGTAAGGGAGCCACCTGGCACGACGGCGAACCAGTTACCTCTCAGGATGTGGTCTTTACCGTCCAGCTTCTCCAGGCGGGCGGCAGTGTTGTCCCCACCGATCTGCAGACCTTCTGGCAGGGTGTTGAGGTCAAGATGCTGGATGACTACAATTTGCAGTTCCGCCTGCCCGAGGCCTTTGCCCCCTTCCTGGATTACCTGACCTTTGGAGTCTTGCCCCGCCATATCCTGGACGGATTGACCATCGACCAGATCGTTGATCACCAGTTCAACATGGCCCCGGTCGGCAGCGGACCCTATAAATTCTCCCACCTGATCGTTGAAGATGGGCAGATTGCCGGGGTAGCCTTGCAGGCCTACGATAAATACCTGCCCCAGCCCCCCTACGTGGACGAAATCAACTTCCGTTATTACCCGGATGCTCCATCTGCCTGGACTGCTTACCAGGCCGGTCAGGTGCAGGGGATTGGCCACGTCCCATTCGATATCCTGGATGAGGTGCTGGCTGCCCCCGACCTGGCGGTCTATACCGGTCGCCTGCCGCAGATGGGAATGATCTTCCTCAATCTGAACAACAGCGAGGTCAAGTTTCTCCAGGATGCCAACATCCGCCGCGCCCTTCTGCTCTCCATTGACCGCCAGGGCTTGATCGACGATGTCCTCCAGGGACAGGCTACCATCGCCGATGGGGCGATCCTGCCCGATTCCTGGGCCTACTACGCCGGTACCCCGCGCGTGGAGTTTGATCCAGCCGCGGCCGAGAGCCTGCTGAAGGAAGCTGGTTATATCTACGCTGCGGAAGGTGCCACCGTCCGCTCCAAGGGCGATGTCAAACTGCAATTCACATTGCTTTACCCCGATACAGAGACCCACCGCGCCCTTGCGGAAGCCATCCAGAAGGACTGGGCTGCCATTGGCGTGCAGGCCGATCTTGAAGCGGTCACGTATGACCAGTTGGTCAATGACCGCCTGGCCCAGCGCACCTATCAGGCTGCCCTGGTCGATATCGATTTTTCCCGCTCGCCCGACCCCGACCCTTATCCCTTCTGGGATCAGGCCCAGGCAACCGGCGGACAGAACTATTCCCAATGGGATGATCGCATGGTCAGCGAATATCTGGAACAGGCTCGCATCACCCAGGATATAGCCGAACGCACCCGCCTGTATAACAACTTCCAGGTGGTTTTCAGTGAACAGCTTCCCTCGCTGCCGCTTTTCTACCCGATGTACACGTATGCGGTTTCCTCAGACGTGAAGGGAGTGAGCATGGGCCCGCTCTTCGATTCCAGCGACCGCTTCGCCACCATCATGGACTGGTACTTCACTGCCCGTGGGCGGGTTCGCCCCACTCCCACTTCCGTGCCTTGATCTGAAAAATAAGGAGGATGTTATGACGATTGTTCTTTACCATCCTGCCCATGATCTCGACATTTTACGCTCAGCAGCCTCTGAGATGGAGCAGTATCTGCTTTCGCACGTGTTGTACTGGCCAGTGGAAGGGGGCAGCCGCGAACACGGTCAGCCGCCCAGCCTGACCCCTGGCAATTTGCTGCTGGCACAGGCGCGCCTGGCAGCGGCCGGGCCGCAGGAGGAGTTCGCCCGCCTCAACGCCCAGGTGGAACCGACTTGCCGCCGCTGGGCTTCTGCCTGGGCGGCCAAGGCGTCGCATGAATTCCCCGCCCGCCTGGAGCAATGGAACCATGCCGTGCGTGAACTGGCCGCTTCTCCCGCCCAGGCTGCCCGTCTCTTCGCACAGGATGTGCGTGTGCGGGTTTTGTTGGAACTGCTTCTGGCCGGTTTGAAGAACCCGCAGCTTGTTCCGCAGCTGCAGCCCGCCGACCTCAAATTGCGTTCATTGAGCAAGACCGGCAGTTTTGTTTGGGATCTTTCCCTGCAAACTGCTTTCCCGTCTTCTACCTACTGGTATTTGTATCTCAACTTTGCTGCTTAAGGAGGAACCTGTGCCGTTCTACACCCGCACTGGCGATGATGGGTATACCGGCCTGCTGGGCGAGGGCCGTTTGCCCAAATATGATCTGACCATGGAAGGCATTGGCACGCTGGATGAAGCCAATGCGGCGTTGGGGTTTGCCCGTTCGGTCTGCCGAGCCCCTGGAGCGGATGCTGTCCTCCTGCGAGTCCAGCGTGATCTGTACGGCATTCTGGCCGAAGTAGCTGCTACCCCTGAGAATGCGGAGAAATTCCGCAGTGTGGATGAGAGCCGGGTTGCCTGGTTGGAAGAGCAAATTGATGCATTGGAAAAGGTTGTCCCTGTGCCGGCTGAATTCATCGTTCCCGGCGATAGCCTGCCCGCGGCAGCCCTGGATCTGGCGCGCACGGTCATCCGCCGCGCCGAAAGGCGCCTGGCCGAACTGATCCATGAAGGCACTCTCTCCAATCCGGCCTTGTTGAAGTATCTCAACCGCCTTTCCGCACTGGTTTTCGTCCTGGAACTGCAAGAGAACCGGCAAGCCGGCCACAATACCCCCACCCTGGCCAAGTCCAAAGTATGACTGGTACGCTGATCAACATGGCAGCCTCGTTGGTCGGCGGCGCCTTGGGCATGCTTCTTGGCGCGCGCCTGCCCCAGCGCATTCGGGATACCGTAGTCTCCGGCCTGGGGTTATTCACCCTGGCCTTTGGCTTTCAGATGTTCCTAAAGACCAATAATGCACTCATTGTCCTGGGTGCCATTTTGCTTGGCGCGGTGGTTGGTGAGTGGCTGCGCCTGGAAGACCGCCTCAAAGGCCTGGGCGGCTGGCTGGAGGCGCGTTTTGCTCCCTCCGCCGAAGACTCCGACCAATCCCGCGGCCGCTTTGTGCGCGGCTTTCTCACGGCCTCGCTGGTCTTTTGCGTTGGGCCAATGGCTATTCTTGGTTCCATTCAGGATGGCCTGACCGGCGACTTCCAGACCCTGGCGGTCAAATCCGTCCTGGATGGATTTGCCGCGCTGGCTTTTGCCTCCACCCTGGGGGTGGGGGTGCTCTTTTCCATCCCGGTTCTATTCGTCTATCAGGGCGGGATCAGCTTGCTAGCCGCCCAGATCAATGCTTTTGTCACCCCAAACATGATGGCGGAAATGAGTGCAGCCGGAGGGGTCATCCTGCTCGGCATCGCCATCAGCAGCCTGTTGGAGATCCGTCCCCTGCGCCCGGCTAACTTTCTCCCGGCCTTGCTCTTCGCCCCCCTCATCGCTGCCCTTATTCATTAAAGCCCCCTCTCTTCGGGAGGGGGTTGGGGGTAGGTCTTTCCCTTCGGGAGGGGTTGGGGGTAGGTTTCTCCCTTTGGGGGAAGGGAGAGGGCAGGTCCTAAAGCTTTCTCACCCAGTTTTCCCCGGATTTCTTTTCCAACCAGTCGCCTTCTTTCCAATCATTCATTGCGCGTTCCTTGCGCATCTTTCCATCCACCGTGCGGATCATCGCGTAGCGAACATCCACCCAGTCCGGGCCGTCATCGTCGCCCTGGTCTTCCTTGATGATGCGGATCTCCACCACCTGGCCTTTCCAGCTCCCACGCATGGTCCATAAGGTCAGCACCAGGCTGAGGGCCGCCGCCGCGCCGATCCCAAGCAGGATCTGCTGGCCTTCCTCGCCGTGGCTGGAGCCGTAGGCAAACCAGTACACCACCGCGATCAGCACCCAGATCCCCAGCCAGATCAGCAGCATGCGCAAGTATCGGGAGAAGACGCTGCTTTCCGGTTTGGGCATTGCGGTTTGCGGGGGGTAAGCGGCGGATGGCACAGGCGCATAAACCGGTGCGGCTGGGGCTTGCGCCGGGGGCAGAGGAACCGGAGGCTGCGCAGCCACCCATGCGCCGTTGGAATACATATGCCAGATCCCGCTGTGCGCCTGCGGCATCCACAACCGTCCCCACGCATCCGTCACGCGCAGTTCGTTCAATCCCGCCTGATATTGCCCTTCGTTAATTGCGCCTGATCGGAATTGCGCCTCCAACCAGTTAAACCTTGTCTGTGCCTGTTGAAAATCCATACCGCCTCCCTTGCTCGATGAATGGGGTAATTAGCGGTTCAACCGCCAATTACCCCATTATAGACCTCTTCTAAGGATTTGTCAGCGCGGCTTCCACGGCTGCCAGCAGTTCGGATTGTTTTCCGGCGTTCTTCCCGTTGACCAGGAAACTGGGCGTGCTATCCAGTCCGTAAGATTGGGGAATGCTGTTGGCATCTTTGACGATTTGTTTGTATTTGCCGCTGCTCACACAGTCGTTGAAGGCGGTATTGTCCAATCCAACCTTTTCGGCCACCTGGCTCAGGAAGGCGGAACTGAAGGTACCGCCGTTTTCCACTGCGCCCTGGTTGTAGTACAGATAATCGTAATATTCCCAGAATTTGTTCTGGTCGGAGGCGCATAAGGCGGATTCGGCTGCGGCAAATGACTCCGCGCCGATGAAGGTGTAGGGGGAGAAGGTCAGCGAGGCCTTTCCGGTGGCGACATATTGGTCGATCAGCTGCGGTTTGATGTTCTGGACGAAATAGGAGCAGGCCGGGCATTGGAAATCGGCAAACTCCGTGATCTTGACCGGCGCATTTGGATCGCCTATCGTGGTACCGCTGCGCTGGATGGCGGCGGGGATAGCCGGCGGGTCGATCAATACGCGGGGCGTGGCGGCTGTAGTTGGCGTGGGTTGGGCCGCTTTATTTGATCCCGAAACAACCAGGACAACGACCACAACGATCACCGCGATCACGGCCACGCCGATCACGGCGTAATTGATCATTTGTTGTTTGCGCTTCTGCGCCTTGCGTTGTGATTCTCTTTCACGGCGGCTTGGCATTTTTCTCTCTCCATGCGTAAGATATATTGCCGCCGATGATAACATAATCAAATGGGCTTTTCAAGCGCTGATTTAATCAGTATCGGGCGGTTTTTCCGCCCGATACTGATTGTGGTTAATTGAACTTGAAGCGCCTTACCCCAATGAAGAAGAACAGGGCCGCCATGCCCAGCAAGACCAGGCTGGGCACCAGCACTCCTTCCACCCCCATCCCGCGCGCGATCACGTTCAGGATTCCGGTCATTGCCCAGTAGTGAGGGGTGGCGTAGTTCACCCCTGCAATCATGATAAACGGCGACATACAGCCGCTTACCACCGCCATCACCAGGATGATCAATGTGGTCAGACCGCTGGCCTGGCCTTGCGTCTTGGCCAGCGCCGCGATCATGATTCCAAAGCCGGTCACCGCCGCTGCGATCGCCAGGACGATGATCACCAGCGCCAGGGGCGAATCGCCCAGCTTTAATCCAAAGACCACGCTGCTCACCAGCATGACAAAGAACAACTGGGCCACTGCCAGCAGGAAATAGGGCAGCAATTTGCCCAGCAGCAGGGCTGCCTTGCTGGCCGGGGTGACCAACAGCCGCCGCAGCGCCCCTACCTCACGCTCCCGCAGCACGGTGGTTGCCATCAGCGAGGCCAGGAAGAAAACGAACATCAGGCTGTAACCTGGCACCAGGTAGGCCATGGTGCTGAACTGCGCCTGGCTGTTTTGGGTCAGGGCTTTGCTGTCCAGCGATACCAACGGGTTGTTGATCGCCTCGTTGACTTGCTGTCCAACGATGCCCTTGATCCCTGCGGTGATGAAGCGTTCCATGTCTTCGGCGCTCACCCCTGCCATGCCGGTCGCGCCCATATTCCCCACCGCCTTGGAGATCGCAGAGGTCACCCCCCGTTCCACCTCCGCGTCCACGATCAGATTGGAGAGGGCTGAATTGACCAATCCGGTCACAATGCTAGCCCTTTCGTCCTTGGCCGGGTCGATGATCATCTCGATTCTGGCGCCTTCCGGGGTATTGGTGGCATCGCTGAAATTGGCCGGGATGATCACCGCCGCCATTCGTTCTCCCGCGCCTACCCGCCGGTCGGCCTCCGCCCGGTTGGGCAGGATCTCGATCTCCAGGTTAGGCGAATCTTGCAGGGCTTTCACAGCCTGGGCGGCTCTCTCGCCTGTCGTATCCTCGTTCACCAGGTACACTGCCACGGTTGGGTTGCCGCCTGCGCCGCCAAACGCGCTGCCCAGGATCCAGATGAAGGCGAACGGCACCAGCAAGATCACAATCCAGTCGCCTGGTTTTTGCAGGATCAGGTGCAGCTCTTTCTTAAACATGGTCATTACTTGGGTGAAAAACATGGCTGCCTCCTTAATCCTCAAAATCAAAGCGCCGCACAGCGATCAGGAAAAAGAGCAGCGCAAAACCTAGCAGCACGCCGATCTGTGGCAGCACATCTACCAATCCCTGTCCGCGCACCATCAAGTTTTGGTAACCGGTCAAGGCCCAACTGTGCGGTACAAAATAGCTCAGCCCGCGCAAGAAGGATGGCATCATGTCGATTGGGAACATGCAGCCGCCCAGCAGCGCGCTGACAATCAACGGCGCGGTCAGCACTCCCTCGCCGATCTTGCTCGCCGCTGCTGCCAGGCCGATGGCGGTGGCAGATGCCACCAATGCCATCGAAAGCAGCACCAGCGCCAGGATATCGTTACCCAGCCCCATTCCAAACATCAGTCTGCCCACCGCCAGCATGATCACCACTTGCAGCATGCCGACAATGAAGGCCGAGATCATTTTACCGCCCAGCAGGGTGGCCTTGTTAACCGGAGTGGAAAGTAACCGCCGGAAGGTCCCGTTCACCTTCTCGTCGTGGACGGTAGCTGCCAGATATCCGATGATGAAGAAAATGAACATCACCATGTAACCTGGCACAGTTTGCTGGTAGGTATCCGGCGTCTTTTTCAGCGTGTAATTTTCCGGGCTTACTTTGCTGATCCCGATCGCCGGTTGCTGATCCTGCGCTGGCGGTTGGCTGGCCTCCTCTTTCACCGATTGCTGGAACTCGGCCGGCGCCAGGATGGTCAGGTCGGTGAAGGAATTCATACCTTCCACCACCTGCTTGTTGAGCGAGATCTTGATCGTCACCCCTTTCACAACTCCCTGTATCTGTTGGATGGTGGCGGAATCCCCGGCCGGGTCGTACCACAAGGTCACGGTTACCTTTTCTCCGGCCTCGATCGCGCTTGACATGCCTTCTGGCAGAATCAGCAGCGCTGCGCGGCTGGAGGATTTGATCCAGGCCAGGCCGGCTGCCTCATCGCAGGCTGCTCCAGCCTGGGCGCACTGCGGCGTCCCGGCCAGGTCGCCGATAGAATTCAGGGGGATATTCGTCTCCACAAAGAAGCTGTCTTGGAGGCTCTGGATCATTTCCTCGGCATATTGCCCGCCGTCGTAATTTGCCACCACCAGGTGTGTCCGCCGGTTAGAGGCGGTCACCCCATAGCCGTCGCCCCCGCCCATCGCCAAACTGATCGGGATAATGAAGCCCAACGGCATGAGGAACAAAGTGATCAATGCTCCGCGGTCGCGCAGCAAGATCTTTAGATCGTTCAGGATCACAGCCCATAGTTTCATGTCAGGCTCCTATTGGCGCAGGCTTTTCCCGGTCAGGTGCAGGAAGACGCTTTCCAGGTTGGGCTCCAGCGTTTCCACCGACAGGATGTCGATGTTCTTCTCATTGAAGAGACGAATGATCTCGATCAGTGCATCCCCGGCGTGGTGCGTTTCCACTTTTAGGATTTGCTTGCTCAGCGTGCCTTGTTCGCTTTCCTGGGGGGGCAGGAAGACAGCCGATTTTACTTCAGAAAGCCCGCTAACGGCGCTTTTCACTGCTTCATCCGCTCGCGCCAGCCCCACATGGATGATCCCTCCGCCTAGCATGCCGATCAGGTTCTTGGGCGTATCCTGAGCGATGATCTGGCCGCGGTCGATGATCGCAATGCGCTTGCACAGCCGTTCCGCTTCCTCCATGTAGTGCGTGGTGTAGAGGATCGACATGCCTTGTTCGCGGTTCAGCCGTTCCACCGTCTCGAAGATGTGGTTGCGGCTTTGGGGATCCACGCCCACGGTCGGCTCGTCGAGGAAGAGGATGCGCGGGTTGTGCACCAGCCCCACCGCCATGTTGATCCGCCGTTTCATCCCGCCCGAATAGGTCTGGATGGGGTCGTTGGCGCGTTCGGTCATCCCCACGTAATCCAGCACCATCTCCACCCGTTCGCGCAGATCCTTGCCGGTAATGCCGAACATTTGCCCAAAGAAGCGCAGGTTGTCCCGCGCGTTCAGGGTGGGATAAAGCGCCAGGTCTTGCGGCACCACTCCGATCAGGCGCTTCACCCGGTCGGCTTCTCTGACCGCGTCATGCCCAAAGATGCGGATGCTCCCGTTGGTGGGGGGATACAGGCAGGTCAGCATCGAAATGGTGGTGCTTTTCCCGGCCCCGTTGGGTCCCAACAGCCCAAATATCTCGCCCTCCTCGATCTCGAAGCTCACGTCGCGCACTGCGACAAAATCGCCAAATTTCTTTCCCAATTCCTTGCAAGATAATACTTCGGTCATTTCTTTTTCCTCCAGTGGGTTGAAAGATGAATTAATCCCATAGTAATAAAACGCATAAAAGCTCAGGCAAAGCTTGCCTCACCGGGGGCATCCCGCGGCAGGATGAGTAAACGCCTGATCTCGTAAATAATTAATTAAACTGGACGCGATGCCCTAATTATAACGCGTCCATTCCCGTAATGGTTAATTTTGCCTGGAATATACCGGGAACGTTTCCCCTGTCAGTTCAAAACCGATCTTTTTATAAAGCGCCAGCGACCGACTGTTATTATGCTGGGTGTTGACCGTCACCCTGTCCATGGCATGCCGTCTAAAATATTGTAAAAGGTCCTGCACCAGCAGGTATCCCAGCGATTGCTGCTGCACATCTGGGTGAACGGCCAGGCGCGCCAGGTGGGCATTGAAGAACGAGCCGGTGCTGATCTGGTACCCCAGGATGCGCTCATCCTCTTCGATCACCGTGGAGTACGCCGACTGCACCAGCGAGCGCAGCACTTCCTCTCTGGAATTTTGCCACAGCGGCTCAAAGGCCAGATTGTCGATCATATGCACGGCATCCAGGTCTTGCAGTTCCATCCGGCGGATGTGCAATCCGGCGGGCAGGCTGCGCAGCGGCGGCAGGCGGTTGTTCCATTCCAGGATGACAATATTCTGGTGGTGGTGAAAATGGTGCCCCATCAACAGCTCGCTGAGCCAGTTCTGCAGTCCGACCGCGTTCAACCAGGTGCCCGGTTGCAATTCGGCGAAGGTTTTTTCCAGCAAGGGGGCAAAGCTGCGGGTCAGCGCTTCGGCATCCGTTGCGCACAGCAGGCGGATCCAGGTGTGGTTGGGGATCTCCGGCGGGCAGGCCAGCGCCGCCTCCGGCTTTTCCGGCCTGCGTTCATCCAGCGCAAACCAGAACGGCGAATAACCCAGCCAATCCAGGCTGGTGCGCCAATCCAGATGGCGGTGGTTGAATTCCGCATCCCGCAGCAGCAGTTCAAGCCTGGTGCGGTCTTCGGCGGTGGCTGGCCTCAAATACATATCGGATCAATTAGTGGGCCGGTTGAGCAACTTGGCTGCAATACGCAGCAGCCAGCGCAAGAAGCGCTCGCGCAGCGAGAGGTGAGGCTTATTCTCCAGCGCAGCTTCCATGGAGATCAACGCTTCAACCCGTTTCCCCTGGCTTAACTGGATGCCGGAAATGCTTTGCATCACATAGGCGCGCATTTCCAGGTCGCCCAATTGCTTGAAGATCTCTGCCGAGCGCTGATAGCGTTCCAGGGCTTCCTGCTTGCGCTTCAACGCATCCAGCGCCGCAGCCTGGTTCCCCAGCGCCATTGCCTGCCGCCGCTGGTCGCCCGTCTGTTCGAATAGTTTGTCGGTATCCTCGGCGGCTTCGAGAGCTGCCTGAGCCTTGCCGGACTTCAACAGGGCCACACTGCGGTTGTTGGCCATCTCAGCCGCCATCAGGGCATCGTTGTTGCTCTGGTAGGCTGCCTGGGCCGCGGCAAACCCCATCTCGGCCTGTTCGTATTCTTCTTCCTCGTAAGCTTTGCGCGCTTCTTTGGCTAATTGTTCGGCGTTCAGAGTATCGTTCATGGTCATCTCCTTTGCGTTTCGCTCACGTTTTTTCTCGGCTAATAGGTGATCTCCAGCAATCCTTCGGCGATCAGGCGTAATTTTTCCACCGAAAGCTCGTTCAAGCGCATGGCCAGCTCAATATACGGCCGGTTAATTGGCCTGGAGACGAACTCCTGCAAATTGGGCGGAAGTTCCATGAATTGCTCAACATTCTTTTTCTCGATCCGCCATTTGCCGATCGTGCCTTTTTTATCAAATAGATCATCCAGTTTCATCTGCAGGGTATGGGTGATCAGCTCGAGCTCCGGCAGAGGAATGGAAGATTCACCCAGCTCATATCGCCGCAGGGTGCTCTTAGAGATAGAGGTCCGCTCCGCGATGTCTGCGAGCGATACATCCAGCTTGTCGCGCGTCGCGCGGATGGAGGTGCCAATGATCCGGTCGCGGATCTGGCGCAGGCGCTCCTGGCTGGTCAGGTCGGGGCGCGGATCATCCGAGATGGACTGGCTGCCCCAGAAATGCTCGAGCGGCACGCCTAAATAATAGGCAAGCGACTCCAACTCGGGCAGAGAGGGGGAATCCTCCCCGTTTTCATACACCTCCAGGCGGTGTTCGGTGATCCCCATCACCTCGGCGCACTCTTCGATGCTGCGTCGTTTGGCGATGCGGGCATCATACATCAACACTCCCAATTTCTTGGCGCGAATCTTCAACATCTGTCGGTTTGTATCCATTCAGAGAATCCCCTTTCTATCGCCGTCTGCTGTTGAGCATGTCAGAGATATTGGCGCCGAAGACTTCCGGCCCAAGCTTGAATCCCGATGCTTCCAGGCGCTGGCTGAACAGCGGGCGGATGCCGGTCGGTTTCAATTCGCCCAGCACTTTTCCATCTGGACCCAGGCCGGTTTGCTCAAATTTGAAAATATCCGTCATCACCACTGTGTCGCCTTCCATGCCCGCCACTTCGGTGATGGAGGTCACCTTGCGCGTGCCGTCCTTCAGGCGCGACTGCTGGATGATCAGGTCGATGGCTGCAGCGATCTGCTCGCGGATCACCTTCACCGGCAGATCCATGCCCGACATCAGGCACATGGTTTCCAGGCGCGAGATGGCATCCCGCGGGCTGTTGGCGTGCAGCGTGGTCAGCGAGCCGTCATGCCCGGTGTTCATGGCTTGCAGCATATCCAGCGCTTCTCCGCCGCGGCACTCTCCTACCACGATCCGGTCCGGGCGCATGCGCAATGAGTTGCGCACCAGGTCGCGGGTCTGCACGGCGTTGCGTCCCTCCGAATTTGGCGGCTTGGTTTCCATGCGCAGCACATGATCCTGCTGCAGGCGCAGCTCCGCGGCATCTTCGATGGTCACAATGCGTTCGTCCTCAGGTATAAAACCCGAAAGCACATTCAGCAGGGTGGTCTTACCGGAACCCGTACCGCCGGAAATAATGATATTCAGGCGCGAGACCACGCAGGCGCGGATGAAATCCGCCATATTCTTGGTCACTGAGCCCAGCTGGATCAACTGCTCCACCGAGAGCCGACCTTTTTGGAATTTGCGGATGGTGATGGAGGGGCCGTCGATGGCCACCGGAGGAATGACCGCGTTCACGCGTGAACCATCCGGCAGGCGTGCGTCTACCGTCGGGCTGTCGGCGTCGATCCGCCTTCCCAGCGGCATGATGATCCGGTCAATGATGCGCAGCACCTGCTCATCGTTATCAAAGGTGATATTGGTCTTGACCAGCTTGCCCTTGCGTTCGATATAGATCTTTTTGGGTCCGTTGACCATTACTTCGTTCACGTCCGCGTCGTCCAACAGCGGCTGCAGCGGCCCAAAACCCAATAGTTCATCCAGAATATCGTGGAAGAGTTGTTCACGCAGCGTGTTGGGAAGCTGTACTTTGGTGCTGGCGTAGGCTTCCTGTAGGATCTGGCGGATCGCCGTTTCGCGTTCGCCGGCTTGCAGCGGGCGCATTTCCATTTCCCGCGAGATCGCATTGATCAGGTAGGTTTTTAACTTGCTCAATTCGGGCGCGCGCGATTGTCCGGGATTATTCATGGGATTCCTCGGGTAGTATCATGTCATCCAACGGGGCGATCCACTGGATACAGTCATGCTGGACGCCCAAAAAGCCGCTCGTGTACAAAAGGTTTCCGCCGAGGTCAAATATTTGCGCATCGGTAACTGCCAGGTAGCGTTCGTCTTTGTCGATTTGGTCCTTCAGCCGTTCTCCGTGCCGGATATATACTTTTCCCTGGATGCGTTGGCTGGTGGTCTGGATCATCACCTCCATCGGCTCTTTACTGATAACCTGGGTATAGATCTTGCCTTTTTCCTCAAATTGACCGAGCATCGACTGCCTCCTAGGATTCGCTTTTTTCTGGCCCCGGCATGTAATAACCGATCCCGGGCCGGGTGACAATATGTTGGGGATTGTGCGGATCGTCTTCCAGCTTCTGGCGCAGGCGTGCAATGGTGACCCACAGGATTTCTTTATCTGCGCTGTAAGATGCTCCCCAGATGGCGCGCAGCAGGGTCTCCGCGTCCATGATCTGTCCCTGGTTGTGTGCAAACTGGATCAACAAGCGGTATTCGGTGGCGGAGAGGAAGACCGGTTTATTGTCTCGCGCCACTTCAGCCCGCGCAAAGTCGATCCGCAGGTTACCGTGCGCAAAATAGCGGTTGGCCATGCTTTCGTTCTTCTGCGTGCGCCGCAGCACGGCCCGCACGCGCGCCACCAGTTCGGTGGCCGAGAACGGTTTGGTTACGTAATCGTCCGCGCCAATATCCAGCCCGCGCACGCGGTCTTGTTCGTCGCTGCGCGCGGTCAGCATGATCACCGGCACGCTGGAAAACTGCCGGATGCGTTCGCACACTGTCAGCCCATCCAGCTTTGGCATCATAATATCCAGGATGGCCAGGTCGGGAGATTGAGACGAGAATAATTCCAGCGCCTCCTCGCCGTTCGCCGCCGCAATTACCTTGTAGCCTTCCTTCACCAGGTTGGCTTCCACCAGTCTGCGGTACAGGATTTCATCATCAGCAATCAGGATTAGCGCCATATTTTTTACCCGGATGTCTCATAAGGAAGGAACACGGTCAGGGTGGTGCCTTCACCTGGCAGGGATTCAGCGGTGATCGTCCCGCTGTGCGCTTCTACGATCTGTTTGCAAATATATAGCCCCAATCCCGATCCGTGAATATTCGGGTCCTGCTCTGGATTGCGGAAGAAACGTTCGAAGATATGCGGCAGGTATTGGGGGGGAATTCCCGGCCCCTGGTCGTGGATCTTGACCATCAGCCCGTTTTCCGCTTGATTAATTGTAATCCAAATATCCGAGCCGGGAGCGTATTTATACGCATTGCCGATCAAATTATTGAACACTTGCCCCAATCGGCGCGGGTCGGCAGAGATCGACGGCAGGCCGGGCGGCACTTCTACGTGGATCACGATCCCCGGATGGTGATTCTTTGCCTGGGTGGCAACCCCGTTCAGCAAGGCATCCAGGCGCACCGGCTGAAAGTCCATGTGCAAATGCCCGGCTTGCAGCCGTGCTGAATCCAGCATGTTGTCAATGATCTCCACCAACTGGTCGGTCTCTTCATCGATGATCTTAAGAAATTCTTTCTGCGTGCCGGCATCCCACGAAGCATCATCCCGCATCAGGGTGGTCACATATCCCTTGATGAATCCCAGCGGATGGCGCAGTTCATGAGAGATCATCGACACAAAGCTGTCCTGCAGGTAAGCCTGCTGGCGCAGCACATCCAGCATTTCTGCATCCCGCAGGAGCGCTTGCCGCTGCAGCAGGATGGCGATCTGTTCAACCAGAAAATTTGCCAGCCTTTCGTCCTTGCGTGTGAAGACCGGGCCCCCAAAGCGGATCAGCACCAGCGCCCCCAGGCAGGTTTCTCCATGCATCAGCGGCAGTCCAAGCATGTAGGGATGCTCATTGCGCTCCTCTGGCGGGGGTGGGGTGGCAGGCATTTCGGTCACATTTCCCCGCTTGGAAAAGACCTGATTGGCCAGCGATTCGCCCCAGGCGATGTCGGCTTCGTGCGAACGGCCGCGGCCCAGCGCTCGTGCGTAGACTGCCTCCAGCGCAGGCGGCGTGCCGAGTTCCTGGAAGATGGCCAGGTTGTCCACCATCAAGGCCGGGCGCAGCAGCGGCAGGATCTCATCTAGGGCATGCTTCCAGTCCATAGTATTGCAAACGATCCGGCTGATCTGCAGCAGCCGGTCGCTCAGTTCATAATCGGGGGATGAGGCAGGCGTGGTCATGGTACGTTCCCTTTATTGGACCAACTTCAAAATAAAATCAAATTGCGTGCCTTGTTTCACTTGCGAGGTAACATTGACGATCGAGCCGTGTGCTTCCACGATCTGTTTCACCAGGGTCAGGCCCAGGCCGGTGCCGCCGTAATGGCGGGTGGAGGAACCGTCCAGCTGGTGGAAGGGTTCGAAGATCTCCGGAATGCGTCCCAGCGGGATTCCGATTCCGGTATCGACCACAGAAACCTTGATGTATTTTCCCAGGCTCTCGATTTTCAGCGTGATGATCCCGCCTTCCGGGGTAAATTTGATCGCATTATCCAGTAATTGCAGGATCACCCACGAGATCTTTTCTTCGTCAGCGTTGACCATTAAAGGTTCTTCAGGTATTTCCTGCGTCAGGTGTACTTTGTGTTCTCTGGCCTTGCCGAGGGACTGGTGAATGGTGTTCTGGCAGGTGCGGCATATATCGAAAGGCGCCACCCGGATCGTTACCTGGCCGCGTTCGGTTTGCGAGAAAAGGATCAAATCTTCGATCAACCGTTCCAGCCGCTCGGTGGAGCGGTCCATCACTTGCAGGGCGTGTTTTTGCTCCTCGTTCATCGGTCCCAGGTCGCCGTTGTAGTAAAGGTCCAGGTATCCGCGCAGGTGGGTCAGCGGAGTGCGCAGTTCATGCGACACATTGGCGATGAAGTTGCTTTTTAGATTGCTCAGTTCGGACAGGCGCTGCAAGGCCTGCTCCAGTTCATTGGTGCGTTCCTTTACCCGTTGTTCCAATCCACGGTTGGCGTTCTCCAGCGCAGCGCGCAGGCGGATGATTTGTTCGGTAATGGCTTCTTCCAGAGTTGGGCGTTCAATTAGCCCCATTTCCACCAGGATGGCGCCGATTGGCAAGACGCGTCCGCTCATCCGCAGCGACTGCTGGTAGGCCAGCGCCCGTTCCAGGTTCTCCTGGTTAATATAGCCTTTCTGTACCAGGTGATCTCCCAGGCGGGGTACCAGAACTTCGGGGGTCAATTTGGGACGTTGGGTTACCATCCGGCTCTCTCCTGATCCTGCCAGACCCACTCTCCGCCAACCATGGTCGCAATCGGGCGAATGCCGCCCAATTCTCTGGCTGGAAGTGTGAATGGATCTTCTTCTAATACTATTAAATCAGCCAGATGCCCGGAAGTCAAGCGTCCCAGGCGAGTTTCCATCCCGCTGGCATAAGCTGCTCCGCAGGTAAAGCCCAAAAGGGCTTCCTTGAGGGTTAAAGCCTGCTCTGCGTGCCAGGTTGGCCTGCCGGAGCCGTAGAGAGAGCGGTTGACGGCTGCGTGCAACCCCAGGAATGGATTGGGGCTTTCCACCGGTGCGTCTGAGCCAAAGGCCAAGTGCGCTCCCACGCGGCAAAGGCTCCGCCAGGCATAAGCATTTCCGGCGCGTTCGCCCCAGCAGGTGTCGGCTGTATCCCGGTCGGAGGGGGCGTGGATCGGCTGCATGGAGGCAATGATGTCCAGTTCTGTCAGGCTGGGCTGGTCTTCCGGGTCGATCAACTGGACATGTTCAATACGGTGGCGCAGGTGCGGCAATCCGTTTTCGCTCTCGTAGCGGCGCAGCGCGCGCAGCCCGTCCAGCACTTCCCGGTTGGCGCGGTCGCCAATGGCATGGATTGCAAGGCTCAGTCCGCTGCCGGCTGCCAATTTGCCGTGGTCGAGGATCTCTTCGCGGGTCAACATTAACATGCCTGTGTTGCCGGGTTCGTCATCATAGCCCGATAATATGGCGGCGGTGTGTGGGCCTAATGCCCCATCCGAGAACATCTTCACCGAACCAAAGCGCAGCCAATCGCCGCCGAATCCGCTTTGTACTCCCAGCATCACCGCGCGGGGCAATGCTTCCAACGGCAGGCTCTTCGTCACCCGCAGGCGTAGTTTTCCTTCCCTTTCCACAATTTGCAGGGCCTTAAATGAGGTCAGCGGATCGAAATCATGCACGCTGGTCAACCCCATCCGCCACAGGGATGCCTGGGTATTCTGCATTAACCCGGCTAATTTCTCCGGCTTGGGCAGCGGAATGCGTTCTCCGACCAGTCTCATCGCGTCTTCCAGCAGGATGCCGGTCAGTTCGCCGCGCGGATCGCGTTGCAGCACCCCTTTAGGTGGGTTGGATGTTTCGCGATTTAAGCCGCATTCCTGCAGCGCGCGGGTATTGGCCCAACCGGCGTGGAGAGACTTGGCTGTCAGATAAATGGGATGCTTGCGGCTGATCTCGTCCAGGTCGGCGGCATTGCCAAATCCGCCTTCCCATTCGTTTTGGTTCCAACCGTGCCCCAAGATCCATTCTCCGGGCGAGGTGCGTTCAGCACGCTCGCGTACCCGGCGCAGGCATTCAGCCTTGCTTTCAGTTTCACAGTCCACCATGCTCAGTGCAAGGCTGAGTTGTTGCAAATGCAGGTGGGCATCGTGCAACCCCGGCCAGACGGTTTTCCCGTGCAGGTTAAAGGTGCGGCATCCGGGGCGTGCCAGGTCCAGGATTTCCTCGTTGCTGCCCAGGGCTGTGATAGTCCCGGCTTCAATGGCCAGGGCCTGCACCACCGGTCTCCTGGCTTCTTGCGTATAGATTATCCCGTGATGCAGGATCAACATAGTCATTCTTTGAGGATTCGCCCCAACAGCGCGTTCAATTCTTCATCAGAGTAATAGTGGATCACCATGCTGCCGCCTTTTTTGCCGTGGTGCAGGGTCACGCGGGTGCCCAGGTGCAGGCGCAGGCGTTCTTCGATCTCCGCCAATTCCGCCGGCACGGGTTTTGGCGCAGCGACGGTCTTTTTCTCCCCGTTCATCTTGCGCACCAGTTCTTCGGTCTGGCGCACGGTCAGGTTATTCAACGTGATCGAGTTCAGCGCGGCGGTTTGCGCCTGCGGGCTGTTCAGCCCCAGCAGGGCGCGCGCATGCCCTTCACTGATCTTCTCCTCTGCCAGGGCACGCTGCACAGCTTCCGGCAGCTTTAACAGGCGCATGGTGTTGGTGATCGTCACCCGGTTCTTGCCCACCTGTTCGGCGATCGCCTCATGGGAGAGGTTGAATTCTTCGCTCAGAGCGCGGTAAGCCTCCGCAGTTTCCAACGGGGTCAGGTCGGCGCGCTGAATGTTTTCGATCAGGGCCAGTTCCAATCGTTCCTGTTCAGTGGCTTGCCGCACCACCGCTGGAACAGCGTCCAGCCCGGCCAGCTCCGCCGCGCGCAGGCGGCGTTCTCCGGCGATCAAGATGTAGCGGTCTGATTCGGCCTCTCCGGTCACGATCAACGGCTGCAGCACCCCATGCTGGCGGATGGATTCGGCCAGCTCCATCAGCGCCTCGGGTTTGAAATCTTGCCGTGGTTGGCGCGGATTGGGAATGATCTTTTTGATCTCGATAAATCGGGTGGTATCCACCTGCGGCTCTGCCATCCCGCCTGGGATGAGCGCATCCAATCCTTTACCCAATCCGCCCTTACGACTGCTCATACATCCCTCCCGACTCTTGTTTCTGCAATTCCGGTATTTCCACTCCGTCCTGGGTCAGGATCTCCCTCGCCAGAGCGTTATATTCGCGCGCTGCCAGCACTTCCGGGGCGTGGTAGAGGATCGGCTTGCCGTGTGAAGGGGCTTCCGCCAACTTGATGCTGCGGGGGATCACCGAATGGAACACCTGGTTGGGAAAGTGCCCGCGCACTTCGTTGACCACGTCCTGCGCCAGGCGCGTGCGTCCGTCGAACATGGTCATGAACACGCCGCGGATCTTCAGGCCGGGGAACAGAGAACTGCGCACGCGGTTGATCGTCTGGGTCAATTGCCCCAGGCCCACCAGCGCCAGAAATTCGCATTGCAGCGGGATCAACACCCCGTCCTGGGCCGCCATCAACCCGTTGAGGGTCAAAATGGATAGCGAAGGCGGACAGTCGATCAAAATATAATCGTAACGGTCACGCACCCCCGCCAGTGCATCGCGTAAGCGGCTTTCCCGGTGCGACAATTCCAACAATTCCACCTCTGCTCCGGCCAGTTCCGGCGAGGAAGGTAGCAAAGAAATGTGGAAGCGCGGGTTGTGCAGGATCTGCGGTGCGATCGGCGCGCTGCCGATAAGTACTTCGTAAATGCTTTCCTTGAACATTCGCCGGTCAATGCCCAGCGAGGAGGTGGCATTTGCCTGCGGGTCCAGGTCCACCAGCAGGACGCGCTGTCCGTAATATCCCAGGTAGGCGGCAATATTGATCGCGGAGGTGGTCTTCCCCACCCCGCCTTTTTGGTTAACAAAGGTATAAATGCGCGTCATAAGGGTTTTGAAATGATCTCCATCATGGCAGATTGAATTTCTTCAGCGGTGGGCACTCCTGCCAGGGCCGGCCGGGTGACCGAGTTGGCCGCCAGCAGCGTGGCAAAGCGGGCGGCTTCCCACGGGTCGCGTGTGGCATACAGGCGGGTGAAGAAGGCTGCCGCAAAAATGTCTCCCGCGCCGGTGGGTTCGACCTCGTCCTTTTGCGGCGGGCGGAAGCAGCGCAGGTCGCCGTTCCAATACAGGCGTGCGCCGTCGGCGCCTTCCGTGACCACCAGCACACGGATGGCGGTCACCATTTCTTCGATCACACTTTCATTGCGCTGCACATCTTCGATGCTCATCACGGCTGCGTCGGCCTGTTCCAACACGTAACGCGCTTCCGGCCAGTCGCAGTAGTGCACCCGCCCAGCCTTGTCCCAGGCGCGCATCCAGCCCTGGGGGGTCAGGCACACCTGCGCATCCGGGAACATGCGCACAATGGACGTGTCGATCTCTTGCGCCACCGGGCCCAGGTGCACGATCGGCGCGCTGCGCCATTGCGGCGGGATCATCGCCGGGGTCAACGTTTCGGCGCGGTGCAGCAAATGCTGCACCCGACCGTGGGGTGTTTGGAGATTTTCGAATGTGCTTGAATGTTCCGAATAGACCCCCGCAATCGGGATGCCGGCCAGTTCGGGCAGGGCTAACCCCTCGGCGTATGCGGTCACGATCCCCACCCGCAGCCCCAGCGCCCGCGCCGTCAGCGCGGAATAGGAGGCAGTGCCGCCCAGCGCGAAACCTTCCGGTTTCACATCCTGGGTGATGTGCCCGATCATCAGGTAATCGATGGGTTGGAGGGAGAGCAGCGAATCCATGACGGGTTAATTATAACCCGTTTTCCCCGGAAATTTCTTCGTTCTCTATCCCTGGGGCTGCGTCAACCGGCTGGTTTTGCGGGATTTCTTCGACCAACGTCTCTTCCCCGGCCGTTTCGGTGGGGGGCAGGGTTTGCAGGGCATCTTCCATGCTCAGGTTTTCCTTGCGCATTCCCGGCGCCGGAGTGCCGCAGAAGGGGCACAAATTCCAGGCCAGCTCCATCAGCTTGCCGCAGTGATGGCATGGTTTGCGCAGGCGGGTGTGGCAGTTGGGGCAGGCTACCCATTCATCGCGGGTTTGCCTTCCGCAGCCCGGGCAGAGCGGGCTTTCCTCGATCGATTGCAATAGCGCCTCGTCTTCCAGGGCGCGTTGGTATTCTTCTTCCAGGGTACGCTGCGGGCGCAGGATCAGGTAGATCAATATCCCCGGCAAGAACAACACTGCCACCACCAGCGCCGCCAGGATGCGCAGCAGCGGATCGCGGGCGCGGGTGCGAATATCGCGGTAAGTCCAGATGATCAGGCTGATCCACAGCGCCACCAGGAAGGCTGCTCCCAGTGCTGTGGCAAGCAGGGCAAAGGTGCTCAGGGTCAGGGGATCGAAGGTCATAGCAGTATTATATAACGGTTCTGGTCAAGTGGAGGAAGATTGGAGGGACTTATTCAATCCTGTGTAATCCAGGCTTGTTTTCTGGAAAAATACAATTTGTGTTGATTGTGTATACAAATTCTGCGTGGTATGATAAGAAAGTACACTCCGAACTCATATTATTCGGTATCTGAACAATGAGGGCAATGTACGTCACTAATCGCCAGATATGCCGAATTACTGTAATTTGATCTCCTTATAATCAATCTGTTCTCAATGCGCGTGCTCTGGCATTAGATTTTAGTCTCCCCACGGGAGGATAAAATGATTTCCAGAGCTTTTTCTGTTTTGGTGATCCTGGCTTTCGGATTTCAATTGCCGGGATTTGCCTTGTCAGCCTATATACCTCCATCTAGCGCGGAAGCTCCAGAACCGTCGCTGGCCCAGGAAGGTTCCAAAACTACCTGGGTGGTCAACAGTACCGACGATGCCGACGACGGCATCTGCGATTCCGCGCATTGTTCCCTGCGCGAGGCGATCAACCATTCTTCTTGGGGCGATACGATCGTCTTCGATTCCGGTCTATCCGGGACCACCATCCTTCTCACGGATTCGCTCGTCATCCAATATAGTGTATCCATCGATGCCTCGGCGCTGCCGGCACGGGTGCAGATCAGCGGTAATGATGCTGTCACAGTCTTTGTGGTGGTGATCGGCACGGTTGTCGAGATGAATTCGCTTGAGATCGTCCATGGAGATAATGAATCGGACAGCGGCGGGGGGATCCTCAACCAGGGCGACCTAACTCTCACCAATATGCGCTTTGCGAATAACATGGGCGGTATCACCAACCAGGCAACCCTGACGATCCATGACAGCGTTTTCGAGAATAACGGCGCTTTGAAAGGCGCTGGTATTTATTGCGAGGGCGGTCAAGTAGACATTTACCGCAGCACTTTCCAGGGAGGCGGCGGTGAAACTGCAGGAGGGATATATTCTGAATCCGGTTGCGAGGTGGAGATCTTCGATTCTACCCTGACAGGAAATGAAGACGTGATCTCGAATTACGGGAAGATGACCCTGACAAACGTCAACCTGTCAGAAAATTCTGGCTATGGGATTAATAATCATGCTGGGGCGGATATGACCCTCCAGAATGTGACCCTGTATGGCAATGTAGGCCCGGCGATCATCAATTGGGCTGCGTTAACCCTCCAAAATGTGACCATCGCCTATAATCAAGCCGGGATCGATAACGAAGAGGGGGGAACCCTGGTCTTCACCAATACCTTGATCGCTCACAATTCTTATTACGGCGATTGTTATGGGTATGGCACAATCATTACCAATAATCACAACATGATCAGTGATGGATCTTGCAGCCCGGCACTCTATGGTGATCCACTGCTCGGTCCGCTGCAGGACAATGGCGGCGAAACGCAGACCAGTGCCTTGGAGCCAGACAGCCGGGCCATTGACGCCGGAGATAATGGCGCCTGCCTCGCCACCGACCAGCGCGGCATCCCGCGCCCCATGGATGGGGACAATGACGGCACAGCCGGATGTGATATCGGCGCTTTTGAATTGAAATCGAACCAGATGGTCAACAGCAATGGCGATGCCGATGACGGGGCTTGTGATTCCGTTAACTGCACCCTGCGGGAGGCGATCCATTACGCCGACAGCAAGACGACGGTCGTTTTTGATCCCGCGCTTTCCAATGCAACGATCGTGCTGGGAAGCCCGCTGGAGATCACCAGAAGTCTGGTGATCGATGCTTCCGCGCTTGCCAGGCCAGTACGCCTCAGCGGGAATAACGCGACCCGGGTGATTTATTTGGATGGCAACAGCCAGGTCACGCTTAAAGGGCTGGAGATCAAGAACGGCCAGGTTGGGAAGGGCGGCGGGGGCGGGGGTGGAATCTTTGTCAATAGCGGAGAGTTGACCCTGATCGATTGCATGGTCGATCACAACAGCGCTTCCCAGGGGGGAGGGATCTATGTCAACAGCCAGGGGGTGTTGCGGATCTACTCCAGCACCATCGCCAATAATAAGGCGGTCGTTTCAGGGGGTGGGATCTATTCGCTGGGGGCTGTGAAAATTTACACCAGCACCGTGGAGTATAACCAATCTTCCGGGCAGGCCGGCGGGATTCACAATGATCAAAAGGGATCCAGTTCTTTTTACCCTACGCTCGAGATGCACGACAGCACGGTCCGTGGGAATTCGGCCATCATGGGTGGCGGTGTGGTGATCAGCAGTGACCTGATGAGCGAGATCTCCAATTCCACCTTCAGCGGGAACACGGGTGGAGGGATCAGGAAT
This sequence comes from uncultured Anaerolineaceae bacterium, assembly GCA_964424115.1. Classification (GTDB taxonomy): domain Bacteria; phylum Chloroflexota; class Anaerolineae; order Anaerolineales; family Anaerolineaceae; genus CAYRHN01. The sequence goes on from CAYRHN010000011.1 coordinate 72,928, forward strand.
GAAAGCGAGCTGTACCTGAATTTTGTAACCATCACGGATAGCAAAGGCGTTGGGACCGACGTTTTGGGCATTGGGCTGGAAAACCTTGGCTCCTTGAATTTCTGGAACGTTCTCATTGCCGGCAATCCTGGGGGAGATTGTGTGAATGCCAACTATATTTCTGATAATTCCTATAACTTGATCCAGGATGGCAGTTGCGACCCGTACCTGAGCGGTGACCCCTTGTTGGACCCGCTGGCGGACAATGGCGGCCCGACCCTGACGCATGCCCTGCGGCCTGGCAGCCTGGCGATCGACGCCGGAAGTACGTCGTGGGGGTGCATCTCAACTGACCAGCGCGGGGGAGTGAGGCCCAGGGACGGGGATGGAGACGGGGTGTCCCTTTGTGATATCGGTGCCTTTGAGCTTTCTAATGATCTGGACTATGGGGATGCTCCTGTGCCTTACCCAACCCTCAAGGCGGATAACGGTGCGCGCCATTATGATAGCCCCGGCTTTTTCCTCGGAACCAGCGTGGATTATGAAACGGACGGGTTCCCATCCACGGGAGCGGATGGCGATGATCTGGATAACCTGGACGACGAGGATGGTGTCACTTTCACTTCCGAGATAAGGGCGAATGGTTCTGCCACCGTGCAGGTGGTGCTCTCCGGCGATGGTTACCTGCACGCCTGGATCGATTTTAACCGCGACGGCGATTGGGCCGATCCCGGCGAGAAGATCATCCCTGGTGTATACAGGACTGCTGGAACGCACTCCTTCACCTTTTTTGTACCGACCGGCGCTTCGTTAGGCGACACGTATGCGCGTTTCCGCGCTGCTGGCACTCCCCATCTGTCCTATGACGGGATCGCGATGGGCGGCGAGGTGGAGGATGATATCGTCACGATTCAACGTGCATTGCCGGTTGCCAATCCTGATTCTGCCAGCCTGGACGAGAACTCCAGCGTTCTGATCGACTTCCTCGCGAATGACTACGATCCGGTTGGCACTTTCCAGCTGGAATCGGTCGGCTCGCCTGCCCGTGGTACGGTAACAATGCAGGGAGATCAGGTTCTTTACACCCCCAACCCAGATTTCAGCGGCACAGATTCCTTCCCCTACACCATCATAAATGATGGCGACCTGAGAGCAACTGCCCGGGTAACGGTCTTCGTGCGCAACATCAATTCTACGCCAACAGATATCCAGTTGCTGGACCTTCAACCCCTGGTAGGGGCATGCAATGCTTCCGGCGTTTGTACTTTGCCTGGCGGAATGTATGTGGGTTCGCTGAAGGCGATCGATCCTGATCCCGGGGATACGCATACATTTAACTTGATCAACGGAAGCGATTTCCGGCTGAACGGCGACAAACTCTACACGCAATCGCCGATCACCTTCACCGGCAGCACCTCAAGCATTCAAAAGATTGTGCGTGTCAGCGCTACGGATGCTGGCGGCAAACAGGTGGCCAGGGACTTTACCATCTATGTCTTGGGAGATGCGGCAGGGGGCGGCCCGGAAAAGATCCTGCTCAGTCACAATGCCGTTGCGGAGAACCTGCCCGCAGGAACAGATATTGGCATCCTGACCACTCAGGAAGGCACACCGCGTGCGCCTTATACGTACTTCCTGGTTCCTGGAGAAGGCAGCAACGACAATGCGAAATTCCAGGTCAGCGCTGACCACCTGGAAACGGCAGCTCCCCTGGACTTTGAAACCAAAGAATTGTACCGGGTGCGCGTCCGAACCCAGAACAATCTCGGTCAGATGAAGGATGAGATCTTCACCATCCAGGCGTTGGATGATACCACTGAACCCCCGCAGCCGCCCCCTTACTGTTCGGGTGGGGAGATCGAATTGATCAATGCCGGGATTGTGCAGTTGAGGCTTCTTAATGCCATCCCCTCCAATGTCTCTCTCCAGGGCTGCATCCTGTCAGGTGATCTCAGCATCTCTTTTCGTGGTTGGTCGGGCAGCGGGTATTCTTTCCACGGCACTGTGAATCAACACAACCAGCTGACTGCTGAAAGCGGCCAGATCGGCCCGATCGAAATGAGCCTTGCCGGAGTACCTTTGAAGGTGCAAGCAGCCTCTTTGGAATTCTATGACGGCCGCTATGGATTGCGTCTGGGCGGAGCTTCCTTCTGCCTGCCCGCGGAGTGGGGCGGCTTGTGCGCTCCCTCCGCCTTGCAAGGAATTTCCATGTTGTTGGATGATGGTGGATTGAAGACGGGAGCCGGGATTGAGATCGGCTTCCCGGAGATCAAACTTGGCAAGGCGCTTTCCATTTCTCAACTGAAGGGCAGCCTCAATGCGGTACCGGGAGGCTATGAGATCACGCTGGGCGGCGAGTTCGGCCTGCCCAAATTCAAAGCCGGTGGATCGGAAGGCTGCGCTATTTCCGCTTCGGTGACCATCTATGCTGGCGAAAAAGGGGAGATCATCATGCAGGTCAATACGGACAAAGCCACGGTCAAGCTACGCGAGATCTCCGTGGGCATGTCCTGCGACACAGGCATTCCGATCGATGCGACCGGGCTGGCGCTGACCGGCGTGGAAGGCACAGTTTCGCTCTACCCCGATTCCCAGTACGTCAGCCTGACCCTCACCATCCAGACGGTTAAGAAGATCCCCGGGTTGAACATTTCGCCGATCAAAGGAACGGGCACTGCTAAAGTGCAGTGGAAACCGGATTGGGCGGTAGAACTCTCCTCGGCCCTCTATCTATTGGAATTCTTCCAGATCTCTCAAACCACGGTCCTGATCCGTGAAAATCAATTCTCGTTCACCGCCGACATTGACACCTGGATCATTTCCACGACGTTGACCCTCAATGCCTGGGCGAACGCGTCCGGGTTCCACCTCACCGGCCAGGGCATAGCTGATATTGGTTTTAAACAGGGTAATTTGGTGCATGAATGCGTGGATATCTGGTACCCGACGAAATGTTGCTGGAAGTGGGGTTTTATCCCCTATCCTTGCCGCTGGCGGTCGACCGAAGTCTGCCTGGATATCCCGCCCTTTGATCTGTTATTCACGGTGGGCGTCGACTTTGGGGAGTTCACCAACGGGGAATGGGGGTTTAAGGCTTATGTATCTATGTTTGGCATCAATGTCGGCATTTACATCGATGGTTCACCCGCCCTGCATGTTGGCGGAGTAAGCAAATACCAGTTGGTCACGCCGCCCAAGATCCAGAAAGCCCTGGCGCAGTGGCGTACTTTGCGATCCATGGGGATCGAGTCGCCGGACCTCTCCAGCGTGAATCCGGATATTCTGGTTTCCAATGACCACAGGGTAGCGGTCCGTGTGCCGATCCAGATCAAACAGCCGGAAAACCAGAGCAAGGGTCAGCAGATCACGCCGTACGAATTGGAAAACCAGAAGGACACCCTCTTCACCCTCACCACCAGCGAGCCGCTGCTGATGACCTTACAGGCTCCAGATGGCACTGTGATCACTCCCACCAACTACGACCAGCCTCCGGTAAATTCGACCTACACAGTGGAATACACGCAAGACTTCTACTATCAGGCCGATTCCTCCGAGGAGGCCGAAACCGCCGACCAACCCCAACTGCGTTTCATTCTAGCAGCCACCTATCCAGATTGGTCGGAGGTCAATGTCAGCCTGGATGGCGTGCTGCTGTTCGCCAACCTCGGTCTGGATGCTTCTGGTCCCGCCAACTATGTTCCGATCTATGCTGGAACGCATACCCTGGAGATCGTTCCCTCCGCCGGGGGGACGCCGGTCTCAATCCACTTTGACGCTGTATCCAGGATGCGTTATACCGTCCTTGCTTCCGGGGATTCGGAGGTCCCTTCCCTGGACCTCATCACCGACGACCACACCGCTCCTTCAGGAGATGGATTGGCGCGCCTGCGTTTTATCAACAGCGCTCCGTATGCTGATTCGGTAGATGTATCGATTGCGGGCACTTTGGTGCTGGATGATGCTGCTTATATGGCGGAGAGCGCCTACTTCGAATTACCAGAGGGCGAAAACCTGGTAGAGATCAAAGACTCGCTCACCGGTGCCTCCCTGGCTCCCGCCATGATGGTCGATCTGAGTGGCGGCGGTGTTTACACCCTTTTTTCCGCGGTTTATCCGGTGGGAGAGTACCAGATTGCCTGGAGCCAGTACCAGGATACCGGCTACCTTAAACGCTATTACACGCAGTATAAAGTGCAGCAAGCTCCGCTGGGCGAGTGGTTGGTGATCCTGGATGGCGATCTGGAAAGCACTGTGCCGATCCTGGACGTGATCGGATTCGCCAACTCGCCCAGGTGGGGGGATGTGATTGGCCAGGCCAGCGACCCATTCAATCCCGAAGTGACCTGGGAGTTGACGGCGAATTACCTGCCCGCCACCGTTTCGATCTATGCCGATCCTGTGCCGGTTGTGAAGAGTGATCCGCCGATCTTTGATGGGTATCAGGTGGCTGATGTAATGCTGACCCTGCCGCAAGAAGTGAACGGGGAACCCTATACTCAGACTGTGGATCTCTCGGCGCTCGAAACCGGCACCTACACCTTGTGGGTGAGCGTGCAGGACGGCGTCAATCCGCCCGTCTCCACTTATGTGCTGGATTCCGGGGGCGGTCTTGCGGAATTCAATATTGACCAGTCCGCTACCTTCCCGGCTACCTGGACCCCCAATGTTACCGTCCAACTCGGCGAAACCCAGGCTAACCTGTTCTTACAATGGTCGGGGTTGGACCACCCGGATGTGGATAGCTATTCCCTTTACTTCAATACCCTCCCGCTTACCCCGGTTCTCTATACAGAAGGTTTATCTGCTTACCGCGAGACCGACAAGGATGGCAAGGCGGTGGGAGACCTGCTGGTCAATACCAGCGTTTCCAATCTGATGCCCGGCCAGACCTATTACTACTCCTTCGAAGCAGTGGATGAGGACAGCGGGAAGCGGTTGTCCAGCCCGGAATATACCCTCACCATCCCTGGTGGCGATTTCCAGCTCACCACAACTGAAAACCGCTGCTTTGTGAACCCGGGCAGTCAGGCAGGTTTCCTGCTCTCGATGCAAGAGATCCAGCCGCTGTTCTATCCTAATGTTGGATTGAACATCGACACCTCGCAGCTTCCGGCAGGCATGCGCGTCTGGTTCGATACCCCCCTGGGAGGGGATGTGGTTCTCAATTCTTCCTCGGGCCCAATTGGGGTACGGGTGGATGCCGCCGATACCGTACCGATCGGGATCTACCCGCTCACCATCACCGGTGACAATGGCGTGATACAGCGAAGTGTAAACGTCGATATCTTTGTCTGGTTTGTGTATCGCTTCCCGATCATCCGCCGCTAGATATCTCCACGGTGGGGGATCTTTAAGGGCTTTCGAGACCTCGAAAGCCCTTTTTCTTACTTGACTTAATAGAATATTTGTTCTATAATCGAATTATCACAGCGTTTTACTTGTCAGATAGGAAGGAGCCTGAAATGAATCTCTCGGAATCTCATATTCGCAACACGAACATCAGCCGTTTCTTTTCTCGCCTGCGTGCCCGTCCGGGCATCTGGCTGGGGCTGATCATCCTGGTGGCGTTGATCGCCTTTGAAATGTTCAACTATTCCACCACCGATTACGCCCTCAAAGACCTGCTTGGCGATCTGCAATTCGCCGGCATGTCCTGGGCTACCATTCTCGCCGTCGCCTTCTGCGGGATCGACTTCGCTGGTGTGGCGCGCATCTTCACCCCCCAGCAGGGCGCCGACGAACCCAAGCAGGTCTGGTACCTGTTTGCCGCCTGGCTGCTGGCCGCCACAATGAACGCCGTGCTGACCTGGTGGGGCGTCTCGATGGCCATTGCCAATCACAACGTGGTCAGCAAGTCGGTGGTTGGCGCAGACGCGCTCAACACGGTCGTGCCGGTCTTTGTGGCCGTCATGGTATGGGTGATTCGCATCCTGATCATCGGCTCGATCTCGGTCAATGCCGAGCGCGTGTTGGGGATGGGTGGGCGGCCTTCCACCTACCGCCGGACAGCGGTCTCCCAGACCGGCACAGCGGTCAACCGGCTGACGGGCAGCACGGCAAGTAACACTGCCAGCCTGCGCCCGGCCAGCATGGCCATGCCGCGCCCGGCCTCCTCGCTGGTGCGCCCTTCGGCAGCCGTCCAGGTCAGCCCGGCCGGACGACCCGAACCTACCTACCACAGCATGAGCGGACGCCCCTCCTCTTCTATTCACAATTCAATCGACCACTCGGCGGATCTCTAACCCCTTAAATAAAAAGAGTGGCGAGGGTGGGACTTGAACCCACAACCAATGGCTTATGAGTCCACTGCTCCACCGTTGAGCTACCTCGCCATCTCTAAAGCCGGAATATTTTACAACGAAGCAGCGGTTTTGTCAAATCATTTGCATTGAAACAGGGATCTTTTACGGAGAGGCTGTAAAAGGTCCCTATTTCTATCCTGCTTTATGGTAAAATAATTCTGCGCCCCAGTGGCCTAATGGATAAGGCAACGGCCTCCGGAGCCGTAGATCAGAGTTCGAGTCTCTGCTGGGGCACACAAGCAAGCCGGGTGAACAGATCACCCGGTTTGTGGTTTAACCCGCCACCGTGGTTCCGATCAGGCTGCCGATCAGGTAGGTGATGCCCGCGGCCAGCAAACCGAAGATGACCATGCGCATCCCCGAATACAACACGGTTCGACCGGTGAAAAGCGTGATCACCGCTCCAATGGTGAACAGTGCCGCCGTGCTCAGCCCGATGCTGACCAACACCGCCGTCATTCCGCTCAAGAAGAAGAACGGAAAGACCGGGATGATCGCTCCTACCGAGAACAGCAGGAATGAGGTGATGGCCGCTTCCCAGGCCGACCCGCCCAGTTCTTCTGGGTTCACACCCAGCTCCTCGCGCGCCAGCGTGTCGATCGCCTGGTCTTTGTCCGCGGTCAGTTGTTTGGCCATTAGATGTGCCTGTTCGGGGTTCAAGCCGCGCGATTCATAGATCAAAGCCAGTTCCTCAGCTTCTTCTTCTGGAGATTGCTCGATCTCCAGTTTTTCGATCTTGATCTGGTTCTCGTACAGTTCGCGCGAGGATTGGACCGACAGCCATTCTCCCAGCGCCATGGAACACGCCCCTGCCAGCAGTCCGGCGATCCCGGCGATCAGGATATTGTGATTGTTCAGCGAAGCTCCCGCCACGCCCATCACCAGGCTCAGGTTGGAGACCAACCCGTCGTTGGCGCCTAAAACTGCCGCGCGCAGGGCGTTCCCGCCGGTGGCCCGGTGGCGCCCTTCCAACTGGGCCAGCGCGCTCCCGCCGATCCCCCCACCCGTGATCTGGTTAAGCAGCCGTGCGTGCGAGCGTTCCTCCCCCGCCATTTTCTGACCGTCTGTCATCCCGGCATAGCCACGGGTGCCGGTTTGCTCCATTGCCTGCATGCTCGGCAGGATAAATCCGGCCCCAAAGCGCTTTCCCAACCAGGCCAGCGTGCGCGTACGCCGCGAGGGGCGAAATTCCGGCAATGCATGCCCGGCTTTCTTCCATTCCTCTGCCCATTTCTCGGCGTGTTTCATCTCGACTGCTGCCATGCGGCGGTAGATCTCTGCAATCCGCTTATCTTTCTCATTGGCGGCCAGCAGTTCGTATAAATAGGTGGTGTTGCGTTCGTCTTCCCAGTTTTCCAGCGCAAAGGTGTCTGTATTTGGCATCGTCGTTTCTCCTTATAACCGCCATTATAGCCCCAAAACCAACCCTCCAGCGCATCTCGTCTGGATCGGTTGCGGGCGGCGTGGTCGTTTTTACATATTTCTTACACAATATTAATCGAATCTTTATCTGGTTTCGGCTATAATCTGAGGGTAAGCAATAGACGTGTATTGAAGAGGTGGAACGAAAAACCTCTTCCCACTGGAAAAGGAGTTGATTTTATGGGTGGCTACGGCCTATATCTCTTGTTTGCCCTCCCGGCCTTACTGCTGGGACTTTGGGCACAGTTCAAAGTGCAGGGTGCGTATAAAAAATATTCTCAGGTTCGCGGGTATAACAATTTGACCGGCGCGCAAGTGGCCCGCCGCATCCTGGATTCCAACGGCCTGTACGATGTGCAAATCGAAGAAGTCAGCGGGATGCTTTCAGATCATTATGACCCTTCTAAGCGCGTCCTGCGCCTCAGCCAGGAAGTCTACCGCATGCCCAGCCTGGCTGCCGCGGGCATCGCTGCGCATGAGTCCGGGCACGCGCTCCAGCACAAGGAGAATTATGGTCCTTTGCAGTTGCGCTCGATGATGGTACCGACCGTACAGATCGGTTCCTGGCTCGGCCCGATCGTTTTCATAATCGGCCTGCTGTTGGCCGGCACCACTGGCACCACCATCGCCTGGATCGGCCTGGGACTTTTCGCCCTGGTGGCGCTCTTCTCAGTGATCACTTTGCCGGTGGAGTTTGATGCTTCCCGCCGCGCCAAGGCCTGGTTGACCGATACCGGCATGATCTACCGCGAGGAAATGGGCGGGGTGAACACCGTCCTGGATGCGGCCGCGCTGACCTATGTGGCTGGTGCTGCCCAGGCCATCTCCACCCTTCTTTACTACGCCTTCCTGCTCATGCGCCGGGATTAGTTTTGGGTGGGTCTTTCTAAAATTAACGCTGTAGGGGCGGGTCTGGGACCCGCCCCTACAATTTTTTCTTGGGTTAAAACGCCTTAATTTGGCCTTTACAGCCCGGCTGCAGCACGCAGCTCGGCGGCTTTGTTCGTGTGTTCCCAGCTCAAATCCAGGTCGTCCCGACCAAAGTGACCGTAGGCAGCCACTTTCTGGTAGATCGGGCGGCGCAGATCCAGGTCGCGGATGATCGCACCCGGGCGCAGGTCGAACAGCTCAGTCACCAGCCTGGCGATCTCATCATCCGGAATGTGCCCGGTGCCGAAGGTTTCCACGTTGACGCTCAGCGGGTGCGCCACGCCGATAGCGTAAGCCACCTGGATCTCGCAGCGCTCGGCCAGGCCGGCAGCCACCACATTCTTTGCCACCCAGCGGGCAGCGTACGCGCCAGAGCGGTCCACCTTGGTCGGGTCTTTGCCCGAGAAGGCGCCGCCGCCGTGCCGTCCCATGCCGCCGTAGGAATCGACGATGATCTTACGTCCGGTCACGCCCGCGTCACCCATGGGGCCGCCGATGACGAACCGTCCGGTGGGATTGACGAAGATCTTCATTTTGTTATCCACCATTCCTTCAGGCAGGGTCGGCTGGATCACGTGCTCGATGATCCCTTCGCTGATGTCGGCATGCGAGATCTCCGGGTCATGCTGGGCGCTGATCAGGACGGAGTCTACCCGCACGGGCTTTCCGTACGAGTATTCGATCGTCACCTGGCTCTTGCCGTCCGGGCGCAGCCAGGGCAAGGCGCCATTCTTACGCACGGCTGCCAGGCGGCGGGCCAGGTTGTGCGCCAGATAGATCGGCATTGGCATCAGGGTAGGGGTTTCGTTGCAGGCGTAGCCGAACATCATTCCCTGGTCCCCTGCACCGATCTTCTCGATCTGCGCTTCGGTCATCTCGCCAGCTTTGGCTTCCATCGCCTTATCCACACCCATAGCAATATCGCCAGACTGGTTGGCGATCGCTACCTGTACGGCGCAGGTGTTGCCATCGAAGCCTTTGCGGCTGTCATCATAGCCTATATCAGTGACCACTTTGCGTACCAGATGGTCAAAGTCGACGAAGCCGCGCGTAGTGATCTCGCCCAGCACCATCACAAAACCGGTCTTGGTGGCAGTTTCACATGCCACGCGGGACATCGGGTCCTGTTCCAGGCATGCGTCCAGCACAGCATCGCTGACCTGGTCGCACAGCTTGTCCGGGTGGCCTTCGGTCACGGATTCTGAAGTGAATAAGTACCGCGCCGAGTTCATAAAAGTGTTTGTCATGAAAAGGTTCCTCCTGGAAATTAAATTGCCCCTCCGGTATCAGAGGGACAATCCTTGTACAGGCTGCCCTCTTATCTACCAGAATTTTCAGAACTTCTGACGGAGTTGGCACCTTGGGCTCGGCTTTTCAGCCGTCCCAGGTTGTCGAGGTTTCACAGGGCCGTTCCCTCCACCTCTCTGGATAAGAGTGCCTTAGGGGCTGTTTAGTTGTTGGCCCTATCCTATCACAAAACCCATGAATTGAGAAGTAGGATCGGCCGGCTCTCACGGCTTTATCAAAATACATACGCAGGCAATAGATTGCGCCTCCGGCCGCGTACTTTCCGTGGTTGGTTTTTCCCGGGCTGAGCCTGGCCCGAAGTATCCCCCGAAATTTAATGCTTGACAAATAGCCAATTTGAGATAAAATACTGTCTTGCTGTGAGGCAATGCCGAAGTGGCGGAATTGGCAGACGCGCTACGTTCAGGGCGTAGTGGGATTTTCCTCGTGAGGGTTCAAATCCCTCCTTCGGCACAAAAAAGTCTCGATCACTCGGGACTTTTTTATTTCTTCCTGGCCCCCAAAAAGCTTGTCCTGGCATGTTTTTTGCAGTAGGATTAGAGTATGCAAAAATTAGGTTTGACTCCCAAACGTTTGATCATCCTTGGTGTGGCAGTTCTTGCCTTCTTCCTGCTTATGGACTTGAACACCCGCCTGACCGAATTGTTCCGCCTCAGCAGCGATCGCGACCAGCTGCAAACCCAGGTAGGCGAGATGAAACGCACCCAAAGCGCGTTGAACACCCAGATCGCCTATTCCACTTCCGATAAGGCGGTGGAGGATTGGGCCCGTGAGAATGGACATCTCGTTGTGACCGGGGATATTCCCATCATCCCGATTGGGCAGGATGGCGCCACGCCAACCCCTATCGCCCTGCCTACCGCCATTCCTCGCCAGGTGCAGAACTGGGAAGTCTGGTACGTGCTCTTTTTTGGTCAATAGAGGTTTTCAGACCCCCGATGTCGATTTGACCCTGAGGTTTTTCCGGTGGGGGTGGGACGCCATGTTGGCTCCCGCAAGAATTCTTTTACAAACCCCCGCCTGCTGCCCTGCAAATGCATATTTCCGCGTAACTCTCGATCGGAAAGATTTGTTGAATTCATCTCAGGCATGAATAGGAGACCGCCAGACCCATACGAGTCTGGCGGTCTTCGCATTTGAATTCTCTGTAAATCTAACCTTCGTGGTTGTTCTGCGGAGTGTAGCCCACGCCCATGCCGTAGTAGGTGAATCCCATCTGGCGCAGGTGATCGGGGTCCCACAAGTTGCGCCCATCCATGATGATCGGGCGGCGCATCAGCCCCAATACGCGGCTGAAATCCAACTGCTTGAACTCGTTCCATTCCGTTGTCAGGATCAGTGCGTCAGCCTGGTCGGCCACTTCGTAGGGATCCTTGCATAGCTTCAGGCGCGGCATCATGCGCGCTGCGTTATCCATCGCCTGCGGGTCATAGGCGCGCACCGTGGCGCCTTCATTTTGCAGCAGGTGGATGATCTCCAGCGCAGGCGCATCGCGGATATCGTCGGTGTTTGGCTTGAAGGATATTCCCAGCACCCCCACCACCTTTTCATCCAGCGAACCAAGCTCTTTGCGCAACTTGAAGATCACTTTGCGGCGCTGGTTGCGGTTGATCTCCATCACGGCCTGCAGCAATTGCGGGTGCGTGCCGTGCAAGACGGCCATATGCGCCAGGGCTTTAACATCCTTGGGAAAGCACGAACCGCCCCAGCCCACGCCCGCATCCAGGAAGGCATGCCCGATGCGTTTATCCATGCCCATCCCGCGTGCCACTTCGCGCACGTCCGCGCCCATTTCCTCGCACATATTGGCGATCTCATTAATGAAGGAGATGCGCGTGGCCAGGAAGGCGTTTGAAGCATACTTGATCATTTCCGCTGTGCGCAGGTCGGTGATCAGCACCGGGCAGCGCAGGCTGGAATAGAGCTGTCCCACCTGGGCTGCCGCATCGCGGTTAAGCGAGCCGAGTACAACCCGGTCGGGATTCATAAAATCGTTGATCGCTGAGCCTTCGCGCAGGAATTCCGGGTTGGAGACCACGCTGAAGGTCAGGGGCTTGCCGTTGCGGCGTTTCTTGATCACATCCGCCACCCAGTCGCCGGTTCCAACCGGTACGGTGGATTTGTTGACCACCACCACCGGGTGATTCACATGGTCGGCGATCGCTTCAGCCGCCGAGCGCACGTATTGCAGGTCAGCCTCGCCGTCCACCCCGGAAGGGGTGCCGACTGCAATGATGGCGAATTCCGCGTCCTTCAGCCCGTCCGGGTATTCAGTGGTGAAGAAGAGGCGACCTGCCTGGACATTCTGCTTGACCAGTTGTTCCAGGCCGGGTTCGTAGATGGGCATGATGCCCTGGTGTAAATGATGGATCCGTTCCGGATCAACATCCATGCAAGTCACCTGGTTGCCCAGGTCGGCAAAACACGTACCGGTCACCAGACCCACATAACCGGTACCGATCACACAAATTTTACTCATAGGCTGAAGATCCTCCGCGCTGAATTATACCAAACTTGGTGGTAAAAATAGTTTCATCGCGCTATAATCAATTCACGCGAACACGCTTATGGAGGTAATGATGACTGCGCAAAATATAGATGGAAGTGCAATTGCAGAGCAAATTCGGGCTGAAGTGAAAGCTGGAGTGGCAGAACGGGTTGCTGCCGGCCTCCCGCGGCCGGGGTTGGCCACTGTGCTGGTCGGTGAAAACCCTGCCTCGCAGGCCTATGTCAAAGGCAAGCATAAAGCCTGCGCCGAGGTGGGGATCGAATCCTTTGGCTACCAGCTTCCTGCGAACGCCAGCCAGGAAGAGGTCATGGAACTGGTCAAGAACCTGAATGCCGACCCGAAGGTGCACGGCATCCTCGTCCAGCTCCCGCTTCCTTCTGGCTTGAACGAGGAGCGCATCCTCAGTGCGATCAGCCTTGAAAAGGATGTGGATGGCTTCCACCCGATCAACATTGGCCGTCTGGCGCAAAAAGGCCGTGAGCCGCTCTTTGTCCCTTGCACGCCTGCCGGAGTGATCTATCTGGCGGAGAAGGTTATTCCCAGCCTGGAAGGCATCCACGCCGTTGTCCTCGGGCGTTCCAATATTGTCGGCATGCCGGTGGCGCTTCTTTTGGTGCGCGCCAACGCCACCGTGACCATCTGCCACTCGCGCACTCGCGACCTGCCCGGTGTGGTGCGCCAGGCCGACTTGCTGGTGGCGGCGGTGGGCAAAGCGGAAATGGTGCGCGGTGATTGGGTCAAGCCGGGGGCCGTGGTCATCGATGTGGGGATCAATCGCGTGGAAGATGCCACCCGTCCGCGCGGCTACCGCCTGGTGGGCGACGTGGCCTACGACGAGGTCAAAGAGGTTGCCGGCCATATCACCCCTGTTCCAGGGGGGGTGGGTCCCATGACCATCGCCATGCTGCTGCGGAGTACCCTCCGCGCTGCCAAATTGGCTGACAAGTAGTGATATTTGTCATTATGTCAGACAATTGACTTTTTTTCTATTTGTGTTAATATAGTATAGACAAATCTATTATTCCCTGAGACCGTCTGAAACTGTAAGGGAGCAACACAGATAGAGAAGATCAGACGGTCTCCAACTGGGGCGGGTGTTCCCCCGGATGGAGACCGTCTGAGAAGATACTGCCGCCCGTGGGATTTCATCCTCTGGCGGTTTCCAGGCGCGGCTCGGGGCATTCCAACAAGATGGGAGCCTTTTTAACATGGGTACGCTTCTGGTAAAAAATGCGGACTTGCTTGTGACGATGGACGCCGGGCGCCGGGAGATCGGCGGCGGGGGAATTTTCTGCAAGGACGGTTTTATTCTCCAGGTGGGCGCCTCTGCCGACTTGCCGCAAACTGCCGACCAGGTTTTGGACCTGTCCGGTCGCATCGTTCTCCCTGGTCTGGTCAATACCCATCACCATTTCTATCAGACCCTCACCCGTGCCGTACCGGCTGCGCAAAATGCCAATCTCTTCAACTGGCTCAAAACGCTTTATCCCATTTGGGCGCGCCTGACCCCCGAAGATATCTATATTTCCACCCAGACCGCCCTGGCAGAGCTGGTCCTTTCCGGCTGCACCACCGCCTCCGATCACCTCTACCTGTTCCCCAACGGTTCGCGGCTGGATGACGAGATCGCTGCTGCCCAGGAGATGGGCGTGCGTATCCATGCCTCGCGCGGTTCGATGAGCCTGGGCGAAAGCCAGGGCGGGCTTCCCCCCGACAGCGTGGTGGACAGTGAGGAGCATATCCTGGCCGACAGCGTACGTCTGATCGAGCGCTATCATGATCCCCGGCCCGGCTCGATGGTGCAAATTGTCCTGGCGCCCTGCTCTCCCTTCTCGGTGACCGGCGAGTTAATGCGCCGTTCGGCCCAGGTGGCCCGCCAATATGGGGTGCATTTGCACACCCACCTGGCTGAGACCCAGGATGAAGAAGCCTTCTGCCTGGAAAAATTCGGCTACCGCCCCGTGGCGTATATGCAATCGGTCGATTGGGTGGGACAGGATGTCTGGTATGCCCATTCGGTGCACGTTGGCAAGGAGGAGGTTGCCCTCTACGCCCGCGAAGGCTGCGGCGTGGCTCACTGCCCCAGTTCCAACATGCGCCTGGCTTCCGGGATTGCCCCGATCTGGGAGTACATGCAGGCGGGGGTCAAGGTTGGCCTGGGTGTGGACGGCTCGGCCAGCAACGACAGCTCGCACATGCTGGCGGAAGCCCGCCAGGCCATGCTGCTGGCCCGTCTGCGCGCCGGTCTGATGGGCGCTTCGCTTTCCACGGATGATGCACCGCCTCTGCTCACCGCTCGCCAGTCGCTCGAGCTGGCCACGCTCGGCGGCGCCTCTGTCCTGGGCCGCAGCGATATCGGTTCTCTGGAACCCGGCAAATGTGCTGATTTCATCGCCATCCGCCTGGACGACCTCAGTCTGGCCGGCGCCCTGCACGATCCGCTGGCAGCGCTCTTGTTCTGCACGCCCCCCCGCGTGGATTATTCAGTCATCCATGGAAAGCTGGTGGTAGAGAACGGCCGCCTGACCACTGTGGATGAAAAGGCCCTTGTCAAGAAACACAACCAGGCTGCTAAACGCTTGTTATCTGCATAGGAGACTTCATTAATGACCATGCAATCCTTCTGGCTGCAAGATGCGCGCCCCTTGGTAGATTGCGCCATGGGGCGTAAGCCTGCCGATACCGTCATCCGCGATGGGCAGTGGGTCTGCGTCCAGTCCGGCGAGATCATTCCCCATACCGATATCGCCATCTTGGACGGGCGCATCGCCTACATTGGCGAGGATGCCCGCCATGCTATTGGTCCGCAGACGCGGGTGATCGACGCCCAGGGTCGTTACCTGGTGCCGGGGCTGATCGACGGGCACATGCATGTCGAGTCCGGCCTGGTGACCGTCACCGGTTTCGTCCGCGCCGTCATTCCGCACGGCACGACCAGCATGTTCGTCGATCCGCACGAGATTGCCAACGTGCTTGGCTTGCGCGGGGTGCGCCTGATGGTGGACGAAGCCCAGCAGCAGCCCATCCATGTCTTTGTCCAAATGCCTTCCTGCGTACCTTCCGCGCCCGGGTTGGAAACCCCCGGCGCTGTGATCGGCCCGGCAGAGATTGCCGAAGCTATGACCTGGCCGGGCATCATCGGCCTGGGGGAAATGATGAACTTCCCCGGCGTTTATTCCGGGGACGACAAGGTGCATGCCGAGATGGCGGTCACCCGCCAGGCGAACAAAGTGATTGGCGGGCATTACGCCTCCCCCGACCTGGGATTGCCCTTCCACGGCTACGCCGCCGGCGGTCCGCAGGACGACCATGAAGGCACCCGCGCCGAGGATGCCGTGGCGCGCGTGCGCCAGGGGATGCGCGTCAGCATGCGCTACGGTTCAGCCTGGCACGATGTGGCAACCCAGGTGCGCGCGGTGACCGAAATGGGCATTGACCCGCGCCGCTTCTTCCTCTGTACAGATGATTCCCACATGCACACCCTCATGACCGAAGGTCACATGGACCGCGTGGTGCGGCATGCCATCAGCCAGGGCCTGCGCCCCATGATCGCCATTCAGATGGCCACTATCAACCCCGCCGAGCATTTTGGTGTCAGCCGGGATATCGGCCTGCTGGCGCCTGGCCGCTACGCCGACGTTCTCCTGGTCAAAGATCTGAAGAATTTCCAGGCTGACCTGGTCATTGCCCGCGGCCAAATGGTGGCCCAAGACGGCCAATTGCTCATTGACCTGCCGCACATCGAGTACCCCGAATGGGTGTTGCACTCGGTGCACCTTCCGCATCCCCTGGCGGCGGATGATTTCCGGCTGGAAGCCGGCCAACCGGATGGAGAGGTGCTGGCGCATGTGATCGGCATCATTGAAAACCAGGCGCCCACACGCCACCTGCGCATGCAATTGCCCGTCCGGAATGGAGAGATCCATCCCGATTTCCAGAAGGATGTTGCCAAAGTGGCGGTGCTGGAACGGCATCACAACACCGGGCGCATCCAGGTGGCGCTGGTGCACGGCTTCGGCTTCCACCAGCCCTGCGCTGTGGCAACCACCATGGCCCACGATTGTCACCAGATGATCGTGGTCGGCACGGATGAGAAGAACATGGCCCTGGCGGCCAACACCCTGGCTGCTTGCAGCGGGGGGCAAGTGGTGGTACGCGGCGGCGAAGTGATCGGCAAGCTCGAATTGCCGATTGCCGGGATCATGTCAAATGAGGCCGGTGAAACGGTTGTCCGCAAGGCTGATTCCGTCCTGCAGGGTTTCCGCGCCTGCGGCTGCATGCTCAACAACCCCAATATGCAGCTCAGCCTGTTGGGCCTGGTGGTGATCCCCGAATTACGCATATCCGACCTGGGATTGGTCGATGTTGAACGCTTTGACTTCTCCCCGGTTATTGAAAAGGTCGAATAGCCCGGCGTGCTTGCGTCTGGGCTCACTTCATTGTGGAGTATAGAGGAGGTTCGTGTGACAAAAAAAGTAAAATCTGCTGAGGAGACCCAACCGTTGTTCCAGCGGCTGCAAGCCAGGCTTTCCGAGTTGATCGCTGCCACGCCTCCCGGCTCGCGCCTGCCGACCGAGCCGGAGATGGCCCGCCAGTTGGGCGTCTCGCGCGCCACGCTGCGCGAAGCAATGCGCTCATTCGAATGGCAGGGATTGATCCGCCGCCGGCAAGGCAAAGGCACCTTTGTCATCAGCCACCCGCGCGTGCTGGAGAGCGGGCTGGAAGAGCTGGAGAGCATCGAATCTCTGGCAAAAAAGATCGGCCTGGATGTTTCACTCTCCCGCCTGGAAGTGAGCCGGGTGCGCGCCGGGGATGAATTAGGCGAAGTGTTCCACTGCCCGCCGGATGCCCAGTTGGTCAAGGTGGAGCGGGTCATCCAGGCTGAGAACCGCCCGGTGGCCTATCTCATTGACATCACCCCAGAGAGCGTCCTGCGCACTGAGGACCTGGTCCAGCCCACTTTTTCGGGGTCCGTCCTCGATTTCCTTCTCCGCCGCGGCGCTCCTAAATTGAACACTTCCATCGCTGAGATCCGCGCTGTTCCGGCTGCGCCGGAGATCGCCAAACTGCTCGAGATCCAGCGCGGCGATGTCCTTCTCATGCTCCAATCGCGCCTGTTCACCACCGATAATATGATGATCGACTATTCATTCAGTTATTTCCTGCCCGGTTACTTCCGCTTCCATGTCGTCCGCCGGGTGACCCAACTGGCCGGTTGAGTCCAGTCGACAGATTCGTGAAGTTTCCGTTCGTTCCTATTTAATCATGGTTTTAAGGAGAAAATCAATGGCAAATCCCGAGATCACCAAGAAAATTCACCACCGCGTTGAGCAGCAGCGCGCCGAGATCATCCAGTTCATGCGCGACATTTGCGCCATCCCCAGCGTGGAATCCCAGCTCAAGGATGTTGGCGAACGCATCGCTGCGGAAATGCGCAAACTTGGTTTCGAAGAAGTGCGCTTCGATAAGATGGGTAATATCCTCGGCCGGATTGGCAGCGGCAAGCGCGTCATCGTCTATGACTCCCATATTGACACGGTGGGCGTCGGCGATCCTTCTGCCTGGAGCTGGGATCCCTTTGTCGGTAAGGTGGAGAACGGCATCTTCTATGCCCGCGGCGCCTGCGACGAGAAGGGCAGCACTCCCGGCATGGTCTACGGCCTGGGGCTGGCAAAAGAATTGGGCTTGCTCGAAGGCTGGACGGCCTATTATTTCGGCAATATGGAAGAGTGGTGCGACGGCATTGCTCCCAACACCTTTGTGGAGGTTGACCCCGGCATCCGCCCCGATTTTGTGGTCATCGGAGAACCGACCAAGATGAATCTCTACCGCGGGCATAAGGGCCGCCTGGAGATGCGCGTGGTGGCCAAGGGCCGCTCAGCGCACGCCGCCAGCAATCACCTCGGCGACAATGCCATCTACAAGCTGCTGCCCATCATCGCCGGCATTCGCGACCTGGAACCCAAACTGGGCGACCATCCCTTCCTCGGTCACGGCAAGATCACCGTCAGCGATATGAAGGTCAGCACCCCCTCGATCAACGCTGTGCCGGATGAGGCCGTGATCTACATCGACCGGCGCATGACCTTTGGCGAGACTAAGGAACAGGTGATGGAGCAGGTGCGCAGCCTGATCCCCGCCAAAGACCGTGATTCCGTCGTCGTGGAGGAACTGTTCTACGATGAGCCTTCCTATACCGGTTTTGTCTTCCCCGTCGACAAATACTTCCCTGCCTGGGCGCTGGATGAAGACCACCCGCTGGTCAAGGCCGGGCAGCAAGCGCGTAAGGCCATTGGCCTGCCGGATGCTCCTTCCGGGAAGTGGAACTTCAGCACCAACGGCATTTACTGGGCCGGGAAGGCGGGCATTCCTTCCGTCGGCTTCGGTCCCGGCGACGAAGAAACCGCCCATACCGTGCTGGACAGCGTCCCGCTGGAGGATATGGTCAAGGCTACCGAGTTCTACGCTGTTCTGCCCTCCCTCATCCCCTGAGATCGGTAGCGGATTCCCCTCCGGTGATTGCCGGACGGGCCTCTTCGCAGTAAAATAGAGCATATGTATGACAAAGTAACTCTGGCGCTGGCTGAAATGGCTATTATGAGCGCCATCGAAAATGGAAACAATAACTTTTTGAACATCAGAGGAGAATAAATTATGCAATCGAACTTACGTGGTCGCGACCTGATCGGAGACCTGGACTTCACCAAGGAAGAAGTCGAAACCGTACTGGAGGTCGCCTGGGACCTCAAGCGCAAGCGCGCCCTGGGCGAACCGCACGCTTATCTGCGCGATAAAGTGCTGGCAATGTTGTTCTTCTTCTCCAGCACCCGCACGCGCGGTTCCTTCGAGGCCGGCATGGCGCAGCTGGGCGGCCACGGCGCTTTCATTGAGAGCGAAACCACCCAGATCAAGCACGGCGATACCGCCAAGGAGATCGGCGAGATCTACGGTCGTTATTTCGATGGCATCGCCATCCGCCACTGCGACTGGGGCCTGGGCAACGCCTACCTCAACGAGGTGGCGCGTAATTCCCGCGTCCCGGTGCTTAATATGCAGTGCGAGGTCTACCACCCCTTCCAATGCCTGGCTGACCTGATGACCATCATGGAGAAGAAGGGCAAGGATCTGCGCAAGAAGAAGATCGTTGTCTCCTGGGCATACGCTGCTTCGTATCTTAAACCCATTTCCGTGCCGCAGTCTCTTATCCTCCAGATGCCCCGCTTTGGCATGGACGTGACCCTTTCCTACCCCAAGGAATTCCCCCTCATGCCCGAGATCGTCGCCCAGGCCCAGCAGCAGGCCAAGAAATTCGGCACCAATTTCGAGATCACCCACGACATGACCGAAGGCTTCCGCGATGCGGATGTGGTCTATGCCAAATCCTGGGGACCGCTGCTCACCACCACGGATCCCAAGGAAGGCAAGCGCCTGCAGGATATGTACAAGGATTGGATCACCGATGCGGCCAAGATGAGCGTTGCCAAACCGGATGCCATTTTCATGCATCCCCTGCCCGCCGACCGCGATGTGGAAGTGACCAATGAGGTCATCGACGGCGAACAGTCGGTGGTATACGATGAAGCGGAAAACCGCCTGCATGCTCAAAAAGCCGTCATGGCTTTAACGATGTAATTCTTTAACAACAGGAGATACTGTATGACTAAAAAAGGTGTTGCGGTAATTGCGGTTGGCGGAAATTCTTTGATCCTGGATGAGAAGCATAAGACCGTTCCGGATCAGTACGCTGCCGCGGTGGAGACGATGGGGCATATCGTCGATATGATCGAGGCCGGTTGGGAAGTCGTCATTTCGCACGGCAATGGCCCGCAGGTGGGTTTCATTCACCGCCGCTCGGAACTCTCCGCGCATGAACTGCACGAGGTTCCGCTGGATTACTGCGGTGCGGATACTCAGGGCGCCATCGGTTATATGTTCGTCCGCGCACTGCACAATGAATTCCTGCGCCGCGGTATCAAAAAAGAAGCTGTGGCTGTGGTTACCCAAACCGTGGTCAGCCGCGATGACCCTGCTTTCAAGCATCCTACTAAACCCATCGGTTCTTTCATGGACGAAACCACAGCCAAGACCCGCGCCGAGAAAGAAGGCTGGGTGGTGGTGGAAGATGCCGGGCGCGGTTGGCGCCGCGTGGTTGCCTCTCCCATCCCGCAACGCATTGTCGAAGCGGAAGCCATCCATAAGCTGATCTCTGCGGGCTTCGTGGTGGTCGGCGTTGGCGGTGGCGGCATTCCCGTCATTGAAAAGGTCAATGGCGACCTGGAAGGCGTGGAAGCGGTCATCGACAAGGATTTTGGCTCCTCTCTGCTGGCCACGATGATCAAGGCGGATATGTTCATTATCAGCACCGCCGTGGAAAAGGCTGCCATTAACTTCAACAAACCCGATCAGAAGTGGCTTGACCGCATTACCATCGCGGAAGCCAAAGAATACCTGGCCCAGGGGCACTTTGCCAAGGGCAGCATGCTGCCCAAGGTGCAGGCCATCCTGCGCTTCCTGGAAAACGGCGGCAAACAGGCCATCATCACCAATCCGGCCAATATCGGCCGCGCCCTCAAGGGCGAAACCGGCACCTGGATCACCCATTAGGATGTCAAAAAGGCGCCCGCTGCGAATCCGGTTGGGTAGGGCAGCGGGCGTCTTAATTAAAGGCAGGTTTTTTCGGTCATCTGCGCGGGTGACTTCCTACCCAATTCGAAGGATGAATGCCATCGGAGGCCTCTGGTATAATTAATGGAGGCTGCCGTGTTGCGGCAGAGAGAAATCCCCCCAACCCCCTAAGGAGAAGATGAAAGGAGTTCGTATGAGCAAACGTATCTGGTTTTTGACAAGCCTTTTCGTGCTTGTCGCGCTGATCGCCACGGCCTGCGCCACGCCGACCGTTGCACCGACTGTCGCCCCCACCACTCCCCCCAAGCCCACCAATACCGCTGAAGTGAAGCCAACCGCCGAGCCCACCAAGGTACCGACTGTTGCGCCCACTACCCCGGAACCCTTTGTGGTTGGCCTGCTCCTGGTCGGTCCGTACAATGACCGCGGCTGGAGCCAGGCTCACTACGATGCCGGACAGTATGTCATGTCCAAGGTGCCCGGTATCAACGTGGTGCATATTGACAAGGTCAATGTTGCCGACCGCCCCGGCACTTCTCCCGAACAGCTCGGGGAAGAACTGCTTGCCCAGGGTGCCAAGGTTGTCATCTTCAACTCGGATGACATGAAAGATGGCGCGATCACCTTTGCCAAGGCCCATCCCGAAACCTGGGTCATCTTTGCTTCTGGCGATAGCAACTGGGCCGAAGGCAAGGATTATCAGGACCTGCCCAATATGATCAACGTCATGGGCCGCATGGAATACGGCAAGATGATGGCCGGCTGCGCGGCTGCCCTCACCACCAAGACCGGCCAGATCGGCTACCTGGGTCCATTGATCAATGACGAGACCCGCCGCCTGGCCTCCTCGGTCTTCCTGGGCGCCAAATACTGCTGGACCACCTACCTGGGCAAACCCGCTGAAGACCTGAAATTCAAGGTCACCTGGATTGGTTTCTGGTTCAATATCCCCGGCGTCACCACCGACCCCACCCAGGTTGCCAACGATTTCTTCAATTCCAACTATGATGTGGTCATCTCCGGGATCGACACCACCGAAGCTATCGTGGAAGCCAACAAGGCTCGCGAGGCTGGCAAGGAAGTCTGGGCGATCCCCTATGATTACAAAGATGCCTGCGCCGGTTACGACTCCATCTGCCTCGGCGTCCCGTACTTCAACTGGGGCCCCAGCTATGTGCGGTATCTGAAGTCGATCCAGTTGGGCACCGCCACGCCTCTCTTTGAGTGGCTGTCCCCCGACTGGACGAACATCAACAACCCCGATACCAGCATCGTCGGTTTTGAACCCGGCCCGGCGCTCTCTGCCGATGCCTCAACCAACCTGGACAAGTTCATCGGCGAACTGGCCGGCGGCTTGAACCTGTGGTCTGGCCCGATAAACCTGCAGGACGGCTCGGTCTACCTGACCGATGGCCAGGCCGCCACCGACCTGCAGATCTGGTATCTCCCGCAGCTTTTGGAAGGTATGGAAGGCCAGAGCGAGTAATTTTCTGGTAATGTTTGGGAACTATTGCGGCGTCAGCCGCAATAGTTCCCATTATTGTATAGTTATTCATGTGCGCGAGCCCCCCTGATCTGTGTGCTGACCTATGGATGTAAACCTGACCAATATTCATAAGCATTTTGGAAAAGTCCACGCCAATAACGGGATCAACCTGGAGATTCCTGGAGGAACCATCCAGGGCATCCTGGGAGAGAACGGCGCTGGAAAAAGCACCCTGATGAAGATCCTTTCCGGATTCATCAGCTTGGATGAAGGCCAGATCTCCCTGGACGGCAAGCCGGTTAAGATCGAAAGCCCGGTGGATGCCATCCGCCAGGGTATTGGCATGCTTCACCAGGACCCGCTTGATTTTCCGCCCATGAAAGTGATCGAGAATTTCGTCCTCGGCCGCGAGGGGGGCCTGTTCACCAACTGGGCCGAAGCCCGCAAAGCTTTTCTTGCCCTCCAGAAACAATTCGGCATGCAGATCTCGCCGGATGCCTATGTCGATACCCTCACGGTGGGGGAGCGCCAGCAGTTAGAGATCCTGCGCCTGCTCTGGCTGGGCGCCCGGGTATTGATCCTGGATGAACCCACCACCGGCATCAGCGCAGCTCAAAAGGAAAAGCTCTTCCAAACCCTGCAAGTGCTGGCCGGGCAAGGCATGACGGTTATCTTCGTTTCGCACAAGCTGGAGGACGTAGAAAGATTGTGCAGCCGTGTGGCGGTCTTGCGCCGCGGCGAGCTGGTTGGCAAATCAGACGCGCCTTTTGATATCGACCACCTGGTAGAATTGATGTTCGGCAAAGTGGTCACCCTGGATGAGCGCAGTTGTAATTGCACCGACGAGGAAGCGGTCATCCTGACCAATTTATCCATCGAAGATGTCCGCTTACAGATCCGCAATGTGAATCTCACCGCAAAACGCGGCGAGGTGATCGGTCTGGCGGGCATGGAAGGCTCGGGACAGCGCCAGTTCTTGCAGACCCTGGGCGGGCTGCGCCGTCCGGTCGGCGGGCAGTTGTGCGTGTGCGGCAAACAGCTGGCCGGCAAGGATTATTCTCAGTTCTTGCGTGCAGAAGTGGGCTATATGCCTGCTGCCCGCCTGGAGGAAGGGCTGGTTCCCGGACTCTCCTTCAGCGATCATGTTGTCCTGGCGGATGTGGATAAGCGCTTTTTTATTGATCACCAGCGTTCCCGCCAGCAATCCCTGCACAAGATCGAGCAGTTCAATATTCACGGCACTCCCGAAAGCCGCATTGAATCGCTTTCGGGCGGCAACCAGCAGCGCGCTCTGCTCTCGCTCCTGCGCGTTCCGCTTGCCCTGCTGCTGATGGAACACCCCACGCGTGGGTTGGATATCGAATCCTCCATTGCCATCTGGGCGCGCTTGAAAGAACGCTGCACTCAGGGTACAACCATTTTCTTTATTTCTGCCGATTTGGAGGAGATCCTCCATTACAGCGACCGCATCCTGGTCTTCTTCAACGGCAGGGTTTCCGAACCGCTGGATGCAGCCACCACCACGGTGGACGAATTGGGACAGCGGATCGGCGGGAAGGGGTTGGGATAATTATTATGCGCAAATTCTTTGAAAAAAACCCCTGGGTGATCAATCTTGGCTTTGGAATTGGAGCGGTCCTGCTGGCGCTCATCTTCACCAGCCTGGTGCTGCTGATCGCCGGTGCCGATCCTTTGCAGGCCTTTGATAATATTCTCAACGGCATTTTCAGTTCGCCCGACAAGATGGCCAATGTGGTGGTTTCCTGGGTTCCGCTTGCGCTGGTCACCTGCGGCCTGCTCATCACCTACACCACCGGTCTGTGGAACATCGGCGTGGAAGGGCAGATCGTCCTGGGCGCCATCTTCACCACCGGCGTGATGCGCGTCCTGGTGGATACCAACCTGGATCCCACCCTGGTGGTCATTCTCGGCCTCCTGGCCGGCATGCTGGGCGGGATGTTCTGGGGCTGGTTGGTCGGCATCCTGCGCATCTACGGCGGCGTCAATGAGATCTTTGGCGGCCTGGGAATGAATTTTGTCGCCTCGGCATTGGCGGTCTTCCTCGTCTTTGGCCCATGGAAGCGCCCCGGCACCGCTTCAATGAGCGGCACCGAGCAGTTTGCCGAGCGCTTCTGGCTGCCCACGTTGGAGAATCTGCGCGTCAGCCCCTGGTCGGTGCTGATTGCCCTGATCGGCATTGTGATCATATTCATCTTGCTGCGCGACACGCGCTTTGGCCTGCGTCTCAAGGCGGTGGGCAAGAATCCCCGCGCCGCCTCCCTGTTGGGCATCCCCACCGCGCGCTACATGACCCTCGCCTTCCTCATCTGCGGCGCTTTTGCCGGGTTAGCCGGATCGCTGCAGGTGGTGGCGGTTTATCACAAGCTGCTGCCGTCCATCTCCTCGGGTTACGGTTTCCTCGGTTTGTTGGTGGCCATGCTGGTCAATTATCAGGCCCTTTGGGCGCCTTTTGTCGCCCTTTTCTTTGCTGCGTTGAATATTGGCGCCATCCAGTTGCCCATCAAGATGAAAGTGGATTCCACCCTGGCAGGCGTCCTGCAGGGTTTTATGGTTTTGTTTGTTCTGATGATGGATGGCGTGCGGCGCAAGATCAAGGGGCTGGGTTTAGGCTCTTCTGGAGACGGTAAAGGAGGCGCAAATGGATAGCACGACCCTGGTCGGTTTAGCCAGCATTTTCGCTACCGCGGCTCCGGTGGTCTTTGCGGCCATCGGGGAGACTTTCTCCGAGCGAGCGGGCGTAATCAACCTGTCCGTCAACGGCACCATCCTGCTCAGTGCCATGGCCAGTTTTGTCGTGGCATTCGAGACCCAGCAGATCTGGTTGGGCTTCCTGGCCGGCGCGGTCATCGGCGCTTTGGTGGCGTTGGTGGTGGCCTTCTCCAGCATCTCGCTCAAACAGTCGCAGGTGGCGGTCGGTTTCGTCCTGGCCATGACCTGCCGTGACCTGGCCTATTTCCTCGGCAGTTCCTATACCGATAAAGTAGGGCCGTTGGTACCGGCTGCTCCCATCCCCGGCCTGCAGGATATTCCCGTTATCGGCACGCTCTTCTTCAGCCATGACTGGATCACCTATTCCAGCTACATCCTCATTATCCTGGCCTTCATATACATCTATAAAACCCGTTCCGGCTTGATGCTGCGCGGCATTGGCGAGCGGCCTGCCGCAGCCTATGTGCGCGGCGCAAATGTCAATTTGCAGCGCTATCTCTACACCATGCTGGGCGGGGCGCTGGTGGGTTTGGCCGGGCCGATGTATTCGCTCAGCATTAAATCCGGCTGGAAAGGCACCCTCTCCGGCCTGGACGGAATTGGCTGGATCGCCCTGGCGATCACCATTTTTGGAGCCTGGAGCCCATTGCGTGTAGCTTTCGGAGCCTATTTCTTCGCCTTCTTGCAATGGCTGGGCCTCACCCTTCAATCTCAGCTCCCGGGCATTCCCCAACAGGTCTTCCAGGTGGCGCCGTTCCCCCTGATGATCCTCACCCTGGTGCTGGTCAATATTGGCAATGCCGAGTGGGTGGAGCGGGTGCTGGCTGGCCTGCCGGAAAAGTGGCGCCATGCCTTCATGCGCTTCTTCCGGGCTTTACGCAGTTCCCCGCCCGCCTCATTGGGCGTGCCATTTGAGAAAGAATAATCGCCATGTCAAATTTCCTGGGCTATCGCTGCTCGATCTGCAAGACAGAGTACAAGCCCCACCAGGTGAATTACACCTGCCCTCAAGATGGCGGCAACCTGGAGGTGGTGTTGGATTACGCCTCCATTCGCCGCCACTACCAGCCGGAGGATGTTACCGCCCGCACCAATTACTCGCTCTGGCGCTATTTGCCGCCCCTCATCCCGGTTGAAGATCCCCACGCTGAAGGCACCCCATTGGATGTGGCCGGTTGGACGCCTCTCTACCACCTGCCCGGTTTGGCCGAACGGTTGGGTATCCAGCATCTATGGATCAAGGACGAGGGCCGCAATCCCACCGCTTCTTTCAAAGATCGCGCCAGCGCCGTGGTGGTGGCGCGCGCCCGTGAGATCAATGCCGATGTGGTGGTCACTGCTTCCACGGGCAATGCCGGGGCAGCCCTGGCGGGCATGTCGGCTGCGATCGGGCAGCGCAGCGTGATCTTTGCCCCACGCACGGCTCCGCCTGCCAAGGTGGCCCAATTGCTGGTCTATGGGGCGCAGGTCATCCTGGTGGACGGTAATTATGACCAGGCCTTTGACCTGGCCGTGGAATCCTCCAACCGGTTTGGTTGGTACTGCCGCAACACCGGCTACAACCCCTTCACCCTGGAAGGGAAAAAGACCGCCGCCTTTGAGATCTGGGAATCCCTGGTCATGCCGGAGGACGGTTACCAGGGGCCGCTGACCATCTTCGTTTCCGTTGGGGACGGCAACATCATCTCCGGCATTCATAAGGGTTTTAAAGAACTACACGCCTTGGGTTGGCTGGACGAGGTTCCGCGCCTCTTTGGCGTCCAGGCGGAAGGGTCTGCAGCGGTAGCCAATGCCTTCCGCTCCGGCACAGAGGAGATCATCCCGGTTAAATCGAGCACGTTAGCCGACAGCATTTCGGTTGACCTGCCGCGCGACGGCTTGCGCGCGGTGCGCGCCGCCCGCGAGACTGGCGGCAGTTACATCACCGTCTCTGACGAACAGATCCTTCAGGCCATTGCCGCATTGGGCAAAGTGGGCATCTTCTCCGAACCGGCCGGCGCCACCGCCTACGCCGGGTTGGTGGAAGCGGTGCGCCAGGGCGTGATTAAGCCGCAGGATGCTGTGCTGGTGATGAACACTGGCAACGGCTTGAAAGATATCCAGGCCGCCATGCGCTCTGTCCCACAGGCGCCGGTGATCGAACCTTCCATCCCGGCCCTGGAAAAGTTGCTTCAAACGTTACATTACAAAAGGGGAAAGGAACAATAATCATGCAGCCCGTTTTTAGTATCATTGCTCCGGTCTTCAATGAGCACGAATCGTTGCCGGAATTGTATAAACGTGTCAGCGAGGTGATGGACACCACCCACGAGCCCTGGGAGCTGGTGCTGGTGGACGACGGCTCTTCGGATGGTTCGGCGGAGATCATGCGCAACCTGGCTGCCCAGGATGAGCGCGTCCGCCCGATCATCTTTGCCCGCAATTTCGGCCACCAGATCGCCGTCACGGCCGGGTTGGATTACAGCCGCGGCCAGGCCATGGTGATCATCGACGCCGACCTGCAGGACCCGCCGGAGGTGATCTTGGACCTGATCGCCAGGTGGCGCGAAGGTTACGAGGTGGTGTATGCTGTGCGTACCGAGCGTGAGGGGGAGTCCTGGTTCAAGAAGGCCACCGCCTCGCTTTTCTACCGCCTCATTTTCCGCATCACAGATGTCAAGATTCCCCTCGACACCGGCGATTTCCGCCTGCTCGACCGCAAGGTGGTGGATGTAATGAACAGCATGCGCGAGCGGCACCGCTTCCTGCGCGGAATGGCCTCCTGGGTAGGCTTCCGCCAGGTGGGGGTGGGCTACAAACGCCATGCCCGCTTTGCCGGTTCCACCAAGTACCCCTTGAAGAAGATGCTCAAGCTGGCCCTCAATGCCATCACCAGCTTTTCCTATTTTCCACTCCAGCTGGCCACTTATGTTGGTTTTGTGGCTGCCGGATTGAGCGTCATCACCATCCCGGTGGTGATCATTGCTCGCCTCAGCGGCAATGCCGCCTTCCTTGGTCAGGCATCCACCCTTATTGCCGTGCTTTTCCTGGGCGGGGTGCAGTTGATCTCTCTTGGTATTCTCGGCGAGTATATTGGCCGTATTTACGATGAAGTCAAGGGACGCCCATTGTACATTGTCAGCCAGGCGCCCGAAAAACCTACAAAGGAGAATTGATCCGTGTCTAAAATTGATCTGTCTGTCCATCCCCAGTCTCTGGAGCATTCTGTCAAGCTCGCCCGCGAACGCAATATCATCATCCCCACCTTCGCACAGATGAAAAATCCTGAATTGATCCCGGCGGCCATGAAAGCCCAACTGGCAAATATTGGCTTGTGGGATATTGATCCCCGCAATCTTTTCCGCATCACCTGGAAGAACCAACCGGTCGCCAAAGGCGGCGGCTACGGGCGCGCCAATTACATTGAGCTTCCCTCCAGCTTGACCGGTGTTCCAGCCCGCATTTTGGCCCTGGTCGGCAAGTGGTTCCCCACTGGTGCTCACAAGGTGGGCGCGGCCTTCGGCTGCCTGGTTCCACGCCTGGTCACCGGCCAGTTCGACCCCACCACCCAAAAAGCGGTCTGGCCTTCTACCGGTAACTACTGCCGCGGCGGTGCTTATGATTCCGCCCTGCTTGGCTGCGAATCGATCGCTATTCTGCCTGAAGGGATGAGCCGCGAGCGCTTCGAATGGCTGGCCAAGGTCGCCGGCGAGGTGATCGCTACCCCCGGCACCGAAAGCAATGTGAAAGAGATCTTTGACAAGTGCTGGGAACTGCGCCGCTCCGGGCAGGATTTGATGATCTTCAACCAGTTCGAGGAATTTGGCAATTACCTCTGGCATTACGAGGTCACCGGGCATGCCATGCAGGAGGCCATTGAACATGCCATGCGTCCGGGCGATGCTTTCCGCGGTGTGGCTCTCACCACCGGCTCCGCCGGCACCATAGCCTCCGGCGACTACCTCAAACAGATCTTCCCCGGAAGCAAGATCATCGCATCCGAGGCGCTGCAGTGCCCCACATTGTTGATGAACGGTTTTGGCGCTCACCGCATCGAGGGTATTGGCGACAAGCATGTGCCGTGGATCCATAATGTCAAGAACACCGACCTGGTGACGGCGATTGACGACAATGCTGTGGTCAATATCTCCCGCTTGTTCAACGAACCGGTCGGGCGGGAATATTTACTGCGCAAGGGTGTTCCCCAGGAAACGGTCAATTCGCTGGATCTGATGGGCTTCTCTGGCATAGCCAACATGCTTTCGGCGATCAAGTTCGCCAAATACTACGAGCTGGGCGAACATGATATGGTGATGATCGTCCTGACCGATTCAATGCAGCTTTACGGCAGCCGCATGCAGGAAATGCATGAGGAATTCGGCCAGTACCAGACCACCGATGCCGCGGAGCATTTTGCCCGCTACCTGCACGGTGAAAATACCAGCGCCATGCAGGAACTGACCTACCAGGACCGCAAACGTGTCCACAACCTCAAGTATTACACCTGGGTAGAACAGCAAGGCCGCACCTACGAGGAGATCCAGGCCCAGTGGTATGACCCCGCTTACTGGACCAGCGTCCAGGGCCAGGCGGGAGAGGTCGACGCGCTCATCACCGAGTTCAATCATCGCACCGGCCTGCTGAAAGGATAAACATGCCTGATGCCGGTATCCGCCCGCAGGCGCTCATCCTGGTCGCGGTCATTCCGCAACCCCGCGACCTGGAAATTGTGCGCCTGCTGGGGTGGTACCGTATGCGGTTTCGCAGCGCGCCAAAGGTTGTGACGGTGGATTACCTGGCTTTCTACCAGCCGTCCTCCTTTGGCGCGCAGCACCGCTGGCGCATCGAGCATCTGGCCGAGGTGCGCGGCGTGGAACTGGTCACCCGCCGCGAGCTGTTCCGCGACCAGCCCGACCATCCCCGCGCCAACGAGGAGTATTACAAGCTCCAAACCGGCCCGCTGTTGACCCTTGCTCAACCCATCCTCGCACCCACCTGGCGCCGGGTGACTTTTCTCTACACCACCGGCGAACTGCTCAATGCTGCCCGCACCGTCAACGACTTGGTGGTACGCACCGAGGAGCGCCAGGTGCTTTGGCGGTCTCTGCGCGAACGCGCCCGCCAGGCGGGCAGCTATCAGGTTTCCGACCTGCCGGAGATCGCGCTTGATCCAGCTCTGCTTGCCATGCTGGGCGACCTGTCCGTTTCTATGCCAAAAAGCTAAAAGACCCTTATGGAGGTCCAATGACCCTGCTGATCAAAAATGGCACGCTTATTACTGCATCGGAAACCATCGCTGCTGATATTTTGGTCGAAGGAGAGAAGATCGTTGGCATTGGCCCGGGGCTTCCCGTCCCGCCAGATGCCGAGGTGGTCGACGCCGCCGGTAAGTTGATCCTGCCGGGGGGAGTGGATGTGCATACACACTTTGATCTGCCCATGTCTGGCACGGTCTCCAGCGACGACCACTATACCGGCCATAAGGCGGCTGCCTTTGGCGGTACCACCACCGTGATCGACTTTGTCTCTCAGGATCATTCCTCCCTGTTGGAGAACCTGGCCCAATGGCATGAAAAGGCCGATCCGAAGGCCGCCGTAGATTTTGGCTTCCACATGAACATCTCCCATCTGGATGCCCAGGTGGAGGAAGACCTGCCGGAACTGGTCGGTGAAGGCGTCACCAGCCTGAAGGTCTTCACTGCCTACAACAACCGCCTGCGCCTGCCGGATGGCGATATATTCCGCGTCCTGCGCCTGGCTGGCGAACACGGCCTGCTCACCCTGGTGCATGCCGAGAACGGCGATGTGATCGACATCCTTGTCCAGGAAGCTCTGGCAGCCCACCATTACACTCCCGAATGGCACGCCCGCACCCGTCCCGCCTGGGGCGCGGTGGAGGCGGTCTTGCGTTCCGCTTCTCTGGCTGCCCAGGCCGGCGCGCCGCTATACGTGGTGCATATGAATGCTGCCGGCGAGGTGGATATGCTTGATTACGCCCGCCAGCATGGGCTGCATGTGATGGGCGAGACCTGCCCCCAGTACCTCTTTTTCACCGAGGAAAGTCTGCGCCAGGCCGACGGTTCAAAATTAGTCTGCTCGCCGCCCCTCCGCCAGGCCCAGGACAACCGCCGCCTGTGGGAGGGCCTCAATGCCGGCACCCTGCAAGTGATCGCCACCGACCACTGCCCCTTCTTCTACCGCGGCAACCGCCCGATCCTCTACGAGGGCAAACCCGTTGCCATTCCCGGTAAGGAACTCGGTCAGGATGATTTCACCCGCATCCCCAACGGACTGCCGGGCGTGGGCGACCGCCTGCCGGTCTTGTGGACCTACGGCGTGCGCGCTGGACGGCTGACCCCCAACCAGTTCGTTGCCCTATGTTGTACCCAGCCTGCGCGCATCTTTGGTCTTTATCCGCGCAAAGGCACGCTCATGCCCGGCGCAGATGCTGATATTGCCATCTGGGATCCGGCCATGACCCTCACGTACGGCACCGCCTACAGCCAGCAGCGCACCGATTACAACCTCTACGAAGGCTGGGAACTGGTTGGTTGGCCGGTCAAGGTTTTCCTGCGTGGAAAATGTATTGTGGATTGGAATGCGCCCACTCCCGACCAGCGCTGGAAGGGCCGCGCTGGGATGGGCCAATTCATCTATCGCAAGCCCTTCAATCCGGTGCTCTAAGCGCATGCTCCTGATCCCGGTAGTTCTGCTGCTGATCCTGGCCTTATCGATGGCAATCCGCCAGCAGGTTCGCCCCAGCCTGGGGGGATCCTGGCTGACCGCCGTGATCGGCGTGCTGGTCGTATGGGTCATCCTGCTGGTCTTCCGCTGGCTGCCGCTTCCCGCAGTGCCGATGGGCAACTGGCTGTCCCTCTCTACCGATCAGACGGGCGGGGCTGCCTACCCGATCCAGTTTCAAATGGACGATGCCGGGTGGAGTTACGCCTTTGCCCTGGTTTCGGTCCTGTTGGCGGTGTTGATGACCGCCGCGGCGCGCCAGCTGGCAATGAACACCTTCTATAATTGGATACGATCCATCGTCCTGGTGGCGCTCGGCTTGATGGCTGTCTTTGCCGCCACTCCTCTCGCGCTGGTCTTGAGCTGGATGGCGGTCGATCTGACCGAGCTGGGCCTGCTGCTCACGGTTCTGCCTGACCGGCGCCTCAACCAGCGCGCTGTGCTGGCTTTTTCTGCCCGCGTGCTCGGCACCCTGCTCATGCTCTGGGCAGCTATTTCCTCGCGCGCGGTTGATCCGCTCACCGGCCAAAGTTTGCCGTTTTCCCTCGCGGCGGTCAGTCCGCAGATCAGTCTGTTCGTCCTGCTGGCTGCCGGGCTGCGCCTGGGCGTTCTGCCGCTGCATCTCCCTTTCCCCGAGGATTTGCCGGTGCGGCGCGGTTGGGGAACTACCCTGCGCATGGTCAGCATGGCCACTAGCTTGGTGGTGCTGGCGCGCCTGCCCTCTGGTGCGGTTCCGGTCGAATGGTCCTTCCCTTTGCTGCTCTTCGCCGCCCTGGCTGCACTGTACGGCGCGGTCACCTGGTTCACCACCGATGAGTTGAAGGGCCGTCCCTATTGGATGATCTCCCTGGCCGGGATGGCGGTGGGTTGCGTCATTCGCGGCTATCCTCAGGCTACCCTGGCCTGGGGAATGGCTCTCATCCTCCCCGGCGCCATGCTCTTCCTTTACTCTGCGCGTACCCCAACATTACTGTATGTGATGTTCCTGGGCCTGTTCAGCCTCAGCGGGTTGCCTTTCACCCCTGCGGCCAGCGGCTGGGCCGGTTTGGTCATTCCGCCTTTCAACCTGCCGGATATTATCTATATTGTTTCGTATGCCCTGCTGCTGCTCGGTTATTTACGACATATCTTCCGCCCCGGGCAACCCCTGGCGGATATGGATCGTTGGATGCAGACCGTCTATCCCTTTGGAATTGTGATCCTGCTTATCGCCGCCTGGCTGATCGCTGTGTTTGGCTGGCAGGATTCGCTGTCCCTGGGCAACTGGTGGGCCAGCCTGGTCACTTTGCTTCTGGCCGGGGTGGGGTGGTTCTTTCTCCGCCGCCAAACTTCTGCTGCCCCGCTGGAAGCTGAACCGCTGGAAAAGTCCCCCTCCTGGTGGGCTTCCCCGCCGGTTCAGCGCGTGGCGGGGGCGTTATCCCGCTTCTTCAGCCTGGACTGGTTATACGTCCTCCTCCTCTTGCTCTACCGGGCTGTGCGCCGGGTGGTGGAGACCATGCGCCTGCTGCTGGAGGGCGACGGCGGTTTGCTCTGGGTGCTGGTGCTGCTGGCCTTGCTGGTCATTCTCCTC
The DNA here is from genome assembly GCA_964424115.1 of uncultured Anaerolineaceae bacterium. GTDB lineage: Bacteria > Chloroflexota > Anaerolineae > Anaerolineales > Anaerolineaceae > CAYRHN01. The sequence goes on from CAYRHN010000011.1 coordinate 106,509, forward strand.
CAGCCTGGAGGTGGGGCTTGATCTTCCGCGACCTGGCCTTTATTCCCCTGGTTTTGATCGTGGTCGCTTCTGGGCTGATCATGATCCAGCTTTCCTGGCGGCGCATGATGATCGCCCTGGCAGTGCAGTACCTGGCTGCTTTTTGGTTGGTGGCGCTTAGCTGGCCGTTTGGCCTGGCGCTGGTCAAGCTGATCGTGGGCTGGGTGGCCTGCGTGGTGTTGGGCAGCTCTCCCGGCGCTGCTGTTGAAGATTCCGCCGGAGACCCCAAAAGCGCGTCGCTCGCCCGCTGGTTCCGCTCTTTTGTCGCCCTGCTTGGCCTGGCGCTGGCCTTCAGCCTGGCGCCCGGCCTGGGAACCTGGCTATCTGCCCCCACTGAGACGCTCTACGGCGGCCTGGCCCTCATCCTGGCCGGCCTGCTTGAACTGGGTATGACCACACGTCCCGGAAAATCGGTCGTCGGGCTGCTGACCGCCCTCAGCGGATTTGAGATCCTCTACGCCTCACTGGAATCCTCTGTCCTGGTGGCCGGCCTGCTGGCAGTCATCACCTTGGGCCTATCGCTGGTAGCCGCCTATGCCATCTCGGCCACAGCCGAGGAGGGGCCTCAATGAGCGCGCCGTTGTTGTGGATTGGCGTACCGCTGTTGGCTGCAGTGTTGGGGTGGTTCCTGCGCAGAGTGCCGCGCATCATGCAGGCGGTGCTGGCCTTGATCAGCTTCTTGCTTGCTCTGCTGGCCTGGCAGTTGCGCATCGATGCCTTCACCGTCGTTGGTCCGTGGACAGTTAAGATCACCTCCACCTACACCGTGCTGGGCCGCAATTTCACCCTGCTGGATTCCGAGCGTGGGGTGCTGGTCTTTGTTTTTCTCTTGCTGGGCCTATGGATGATCGGGTTGCGCATGGCAAACTGCCGTCCTGTGACCGGCCCGGCTGCGCTGGGCATCGCTGCCCTGCTGATCGCCGCCCGGTCGGTGGAGCCGTTCCTCTTCTCTGCCCTGTTGGTGGAAGTGGCGGTACTGGTCAGCATTCCCGCTTTTGTTGAACCTGGTAAGCCTCTGCCTCAGGCGGTCCTGCGCTATTTGATCTACCAGACTCTGGCCGTGCCGGTCATTTTACTGGCCGGGTGGGCTGCCACCGAAGTGGAATTCGATCCGGCCAACCAGCAGCTGCTGATCGTGGCGGCTGCTTCGCTCTCCCTGGGCCTGGCCTTCTGGCTGGCTGTCTTCCCCTTCTATACCTGGGTGCCGATGCTCTTTTCTCAGGCCAACCCTTACTTCACCGGGCTGATCCTCAATCTCCTGCCGGTGATGGCGCTCTTCCTCTTTCTGGATTTCTACCAGGGCTTCAACTGGCTGCAAACCTTCCCGCTTCTGCCCGATATTCTCCGCCTGGCAGGGGTGGTGATGGTGGTCAGCGCCGGGGTGTGGGCGGCCTTCGAGCGCAGCATGTACCGTATGATCGCATACGCGGTGGTGATGGAAAGCGGGTTCTCCATCATGGCGCTCAGCCTGGGCGGGCAAAGCGGGCAGGAGTTGTTCTATTACTCCATTATGCCGCGCGTTCCAGCCGTGGGGCTGGCTGCTCTGGCCCTGGCCATCCTGCGCAAGGCTCCCGACCAGCGCGCCGCGACCCCGGCCGGCCTGCTTCACCGCTACCCCGTGGTTGCCATGTCGATCACCATTGCCCTTTTCTCCCTGGCCGGGCTGCCGCTCTTTGCCGGTTTCCCGGTTCGCCAGGCGCTCTTGGAGAACCTGGCGGGAGGACTTGCCGGGCATGTGGATGTCGCGTTGTGGGGGCTGCTCGGCAGCCTGGGTTTGTTGATCGGAGCGCTGCGCTTGCTGCTCAACTTTGTAGGTGATTCGGATACACCGTCCGAGCCGACGGCTCCGGGCGCCTGGCAGGTTACCGAGACCACCTGGCAGACGGTCATCCTGATTGGCGGGATCGTGCTGATCATTTTACTCGGCCTGTTCCCCGGCTTTTTCCTGCCCGTGATGACCTCTCTGTTGGTATAATGGGATGAAACGGTTCGCCGGCGGCATCCCCCCTGGCGCTCCGGTTGCGCTTATTCTCAAGAATCTCCCGCTGCGGGTTTCTTGTAATGATGAGAGGATCAAACATGGAAATCGAACAAATCGTAAAACGCCTGGATTGGTTGGACGAAGAACGCCGCAAAGATAAATTAACCATCGCTTCCCTCGAAAACCAGTTGTCAAGTATGCAGGGCAGTCTCCCCGGCATGATGCAGCGGATAAATGAATTGTCCAGTGATATCACCCGTATTACTCAGGTTTTAGCCCGTTTTGACCAGATCGAGGCCGCCCTGGCTGCTCAAAAAGTGGAATATTCCCGCGCCCTTGAAAGCGCGGAAAAACAACGCGTGGAACGAGAAAAAGAGCTGGAGAAAGTGCGCCGCGCGGACATTGAATCGCTTAACAAGTCGATTGCCGAGGTTCGCCTCGGACAGGAGGGCATTGGCGAACTTCGCCGCTCCATGGCCTCCCGCGTGGACGAAGATTTCCGCCTCGGGCGTTTGATCGAAGAGGTCCAAAACAAGTTCACTGAATCCAATCGCGCCAACGAGGATGCCCAGCGTACCGTGCGCCTGATGGATGAAAGCCGGAAGCAGGATGCCAAGCGCATCAGCGATATGCAGGCCGAGGTTTCGGCCATTCGCAAGCGCAGCGACGAGTACCGCGGGAAGCTCGAACTCCTCAGCGAATCGATGCGCAAAACGGAATTGCGCGTAGGTGAATTACAGGCTGCAGAAGGCGAGCGCCGCCAGAACCAGAATGCCTTCATGGAAAAATTCAACCTGTGGCAGACCGACCGGGAACGCACCTGGAAGGAAATGCAGACCCGCAGCGAGGAGGTTACCCGTCAGGCGATCAATCTGGATGCTCAGCTTCAATCCCTGGACGCCGTCCAGCGTGGAGTCAAGCGTTCGCAGGAGGCGTTCGACGAGGTCACCCAACGCATCGAGCGCCGCATTAATGAAATCACTGAAATGCAGCGCCTGACCGAGGACCGCTTCCGCCAGGAATGGACGGCCTACCGCGCCGACGATCAGAAACGCTGGACCAACTACAACCTGGTTCAGGAAGAGCAGCAGCGCGAAATGGGCCGCCAGTTTGATAAGTCCAACGAACGCCTGGTCACGCTGGAGGATGTCACCCAGGAAGTGCGCGACCTGGTTCACCAGATCACTGAGGATAACCAGAAACGCTTGCAAACGCTGTTAGCCCTCTTCCGGGATATGTCCGAGGAATACGACCGCGCCTTTGGGCGCGCGCATTAACCTCCACGCGAATGCCAATGCAGGCGGCGGAGCGAGCAGCAAGCCATACTTCCAGATTGATGAGGTGATTCGGTCATGCGTGTGATTGGAACTGCCGGTCATGTGGATCACGGAAAGTCCACCCTTGTAGCGGCTTTGACCGGGATTCACCCCGATCGGCTTAAGGAAGAGCAAGAGCGCGAAATGACCATCGACCTCGGCTTTGCCTGGTTGACCATGCCGGACGGCGAGTTGTTAGGCATTGTGGACGTTCCAGGCCACCGGGATTTTATCGAAAATATGCTGGCCGGGGTAGGGGGAATTGACGCGGCCCTCTTTGTGGTGGCCGCCGATGAGGGCGTCATGCCCCAAACCCGCGAACACCTGGCCATCCTCGACCTTCTGCACATCCCTGCCGGGCTGGTGGCGCTGACCAAGTCCGACCTGGTGGACGCCGATTGGTTGGAGATGGTCTCTGAGGATGTGCGCCAGGCACTGGCCGGCACCGTTCTGCAGGATGCCCCCATCCTGCCGGTCTCGGCCCGCACGGGTGCCGGTCTGGATGCGCTCAAGGCCGCATTGGGAGAAGTGCTGCGTGCCTGTCCGCCCCGCCCGGATCACGCTCGTCCGCGCCTGCCGGTCGACCGCGTTTTCACCATCCCCGGTTTTGGCACAGTGGTCACTGGCACCCTTCTGGATGGACAGTTCCGCCTGGGCGACGAATTACAGATCTACCCCGGCGAACTGCGCGGGCGAGTGCGCGGGCTGCAATCCTATAAGCATAAGGTTGAGCGCGCCGCGCAGGGCAGCCGCGTAGCGGTCAATCTCTCCGGCGTGGATCTGGACCAGGTGCGGCGCGGGGATGTGTTAGCCCTGCCTGGCAGCTACCAGCCCACCCGGCGCATGGACGTCTTCTTTCACCTGCTGCCGCAGGCGGCCGGGGTACTCAAGCACGATACACAGCTAAAGCTCTTCCTCGGCGCGGCTGAGGTGGCTGCCCGTGTGCGCCTGCTGGGCGTCGAACAGCTCCCGCCCAGCCAGGAGGGCTGGCTGCAATTGGAACTGGAGCAGCCGGTCCTGGCTGTGCGCGGCGACCGTTACATTCTGCGCCGTCCCTCCCCCGGCGAAACCCTGGGCGGGGGAGAAGTGGTGGACCCGCACCCGCCCCGCCGCCACAAACGTTTTGACCCCGAGGTGCTCGACGGTTTGCAATCCCTGCGCCACGGTACCCCGCTGGAAGTTCTCATGCAGGCCTGGCTGCCCTATGGGGCGCTTTCCCTGCGGGGTGGCGCCGCCCATGCGCACCTGCCCGCCGGAGAAGCCCAATCAGCCTTGCAGCAGGCGGTTGAGAGCGGAGAGTTGATCCAGCTTGAACCCGGCCCGCTGTCCGCTGCCTCTGAGGCGTTGGCCATCCCTGCCTCGCTTTGGCGCTCGCTTTCCGGGCAGGCTCAGGAGGAATTGGAGCGCTACCACCGCCAGAACCCGCTTCGCCGCGGCATGCCGCGCGAAGAGCTGAAGAGCCGTCTCAAGCTTTCGCCGCGCATCTACAATGCCTCCATGCGTCTGTGGCTTGCGCAGGACGCGTTGCGTGAAAACGGCGGGCTGGTTGGCCTGCCCACGCACGAGATCCGCTTTACCCCGGCCCAACAGGCCCGCGTGGAGCAGCTGTGGACGACCTTCCGCGCTGCGCCATATGCTCCGCCCAGCGTCAAGGAATGCCAGTTGCAGGTGGGGGAAGATGTCTTTGCTGCATTGGTGGACCTGGGCGAGCTGGTGCAGGTCTCGGAAGATGTTGTTTTTCGTATAGCCGACTATAATGCCTTGATCGAGGCGCTGCGCAAGCATTTCCGCAGCGAAGCTACCCTCACCGTGGCCCAGTTCCGCGACAAGTTTAATACCAGCCGCAAATACGCCCTGGCTTTCCTGGAATATTTGGATACCATGCGTCTTACCGTCCGCGAGGGGGATGTGCGGCGCTGGAACGGCACGCCCTGATAGGGGGGATCACGCTTCTGGCCTCACCCTTGCAAAAGCAGGCGCATCTTTGCTCTCCGGATTCCGTTGACAAAATACCCCCCTGTGATATAATTCAGTCCGCTTTGTTCCGGCGCGAAACGCTGGAATATCATCTATATCCCCAACTTCCCCGCGCCCCGGCGCGTGGCAGCGCAGGCAGCCCGGCGAAGTGAAGATTGGAGAGGAAATTATGAAGTATGCCATTGTTGAAAGCGGCGGCAAGCAATACAAAGCCGTCGAAGGCGGAACCATCCTGGTCGATCTCCTGGATGTGGAAGCCGGTCAGCAGGTGCCGCTCGAGAGCGTGCTCTTGCTTGTTAAGGATGATGTGGTAAAGGTCGGCGCGCCGGTTGTCAAGGGCGCCACGGTCAAGACCACGGTTGTTGGGCACGAGAAAGGCCAGAAGATCGAGGTCTTCAAGTACAGCCCGAAGAAGCGCATCCGCGTGCACACTGGCCACCGCCAGCCGTTCACCCGGTTGTTGATCAATGCGATTGAGGAGTAGAGACTATGGCGCATAAAAAAGGTGGCGGTTCTAGCCGCAATGGGCGCGATAGCAACGGCAAGCGTCTGGGCGTTAAACGCTACGCCGGTCAGTTGGTCATTCCCGGCAATATCATCGTCCGCCAGCGCGGCACGAAGATCAAGCCCGGTTTGAATGTCGGTGTGGGACGCGACCACACCCTCTTTGCCGAGGCCCCCGGCACGGTTGTCTTCGAGACCCTTCCCACCGGACAGAAGCGTGTCAACGTCATGCCCACGGAAATCATCGAAGTGATCGAATAACTCACTTCTTGCAGCGTCGGGCACCCTGATGCCCCGACGGATGCAGGAGCAATCTAAAGGAGTTAACGAATGAAAAAGAATATCCATCCCACGTATTACCCGGACGCGCAGGTCATTTGCGCTTGTGGAAATACCTGGAACACTGGATCCACCCGCAAGGTGATCCGCACCGAAGTTTGCTCCAAGTGCCACCCCTTCTTCACCGGCCAGCAGGCTCGCCTTTTGGACGTTGAAGGCCAGGTGGACCGCTTCTACCGCAAACTCCAGGCCCGCCAGTCCTACGTCGAGCAGCAGAAGGTGCGCGAGAATTCCCGCACTTCTCTGGAGCGCCCCGTGGAAGAACTGAACCTGGGTACACGCCCCACCGACGCCCTGGTCAAAGCCGGCATCAAGACCGTCGGCCAGATCATCGCCAAATTGACCGAAGGCGAACAGGCTCTCCTGGATGTTGAAGGCTTTGGCCGCAAATCCTTGATCGACCTCAAGAAGCATTTGCGCCAGCAGGGCTATGAACTGCCCGCCGCGGCTGAAGATATCGTCGTGTAGCGTTTCTGTGAAACCTAAAAGACCCTGGAGGTTCTTCAAACCCCCAGGGTCTTTTTTGTAGTAGAATTAAACAAAATCTTCTTCCCGAGGTCAGAGATGAAGCATCATACAGGCTCGATCGAAGTGGTGTGCGGTTCCATGTTCAGCGGCAAGACCGAGGAATTGATCCGCCGGTTGCGCCGTGCGACCATTGCGCGCCAAAAGGTGCAGGTTTTCAAGCCCGCCATTGATATTCGTTACGGCGGCAATGAACAGGTCACCTCGCACGCCGGGATGGCCTTCGACGCCATTCCTGTCCAACAATCCTCCGATATCCCCGCCTTGATGGAAAAAGACACCACTGTGGTGGGCATCGACGAGGCGCAGTTCTTCGATCCCGGTATTGTACCGCTGGTGCGCGAGATGGCCTCGCACGGCATTCGCGTCATCGTTGCCGGGCTGGACCAGGATTTCCGCGGCGAGCCTTTTGGCAGTATGCCCCTCCTGCTGGCTCTGGCCGAAAAGGTGGACAAGCTCCAGGCCATTTGCGTGGTCTGCGGCGAAGTGGCCACCCGCACCCAGCGCCTTGTCAACGGCAAGCCCGCTCGCTATGATGACCCGGTGGTGATCGTCGGCGCATCGGAGATGTATGAGGCCCGCTGCCGCCAGCATCACGAAGTTCCCCGCTGACATAACAAACCGCAAAGACGCTAAGATACAAAGAATAAAAGATCTTCTTGGCGGCTACGGCGAATCCTTAAAACCTTTAAAAATCTTTGTGATCCTTTCTTTGTTTCTTTGTGCTGAATCTTTATAAGGAGCCAGAATGCAGGACTATCACGAATTCCTTGCCGAGATCCTCATCCCCGAGGATAAATTGCAGGCCCGCATTGCGGAATTGGGCCAGCAGATCAGCCGCGACTACGAGGGCAAGAACCTTATGCTGGTATGCATCCTGCGCGGGGGGGTGATGTTCCTCACCGACCTGATGCGTAAGATCACTGTCCCGCACACCATTGAATTTATGGCCATTTCCTCCTACGGTGTGGGGGCGCGGGAGTACAGCGGGCATGTACGCATCAATTACGATCTCAGCACTGACATCGGCGGGCATGATGTGATTATCGTTGAAGACATTGTCGACAGCGGGCATACCCTGGCGGCGGTCTTGAACATGCTCTCCACCCGCAACCCGCGCAGCCTGGCCGTGTGCGCACTTTTGGACAAGGCTGAGCGGCGCGAGGTGGAAGTGCCGATCCGCTACCAGGGTTTTGTCATTCCCGATCGGTTCGTCTTTGGCTACGGTCTGGATATGGACGATTATTACCGCGGCCTGCCGTTCATTGGCGTGGTGGATTTGAGCAAGCTCAAGAGAGGCGAGGGCTGACCTGAACGCCTCTCTGGCTGAATTCTTACCGCTGATCGAGGTGGTGCGCCGTGTGGCAGGGGCAGAACCGGTCTATCTGGTCGGCGGGGCGGTGCGCGACCTGCTTCTCCAGCGCCGCCTGCACGACCTGGATTTTGCCGCCGCAAATGGCGTCCGCGCCATGGCCCGCCGCACCGCCGACGAGCTGAACGGCGCATTTTTCATGATGGATGAGGAGCGGGAGACCGCCCGCGTGGTGTTGCAGGGCGTCCCTTACGATGGGCTGATCCTGGATTTTACCCGTTACCGCGCCGGCGACCTGAGCGGTGATCTGCGCGGGCGCGATTTCACTGTCAATGCCATGGCGCTCGACCTGGCCTTCCTCGACCGCCTGATCGATCCCCTCGGCGGCGCGGCCGACCTGCACGAGAAACGTCTGCGCCTGTGTACCCCCCAGGCTCTGATCGACGACCCTGCTCGCACGCTTCGCGGCCTGCGCATTGCCGTCGATTGCCAGTTGCGCATCCTGCCTGAAACGGCACACGCCCTGCGCGAAGCCGCCCCGTTCCTTGAACGGGTGTCGGCTGAACGCAAACGCGACGAGTTGTTCAATATCCTTGACGGCCCGCGCTTGCCCGCTGCGCTGCGCCTGCTCCAGCAGTTTAACCTGCTGCAGGGTGTCCTCCCTGAGCTGCCTCCCCTGGTCGGCGAGCCGCAGCGCGCCCCGCATATTGACGATGTCTGGGAGCACACCCTGGCCCTGATCTCGGAATTAGACCGCCTGCTTGACCTGTTGGCTTGCGATCCTCCGGCTGCCGACGCCTCTGCCAACCTGCTCACCGGGTTGGCTGCGCTGCGCCTGGGTCGTTTCCGCCCGCAGTTGACCGCCCTCATGTCCGCTCCGTTGACCGCGGCCCGCCCGCGCCGGGCGCTGCTCTTCCTGGGCGCGCTTTACCACGATGCTGCCAAGCCGCAATCCCGCACCTATGGCCCGGATGGGCGCATGCATTTCTATGAGCATGACGCGCTTGGCGCTGAAAGCATGGCGGCCCGCGCCTCTGCCCTGGCGCTCAGCCAGGAGGAGATCCATTATCTCACCCTCCTGGTACGCCGCCACATGCGCATTCATTTCCTGCTTAAGCGCGAACAAACCCTCACCCGCCGCCTGATCTACCGTTACTTCCGCGACCTGGGCGAGGTGGGTGTGGATGTCTGCCTGCATTCCCTGGCCGATCTGCTGGCCACCCAGGGCCCGGCCCTTCCCCCGGAACAATGGACCGGCGAGCTGGATATCTGCCGCGCCCTTCTGGAGGCCTGGTACGAGCAGCCTGCGCAGGTGATATCCCCTCCGCGCCTGCTCAACGGCCATGACCTGATGGCAGAGTTGAAACTGGAACCCGGCCCGCGCCTGGGTGAACTGCTGGAAGCGGTCCGCGAAGCCCAGGCCTGCGGGGAGCTTTCCACACGCGAAGAGGCTCTGGCCTACGCCCGCACCATAATGGAACAGCAGGGATTATAATAATCCTGGAGGAGAAATGGCATGAACTATTTACCGGTTAAGCTGCACTATAAAGAATGCGGTCAGGGGACACCCCTGGTACTTGTCCACGGTTACCCCCTCAACCACAGCATCTGGCACGATGTGGCGAATGAGCTGGAGCAGGAAGCGCGCATCATAATGCCCGACCTGCGCGGCTTCGGACATTCGCCTGCCCCGGAAGGCACTTATACCATGCGCCTGATGGCCGAAGACCTGCGCGAGCTGTTGGACGATCTGCAAATCGATAAGGCGGTCTTGGTGGGACATTCCATGGGCGGCTACGTCTGCCTGGCTTTTGCCCAGGCTTATCCCGAGCGTCTGGCCGGTTTTGGATTGGTTGCCAGCCAGGCTGAGGCAGACCTGCCCGAGAAGCGCCAGTCGCGCCTGCACGCTGCCGAGGCTGTCCAGGCCAAGGGGATCCGCGTGGCGGTGGATGGTTTCGCCGAGAAATTGACCTGCCTCCCCGACTTGGTGGAACCGCTCCACCAGTTGATGCACCATGTGGCCACCCAAAACGGCGTCATCGGCTGCCTGCGCGGCATGGCCGAACGCCCAGATGCCACCCCCTGGCTGAGCAATATTGATGTGCCGGCCCTGGTCATTGCCGGAAAAGCCGACGCGGTCATTCCCCCGGCCCGCAGCCAGACCCTGGCCCAACTGCTGGGCCGCGGCTGGCTGGTGGAGATCGACGGCGCCGCCCACATGCCCATGATGGAAACACCCGGGCAGGTCAGCACCGCCCTTAAGGAACTCCTCAGCCACGTATCTTAACCGTGGATAAATTGCTCCCCAAACCCCTGCGCCCGTCTCTTTTTCCATTCCGCAACCTGGTCTTTCAGGGTGGTGGGGTTAAAGCGTACGTCTATCACGGCGTCCTGCGTGTGTTGGACGAGCGCGGCATCCTGCCCCGCATCGAACGCGTTGCCGGAACCTCAGCCGGAGCGCTCCAGGCGGCCATGCTGTGCCTCCGCCTGGGGGTGGAGGAGACCATCGACCTTTACCGCACGGTGGATTACTCCCGCCTGCGTTCTTTGAGCGGTGAAGCGGAGGAACATTCCTCCCTGCTCTCCAAGACGCTTGACCCCGCCCGCGCCGCCGGTCGTTTCCTTCACAAATTCGGCGTCTATTCCACTGCCTACATGCTCGATTGGCTCCACCAGACCATTGCCGAGCATTGCCAGGGGAACGCGCGCGCCACCTTTGCCGATTTTCGCCGCCTCGGCTTCCGCGATCTCTACACCATGGCGGCAAACCTCAATCGCCACCGTGTGGAAACTTTCAGCGCCGACACCACCCCGGATGTGGCTGTGGCGGATGCGGTCTTGCTCTCTGCTGCGGTGCCATTCTTCTTTGAGGCGCTCCAGTTCGACGGCCATTCGATCGGCCAGGGGGATTACTATGCCGATGGCGGCACCTTGAGCAATTATCCGCTCACCATCTTTGACGGCCCGCGTTTCAAAAAGACCAGCAAGAGCTTCACTTACGGGGTGAACTGGGAAACGCTCGGCCTCCAGCTTTACACGCCAGAGGAATGCGGCAGCCCCAGGTCGGAGATTGGCAGCCTGCTGGGATATGCCGAGAATCTGTTCGAGACCATGGGTAATGCCCAGGCGGTGGCGGTTGATCTGCGCGCCGTGGACCGCTGGCGCTCCCTCCGCATCAGCAACTGCTGTGTCTCCACGGTTGATTTTCAAATCCAGCCTCAGGAGAGCGATGCAAAATACCTCGAGATGGTTGCCACAGGCCGCCAGGCTGCCGAAGATTACCTGGATGCCTATCGCGATCCCACTGACCGCCTGGCAGGGGTGAAAGCCAGGCTGGCAGAAATATTGGATTCCTTATAGATCCCCGCATGTCATTGCGAGGCCCCCCTGGGGGGCCTCGCAATGATGTTGATTTGTTTTCTACCCCACCGGCGTGGGCGTGGGGGTCACGTCGAAATAATTGTAGTCGTAGTTGTAGTTGTAATCGTACCCGCCGCCGTAATCGTCCGTGGTCTCACTGTCATTGGTCACCGGGCAGATGGCGATTTGTTCCATCACCATGCAGCCGCTCAGACCTTCATCGCCCACCAACCGGTCAGCCAGCTCCAGCACCTGGTCCCAGGTTCCGCCCAGGATCAGCATCTGGTTTTGCACCGCGCCGGCCTGGTAAAGGATGATCCCAAACTCATGATTGGAGAATTTGCCGATCCCCGGCACGCCCACCTGGTAGACCGTTTCGGTCGAAGTGTCTTCGCCGCCGAAATCGAAGGTTGGGGTGGGGGTGGCCTCCACTGGAAGCTCTTCCAGCCCGGAGGTTTCCTCCTCGCCGGTATCTTCGGTAAATGTGATCCCCAGCATGCTCACAAATGCCGAGAGGCGCTCATCTTCCGGGGGCATTTTGCTCAGGTAGATCGCATCCTGCCCCGGAACAGCCGACTCGCCAAAGCGCACGTCCAGGTTCTCCCCGGACATCATCTTTTGCAGGTCGCTGAACAAGCTGACCGTCTTCTGGTCCAGCTCGAAATCATCATCCACGATCACCACCAGGTTATGGTCGAAGAGATACGGGTAATCCTTCAGGTCGTGCACCCGCTCGCTGCCCCCGCCGGTCAGGAAGGTCACCAGGTTAGATAGCAGCACCTGGTTGTCTGCCACCTGCAGGTAGGGACTGGTCATAAAGGTCGCGTCGCCCAGCGCCACCACCCGGCTGTCTGCGCTCGCTGCGGCCAGCACCAGGTTGCCGCCCTTGTCATCCAGCGAGGAGAGCGTGTTGGCATCCCCGCGGATCAGCGCTTGCGGCGCCTTGGCGATGCTTTGGGCCGAGTAGAACACGACCTGTTTCAATCCCGCCGTCAGCGGTCTTTCGGTGAAATCCTCCAGGATCAGGTTGCGGAAATTCGACTCGTTCTTCAGCATGTTATAGGCATAATCCTCGCTGAAGGCCAGCCCAAACGGGGCTAACAGCAAGTTGGCTGCCTCGCTGCTGGAATAGGTACTGTAATAGCCGTAGGCGCGGGTGGGGTCCACCGCTACCAGCAGCCGCCCGCCGCGTTCCACAAAACGCTGCACCTCCTGGATGGTTGTGGCGTCGAAGCCCGACGTGGGCATCAGCACCACGTAAGCATCCGCTTTCTTCAACTGCTCCGGCAGGTACAATCCGTAGCCGTCATCCACCACCACCTTGGCGCCGGCGCTGCGCAGAGCATCGACCAATGGGTCCACCTCCGAGAGCAGCAGCGCGTTGCCGTGCGCCATATCGAGCACCACCACCGGCGCATCTCCGCCGATCGGGGCGAAAGGCGTGGGCATGGGGGTGGAAAAGGCCGGTTCGACGACGGCCAGCTTCGCATAGTCGGGGGTGGCTACCGGCTCACTGCGCTGGTAGGTGCCCGAGTAATACCACAAAGCCCGTCCGGCAATGGGCAGCAGCAGCAAGATAAAAAAGAGGATCCATCGCGTCAGCTTCATGGCTTCACCTCCGCTTCGATCTGGGTGGGCGGAATGTAGAGGTAATACACCCCCGCCTGGCGTTCGCGTTCCTGGGCAGCAGCGTCTGCGCTGCCGGCTGCGCCGCCGTACTGGGTATATAACTGCGGCGCGGTGACCTTCTCGCGGATCTCGATCACCTGGTAGTGGTTCACCCTGGCCATTTCAGCCGCCTTATCCAGGGCCTGGCTCTGCGTGCCCAGCTCATCCACCAGCCCCAGGCGCAGCGCATCCGCGCCGGACCAGATCTGTCCGCGCAGGATGGTCGCGTCGTCAGCCTTCAGCGCGCTGCCGCGCCCCAGCTTGACCGCCTGCAGGAAAGCCTGCTTGAGCGGCTCCAACGAGCGGATGAAGGCATCCCGCGGTTCCAGCCACAGCTTGTACGGCCCGGTGGAGTAAAGCTCTTCATACACGGCCGGGGATTCGGGCAGGTAGCCCAGGATGCCGATGTTGCCGACCTGCGAGGTGGGCTTGGCGAAGATGTAATCGGTGCCGACCGAGAGGTAATAGCCGCCGCTGGCCGCCATCCCTTCGATCACCGTCACCACCGGCTTCACCTCGCGCAGGCGCGCCAGTTCCATATAGATCGCCTCGGTGTCCACCACCGTCCCGCCGGGACTGTTCATCACGATCACCACCGCCGAGATCTCACTGTGCTCGCGCGCGTAGTCGATCTGCGCGATCAGGTCGTTGGCAGTGTCGGCGTAGATCTCTTCGCTGAAGCGGATCACGCCGATCTTGGGCTGGGGGATCAGCAGCGAGAGGAGGAGGCCTGCCACCAGCGGCAGGACGATCCAGCCGATCACGCTCCCGAGACTCCAGCTGGCCTTTTTCTGGCTGGTCTCTTCCATATTTTTTTACTCCTTCTTCAGGGATACTATGATTGTATATCATTTTTAACCGCTGAATGCAGATAACATGAAAATTTATCTTATCAGGGATCGCTCCTGCGCCTGCGTGTGGCATGTCATCCTGAGCCGCAGAGGAGCGAAGGCGAAGGACCTTTCATTCTCTCTCTATGAGGCCTCAGGATGACACGGATTTGTTTGCTTTCAGCTATGGACCATGCGTTATGGGCTATTTCAACCGCAACCGCATTTCGCTCGCCTCCACGAAGCCCAGCGCGGCGTATACCGAGCGGCCTTCCTGGCTGGCATTCAGCTTGATGAACGGCAGGCCCCGCTCGCGGGCAAAGGCGATGATCGTCTCCACCAGCTGCCGCGCCAGGCCCTGGCGGCGGTATGCCGGCAGAGTGTACACCCCGTGCAGCAGGGGATTTAACCCGCTCAGGTTGTTGGGGTTGGGCGGGTAGCCTTCCAGCAGGCTGAGCGAAGCGCTGGCGACCGGTTTTCCTCCATCCTCGATGATCCAGGCGAAGAGCGATCCCCCCAACTGCGCGGCAGCGTACGCACAATACAACTCTTCCAGCCGCTGCATCAGCACCGGGTCGCTTGCCTTGCCGTCCAGGCGGCGAATATCCTCAAACATCCAGCGCCGGTGCTGCGCCAGGAGGGAAATGTCATCTTTCGTTGCGTTGCGTAGGGTGAGCGAATTGTCCATGCGACTAATTTTACATGAGAATATTGATTAAGACCCCTTAACACTGATGGAACGGATCAAACGGATACACACGGATCTACCTTATTTATTTTTCGTATCTTTCGTTCCTTTCGTGTGCTTCGTGGTTCTCTTCTTCCCTTCCAAAAATTCCAATTTGCGGTATAATACGCAAACTTGTTCGGGGCGTAGCGCAGTCCGGCTAGCGCGCTTGCATGGGGTGCAAGAGGTCGGAGGTTCAAATCCTCTCGCCCCGACCAGAGAACTTCTACTCACCCCTTTAGAGTAGAAATGAGGTCTGCGGTAACTAAATTCGGAGGACATTCGAATGACCGCAGACCTCATGTTATGTGAAGCCATAAAAGGGTTTATCCTTGCGCGAACCGCAGACGGATGCAGCCCGAGCACCATTGAACAATATCGCTGGGCGTTGGATCGCCTGGCCAGCAGGGTGGAAAAACCGATCAAAGAAATTACTTTGGAAGATTTGCGCGGCTTTCTGGCCTGGCTGCATACCGAATACAAACCCACCCGTCCTAATAAAGATCAAAGCCCGTTATCTGGCGCCAGCATGTTTGCTGCCTGGAAATCTATCAAGGCATTTTATTCCTGGGTCTCAGCAGAATTGGGAATCCCGCGTGTGGATCGCATCCCGCGGCCGCGTTTCAGTTCGCCGGAGGTGCGTCCTTTTACTGAGGACGAAGTACATGCGTTGATCAAGGCTGCCGATAAGACCGTTTTGGCAGAGACCAAAGGCCGGAAGGCTTTTTCAATGCGCCGGCCCACGGCTTTGCGAGATAAAGCCATTGTGCTAGTTTTGCTGGATACCGGTCTGCGCGTAGGGGAACTGTGCCGCCTGCGTATTCAGGATGTCAATTTGGAAAGCGGGGAGGTGCGTGTGCAGCCATTTCGCTCCTCGCTCAAGTCCAGGCCGCGCACTGTTCCGATTGGCTCTGCCACGCGCCGCGCGGTATGGCGTTATCTGTCCGAGGAAAAGCGCAAGCCGAACGATCTACTTTTCTTGTCCGCGGAGGAAAAACCGATGAACCGTACCTCAGCGCGCCAGATGCTCAACCGCCTGGGCCAACGCGCCGGCGTGCAGGACTGCCACCCACACAAGTTTCGCCACTCCTTTGCAATCCTTTTCTTACGCAATGGCGGGGATGTGTTCACCCTCCAGCGTTTGTTGGGACATTCCTCATTGGAGATGGTACGGCATTACCTGGCAATTGCGCAGTCTGATCTGGAAACAGCTCACCGGCGGGCGAGTCCGGTCGACAATTGGAGGTTGTGATACTTTCGATGAAAATTTAGTCAAATGTTATAATTTCTTAACGCATCTGCTTTCCAGGAGAGATTTTTACATGAACCGAATCATTATTGCAATCACATTGATCCTGATCCTTTCGTTTTCGTCTGCGGAGGCTGCTGCCACAATCCAGACGGCGGGGGTAACAACGCAGGTATCTGTATCCTCGACTGGAGAGCAGGCGAATTTGGATACAACTGACGTGAGAATTTCTGGAAATGGGCGATATGTTGTTTTTACTTCAGATGCCACAAATCTTGTACCAGGTGACTGTCGCAATGTGTATCTATTTGATCGACAAACTGGTCAAACATCTTGCATCTCAATTTCTCCGTCTGGTGTGTTTGGGAATGGGTATTCGTGGTCACCAACCATAAATTATGACGGGCGATACATTGCTTTTGGGACCAATGCAAACAACTTGATTCCTGGTGCAAATGGTTGGGAACATATCTATGTTCGAGATATGCAAACCAATGAATTGGTAATCGTAGATGTTTCTTCCAGTGAGGTTCAGGGTAATAATATGTCCTTCGCTGTGACTATATCGGATAATGGGCGTATTGCTGCGTTTGACTCTAGGGCTTCGAATTTGGTAGCTAATGACAGCAATAGCAAAGACGATGTATTCGTTCGCGATTTGGTGGCCGGAACAACAAACCGCGTTTCAACATCATCCTCTGCGGAACAATCGAATGGAGATTCCTGTTTGATGTCCATTTCAGCAGATGGCCGTTACGTAGTTTTTGAATCTCTTGCATCTAACCTGGTTGACGGGGATACGAATGGGGTAGGGGATGTATTCGTTAAGGATATACAAAGCGGCGTGACCGAACGCATTTCGGTTTCGACAAGCGGTACTCAGGCGAATGGGTCATCTGGAACATGCCTGCCAGGCAAGATATCTTCCGATGGACGATATGTTGCTTTCCCTTCTATGGCTTCCAATTTGGTAGATTATGATACGAATGGAACAGGGGATGTGTTCATACGGGATCGGCAGACAGGTCAAACGATCCTGGTGTCGGTATCCTCAAGCGGGACGCAGGGGAACTTAGGTGCTGACACCATAGCCATCTCAAACAACGGACAATTCGTAGCTTTTAGTTCAGGTTCCACTAACTTGGTGGAAGGTGACACCAACGGAAAGAATGATATTTTCCTGCACAACCTGCTGACTGGAGAAACCACTTTGATCTCGCTATCTACAGGCGGGCTTCAAGGAAATAAAAATTCATCCTATCCGTCTATTTCTGTCGATGGCGGGGTGGTTGCGTTTGTCTCCGATGCCACCAACTTTGTCCCAGGGGACACCAATAACATGCAGGATGCATTTGTCACTGATCTGGGTTCCACTTATAAAGTTTCGGGAATAACGAAACTCACAGACGGCAGACCTTTGCCCGGAGTCAAGATCAGCGATGGTCATGGGCGGTCAGCAATCTCGGCCTCAGATGGCACGTATACATTGCTCGGATTGCCCAATGGAACTTACACCATCGCCGCTGAAAAGCGCGGCTATACCATTCCGGTAGCGACCAGTTCCATCTCAATTTATGGCTCCGATCTTTATAATCTGGATTTTGTTGCCGACATTTCCGATTGGACATTGATCTATTATCTGGCTGGGGATAGCGGCGATGAGCTAAGTACCACTTATCCATTGATTTTCAATCAATTGGAAGCGGGTGCAGGCAATGCTGGCGTCTCTGTTGTGGCCATGTGGGATCAAGCTGGGGAAGGGAACAGCGCTTATTATTGGGTCAAACCGGACGACAATCTCAGTGTTCTGGCAAATTATATTGATGGAGAAGACATCTGGCCGCAAGGAGAACTTCACACAGGGTATCCAGCAACATTGACAGTCTACCTTGATTGGGCGATGACCTGGTTCCCCGCTAACCATTATGCGGTCATTCTGGATGACCACGGATCCGGTTTGGGGGGAGCGATGTTGGATACGACCAATGGCAGGCGGATGATTTCGATTGACGAGATCCAATCCTCAATGGAGGATGTAGTTGGAGACCATCAGAAACTAGATGTTCTGGTGATGAATGCTTGCCTAATGGGATTGGCAGAAGATGGGTACGAGTTCCGCACTGTGACAGACTATTATGTTGCCAGCGAGGATAACCAAACGGCCTATGCACCTGGATACACCCTCACAATTTCACGGATTGTTTCTGGTATGGATTCATTAATAGTTGCAAAAGCATTTGTGGACGGCTATGCGGACGAGATGGAATACAGGAATCTGGATTACACCATGTCTGTAGCGGATCTAAACAAGGCATTGGACCTGCGATTAGCGGTTGGTCTTTTAGCCAGGGATCTGGATATCGATATTGAATCTAACGCTGCAAGAATCATGTCAATTCAGCAAAATGATGTGCGTAAATTTCCTCAGAGCTATATAGACTTGTTCGATTTTGCAGAAATCATCCAGAGTGAATTTACAGATCCGGCCATTCAAAATTCCGCCCAGTCTGTAATGACTTTAATTGATGACGAGTACATTGTCTATAACCGCAGTAGCTTCGCGGATGCTCATGGGGTATCCATATTTTTCCCTGACAACCCCAGCAGTTATTACAATGGTGTGCTCTACGATTTTGCATCTGGGACGGATTGGGGCGCCAAGAGCATCCGGGCTAAAGAAATTCTGGTATGGGGCAATTTGCTAGTGAACATTTTTGGCGTGGTTGACCCTGACGCTGAAGATGACCCAACGCCACCCGATCCAGTTTCGAAAGCGATCTTTTACTCAATATTCTTGCCAGCAATCCAACGGTAAGATTGTGATAAGAACAAAAGAGAATTCTAGGCGCGATGTCATGGCATTCTCGCTTTATGTTCATCTGACTTCTGAAGTCATGGGGACGCCAAAAGCCTGCCCGTGGTGCTTTTCTGTGTTCATAAAAAAACCAAATATATCCAAAACGAGCCCAAAACCAGCTCAAAATCAACTCTGAAATCGTTCCGTAGTTCACAAAAATCGCAAAAAGCATTTTGCCAATTCATAAAATATTAAATAAGCCGATTTTTAGCCTGTTTTAAGACCGTTTTTGACCATTTTATTGTAAATAGCGACCCAAAAAAATGTGGAGTTAATTAAGGGGTCTGTATTCACAAAAAATAAAGTTGCTCTGGGATGATAGGTGTAAAAATTCAAGCCACTGAGTGAGGGGGGCACCCAGCAGCTTGATGGAACCAGTGTAAAGCGGGTTGTTAATGTTGTCAAGCAAAAATGCTTACTTAAAACAATTCAGATATTTAATTTCTTTGTGAAAACAGAATTGAGCAGTTCCTTCTAATCGGGATAAATGTAATTGTGAATATATAATAATTAGAATTGCTATCGCCAGGTTAAATGGATAGAATAAACATCAAGGTGGTCGAACAATCCTTGCAGAATAGCTCAAAATGGGTTAACTTACAAAGCAATTGGTAACCCAGGATTTGCGGGCGGAATTTGTGGGGAGTGAAGATAAAGGGAATCAAATTATTAACAGGGAGAAGAATGAAAAATCTTGTTCTCGGTTCTCGGTCAGTAAGAACTTGCTTGTCTATTCTCATGGCTTTTGCGATTCTAATTCAAGTGGTCTTGCCAGTTTCTGCATCTACTGGTTCGTGGACAGGTACAGGCTCAATGCATACTGGACGCTGGCTGCATACGGCCACTCTACTGAGTGATGGAAGGGTTTTAGTCGCTGGCGGGGTCAGCCCCAGCGGAGTAACTGCCAGTGCGGAATTATTTGATCCGAATACAGGTCTTTGGACGGTTACTGGTTCAATGAATTATGCACGGCATGTTCACACAGCAACCTTATTACCAAATGGTAAGGTATTGGTTGTGGGAGGTCTGAATGTAAACTCGCTTGGAAGTGCAGAATTATATGATCCCCAAACAGGGTTATGGACAATAACGAATTCATTAAATGTCGCAAGGCGGGAGCACACTGCTACCCTGTTAGATAATGGGAAAGTCTTAATTGCTGGAGGATATGACGGAAGTCAATACCTGAAAAGCGCGGAGCTTTATGATCCCTCAATTGGATTTTGGTCATTCACTGGTTCTATGAATTTTGCTCGAACAGTGCATACGCAAACCCTGTTAGAAAATGGAAAAGTTTTAGTTGCGGGCGGTGAAGGTTCTGGTGGATATCTCTCCAGCGCGGAATTATACAATCCGACAACGGGGATATGGACTTCAACTTCCTCCATGCACAGTGCTCATTGCAATCATACTGCCACTTTATTGTCCGATGGGCTTGTTCTGATAGCAGGTCATGCAACTGACTCGAATTCAGAAATATTCGATCTAAATACTGGAACCTGGACGGTAAAAGCTTCAATGCATGATATTCGAAGAAATTCAGAATCTGTGCTATTACCGGATGGCAAAGTGCTTGTAGCAGGCGGAAGTATTTGGGGCGATCCCCCTGGTACTTCATACAGTGTTGAGTTATTCGACCCAGATACCAACACTTGGTCTTATGCACCATCAATGAATTATCGTAGAGGGCTGGCGGCTTCGACCATGCTGAAGGACGGTCGATTTCTAATCTCCGGGGGGGATCCCAATGGTTCATCGATAAGTGCTGAATTATATAAAGGCCCCCTCTTTGTTAGTGTTGAACAGAGCGTTGGTCAATCTGATCCAACAAATACTATCCCCATTGATTTCACTGTAACATTTACCCAACCTGTGACGGGTTTCGGTGAGAGTGATGTGGATTTTACTGGAAGTACAACCCCTGGAACATTGACAGCTTCGATTTCCGGAAGCGGTGCGACCTATACTGTCTCAGTGTCTGGCATGACAGGCGACGGGATTGTGGCAGTCTCAATTCCTGCAGGTGTTGCTCAAGATAGTGAAGGGAACCTGAATAACCAGAGCACTAGCACAGACAATACTGTTGCTTATGATGTCACACCCCCAGATACGAATATGGCTTCTACTCCAGCCAGCGTCAATAATGAAACACGTGCCGAATTCGCCTTTTCCAGCCCAGAGGATACAGCCGTATTTGAGTGTGCAATCGATGAGGATGAATATGGTACTTGCATCAGTCCCTTGATATACCTGGATTTGCTTGAAGGTGATCATTTATTCCAGGTCCACGCAAAGGACCTGGCTGGAAATGTAGATCTATCCCCTGCTACGTATACTTGGGAGATTGATCTAACCGAACCTGATACTGCTATAGATTCAAACCCCGACAATCTCACAAATAGCAGAACCGCAGATTTTGAATTTTCGAGTGCTGAAATTGGCGCAATCTTTGAGTGTTCGCTTGACACAGACCCGTTTAGTCCATGTGCAAACCCCAAGACCTACACAAATCTAACAGAAGGGGAGCATAATTTCTCGGTTCGTGCGATTGATCTGGCAACTAACGTGGATCAAACACCCGCAACATACACATGGGTGGTTGATTTGACTCCGCCGGACACAAGTATTGACTCACATCCGCCTAGCCCAATCAACAGTTCAACGGCTAACTTTACATTTTCCAGTCAGGATACCACAGCTATTTTTGAGTGTTCTTTAGATAGCACCGAATATGATCTATGCGTCAGTCCAGCTTCATACTCTGATTTGAGTCAGGGGTCTCATGTATTCTTTGTGCGAGCAGTAGATCTGGCTGGGAACCTGGATCCATCGCCCGCATTCTATTTCTGGATTGTTGTATACAATCCGGTGCCGACTATTACGAATATAAATCCGTCTTCTATTCTTATTGGTAGCGATCAGTTTGTTTTGACAGTTACCGGTTCCAATTTTATGGATGGATCAGAAATCTATTGGGGAACAAGTACTCTTGAAACCGATTTCATAAGCCAGACAGAATTACGCGCTCCAGTACCATCGGAACTGTTGCAGATTGCGGGACCAGTAAGTATAAAAGTAGTTAATCCTGGGCCTGGGGGCGGAAATTCCAATAGCGTTGCCTTTTTAGTCTTGGAATATAAAGTGTATTTACCGGTTGTAAGCAGTCAAACGACTTCCAAGTTGATGGAAATTTTCACGTGGAAAGAATTAGTAACTGGTGGTCTTGAGGCATGTGCAGAAAGGGAGCCCATCTTGCTGGCGTTCTTACATACTTTTCTCCGTTAGATTAAGATCCAAGAGAGCATTGATTTAGACATAACGAGCTACTGATCTATAGTATTTGGTCAGTAGCTCGTAAATATTTATAAACAGTATCAATTATTTCCCGCCTAGCACCTCACAGACGTAGGATGCCGACGAATCGCACAACACGGCGATGGCCGAGGCCGGCAGTTCTGGCCACTGTTGGCGCGCGGCCAGGATGCGCTCGCGCTTCTCTGGGGCGAACAATTTCTGGAACAGATCACCCACCGCACTGAAGCGTTCTTGTTCGGTCTGCGCCTGCTGTTCAGCTCGTTTGCGCAAGGCTTCTGTCTGGCGCAATTGCTCGCGCAGGTCGTTGATCTGGGAGCGAAGGTTGGCTACTTCCGGGTCTTCCTCCGCTTCGGCCTCGCTGACATTGGACAGCACCCGGGCGAAGAGGAAAGACACGAAAGGCAGCACTGCGCCGAACCCCAGTTGGTACACCTGCTGCGGGATGCCCCAGCTGGCGAAGATGGTCAGTTCCTGGCCGAACTCCACGGCATGGGCCAAATTCGCCAGGGCGGAGATTGCCAGGCTAACCAGCAAGCCGAACGAATAGGCGTTCAGGTAGCGGTAGGCGAACTTCTGCCGTCCTGATATGCGCCTGGGGGTGGTTTCGATGTGGCGCGCCAGGCGGTGGGTCAGGACCGCAATGGCAGCCTCGAAGGCAAAGGAGGCTGCCCCGGCCACGATCAACGCCCAGGCACCCCAGGAGGGGTCTTCAAAGCGGTAAAATAACCAGGTGGTGTGCGGCAGCAGAACGCCCAACAAGGCGATATAGATAGCCCAAATGATCTTGGTAGTTCGGCTCATGGCTTGTCCGTTTCTGCACTTTGCTGGCGCAGGGCGGATTTGGCCACGCGCACATCCGGCCCACCCACGCGCACGACCTCGCCTTCGCGCATACGGCTGGCTAGGTAGCCCAGTTCTGCCGGCATATTCTCTGGCGGCGTGTTGGTGGCCATCACCGTCAGCAGCTGATCGCGTTCTTCATAGCGGCTGTTGAGCAGGCGAAAGATGGTTTGCATGGCCCAACCGGTCAGGCTGGCTTTGTCCAGTTCATCCAGGCACAGTACCTTTGCCTTGCGGTAGTTTTGAACTAACTGTTCGGCTTTGTCGTCTCCCTCGCCAAACAGGTCGCGGATCTCCTGGAGCAGATCGGGCAGGGTGATATATCTGCCCATGACATCGACGTGGCGGAAGCCATTGACCAGGGCTTTGAGCAAGTGGGTTTTGCCCACGCCGTATTCTTCACTGACAAAGGTGACAAACCCATTCGGCTGGCGATTCATCCCCAGTAGCCTGCGCGCCTGCTGTAGGGCGAGGGCTTTCTCCGAGAAAGCGCCCTTGACACTGAAGGTTCCCAGGCTGATCTCCAGATCCAGACCGGATAGACCGCAGTTGCGCTCCAAGTAGAGCCGGTTTTGACCGGCTTTACACACCGGGCACCAGGCCACTTTCAATTCGCCCAGATACCAGCCTGGCCGGGGATGTTCCAGCCATTTGCATTTGCCACGCGGGTGCTGGAAGGGACCATCACTGATCAGATAGACCAGCATGATCTCACAACCGCCGCAGTTCGGGCATTGTAAGGGATGGTGCGTGTCTGGTGACAACGGGACCGCTTTAGGATCTTCCTGGTAGATTTCAAACTCGGCCGGCCAGACGCGTTTCCAGACAGAGGCTGGATTGGGCTCATCCTTAGGGACAATTTTGGCGTCAATCCGGGCGATCATTGCCCGCATGGAGGAAAGAGACTGCTGGATGGTTTTGGGGTGTTCGTCGTTCAATGCAGTGCCTCCTGCATGGCTTTGATTTCCTCCTCGGAATAAAGCACGATCCCGGAACGGGCCTTGCCGGAGGTTTGATCCGGTGGGGTATTGGGATCTTCCAGCGCCCATTCCAGCCAGCCACACCCCAGACGGCTGTAGGTCTTACCGCTCTTACCGCGTGTGCTGCACCAGCGCGAATAGACTGGCTTGAGATGTGCCACGAGGTCCTCCTGGGAGGGGAAACGCGAGCGCAGCGAAAGGATCAGATCTGTGGCCGCGTCACGGATGCTGGGCGGGATAGTGGTATAGCCGGTTGTTTCGCAATACACCTTCTCGGCAAAATCCAGATCGGGGATTTCTCCAAATTGGATCATGGCTGAGGCTGTAGCAGCTGGATTGGAGGTCTTTGATGAAAATCCAGTACAATCATCCGGATGAGTATCGCGCGCGGGTTGTTCCTCTTCTCTCTCCTTGTCTTTCTCTTGTACTTCTTCTTTAACTTCTCCTTCTTCTCCGGGGTAAGCAGGCCGGTTAGGTATCCCGATAGGTATCCTGGTACGTAACGGCTTAGGTTGCGGGGCAAATCCACCAGGAATGTTCCAGTTCTCGGTATAGATTTGCGATCCTTTGTGGATCTTGACGCGGTCATTCCATTCTGGGGGGGCGGGATAACGGGAGGGTGCTGCCCAGGATGGGGATTGATATTTCCACCAGTGGGTCAGTTGGAGAAAAGCTTTTCCCCCAACTTCATAAGCGATCAAGCCGCCACCTTTTTGCAATTCTTGAAGCGCGTCCTCAATTTGCTCCACAGGGGTATCGTCTAATGGAAACACATCCGAGCGAATAAGCCTGGCATTGTTGATCAGCCGGCCCTGGTCGTCTGCGCAGGTCACGATCAATCCAACCCACAGCAGGCGCCCCAGAAGGTTCAGGGTGCTGATAACTTCATCCCGCCAAATATCACCGGAGATCATTCGCCGTTGTGTAGCTCCCATGCTCACCTCCACAAAGAGAGCTGGCTGGTGTGTTTGGGTTTTTCGGGCGCAATGGCTGGGATGGATGCCTGACGCATCGAGCGGATTACATCCCCCAGGTGGCGGTGGCGTGCTTCCATCTCGGCCACGCAGGCTTCAAGTTCGCTTTTGCTGGCGGCCAACCAACGGCCAGACTTTCCGGATTCGCTTAGCACCGGCACGCGGTGGTCGCGGCGCAGCATTTCAATGGCCTCGCGCATCTGGCGTTCGGTGGTGGTATTGAATTTGCCCAGAATAGCCACTGTCAGGTCATGTAGAGTGATCTTGTTCTGTTCGCCGACATGGTTGGTGAGCACTTCAAAGATCTCATGCACCAGGCCCTCGGGCATATTGTCCAGGAGTTCGTCATAGAAGGGGGTAGTGCTCATTCATTACCTTCTTTCTTGCTGTTGGTTTGTGCAGCGCCAAACTTGTTTTTTACCTCTCGCCACCAGGCTGAGCATTGCGGACAGGCGCGCAGGTGTTCCTGCATCTTCTGTTTCACCCGCACTGTGTTCAAGTTGTTGCATGCGCATAGTTTTTCGTAGAGCGTCCAATAAACAGGACATCGTATCGTCATAAAGGGTCCTTTCTGTACTAAACCCTCCCGGCGGCCTGGTCTGAAAACCAGGCCGCTTGGGGAGGAGAAAAACGGATTTAGAAGGGGGGCTGGTAACCGGCTGGGGTTGCCAGACTGGCAGGGGTCACTTGGGGCTGCCGTCCGCCGGCGCGTTCCAGTTCAGACAGAATGGCATTTGCTTCTTGTGCGGCTTGCACGCTAGCTGCCCAGGCTCCACCGCTGTCTTTGGTCGGGTTCAGCCATAAGAAGAGGGCGATCAGGTAGTTGTCGGGGATCTCACTGATCGAGTCTTTGCCGGTCAGGTACAGCTGCACCTGGTGGCGTTTGGTTTGGGTATCCCCGGAGGCGAAGCACAATTCCAGTACCGGGGCGATCACCCCGCGTTTTCCTTCTGAGATTGGCTTGCCGGCGTATTGTTTGGCCAGTTGCTCGATGTGAGTTTTAACTTCCTCGGGCTTGCGGGTTGCGCCAGCCGGCAGCTGAGGGCTGCTATTTGATTGGATAGGAGTATGTGCCATTGGTGTTGTCTGGCGCTTTCCGTTGGCGGCGGGAGCAAGCTGGCGGCCTTCCCAGCGCACAAACAGGCGCTTGGGATGTTTCTTGTCGGCCTCGCCTTCGTAGCGCGGGTTCAGTTTCCATACCAGTGACACGCCATTGACCGGATGGACGAATTTCTTGTCCTTCTCCGAGTTTTTGCCGCGTTCGATGGCGGTATCTCCTTCGAACAAGGCCAGGTCCGTGACGGGATAGGTGAAGGCGTTCTGGAAGGCTTCCAGGTCTTCAGGGTTATTGAGGTAAATGCTCAGCGTGCGAAAATATCCGCCGCAGTACACATCCACCAGAGGGGTGATGCTGTTGTCATCGTTGCGTTTCTCGCGCCGGGCAATGTGGGTGATCTTTTCTACCGTCTCATCCTGATCCAATGGAGCAAGTTCGCTTAACCAGCCGGCTTGCAGGTAGATATCCACAGCAGCCAGCATGGCCTGGGCGGTTTCGATTGTGGTATTTAAAGAGACGGGCAGCGAAACAGGAATACCCGATGGATGGTAAAGGAGGACGGAGCCGTTAAAGTGATCCGTGATCATATTTTTTAACCTTTCTTAGAATGAGATTTCTGTATCGAGGCTGCTGGAGCTTTCTGAATTGTTGCCAGCTTTTTCAGGGAAGTAGATGGATTGACCGCAGTCAGGGCAGTAAGCAGAGGCTTCAAAGTGGTCTGGGCCGGATTCCGAGAAGATTGATCCGGGGTGGACCAGTTTAGAAATAATCTCCAGGTTTTGATGCCTGCAAGAAAAGCGATAGCCGTACACGCCGGCTGGCTTGCGATTCCAGGGCTGCATCTCGATAGAAATGGGGGATTGTTTGGTTGTGGGAGACATGCTATACTCCATGTACGATTTCAAATCTGTAAGGGCAATTCCCCGCTTGCCGGCGGGGTTTTGCTTTAATGGACAACGGGTTTGGTTTTATCCAATAATCTCCTCCCTTCTTTGCGCCATTGGCCCAGGGTTTGCATGGAGCGCGCCCAGCGGGTGTATTGCTCAGGGCCTAACAATTCAGACAGGTCGGCCTGCAGTTGGTCGTCAGCCTCTTGCATCAGCAGGGTGTATTCGCGGAAAGCCTGAAAATTTTTCAAGCTGCCGCGCATGTGCGCCCGACTCATTGGGCACCTCCTTGCGCCTGGTTGGGTTGGGATCCGATAGTATCAACCATTGAAATGACGCTATTTGCGGAAGCGTTGGCTTTGGGTGGTTCACTCTCCTCTGGCTGCACCAGCCAATCAGCCAGCGGTGCGCCATAGGCCAGTAGGATCCGGCCAAGCGCTTCCGGCGTGACCGAGGCTTTCCCGCGCAGCAGGTTGTAGGCATGCTGGTAGCAAAAGCCGGTGGCCTTATGGAAGTCGGCCGGGCGCACATGGTTCCTGAGCGCCCAGGTTTGCAAACGATATTTAAGGGTGGTACTTGGTAACATGGTTCTCCTTTCGAATAAGTAGTTAAAACGAAAAACGGCCATACAATGACCGCCTTGTTCTTAGCGATCGCGATTGTATGACCGATTGGTTGTGTGTTGCCACGCCCCTTTGGGACGCTCACATCATTGGCTTGGTTTTGTTCAATTGTGTCTTGCCCCTATGAATATTATAACACAAACGTAGATTGCATAAATTATAACGGTGCGTTGGTTTTTGGTCCCGTAAATGGTTGGCGATTATCTACAATGCGTCTGGAGGGGAAACTCAGAATTCAACATCCTATAGGGCAGAAATTCCACATCCAAATCGTGTCTGTCCCTTTTTTGGTGGGTTTTTGGGAATGCGCCACAGGTGGGGGTAAAAAAATATCAAAATTTGTCTTTTTACCCCCACAGGTAGGGGTTGAAAAGTCACCAACCAATTTTGGGACAGACACTCCAAATCATTGCTCTTTTCATGGATTTGCTATATTATTTCTTTACACTTACACCATCCTATAAACCTGTCCAGTCTTAAGGTTCGCCAGGGGAAAGAGGAATAAACGAAGAGATAGAGTTCTACCAAATCATACATGCTGAACATGAATTTCACACGGTAAAGGCAATTGATAAAATTCAGAATCAGGTGGTCTATTTTGCTTATTTATTATTGGTAGATGGGACGAGCAGCAAGGTCGGATCATCAACCCAATGAGAGTTGGGGGATATAAAGGAATGGAAGCTACACACTATGGAAATGAATGCAGGGCTGTACTTTTCTGATTATTTTGGTGTGCCCAAGAATCTTATTAAAGAGTATGGGGCATTTAACATTTCGCTATTATATGATTTGCCTTTATTTATTGATCCGTTTCTAGTATTTAATAGTCCCAAAACCATCTACCGGTCCCTTCACGAAGAAATTATTAGGTACTTGCGTTTCCTTAGGGATAGATCAAAAAGCCGGAATTTAAACAGCGGATTAATTAGAAATTGGTACACGTTTTCTGAGGTAAAAGAAAACTGGCTAGGATTTTCTTCGACTGGAAATAAAGGGCGGGGGCTGGGAAAAAAGTTCGCCTCCGCCTTACACAACAATCTATCAACCATATTTTCCTCATTTGGTGAAGAACAGATCCCTCAAGGGTATCATCTTGAAAAATTATGTTTGATTTCTGATGGCGTAGGAAGAGATAATATTAGTGATTTCACCACCAATTTAATAAAATACTTTCTACTTGAATATACCCAGTTCTTCACGGCAAACTTCATAGACGAAAAATTGTGTAAAAATTTTTTGGTTCCGCGAGTTAGATTCAACTATACAACTGAAAGTTGGGAAACGGCATCATTCTTACTACCAAATTTTAATAACACTTTCGTTATGCTTACTCCCGTCGATATCCTAACAAGAGATGATAACTGGATTAATAAGGATGGACTCGTTGAGGATTTTAAAAATATTATTAATTCACTGCCAGACTATCAATTAAGAGGTTTGATCAATAATTATCTTTTAAAAGAACTTGGTGAAAAACCCAAGAAGAAAGAAATGCAATCGGCTTTAATGCAACTTTACCAAAAATATCCCGAATTGATTGATTATTATATTCGTTTTAAAGAAGAAAACGGAGCTCAAGCAAAATCCATCAGCGAGGAGAAAGTAATCGCCTCGGAAGACGTTTTTATTACTCGCGTCTTGGAATTAGTTACATTATTACATTCAACTGGTGATTTTTATAAGATCCCTTTCAGTACATTGGACGAAGCAAGAGATCGGGCTAATTACCTAAAACACGTGATTGAAGATCAGGATGGGTATAAGATTTTTTATAAAGACGGCATGCCAATAAAACGAGAAACGGACTTACACATTCTTTATAAATTAACATGGTATGCTTCACCTTCTGATATAAACGCTGAAGCAAATAATGGGCGAGGCCCTGTAGATTTTGCCGTGTCTAGAGGCAAGGCTGATAAGTCATTGGTTGAATTCAAGTTAGCGTCAAATTCCAAGATAAAGGAAAATTTACAAAAACAAGTTGAAGTATATTCTAAGGCTCATGGAACAGATAAAACGATTAAAGTGATTATCTACTTCACTCAAAAAGAACTGTCAAAAATTAGAAGCATATTAAATGATCTTGGACTAATTGATTCTCCTGATGTTATTCTAATCGATGCTAGAAACGACAACAAACCCTCAGCATCAAACGCTTGATTCTAAGACTTAAGGTTTGAATTTAGACATACAAAGGATAAAAAAATTTAAGGAGAGATAAAGAATGCTTTTGAGAATTAGGATAAATTTTTGGCTCACCAAGTCGATAATTAGATCAATCGATGGCATGATTCTAGAAGATTACGCAACCTTTTTTCTGTAAATTAAAGTCGGAAATACCCATAGATCTTT
>CAYRHN010000012.1:0-131839 GCA_964424115.1 uncultured Anaerolineaceae bacterium
CCATTCGCGAAGGCGGCCTGACCGTCGGCGCGGGTGTCATCACCAAGATTCTGGCGTAAGCAAGGTGTAGGAAATGGCTAAGCAAAAGATCCGTATTCGTTTGAAAGCATACGATCACCGTGTGCTGGATCAATCCGCCAAGCGGATTGTTGAGACTGCCGAGCGCAGTGGTTCCCGCGTGGTGGGCCCCGTCCCGCTGCCGACCCAGATCGAGCGCTTCACTGTCCGCCGCGGCGCCTTCATTGACAAGGACAGCCAGGAACACTTCGAGATCCGCACCCACAACCGCCTGATCGATGTGTTGGACCCCGACGCGAAGACGATCGATATGCTCATGCGCCTCAGCCTCCCGGCCGGCGTGGATATCGAGATCAAGATCTAATCTCTGCGACACAGATGTAGAGTAGGGTGCGTTACCAACGCACCCTACTTCTTTTTTAAGCTAAAGGATTTGTAAGGGCGACCCGCGCGATATGTATTGAAAATGATTCAGGCCAACAAGGGTCGCCCGCGAGGTACACCGGCGCATTTGCAGGACAGCGGGCGCGGCTATGCTAAAGCATTTTCTTGTAATCCAACACGGCGCCTTATATATACCCTACGGGTATCTTCGACCCTACGGGTATCTTCGACCCTACGGGTATCTTCGGCCCCTGTAAAAACATCCTCCATGCAGTTCGCTTTTGAATGGTTGACATTCAAAAGCAGCGCCGTATAATGAAATTATCACCATACAACGGGGGAGCCATCCCAGCCTTTTATTGGAAGTGACGCGGGTTCTAACAGGTTCACTTGTGGGCAATAGGAGGCGAGCATGAGAACGATCCATCTTCTGTTATCGGCGCTGCTGCTGGTGGCAATGGTATTCCTCCCCGCGGCCAGCGATGTTCACAGTGCATCAGGGCCCAGCAGCACACAGGCGGCGGGGGAAGCCTGGATAAACAAGACCTTTGCGGGAGATTTTGATATCGGCAATATTTCCACCGCCAACGGCGGACCGCTGGATATTCCCATGTTCAGCTACGCCGTCAGCGGGCAGGCGAATTTCAAGCTGGCCCACCCGGTGGTGAACGGCACGGCCGGCAACTGCGGTCCTTCCAACACCTGGCAGTGCGACACCTACGCGCCGGGGAACGTGACCGCGGGGACGATCAGTGATGTGGCTGCCTATTCCTACTCCAATTCCTTCCTGGTCGGCTGGGCGTACCAGGGCACGGACGGGAACCTGTGGGTCTATTACCAGGAATTTGACCAGCAGTTCACCCCGCTCGGCTCGGTGCATACCTATATGCTGATGGACATCGGCGATCCGGACTATTCCCAATACCACCAATTCCAGGGCCGGCCGTCGATGGTTTTCGATAATAACGGCTATCCGCGGGTAGCGCTGGTGACGCATAATATCGATCAAGCGCGCGATGAGCTGTGGAATATTGTCCGCATCTACCCCACTACCTCCAACAACTGCGGCTTTTCCTCTTATTACGACTGCCAGAGGATCGTCAACCGGCATATCATCAGCGACCCGCTGCTTGGTCTCAACTTGGTCGATTACGGCTCGGCCATTCTCTTCCTGGACAACGACGCCGATGCCCTGGTCTATGCCCATCCCGATACCTATCCCGGGCACCACGCGGATTGCGGCCCTTCGTACACCTGGCGCTGCGTGACCATCGATCAAGGCGGATCGCAAGGCATGATCAGCACCCGCTATGCGATGGCGCAGGGTTATGAGATCGGCAGTCTGAACCCTTATTATTTCCTATACACCTATACCAGCAACATGATGGGCCAACCGAACCTGGTGATCGCTAAATATGTCGGGGGGACGATTGCCGGCGGCAACTGCGGCCAGGATTACAACTTTGCCGACCCGCCCGTGCTGGAGTATCTGTGGAAATGCACCACCATTTACACCTACACCAACGCGCCGGCGATTGCCAATGTGTGGTTCTCTCTGCAAGTGGATGAAAAGCATTATCCGGTGGTGGCTCACAACTCCGATAATACGATCCCGCGTGTGCAACTGGACTTCCCCGCTGCGCGCGCCGGGGGAGCGCTGAGCGGTAACTGCGTTTCCAACACCTGGTACTGCCAGACGATCTTTTCCAGTTCCATTGAATCCGGTCGGGAGATGGCCTTGTTGCTCAACCGCTCCGGGTTGGGATTTCTGGTTTTTATTGAGGATCGGGAGTACGAGCCGTATGTGTGGACGTCGCGGCAGTTCTACCGCACCTTCCTGCCAGTGCTGTGGAGGTGAAAAACCAGCCAGATAAAATTGGTTTTCGGGCGGCAGGGCAGCGCGAGTCCTACCGCCCGAAATTAGAGTCCGCGAGTTAGCGAATCATGCACGGTACGAAATTCTTGCAGCAGCAGCCCGAAGCCTCGTCTGCTTTCGTCCCCGCATCCAGCAGGCGGTAGCCGGCCGGTTGGGGATCTGCGGCGGTGTGCCCGGTCAGCAGATAGTGTCCGCCAGACATCGCGTTGCTGGTTGGGGGCACCGCGCGCGCGTCTGAAAGCGATGGATTGCAGATCAAGATACTTGCCATCACAACCAGGATCAGGAATATTCTTCGCGTTTTCATCATCGCCTCCATCTCTTCGTGGCGCAGGTCAGTGGATTAGTTGCCATTGAACATCACCCATACCAGGCCGTCCTGGTCCGGTTCGCTCATCGCCAGGCCTATGCTGGAACCTTTGTCGGCCGAGACGATTGCCCCGGAGGGTCCGGGGGTCAAATAATCCCCAATGGCGATGGCAGTGCCCGCTGCGCGAACCTGGTAGAGGCCAGTGGTCCCGATCAATACATACTCGCCGGACTTGATCTCACTGGTCTGGATCTTGTCCGGGCCGGTCTTACTGCCGGGTTCAGAGGCTCCGCTCACCACCACGCCGATGACCGGATCGGTGCTGGCGGTGGCCAGGCGGACCAAAATGGTGGGATCGCCGCCGGCGGCATCCACTTTCACCCCGGCCGCGGCGATCAGGTCGCCTGGCCGGAGGGCTTCGCTGCCGTTGTTGATCCCTACGTAAGCCAGCTTGCAGCCTACACAACTCCCGTTGGTGACCGTGAGGCCGCCGTCAACCATAAGCCCGTACCAAAGAGATGTTTGCCCCGTCCCGATAAAGCCGCCCCGGTAGTTATTGGAGGTGAAATATCCCCCGTAATTGCCGACAGAGCTGGCATTGTCGTTATAGCCTTGCACGCCGTAACCATTGGTGCTAACGCCCTGCACGCCCACGCTGGCATTGCTGTAGCCGCGCACGCCGATCTTGTTGGTGCTGACCGCCCACACCCCGTTGGCATTGACGGCATGCCCATAGATGGCGCTACTCGAGGTCGAGCTCGTCGTAGCTTCCAGACCGTCGCCAGTGCCGCTATTGGCATAGACCCCCACACCTTTTTGACTTGCTCCATAGAGACCCGTCCCATAACCTGTCGCAGCCGTGTTGACCCCATAGACCGCCGCATAATTGGTCATGGTGGCTGCGCTGAAGGCCCGGATGCCGTCGCCCGTGCCGTAATTTTCAAGGAGTAATCCGTAGCCTACGCCGGTATTGTTAGCCGTGCCGCTCCAGTAGTCGGTAAAGTGACTGTGAGGGCAGGCGAGGGTTGCCTTGGATTCGTTGGAAGTGGTGCTGCTGTAGCTCCGGCGCGGGCTCAACAGGGTGAAAGCAGTCTCACCCGGCCCGCGCACGCTCACTTCCAACCAGTACGTGGCCTTGGCTGACAGCGAGACCGGAATGGCCACGCTGGCGCCCAGGCTAGTGCTGATCTCACCATTCGTCACCTTCACGCCGGTCTGCGTTTCAGTCCACAGGACCTGGGTATCTTTTTCGGCTGCATACAGGCTGAAAATGAAATCATACGTTCCATCGGCGACGGGCTGGCCCGATGTATCGGTCAGGGTCGCCGAATACGGCCAGGTAGAATTGGAAACGACCGGCGTCTGCGCGGTCACATTGCCGGAGATCAAGACCAAGCTGGCCAGGACGAGCATGACCATCATTCCAAATAGAACTTTGCGAGACATAGGTTTCTCCTTCCGAAAAAGTTTATGGGGTGGTTTCAGCCTTTGTGAACAGCCAATTGCAGGTTCGAGTCTGGCATAAGCCGCCAATTGAATTAAAACAAGCATTACTGAGATGGGTCCTTGCGGGCCATCTTGAATGACGGAGCTTTCGTAAGAATCTCTGATTGTTAGTGATTGGAACGGTATTAGTATAGCATTATTGTGGCGTCTTGTTCGCATCAACCGGCCCGCGAGACCCAAGCGAATTTTCGGGTTTGGGGCTATGTGTTTATTATTTTTCGTTTGTTTCGCATTTTTTGCCTGTTTCGTGGTTCGCTCTTCCCCCATTGACTTTTCGTCCCCGCATCCTATAATGAAATTATCGGGACCCTGATCCTTGGGGGTGAACATCGCGCCTTTTATCGGTTGCAGCGAGTAGAAAAAGATCTCTCAAAGTCGCAACATAAGGAGGCAAAAAATGAAAGCGATTCATCGTGTATTAGTTGCCCTGGCGCTGGTAGTGTTATGCGTTATCCCTGCTGCCGGGCAATCGCGCAGCGCTATGTCCATCCAGGCTGAGCAGGCCGCCTTTGAAGCGTGGGAAAACCAGGTCTTCGAGGGTGACTACAATGTTGGCAATGTTTCTACCACCAGCGTGTTGCCGATTGACGTTCCGGTGATCGGTTATTTGCTCGCCGATGATGATTATCTGCACTACGCTTTCCCCATCGATGGAGAGGCCAATCAGTGCGGACCAGGAAACCTGTGGACATGCCGTCTCTGGTCGATCGGCTCGTTTGATAAGGCTCATTTGAGCAGGATCGCCTCGCATACTTACGTCAATTCTTTTCTGCTCGGCTGGGCATTCGAGGGATCGGATGGAGACTTATGGGTGCTCTACCAGGAATATGACGAGAACTTTGGTTTTCTTGGAAGTGCTCCTTATATTAAATTGGCGGACCTGGACAACGCCGCGGGGTATATCAAAGGCCGCCCGTCCATGGCTTTTGATTTGGGCGGGCACCCGCGGGTGATTTACATCTACCACATCAACAGCACTAACCGGGACCGCCTGATGTACTTGTATTACTCCGGCAGCAGCAACACCAGCTGCGGGTTTGCTTCAGATTTCCAATGCGACCCGATCGTGACCCTGGATGGGATCGGCGAGACGCCCTTGCTGGGGATAAACGGCAGCGGTAATGCGCGCATTGCCTATTACGACGTTCCACGCGACCGGATGACCTACGCCTACCCGCAGTCCAGCCCGCTCATGCACCCCAACTGCGGCCCGGGGGACAACACCTGGCGCTGCATCACCATCGACGAAGGCACTTCCGGCCTGATCGGGGCGCGTTTTGACATGGCGGCTAGTTCCGTTTCCGACGCTTCGCACCCTTTTCACCTGCTGTATAGCTTCACCAACGATATGACCAGCCAACCGGTGCTGGTGCAAGCCGAATACGTGGGTTCGGGCGGGAATTGCGGCGAGGATTACAACGTCATGGGGAATCTGGCTTACCGCTGGCAGTGCGACGCTGTGGTCACCTACAACACGGCCCCGCCCACGTTGTGGTTCTCTCTGCAGGTGGATGCCAACAATTACCCGGTCTTTGCCTACGGTACCGGCGGAGAGGTCTCGCACGTGGCCTGGGCCTTTCCGATCGAGCGGGCTGGGGGGCTGCTGGAGGGTAACTGCGGCCCGGGCGGAACCAGCTGGTACTGCCAGGTGATCTTCAGCAGTTCCATCGACGCCGGGAATCAGGTCTCCTTGTTGTTGAATCACAGCGGGGTGGGTTTTCTGGCTTTCGTGGAAGACCGCGAGTATGAGCCGTATCTGTGGATCTCGACCCAGACGATCCACACTTATTTCCCCTTTGTGAAGCGGTAAGGGTGAAAGAGGCATTAGGCTACAGACCCTGAAGGTTTTCCAGCCCGCCTGCGCCGCCATTTATTATCGGCGAATAAGGATACCTGGATTAACTGATTCATCAGGAGGTAAAAGTGAAAGCGATCCATCGTTCATTTGCAGCTTTGATATTGCTTTGCCTGTGCGTCATCCCTGCTGCCGGACAATCCCGCGTTACTGTGGGGATCCAATCCAGCCAGGCGGCGCTTGCTTCCTGGAAAAATACCGTATTCGAGGCCGACTACAATGTCAGCCAGGTTTCCGCTACCCACATCAGACTGATCGATATGCCGGTGGTCAGTTATTCCCTGGCTGCGGATACATTTATTCATTACGCTTATCCTGTCGATGCGGGGACCGATCAGTGTGGACCGGGAGACAGTTGGACTTGTAAGGCTTGGTCAGTAGGCACGATCGATAAAACGCACGTCAGTGAAATCGCCTCGTATGAATATGAGGAAATGTTCAAACTGGGTTGGGCATTGGAATACTCGGATAGTGACTTGTGGGCACTCTACCAATACTATGACACAGATTTTAATAAAATAGGGGATCCGTTATTTGTCAAATTGGTGGACCTGGACAATACAGCGGGGTACATCAAGGGCAGACCTTCGCTGGTCTTCGATAAGGAGGGGTACATTAGGGTAGTCTACCTGTACCACATTAACAGCACCAACCGGGACCGCCTGATGCATGTCTATCTCAGCGGGATCAGCAACACCAGCTGCGGGCAAACTTCGAATTACCAGTGTGATCCGATCGTGACCCTGGATGCAATCGGCAATTACCCCTTGCTGGGGATCAACGCGGGCAACAACTCGCGCATCACTTATTACGATGCCGCGCGCAACTGGTTGACCTACGCCTACCCGCAGTCCAACCCGGCGATGCAACCCAACTGCGGCCCAGGCGAAAACACCTGGCGCTGCGTCACGGTCTGCGATGGAGGGTGGGGATATGATACGGTAGGGGAGCGCTTCGATATCGCTGCCAACCCGGATTCGAGCGCCTCGCATCCTTTTCACCTGTTATACAGCTTTAAAAACTATCCAATGGACATCATCATGCTGGTAGATGCTCACTATGTGGGCAGCGGCGGGAACTGCGGCGAGGATTACAATGCCGCTGGGACACTGGATAAGCGTTGGGATTGTACCGTGGTGTACACATACGATCCATGGCCATCCTCGATGTGGTTTTCCTTGCAGGTGGATGAGAACAATTACCCGATCCTGGCGCACAACACCAGCGATACCATCCCGCGGGTGGAAGTGGATTTTCCGGTTGCGCGGGCCGGCGGGTTGCTGGATGGAAATTGCCAACCGGCTGGAGAACCCTGGTACTGCCAGATCCTCTTCAGCAGCGGCATTGACTCTGGAAGACAAATGACTTTACTTCTGAACAACAGCGGTGCGGGTTTCTTGACCTTTGTGGAGGATCGGGAATACGAGCCTTACCTGTGGATCTCGCAGCAGTATTTCAATATTTTCTTGCCAATGATCAAGCGTTAAAGAGAACTCTGGATTACTCGTGAGCGCCTTCTCGGAAGCAGGTCCTGAGGGAGCTGTCAAAAGTGCCTTTACTTCCCCTCATTTTGTGGGATCGAATCTCCCCGCAAACAGGAGGCTTTTTAGAACAGGAGGTAAAAGTGAAAGCGATCCATCGAATATTTGCAGCGTTGACGCTGCTTTGCCTGGGTGTCATTCCTGCCGCCGCCCAGGCGCACCCCTCGGCCGGCATCCAGTCCGAGCAGGCGGCCTTTGAAGATTGGGACAGCCAGGTTTTCCGGGCCAATTTCAGCGCCAGCAATATTTCTACCGTCAGCGTATTACCGAACAATATACCGGTGATCGGCTATCTGCTTGGCGGGGACCATTTCTTGCATTACACCTTTCCCGCTTATTCGGGAATTGGCGGCTGCGGACCTGGCAACACTTGGGAATGTTCGGCCTTTTCCGTGGAGAGTATTGATACCAGCCACGCAAGCAAAATGGCGGCGCGCAGCTTTGATGGATATTTCCAAATCGGCTGGGTGTACGAATGGACGGATAACGACCTGTGGGTGCTGACCCAGAAATATGATGATGAATTTCAAAAGATTGGAAGCGCCGATAGCCATAAACTGGTGGATCTGGACAACGCCGCGGGGTATATCAAAGGCCGCCCTGCGCTGGTCTATGATGCCGCTGGGATCTCAAGAGCGATCTATATTTACCACATCAACAGCACCAACCGCGACCGCCTGATGTATATCCATTACATTAACAGCAGCAATTCCAGCTGCGGATTCACATCGATTATGCAGTGCGACCCAATCCTGACCCTGGACGGGATCGGCGATACTCCCATGTTGGGGCTCAACCAGAGCAACGACCCGCGCATTGCCTATTACGACGTGCCGCGCGACCGGATGACCTACGCTTATCCGCAATCCAGCCTGCTCATGCATCCCAACTGCGGCCCGGGGGATGATACCTGGCGCTGTGTTACCATCGCCGAAGGCACATCGGGCCTGATCGGCGCGCGCTTCGATATGGCGGGCAGTTCGCTATCGGAAGAATTGCATCCATTCCATCTTTTGTATAGCTATACCAACGACATGACCAGCCAGCCGCAACTGATCCACGCTCACTATGTCGGTTCAGGCGGGAACTGCGGCGAGGATTACGGCGCCAGCGGGGCGCTGGCTTACCGCTGGCAGTGCGATGCGATCGTCACCTACAACACAGCCCCGCTCACCTTATGGTTTTCCCTGCAGGTGGACCAAAATGATAACCCGGTCTTTGCCTACGCCACCGGCGGAGAGGTCTCACACGTAGCCTGGGCCTTTCCGGTCGAGCGGACCGAGGGGCTGCTGGAAGGCAATTGCGGCCCGGGTGGAACCAGCTGGTACTGCCAGGTGATCTTCAGCAGTTCCATCGACGCCGGGAACCAGGTCTCCTTGTTGTTAAATCACAGCGGGGTGGGTTTTCTGGCTTTCGTGGAAGACCGCGAATATGAGCCGTATCTGTGGATCTCGACCCAGACCATCCACACGTATTTCCCCTTTGTGAAGCGGTAAGGGTGAAAGAGGCATTGGGCTACAGACTCTGATTGAGAAATCTTAAGACGTTGCCCTTTCCATCTCCCGCTGAAGATAGCCTACCGGGGCCTGGAACGATCAGCCCAGGCCCCGGCGAGGCAGCTCAACGTCCGCGGCGGTAGGAGCCGCACAACGTGTTGGCGCAGTGGATCACTTCCACGTCGCCGTTGTTATCGTTGTAGTAGCTGATGATCGGCAGCCCGTCCATGCCGACGGCAATGGAGGTGTACATGCCGGTGTTATTGGTTTCGTTGGCCAGTTCAACCTGCTTCCAGGTATCGCAGGCCACGCTGGAGCAGTGGACGACAAATAAATAGCCGGTGTCGGTGGTGGATACTGTAGTATTAAAGGCAATGATGGGCAGCCCGTCGCTGCCAATGATGATGCTGTTATACCTGCCGGAATCTTCCCACGTCCACAGAGAATAGGTGGTAGAGGCGGAACAGATGGTGCTGATGCAGTGAGCCACCTTGAGATCCTTGGTGGTGGAGTCGTAGTAGCTGATGATCGGGAAGGTATCAGACCCGATGGTGATGGAGGAATACATCCCGGCATTGACACTGCTGTCGATCGTGTAGATCAGGCGCGAAGTGCAATCGTTATTCTGGCAGTAAGCCACCTTCAGCGAGCTGGACTCACGGTAGCTGATGATTGGGTAGCCGGTGATGGCCAGGGTGATGGAACTGGAATTCGTGACGGTGCCGTTATCCACGGTGGTGGTGCTGAAAGAAGTGCAAAGCGTGTTCGTACATTTGGCCACCTTGAGGTCGTTGTTGGTTCCATCGTGATAACTGATCACCGGGTAACCATCTCCGCCAATGGTGATGGACGAATATTCGCCGACGCGGTTGGCGCTGTCCAGGGTTCGCTTGTTGGAGGTGGCGCAGTTGTAAGTGTTGCAGTGCGCGAATTTGAGGTCCTGGTTGATGTAGTCATAGTAGCTGATCACCGGCAGGCCGTCCTTGCCAATGGCGATGGAGGAATCCAGCCCAACCGTGGTGGTGTTATCCACCAGGCTGATGGTGGCGCTGTTGCAGGTCAGGTCATCGCAGTGGGCCACGTAGAGGGAATAATCGGCGTAATAGCTGATGACCGGCAACCCGTCCGCCCCGATGGCCATAGAGATGTCCTCCCCGCCGTTGTCGGGAGAGGCAATCGAATTGTGTTCCAGGCCTGGCTTGGGGCGCAAAACGGTGCAGGTGTAGCCGCCGGCGCTGTCAATGGATCGGAAAGCGTAGCCGGCCGGGCAAATGTTGTCCATCGTCGGCTGGTAGCGGCCGTCGTGGTTGTGGCTGGCGAGGGCAAAGTCGCTGACGGAATAACCATCCAGAGTGCTGCTTTCCACCGCGTATTCAGACACCAGGGCAAAGGGCGCGCTGCTGAAAGGCCGGTCGGGGGAGAGGAGGGTGTAGGCGCTCACCCCATCCGGGCTGAACCAGACCCGCAAGCGGCAGTCCTTCCCGGCCATCCACATGGTTTGCCCGTCGATCACCCGGCTCATGCCGGTTTGCGAGAGGTCGCCCAGGCGCACGGAGAACAGTCCCTCGCTGACCGGCAGCGGCACCGGGTTGGTGGGGGGGGTGCCGCCGTTGGAAGTGCCGTCGTTGGACCAGTGGGTGGTGTTGCCGTCGGAGCTGACAATGGCGAATTTGAAGTAGCCGGTGCCGCTGAAGGGCTGTCCATTCACCCTGACCATGCCCTGGTAGCTGATGGCGGTGGGGGTCACGTCGGCCTTGATCTCCTGCAGCATGGCGCTGGCAAAAGCCGGCTGGGGGGCGTTAGCCAGGGAGAACAGCAGGGCCAGGATGGATAAGAGGTTGAAAAGGGTTTGTTTCATAGGGATCCTTTCGATTGACGATTTGCGCCCCCATCCAGGGGCAGGCGTTGGCGAATGTGCCCCGAAGGGGTGTTGGCGATCTCTGATATTCCTATCATATTGGATCAGCGTCCAAAAAGCGTCCAAGGCCATTCTATGATCAAGGTAATTTCCTCTCAGGTCTTTCGCAGTTGTGTGGTAAAATGTGTGTGTCGGGGGACAATCGCTAATCGCCAGGCGCAAATCGTAGATCATAAATCGCCAATCCGCACTCCCTACCAGAATCCAGACTCTTGTGGTAGAATAATCAGGTTTTGCGGATATAACTATCCGTGAGACGAGGCAGAGCAAGAGCTGGTTCGTAGGCGCGCACACAATGACGGAGCGACGCAGCAGCCAGCTGACTACCCTGCGCGGGGATGATGCAACCAGGCCCAGGTTGACAGTCCCGTCAATATCTTAGAAAAGGAGAACAATCGAGAATGTTTAAAGGGCTGATTGGCAAGAAAGTCGGCATGACCCAGATTTTCGATGAGAATGGCGTTGCCATTCCGATTACGCTCATCGAAGCTGGGCCTTGTTTTGTTACTCAGGTCCGCACGGTTGAAAAAGAACAATATTCAGCTGTGCAGCTCGGCTTTGACGAAGTCAAACCCAAACGTCTGAGTGGCGGCGAGTTAGGGCACCTGAAGAGAAACGGGCTGCCCCCTCTGCGTTTCTTGCGTGAATTCCGTGCCAAGACCCCCGGCGTCAAAGAAGGTGAACAGGTTACCGTCAACCAGTTTGCCATCGGCGAATTCGTGGATGTGGCTGGAATGAGCAAGGGCAAGGGTTTTCAGGGTGGCGTTAAACGCTATCATTTCCGTGGCGGACCGCGCACGCACGGCGCTTCCGACCGGGAAAGAGCACCGGGTTCGAATGGTTCTACCACTACCCCCGGTCGTGTTTACAAAGGTTCTCGCAGACCCGGACATATGGGCGATGATCGTGTGACTGCGATGCACCTGAAAGTGGCGCTGGTTGATTCCGAGCGCAATTTACTGGGTGTTCGCGGCGCTGTCCCTGGTGCGCGCGGCGGCCTCGTCGTCATTTCTGAGGCGCGAAAGCAGTAGAAGGGAGCGTAGTCACAATGGAAGTAGCCGTTTATAACATGGAAGGCCAAAAAGTGAGCACGGTGGAACTCTCCGCCGATATCTTTGAGGCCCCAATCTTTGTGGATGTGATGCACCAGGCTTTCACCCGCCAGATGGCGAATGCCCGCCTGGGAACGCACGAAACCAAGACCCGCAGCGAAGTAGCCGGCGGCGGTAAGAAGCCGTGGCGCCAAAAAGGCACCGGCCGCGCTCGCCAGGGTTCCACCCGCGCTCCGCACTGGAAGGGCGGCGGTAAGATCCACACCCCCCACATGCACGGGTACACACAGTCCATGCCGCGCAAGATGCGCCGCGCGGCGCTGCGTTCGGCCCTCTCGGTCAAGGCTGCCGAAGCCGATATCGTCATTGTTGACGATCTGAAGTTGGCTGAGCCCAAGACCCGCCTGATGGCCCAGGCCCTCACCGCCCTGTGCGGCGAAGCCTCCGCCCTGGTGGTCATCCCCGAGAAATCCGAACAGTACGATCTGGTCGCTCGCTCGACCAATAACATTCCGGACGCCAAGATCCTGCTGGCCAATTACCTGAACATCCGCGACCTGCTGGTGTTCCAGAAACTGGTTCTGCCCCTGGCTGCTCTGGATGTGATCCAGGCCAACCTGGGATAGGCAGGAGGAAAAGATGACCACGATTTATGAAGTTCTCCGCCGCCCGCTGGTGACCGAAAAGACCAATTACCTCTCCGGCACCCTGCACCAGTACGTGTTCGAAGTTGCCCCCGACGCGACCCGCACCCTGGTGAAAGACGCCGTGGAAACGCTGTTCAACGTTACGGTCTTGCGGGTGAACGTGATTAACGCCCCGGCCAAGCAGACGCGCCGCTCACGCAGCCGCCGCCTGGTCATTCGCAACAGCGGTTACAAGAAGGCCATCGTTACCCTGGCCGCCGACGACCGCAT
Source organism: uncultured Anaerolineaceae bacterium (assembly GCA_964424115.1). Classification (GTDB taxonomy): domain Bacteria; phylum Chloroflexota; class Anaerolineae; order Anaerolineales; family Anaerolineaceae; genus CAYRHN01. The sequence goes on from CAYRHN010000012.1 coordinate 12,874, forward strand.
TCCGTTCTTTGAAGGGGTTGAATAATGGCCGTTAAAGTCTACAAACCCATTACTCCCGGCCAGCGCAACAAGACCGGGTATACCTTTGATGAGATCACCAAGGACACGCCGGAACGCTCTTTGATCGTTCTGCGCAAGAAGCACGCCGGCCGCGATAATACCGGCACCGTTTCCGTTCGCCATCAGGGCGGCGGCAACCGCCAGTACATCCGCATCGTGGATTTCAAACGCGAAAAGCGTGACATCCCCGCCAAAGTTGCGGCGATCGAATACGATCCCAACCGCACTGCGCGCCTGGCCTTGTTGGTCTATGCCGATGGTGAAAAGCGCTACATGATCGCCCCGCTTGGCCTGAAGGTCGGCGACACGGTCGTCACCAGCGCCACCGCCGATATCCGCCCCGGCAATGCCTTGCCGATCAGCGCGATCCCGGTCGGCACCATGATCCACAATATCGAGCTGAAGGAAGGCCGCGGCGGTCAGTTGGTCCGCACGGCCGGCGGCGCCGCCCAATTGTTAGCCAAGGAAGGCGACTACGCTCAGATCCGCATGCCCTCCGGTGAAGTTCGCCTGGTGCGCCAGGTGTGCTATGCCACCATCGGGCAGATCGGTAACGTGGACCACAGCAATATTAAACTGGGCAAGGCTGGCCGCAAGCGCCACATGGGCGTCCGCCCGACGGTGCGCGGTACCGCCATGTCCCCCCGCGACCACCCGCATGGTGGTGGTGAAGGTCGCCAGCCCACGGGCATGCCCGGGCCGAAGAGCCCCTGGGGTAAACCTACCCGCGGTTACAAGACCCGCCGCAACAAGACAACCGACCAATATATCGTCCGCCGGCGCAACGCTGGTGGTGGTCGCTAGTGGATAGACAGAGAGGTACGAACTTATGTCTCGATCACTGAAAAAAGGGCCCTTCATTGCCCCCAAGCTGCTGCAGAAAATTGAAGAAATGAATACCCGCGGCGAGAAAAAAGTCCTCCGCACCTGGAGCCGGGCGAGCACGATCTTCCCGCAAATGGTCGGACACACCATCGCCGTTCACGACGGCCGCCGGCATGTGCCGATTTACGTCACTGAGAATATGGTGGGCCACCGCCTGGGCGAATTCGCCCCCACCCGCCATTTCCGCGGCCATGTCGCCGAAAAGTCGACGAAAGGAAAGAAATAAGCCATGGCTACTGATATCCGCGCCAAACTTACCAATTGTGGGGTTTCGGCCCAAAAGGTGCGCCTGGTCATCGATCTCGTGCGCGGCAGGCAGGCAGTCGAAGCTTTGGACACGCTCAAGTTCATGCCCAAAGTAGCTGCCCGGCACGTGCACAAGCTGCTAACCTCGGCTGTGGCCAATGCGGAAGAGAATTTCGGCCTGAATCGCGATAACCTGTACATCTACCAGATTACCGCCGACGAGGCCCCCACCCGCAAATGGCGCCGTTTTGGAGCGCGCGGGCGCTTTAAGCCATTGCTGCGCCGCGCTTCCCATATCAACATCGTTCTGCGAGAACGTGAGTAGAAAGGCCAGGAGAACATATGGGTCGAAAAGTTCATCCGATTGGTTTCCGCCTGAATATCAACCAGCCCTGGATGGGGCGCTGGTACGCTGAGGGCAGCGATTACACCAATCAGCTGCACCAGGACCTGGAGATTCGCAAGATGATCCACGGCGAAGCCGGCAAGGCTGGTGTTTCCAAGGTTGAAGTCGAACGCTTCCCCGGTAAGGTGAAGGTGGTGGTTCACACTGCCAAGCCCGGTATCCTCATCGGCCGCAAAGGCGACACGGTGAAGAAAATCCGCCAGAACCTGGAAGCTCTGACCGCGAAGAAGATCGATCTCGAGATCAAAGAGATCAAGTCCCCCGATTGCGACGCCTACCTGGTAGGCCTGAACATCGCCGGGCAGATCGAACGCCGCGTCAGCTACCGCCGCGCCATGAAGCGCGCCATTCAGCAAGCGCTCCGCCAGGGCGCCCAGGGCATCAAGATCGAAGTTGCTGGACGTCTGAGCGGCGCCGAAATGGCCCGCACCGTCATCCTGCGCGAAGGCCGTGTGCCTCTGCAGACCCTGCGCGCAGATATGGATTTCGCCCGCACCCAGGCCCTGACCACCTACGGTCAGATTGGCATCAAAGTTTGGGTCTACAAAGGCGTTGTCCTGTCGCAAACCGAAGAGAAAGTGGAGCCCACCGAGGGCGTCTACGTCAGCGAATAAGAGGTAGTCATCATGTTAATGCCAAAGCGTGTTAAATACCGCAAGCAGATGCGCGGCCGGATGACCGGCAAGGCTCTGCGTGGCGCAGAAATGATCTACGGCGATTTTGGTCTGCAGGCGCTCGAACCCGGTTGGGTCACTGCCCGCCAGATCGAAGCTGCCCGCCGCACCATCGTCCACATCATGAAACGCCGCGGTAAGGTTTGGATCCGGATCTTCCCGGATAAACCCTACACCCACCGCCCGCCGGAAACCCGTATGGGTAAGGGTAAAGGGAATGTTGAATACTGGGTGTCCGTGGTTCGCCCCGGGCGTATCATGTTCGAAATCGGCGGTCTGCCGGCTGATATTGCGTTGGAAGCCCTGCGCCAGGCGCAGTACAAGTTCTCCATTCGCACCAAGGTCATGGCTCGCCACGAAGCCCAAGTTAGCGGAGTTGAGCAAGAATGAAGACGTCAGAAATTCGATTATTATCTGCTGAAGAGATCAGGAATAAGCTCGGCGATGCCCGCCAGGAATTGATGAACCTGCGTTTCCAGGTTGTCAACGGCCAGCTGACAGACACCAGCCGCCTGATGCACACGCGCCGCCTGGTCGCTCGCTTTGAGACCATCCTGCGCGAAAAGGAACTCGAGGAGGTGCACTAATGGCCGAACGTCGTCGTTTAGTGGGAACGGTTGTCTCCAATAAGATGACCAAGACTGTGGTCGTGGAAGTGACCCGCACCTACCGTCATCCGTTGTACCGCAAAGTCGTGCATGCCCGCAACACCTTCAAGGCGCACGATGAACTGGGCTGCCAGGTTGGCGACCAGGTGCAGATCGTGGAAAACCGCCCGATCTCTCGCGAGAAGCGCTGGGTGGTGGAGAGCATCCTCAAGCATGTGGTGGAGATCGGTGGAATTTCCGCCGCCGCCAGTGAAGGAGCCTAGTCATGATTCAGCAAGAGACTCGTCTTAAGGTTGCCGATAACACCGGCGCCCGCGAACTGCTGGTGATCCAGGTTGTGGGTGGAACTCACCGCCGCTACGGCGGGGTGGGTGACATCATCGTCGCCGCAGTCAAGTCGGCTGCGCCGCAAGGTTCGGTGAAGAAGAGCGATGTTGTGAAGGCCGTTATCGTGCGCTGCGCCAAAGAATGGCGCCGCCCGGATGGTTCCACCATCCGTTTCGATGACAACGCCGCCGTCATCCTGGACAGCGATGGGCAGAACCCCAAGGGGACGCGCATCTTTGGCCCGGTGGCGCGCGAACTGCGTGAAAAAGGCTTCACCAAGATCGTATCTCTGGCGCCGGAAGTCATCTAGCCGCTGGAAAAGAAGGAATAAACCATGGATACGAAGATTCGCAAAGGTGATTTAGTCGAAGTCATCAGCGGCCGCGAAGAAGATAAGGGCAAGCGCGGTGAGGTCATCAAGGTCTTACCGGATGAAGGCTACGTCGTGGTGCAAGGCGTGAACATGCGCACTAAGCACCAAAAGCAGGTGCAGGCCCAGGGCCGCACCATTAAACCTGGCAAAGTGCGCTTCGAAGGCAACTTGCACATCTCCAATGTGATGCTGGTTTGCCCCAAGTGCAGCAAGGCCACCCGCGTGGCGATCCGCCGCGAAGATGGCAAGGCTGTGCGCGTTTGCAAGGAATGCGATGCGCTCATCGACGCTTAGCGGCCTGGAGTAACGTGAATGAACAAGCTTAAAGAGAAGTACCAAAACGAAGTAGTGCCAAACTTTATGAAGGCCACCGGCATCCAGAACATCATGGAAATGCCGCGCATTCAGAAAGTTGTGGTGAACGTTGGCCTGGGTGAGGCGATGGATAACCCCAAGGCGTTGGAGACCACCTCCGCCGATATCGCCGCCATCACCGGCCAGAAACCCGTGATCACCAAAGCGCGCGTCAGCATCGCCAACTTCAAGCTGCGCGAAGGCCGCGCCATTGGTTGCAAGGTGACCCTGCGCGGCGAGCGCATGTGGTCTTTCCTTGACCGCCTGATGAACATCGTCCTGCCGCGCGTGCGCGACTTCCGCGGTGTTTCGGCGGAAGCCTTCGATGGACGCGGGAATTACACCCTCGGCCTGCGCGAGCAGGTGATCTTCCCCGAGATCGAGTACGACAAGATCGACAAGGTGCGCGGGATGGAGATCACGGTGGTCACCACCGCCCGGTCGGACGATCATGCGGCTGTCTTGCTTGAAATGCTGGGCATGCCTTTCAGGAAGGGTTAATTATGGCGAAGAAGTGCATGACTTATCGTGAACAGCGTCGCAAGTACCCCATTCAGGTGCGCAATCGCTGCCGTTTGTGCGGCCGCCCGCGCGGTTATATGCGCCGCTTTGGCCTGTGCCGTATCTGCTTTCGCGAGTTAGCCCTGCAAGGGCAAATTCCAGGCGTCACCAAGGCTTCCTGGTAATCGGCGTGGAGGAATGAAATGAGTGTGAATGATCCTATCTCTGATATGTTGACTCGCATCCGCAATGCGGTGATCAACGGCACCAGCGCCGTCGCCATGCCCGGTTCCAAAGTGAAGGCGGAGATCGCCCGCATTTTGAAGGAAGAGGGCTATATCGAAGGCTACGATATGGTGGAAGCGCAAGAAAGCGTGGAACGTGTTCTGCGCGTGCGCTTGAAGTATGTCGGCGAACGCCGCCAGCGCCGGTGTGTCATCACCGGGTTGGAGCGCGTCTCCCGCCCTGGGCGCCGGGTGTACACCCGCAAACAGGATATCCCGTGGGTTTTGGCTGGGATGGGTGTTGCCATCGTCTCGACCCCCAAGGGCATCATGACCGGCACGCGGGCTCGCCAGCTGAACGTAGGCGGCGAAGTCCTGTGCAAGGTCTGGTAACCGGACGGAATAGGAGGTAAATCGTGTCTCGTATTGGTCGTTTACCCGTTACTGTTCCAGCCGGCGTGCAGGTGGAGATCAAAAACAGCGAAGTGCATGTCAAAGGCCCGAAAGGCGAAATGCGCCAGCTGTTCTCCCCGACCGTCTCGGTCAAGCTCGAGGACGGTCACGTGATCGTGACCCGCAGCTCGGATGATCCGAGTGTGCGCGCCCTGCATGGAACGACGCGTGCTTTGATCCAGAACATGGTCACCGGGGTTTCCACCGGCTTCACCCGCGTTCTGGAGATCGATGGGGTGGGTTACCGCCCCGAAATGGACGGCGCGACCCTGGTGCTCTACCTGGGCTATTCGCACCCCGTCCGAGTTGAACCGCCCGCCGGGATCAAGTTCGAGGTGGATGCCAAGGCTCGCCAGGTCCGCATCATTGGTTTTGACCGTGAGCAGATCGGCCAGTTGGCTTCCGATATCCGCAAGATCCGCCCGCCGGAACCCTACAAGGGCAAGGGCGTGCACTACCTGGGCGAGAGGATCCGCCGCAAGGCCGGCAAGGCTGGCAAGGGAAAGGGTAAGAAATAAGGTGCGCTATGAGCAAATTTAATCGTTCTGAAGCTCGCATTAAACGACACGCTCGCGTTCGCAAGAACGTCAGCGGCACCCCCGACAAACCGCGCCTGAGCGTTTTTCGCAGCCTGGCTGAAATCTATGCCCAGGTGATCGATGATGAGGCCGGTCAGACCCTGGTCGCTGCCTCCACTGTGGACCACGAACTGCGTGAGAAGGTTCAGGGCATTTCGAAGGCTGAGCAGGCTAAACTGGTCGGCCAACTGGTTGCCCGCCGCGCCCTGGATAAGGGCATCACCACGGTGGTGTTTGACCGCGGCGGCTTCCGCTACATTGGCCGGGTGAAAGCCCTGGCTGATGCCGCCCGCGAAGCCGGCCTGAAATTCTAGGCGCCGCGACGATATCTTAGCGATGTGAGGTCATGAACATGGACTCGATGGAATTACAAAGTTTGGAACAGCAATACGACGAGCGCGTCATTGAGATCGCTCGTGTGGCCAAGGTCGTCAAAGGCGGCCGCCGCTTCCAATTCCGCGTGACAGTGGTGACCGGCGATAACAATGGCAATATCGGGATGGGCATTGGCAAGGCCAATGCCGTGCCGGATGCCATGCGCAAGGCCACCGAACGCGCTCACAAGAATATGCGCAAAGTCTCGCTCACCGGCACCACCATCCCGCACGAAGTGACTGCGCGGGTAGGTGGGGCAGTGGTGCTGCTCAAACCGGCTTCGGCTGGTACGGGCGTCATCGCCGCTGGCGGTGTGCGCGCCGTCCTGGAAGCAGCTGGCGTGCGCGACATTCTGACCAAATCCTTGGGCTCGGCCAATGTGCTGAATGTGGTGAAAGCCACCTTCGACGCCCTGGACAAGCTCAAGTCAGTGGAAGAGCTGGCGGCCTGGCGCGGCAAACCCGCCCAGGAACTGCTGCCCTTCTGGGAGCGGAGGAAGAATGGCTAAGAAGCAACAGGAACCCAAGAAACTACGCATCACCTGGGTCCGCAGCGCCATTGGTTACTCGGTGCGCCATAAGGCGACCATGAAAGCCCTCGGCTTTCACCGCCTGCACGAGACCGTGGAACAGGTGGACACCCCCACCCTGCGCGGCATGCTGTTGTTGGTCGATCACCTTGTGACGATTGAGGAGCTCTAGGCCGGCCCGCAAAGGTCAACCTGGAGAACATGAGAGGTAAAGCATGAAACTGAACGATTTGATGCCTAATCTGGGCGCAAAGAAGAATCGCAAGCGCGTCGGGCATGGTAACGGCGCCGGCCAGGGCAAGACTGCCGGGCGCGGCACCAAAGGCCAGGCCTCCCGCACCGGCTTTGGCGGCGCTCTGTACCGCCAGGGCGGCAACCTGCCCTTCTTCCGCCGCCTGCCCTTCATGCGCGGCGAGGGTTTCACCCCGCCGAACCGCGTGGAATTTAACGAGATCAACGTAGATCAGCTTGCCCGCTTCAAAGCCGGCACCGAAATCACCCCCGAATTGCTGGCTGAAGCAAAATTGCTCAGCAAGCCCGGCAACCCCGTGGTCATCCTCGGGCGGGGCGAACTGGCCGTGGCCCTCAAGGTCAAGGTCCAGCGTGTCACCGCCGGCGCCCGCGCCAAGATCGAAGCCGCGGGCGGCAGCGTCCTCGACGCCTAAGGAGAAACTCTATGAAGCGGTCAGCCTGGCGCTATCTGTGGAAGTCGGAAGACATTCGCAAGAAACTCCTGATCACCTTCTTGATCCTGGTGATCTACCGCTTTGCGGCTAACGTCCCCGTTCCAGGGATCAACCGCGATGTGGTGGCTGGTTTGGCGAACTCGAGCGGCGCTGGCGCCACCCTGTTCAACCTGCTGGACCTGCTGGCAGGCGGCACGATGAGCCATTTCTCCATCCTGGCAATGGGCGTGTATCCCTACATTACCGCCCAGATCATCATCCAACTCCTTGCCCCCATCATCCCCGCCCTGGAACGCCGGATGAAAGAAGACCCGCGCGGATTCCAGAAATGGCAGGAAAAATGGACGGTCATCCTGACCGTTCCCATGGCCCTGCTCTCGGCCATTGGTCAGTACAACATCTTCCAATCCTTCATCCCCGGCCAGTCGATCGTGAGCTTCACCTTCGGCTTCGCGGGTGAAGGCGTGGACCTGCTGCCCACCCTGACCATGCTGGCGACGATGGTGGCTGGCACCATGTTCGGCGTGTGGCTGGGCCAGTTGATCTCGGAATACGGGATCCCCGGCCAGGGCCTCTCGCTGATCATCTTCGCCGGTATCGTGGCCCGCATCCCCAGCAACCTTGGTTCGCTGCTGGCGGATAAGGCCAACGGCTGGTGGATGCTGCTGCTGGTGATGGTAATGCTGGTGGTGATCATCTTCGCCATCGTCTATGTCCAGCAAGGCCGCCGCAACGTGCCGGTGCTCTTCCCCGGCCGCCGGATGGGCAACCGCATGTCGATGCCCGTCCACAGCCAGCTGCCCCTGATGGTCAACATGGCCGGCATGATCCCGCTGATCTTTGCCCAGGCGCTGCTGACCTTCCCGGCCATCGTGGCCAGCTACTTTGTCAGCTCCGATCCGCTCAACCCGAACTTTGCCAACTGGATTTACACTACCTTCAGCGGCAGCGGCTCGGTCTACCCCATCCTGTACTTCCTGATGGTGGTCGCCTTCTCGTTCTTCTACACGGACGTGCTCTTCCAGCAGCAGAACTACGGCGATAACCTGAAGCGGCAGGGCGCCAAAGTGCCCGGCCTGGTGCAGGGCACGCCGACCCAAAAGTACCTGAGCAAGGTGCAGCGGCGCATCACCCTGCCCGGAGCGCTCTTCCTGGGCCTTGTGGCCGTGCTGCCTTACATCTTAACTGCCATCCTGCCCGCCTTGGGCAGCCGCCAGACGATCTTCCTGATCTCTGCCGCCGGCTTGCTCATCGTGGTCGGTGTGGTGCGCGACACCTTCAACATCATCGATACCGAGCTGAAAGTCCACGGTTACGATGAGAGCCTGATCAAGGGATAATTGACGATGACGCGCTATATCGTACTGCTTGGGCCTCCAGGGGCCGGAAAAGGTACTCAGGCCGAGATCATTCGGGAAATGTACCACCTGGCGCACATCTCCTCCGGAGACTTGTTCCGCGAGAACATCAAGAACCAGACCGAACTGGGCAAACTGGCTCAGAGCTATATGAACCGCGGCGAGCTGGTCCCCGATGATGTGACGATTGCGATGGTGCGCGACCGCCTCTCTCGAGAGGATTGCGCGCAGGGTGCGCTGCTGGATGGTTTCCCGCGCACACCCGCCCAGGCAGAAGCGTTAGCCCGCATGCTCAAAGAACTGGGCGGGGCGGTGGATTGCGTTCCGTATATCGCCGTCCCCCCCGAAGTTCTGATCGAGCGCCTCAGCGGGCGCTGGACCTGCCGCGCAGAAGGGCACGTCTACCATCAGAAGTTCAACCCGCCCCAGGTGCCCGGCAAGTGCGACCTGGACGGTTCGGAACTGTATCAACGCGAGGATGACCAGCCCGCCACCGTTGAGCGCCGTATCCGCGTCTATATGGAGCAGACCGCTCCGTTGATCGCCTACTACCGCGCCGCCGGAACCCTGGTGGAAGTGGACGGAACCCAGTCCATCGAAAAGGTCTCCGCGCAAATGTTGAAAGCAATAGGTTAGGAAAGACAAGGACCGTCTTATGAGTTGGGACCGCCAGATCACCATCAAAACGCCACAGGAAATTGCCATCATGCGCGAAGCCGGCAAGATCAATGCTCTTGCCCTGACTGCCGCCCATGCTGTCATTCGCCCCGGCGCCAGCACAGCAGACCTCAACGCAGCGGCGGAAGAAGTGCTGAAGAAGCACGGCGTGGTCAGTCCATTCAAGCACTACCCCGGCCCCTATCCCTACCCGGCCAGCACCTGCGTCAGCGTCAATGAAGAGCTGGTGCACGGCATCCCCAACCCCAAGCGCAAGCTGAAGGAAGGCGATATCGTCACGGTCGATTGTGGCAACACCTACGAGGGATTCGTGGCCGACTCGGCCTTCACGGCAGCGGTGGGGGAGGTTTCTCCCGAAGTGAGCCGCCTGCTGGAGGTGACCGAAGCCGCCCTGTATGTCGGCATCGAACAGATGAAACCCGGCAACCATGTGGGCGATATCGGCTTCGCTGTCCAGCATTATGTGGAGAGCCACGGATTCCAGGTGGTGCGCGAATATACCGGCCACGGCGTGGGCGCGCGCATGCACGAAGGCCCCCAGGTGCCCAACTACGGCACCCCCGGGCGCGGCATGCTGCTGCGCAGCGGCATGACCATTGCCCTGGAACCCATGGTGCTGATCGGCAACCCCGCCACGCGCGTGACCCCCAACCAGTGGACAGTGGTTTCGGCCAACGGCAAGCCCACTGCGCACTTCGAACACTCCGTCGCCATCACCGACAACGGCCCTGTCATCCTCACTTTATTGCCCGATGGCACCAGTCCTGCTCAAATTGCTGGACAAGTCCGGAAAGAACCGTTATAATTACGACTTTGGCGCTAATTGCCAAGCGGAATTTTTTGGAGGATTTGCTCAATGAAAGTTACTACCTCAATTAAGAAGCGCTGCGCGAAATGCAAGATCGTTAAACGCGGCAAGATTTTGTTCGTGATCTGCGAAAATCCGAAACATAAGCAAAGGCAAGGTTAGGGATAAGCTATGCGTATTGAAGGTATTGATCTTCCCCGTAACAAGCGGATCGAGGTGGGTTTAACCTACCTGTTCGGGATTGGCCCGACACGCGCGCGCCAAATCCTGTCCGCAACCAAAGTGAATCCTGACGTGCGCGTCAAGGATCTCACCGAGACTGACGCCAACCTGCTGCGCGAATTCATCTCGCGCAACTACAAGATCGAAGGCGATCTGCGCCGCGAAGTGCAGATGAACATCAAGCGCCTGATCGAGATCGGCTGCTACCGCGGCCTGCGCCACCGCCGCAACCTGCCCTCCCGCGGCCAGCGCACCCGCACCAATTCGCGCACCTGCAAGGGTCCCAAGAAGACCGTAGCCGGTCGCGGACGCCGTCGCGGCGCTACCAAGAAATAATCTCTGTCTTGACCTACCTGCCGGGAGGAGGCCCCTCTCTACCTCCGCGGCAACCTGGCAGGCAGGCAAAACAGGGTTATGAGTTTTGAATTTTATGTGAGTGAGGTCGAAAACGAGGAACTATGGCTCAAAATGTAAGAGCGACTCGTCGCACCAGCACTGCTGCTGCGAAGAAATCAAAGCGTAGCCTGTCTTCCGGACAGGTTCACATCTATGCCTCCTTCAACAACACCATCATTACCGTCACCGACCCCCAGGGCAATGCGGTTTGCTGGGCTTCTGCCGGTTCTTCCGGTTTCAAAGGCTCCCGCAAAAGCACGCCCTTCGCGGCTCGTCTGGCTGCCGAACAGGCCGTCAAGACCGCCATGGGGATGGGAATGCAGGAAGCAGATGTGATTATCAAAGGCCCTGGGCCTGGCCGTGAAAACGCCATCCGGGCTGTACAGTCCCTGGGGATCAAAGTGCGCTCCATTTCGGATATCACCCCCATTCCCCACAACGGCTGCCGGCCGCCCAAGAAACGCCGCGTGTAGAAGAGAGGAATTACTATGGCACGATATACTGGTCCGGTATGTAAATTATGCCGGCGCGAAGGTGAAAAACTCTTTTTGAAGGGTGAGCGCTGCTTCACCCCCAAGTGTGCTTTTGAAAAGCGCAGCTACTTCCCCGGCCAACACGGCCGGAGCGGCGGCTCGCGTGGCGGCAGTGAACGTGAATCCGACTACGCGCGCCAACTGCGCGCCAAGCAGAAGGCTCGCCGCGTGTACGGCATCCTGGAACGCCAGTTCCGCCGCTACTTCGGTGTGGCCCGCCGCAAGACCGGCCTGACCGGCCTGAACCTGCTCCAGACTCTGGAGCTGCGCCTGGACAACGTCGTTTTCCGCATGGGATATGCAGAAAACCGCTCCCAGGCCCGCCAACTGGTCAATCACGGCCATTTCCTGGTCAACGGCCTGCGCGCAGACATCCCCTCGATGCTGCTCAAGCCCGGTGATCAGGTTGTCGTTCGCGAGAATGACCGCCAGTTGACCTTCTTCAAGGAACTGCCTGATCTGGCTGAGAAGCGCCTGTGCGCTTTGTGGCTGGACCGCGATGTGCGGAACCTGAGCGGGCGCGTTTTGCGCCTGCCCGAACGTTCCGAAATTGACGGAAGCCTCAACGAACAGCTGATCGTTGAGTACTACTCACGCTAGTTCATTCCAAGTCCGGCGCGCGGTTTTACAGGGTGCGTCGGAGAGAGGTGAAACGTGACTGCTCAAACAACCATGGTAACGCCAAAGGTCGAGCGCGAAGCTGAAGCTCGCAATTATGGCAAATTTGTCATCACTCCCCTGGAACGCGGTTATGGCGTGACATTGGGGAATGCCCTGCGCCGTGTGCTGCTTTCCTCCCTGGAAGGCGCGGCGGTGACCTCCATCCGCGTCTCGGATGTGCTGCATGAGTTCAGCGACATCCCCGGCGTGCGCGAGGATGTCATCCAGGTCACCCTGCAGATCAAGCAGATCCGCCTGACCATGCATGACGTGGATACCGCCCACCTCCACCTGGAAGTGCGCGGCGCTGGTGAAGTGACTGCCTCCGATATCCAGGCTCCGCCGGAGATCGAGATCGTCAACCCTGACCTGTACCTGTTCACGGTGGACGATCCCCGCACACACCTGGAGATCGAAATGACGGTCGAGCGCGGACGCGGCTACATTCCCGCCAACGAGCGCACCGGGCACATGCCCATCGGCGAACTGCCGGTGGATGCCATCTTCTCCCCGGTCAAGCGCGTCAACTGGTCGGTCTCCAATGCCCGCGTTGGTCAATCCACCAGCTTCGACCGTCTGACGCTCGAGATTTGGACCGACGGCACCATCACCCCCGAAAAAGCCCTGGGCGAATCCTCCAAGATCCTGGTGGATCACCTGCGCCTGGTGGCGGGCATCAGCGAAGAAACGCTGGTCTCTACCGCCGAACGCGAGGTCTCGGGCAGCCGACTGACCAGCGAAGCCGCCGAAACCCCCATCGAAAATCTGGATTTGTCGGTACGCGTCTTCAATTCTTTGAAGCGCACCGGCATCACCACCGTGGGCGATGTTTTGGACCTGCTGGAAAAGGGCGATGATGCGGTAATGTCCATCCGCAACTTTGGCGAGAAAAGCCTGGATGAACTTCGACTGAAGATGATCGAAAAAGGCTTCATGCAAGAAAAGAAAACGGAGTAAAGAGAGATGCACCATCAGGTTGCAGGTTATCGATTAGGCCGTACCAAGGACCAGCGCATCGGTTTGCGCCGCACGCTGATCCGCCAGCTCTTCGAGCACGGCCGTTTACAGACTACTCGTGCCAAGGCCATGGCCATCCGCGGCGACGCGGAACGCCTGATCACCCTGGCGCGCAAGAGCAGCACCGGCAGCGAGATCGAAAAGGTCAACGCCCGCCGTCTGGCGGCTTCTCGCCTGGGCAATGCCCCCGAGACCGTCAAGAAGCTGTTTGACGATATCGGCCCGCGTTTCGCCAACCGCAACGGCGGCTACACGCGCATGTTCAAGCTGGGCCCCCGCCTCGGCGATGCCGCTGAGATGGTTCAGTTGGAGCTGGTCGAAGAGTAAACCACCCGGGAAACCGGTTGGAGTCGGAACCTCCCCCTCTGGGGAATGGCACATTACCAGATTATTCTCGCCTACGACGGCACAGATTTCCAGGGCTTCCAAAGGCTTGGAAAAGGGCGGTCGGTTCAGGAAGAAGTGGAAAAGGCCCTGCGCCGGTTGAACTGGCAGGGGCGGGCGATCTTGGGCGCCGGACGCACCGATACTGGTGTGCACGCCGGCGGACAGGTAGCCGCCTTCGACCTGGATTGGCCGCATTCAGCCGGGGACTTGCAGAACGCGCTCAACGCGTTCCTGCCGGAGGATGTGGCGGTGTTGGGCGTGCACGAAGCAGCCGCGGATTTTCATCCGCGCTACGATGCCCGCGCCCGCACCTATACCTACCGCATCTACCACCTGCCCCAGCGCGATCCGCTCCAAGAGCGCTTCGCCTGGCGCGTGTGGCCCCCGCTGGACCTTTCCACCCTTCAGGAAGCCGCCAGCCTGCTGCCCGGAGAACACGACTTTGCCGCATTCGGCGCGCCGCACAAAAAAGGCGGCAGCACCGTACGCAGGGTCTTCCGGGCGGTATGGGAGCAACAGGCCGGAGGCCTGCTGTTCGAGATCTGCGCGAACGCCTTCCTCTACCACATGGTCCGCCGCCTGGTTTATACCCAGGTGCTGGCGGGCTCGGGCAAGTTGGCGCTCCAGGATCTGGCGCAGGGCGTGCTCGCGGCTCAACCGCAGCCCCCTGGCCTTGCTCCCGCGCACGGGTTGGTACTCAAAGAAGTGCTGTACAGGTGAGAGATCTACGCAAGCCCTCCCGTTCAAACCCGCACTGGGTCAGAGCAGGGGGGGGAGTACTTGATTGAGGAGAAGTCAAAAGTGGACAAGACTTACGTCCCAAAAGGAATACAGCCAACCGAATGGCTCCTGGTGGATGCCAATGAGCAGAATTTGGGCCGCCTGGCGACCCAGATCGCCCATTATCTGCTGGGCAAGCACAAACCCACCTACACCCCCGGTGTGGAAACGGGCGACGGCGTGGTGGTGATCAATGCCGCGCGCATCAGCGCCACCCCCAAGCGCCAGCTTTCCGAGTTCTACTACCGTCATTCGGGCTATCCCGGCGGTTTAACCAAGACCAGCATGCGCGACCAACTGCTCTTCCACCCGGACCGCGTCATCCGCGCCGCGGTGTGGGGCATGCTCCCGCACAACAAGCTGGGCCGCCGCCTGATCAAAAAACTTCGCATCTACGCCGGCAATGAGCATCCGCACGAAGCTCAGACCCCGCGTAAGGTCGAGTAAAGGAGAGTTGCCAAAATGTCCATTCAGTATTTTGAGGGCATTGGCCGCCGCAAGGAGGCCTCGGCGCGTGTGCGCGTCATGAGCGGCTCGGGCAAGTTCATCGTGAACGACAAACCGGTGGAAGATTACTTCCCCCGCCTGGGTGATGTGGATGCAATCCTGCGCCCCCTGGCGGCCATCGGACAGGACCGCGCCACCTACGATATCACCGTGGTGGTGACGGGCGGCGGCATCACCGGCCAGACCGACTCGGTCAAGCTGGGATTGGCCCGCGCCCTGGTCAAGATGAACCCTGAGAACACCTCTGCGATGCGCAAGGATGGTCTGCTGACCCGCGATCCCCGTATCAAGGAACGCAAGAAGCCAGGCCTCAAACGCGCCCGCAAGGCACCCACCTACACCAAGCGTTAAGCCGCTTCTGGGTGTGTACGATCTGGATGCGTTTTGTGCTCCTTGCGGAGTACAAAACGCATCTTTTAAATCCGTAATGCAGGCCTCGGCCTGTTACCATCCGGAGACGCAGGCTAAAGCCTGCCTTACAGGAAGATTAGGAGATGAGCATGATCGAACCCGGTGAAACCCCCCTGACCCTGGTGGACGCCCGCACGCTGAAAGGCGCGCACGTGCCGCCCTTCCCCACTTCTGCCAATGCCCTGCTGCTGCACATCTCCGCCCCCGGCGCGGCCGCGCAGGCCCAGGCAGCCCTGCTGGCGCTCTACCCGCCGGCCCACACCGTCTGGCTGGTGTGCAAACCCGGCCAGCCGCGCGAGGGGGATGTCTCGCTGCTGTTGAGCGAGCTGGGTGAATACGCCGGGCGCAAGTCTCTGGCGCAGGCTGCCGCATTGTATGTGCCGCGCCTGGGCGAGGATACCTCCTTCGAGGCCTTCCACGAGATCGTCGCTCACCTGCGCGCCCCAGACGGCTGCCCCTGGGACCGCGAGCAGACCCATGCCTCCCTGCGCCAGCATCTGCTGGGAGAAACCTACGAAGCCCTCTCCGCTATGGATTCCGCCGACCCGGCGGAAATGAGCGAGGAATTCGGCGACCTGCTGCTGCAGATCGTCCTCAACGCCCAGATCGGCAGCGAGACCGGCGCCTTCAACATGGCTGCCGTGCTGCAGGGCATCCACCGCAAGATCGTCCGCCGCCACCCGCATGTCTTCGGCGAGGTGCAGGTGGACGGGGTCGGCGGGGTGCTGCAAAATTGGGAGAAGATCAAAGAAGCCGAGCGCCGGCAAAACGGCTCGCCTGAAAAGCCCAAGGGATTGCTGGACGGCGTGCCGCAAACCTTCCCGGCCCTGGCCCAGGCCCAGGAGATCCAGGCCCGCGCCGCGCGGGTCAAGTTCGATTGGGATTCGATCGAACCGGTCTGGGAGAAGCTGATGGAGGAGATCGACGAGGTGAAAGAAGCCGAAACCCCCGCCGAACGCGAGAAAGAGCTGGGCGACCTGCTTTTTGCCGCGGTCAACCTGATCCGCTGGTACGGGGTGGACGCCGAAGGCGCCCTGCGCGGCTCTAACCAGCGCTTCCGCGAGCGTTTTGCCTATATCGAACGGTCCGCCCGCGCCAAAGACCGCCCGCTGACCGAGATGACCTTCCAGGAAATGGACTCCCTCTGGGAAGAGGCGAAGAAAAATCATTAACCACGGATCAGCACAGATGAACCCGGATAAAAACCTTTTTATAAAAACTTAAGATCTTATCCGTGTTCATCCGCTTTTATCTGTGTTCATCTGTGGTTAAATAAATATAATTCTATGTTCACCAGCCTGCGCAATTTCTTCTTTGGCCCGCCGAACCCGCCCAGCTTCGACCCCGCTTCCCCGCGCGAGGTGCGGCGCAACTTCCGCCTGTCGGTAGCCAACGGGGTGCTGTTCATCCTGTCCGATTCGCTGACCGACCCGACCCTGGTGCTGGTGGCCTTCCTCTCTGCGCTGACCAATTCGCCTTTCCTGCTCGGGCTGGTGGTGCCGATCCAATCCGCCGCCTGGGCCTTGCCGCAGATCTTTGTCTCCGGGCGGCTGCAATCCTGGCCGGTCAAGCTCGACCTCTACCGGCGCATGTCGCTGGTGCGCATCCTCTCCTGGCTGATGCTGGCCCTGACGATCAACTTCGTCAGCGACCCGCACTGGGCGGTGCTGGCCTTTTTTGTCTCGTTCTCGATCGCCTCACTGGCCTCGGGGGTTGCCGGCCTGCCCTTCCTGGAAGTGATCAGCAAGACCATTCCCCCGCACCGGCGCGGGGAGGTCTTTGCCTGGCGCCTGGGGTTGGGCGGATTGCTGGCCATCGGCGGCAGTTTTTTGGTGCGCTGGATGGTGGGCGAAAATTCTCCGCTGCCCTTCCCCTCCAACTTCGGACTGCTGGCCTTCTGCATGTTTGTCATCGCGTCCATTTCGCTGGTGGTCTTTCACCACATCCGCGAGGCGCCCGATTCCACCCCGGCCCCGCGCCGCACCACCCGTCAGCAAATGGGCGCCGCACTGGCTGAGCTGCGCAGCAACGCCAATTACCGCCGCCTGTTGGCCGGGCAGTCGCTGCTGACCCTGGCGGCTTCGGCCACGCCCTTCTTTGCCGTGTATGTGCAGGAGCAGCTGGGCGGCAGCAAGGACTGGGTGGGCATCTACCTGGGGGTGATCATGGTCACTAACCTGCTCGCCAATATCCTCTTCGGCTGGCTGTCGCGCCGGGCGGGCAACCAGCGCGTGCTGGTGGCGGCGCTTTCCACCGGCGCGGCCATGTCGCTGGGCGTGCTGCTGTTGGCCCTGTTGGGCGGACCGCTGGGGATCTCCCCCTTGGCGGCCTCGCTCTGGCTGGTGCCGGTCTTTGTCTTTTCCGCCGTGCGCACCACCGGCGTGGCGGTCTCGTCCAACAGTTTATTAATGAATATCACCCCCGACGACAAGCGCTCGTTGTTGATCGGCTTCAATCAGACCTTTTTGGGGGGGATCATGCTGGTCAACGGCCTGAGCGGGCTGGTGGTGGGCTGGCTGGGTCTGCCGGCGCTGGTGGCCTTCACCCTGTTGATGCATCTGGGGGCGCTGTTCCTCATCCTGGGGGTGAGGGAAAGACATTAGTGAACATCGCGGCAGATGCAAGTTGGGGCAAATCTTTAAACGCGAAGGCGCGAAGATGCAAAGGCAAGCTGGATGAGCCACGAAGGACACGAAGGATGAAAAATCTGGGTGATCCATCGTGCTCATCGTGACTGAAGAGATTGGCGGTGAAGAATACGACGATACATGACGATACATGAAGAAGAAAACCTTAGTGATCTATCGTGCTCTTCCTGGCTGAAAAGGGAAGCTTCCGCGCATACGAAGATGTCTGAATTTCTATTGCTTTTGATGGCTAAATTGTAAAATCCAATTATAATGAACTATCCCATCCGCGAGGTATGTCCATGATCACCACCATTACCCTTTCTTTGCCCCTGAAAATGGGTACGGTCAATTGTTACCTGGTCAAATCCGGTCCGGGATTCATCCTGGTCGATACCGGCAGTTCCAACCAGCGCTCTGCGTTGGAGCAGGAACTGGCGCGCGCCGGCTGCCAACCCGGCGATCTGCGCCTGATCCTCATCACCCACGGCGATTTCGACCACACCGGTAATGTTGTCTATCTGCGTAGAAAATTCGGTGCGAAGATCGCCATGCACCGCGACGACGCCGCGATGTTGGAGCACGGGGATATGTTCGCCAACCGCAAGAAGGGCAACCCGTTGCTGCGCTGGATCGCCCCGCGTATGTTTGGTTTTGGCAAGGCGCAGCAGGGTTCTCCGGACCTGCTGGTGGAGGATGGCTTCTCCCTGGAGGAATTCGGCTGGCAGGCGAGAATCGTCTCCATTCCCGGACATTCCAAAGGTTCGATCGGCGTGCTGACCACCGAGGGCGACTTGCTGTGTGGGGACCTGTTTGAAAATGTCAAGCAGCCCGCCTACAACTCGATCATGGATGATCTGGTCACTGCCCGCGCCAGCGCTGAGAAGTTGAAAAGCCTGGGAGTGTGCACGGTCTACCCGGGGCACGGGCGGCCGTTCCAACTGGAACAATTGAGCTAGAACAGTTTTCCCCCTCCTGAAGGAAAGGCAGCTACACGATCTTGCCCATCAACTGCCCGGTGTTGAGGGAATGCAGCTTCATGATCACATTCAGCCAGATCATTTCCCGCTTTTCCGGGCGGGTATCCTGGGAAATTTGCATGTTCAGGATCTCGACCCCGGCCAGTTGGGCAGCCACGGCGCGGAAGCCTTCTTCATTATAATTGTTGAACAGGCGTCCATCCTGATAGGTTTCCTGGTCGCCAAAGCGGAACGAAGCGTAGAAAACACCCCCTGGTTTTAACGCGCGCACCAGCGGGCGCAGGGCATTGAGGATCAGCGCCTTGGGCACATGCAGCAGCGAGGCATTGGCCCACACGCCGTCAAACTCGCACACAAAATCCACATCTTGAAAGCGCAGCAGGCGCACCGGCAGGCCGGTCACTGTGCGCGCCCGCTCTACCATGGTTGGCGAGGCATCGAAGGCCGTCACCTTATGGCCCATCTGCAAGAAGCGCTTGCTGTCCCGCCCGGAGCCGCAGCCGGCATCCAGGATCTTTCCCCCCGGCGGCAGCAGCGCCAGGAAGGGGTCCTGCCAGGCTGAAAAATTCAACCCGACGGTATGTTCAAAGAACTCCTTGGCGTTCTCATTGTAGAACTGGAGGGTTTGCGCTTCAATATCCCGCGGGTCGCTGTTCATGGCGTTATTGTATCACGACATGAAGCTGCCCGCCGGACAAGCTCTTTAACTGCGCCGCTTGTTGGGCATCTTCTGGGCGGTCTTGGCCGGGTCGTCGGTCAGCACTGCGTCGCACTTGAGCAGGCGGTAATACCAGACGCGCCCCTCGGGGGTGGTGTCCAGCGGGCAAACGTATTGCCCGCGCCGGTGCGCCAGCCAGGTGAAGAAGGGATTGAGCACCAGCAGCGGCCAGAAGGGACCGAGCAGCTGCGGCCCTTTGAGCGGGGCCACGCGGCTGAGGTTAATCCAGCCCATCGGGATATCCGGGGCGTAATTGTGTACCGATTGGATGCGCGCCAGGCTGAAGGACAACACGATGGTGCGCTCGCGGATGCCGCACCGTTCCAACAGTTCCACCAGTTGCTTCACCACCTCCAGTTCCAGGAAGCGGTCGGTTTTCAGTTCCAGCGCCAGGGCCACGTCGGGGGGCAGGATGGCGGCCACCTCTTCCAGGGTGGGGATGCGCTCGTCCTCGAAGCCCACCCGCCCGTAGGAGGCGCTTAATTCCTTGAGCTGGGCCAGGGTCTTTTCGGCCACCGGGCCGCTGCCGTTGGTGGTGCGGTCCACCGTGCCGTCGTGGATGCACATGAACACGCCGTCGGCGCTCAGGTGCAGGTCGGTCTCCAGGATGTCGGCCCCATCCGCAATGGCATGCCGGAAGGAGGCCAGGGTGTTCTCCGGGCAGGCGGCGCGGTTGCCGCGGTGGGCCATCAGGTAAGGGGGGTGCTTGCCGGGAATGGAAAGTTGTCGGGTCATCGTTGATTCTCAGGGAATGGATTTGTGCTGCGCCGCGCAAGGGCTCAGCAGACCAGGACAAAACAGGGCAGAAAAGCCTGCCTGAAAAGCCCTTTTTAGAAATATTAAAGTGATACTTGACAATTTCAAAAAAATTGGTATAATAATTATGAATTTGTGAAACAAAACTAAATAATTTTATTCTGACCCTTCCCAAAGGAGCCGAAATGAGCCAGAACGTAATCCCTGTTCCTGATAATACCACGATTGTGCTGAAAATGCACGCTGATCTCGCCCTCGAAGGCTGGGACCGTGCCGAGGCGGGCATCATCTGCCGCCGCCGCGACCTCAAGATTGTCCAACTGGAATCGCAAAAACTGTTCATCTCCTGCCGGGACGACTGTTTTCTGCGCCTGCCCAAGAACGCCGTGGTGATCATCGAGGCGGTGGGCGGGGATATGACCGTCCGTAACCTGGATCAGACCCTCTCGGTGCGCAATGTGGGCGGCGACCTGCAGGCGCTCGACCTGGCCGGGTTGGAAGTGCAAAAAGTGGGCGGCGACGCCAGCCTCTATGATATCGCCGGCGCCGTGGCCGTGCGCAAGGTGGGCGGCGACCTGACCGCGTACCGCCTGGGGGCCTCGCTGCGCGCCGAGTCGGGTGGAGATGCCGAGCTGGTGCGTTTGCCCGGTGATGTTCAGCTGCGCTCCGGCGGGGATATCCTGCTCGGCCTGGAAAAATTCACCGACCAACCGGTCTATCTGCATGCCGGCGGCGATATTGAGGTGATTGTTCCCGCTGCAATCAACGCAGCCCTGAACATCTCCAGCGGCGCTGAGGATATCAATATCTCGGTGGGCGGCAAGGATCACAGCTACGACGACCACACCCTGCGCACTACCCTTGGGCAGGGCGGGGCCGAGATCAGCCTGTTGGCCGGCGGGGATGTGGAAGTCTCCGACGAGCCGGTGGACGAAAGCGATTACCGCGACGAGTTGGCCGACCTCGAAAGCGAGTGGAAGGACCGCCTGGAAGAGCTGAAAGACGAGCAGGAGCAGCCCCTGGGCGGCTTCGATACCCTGGATGAGGCCGGCGCGATCTTCCGCGGCGACAGCGAAATGCTCAACCGCGAGATCAACGATCGCGTCAGCCAGGCCATGCAGCGCGTGGAAGAGGCAATGAAACGCATGAACGAGCGCCTGGCCCAGAAGGGGCCGCGCGTGGTGGTCGCTGCGCATCCCGCGCCGATCCCGGTTGTTCCGCCTGTTCCTCCCGTGCCGGATGTGCCACCGGCGCCGGAAGCGCCGGGCAATCCTGCTCCCTGGAATCCTCCCGACGCGCAGGCCTTCGCTGAAGAAGCTGCGCCGGCGGAAGCCAGCGACGAGGAACGACAGATCATCCTGCGCATGCTGCAAGAGAAGAAGATCACCGCCGAGGAAGCTGACGAACTGCTGCTCGCGCTGGGAAGCTAGCCAGGATATCAACCCCAGATAAACACAGATAAGGGAAAAGCTTATCTGTGTTTTTTTGTTCCAGAGTTCTCCAATAGACGCCGTGCGGCCTGGCGTTCAATCCGTCAGATCCGGGTTAAGAAGATTTTTACGTGGTAAGGTATAATCTTTGCAAATGCACCGGTTCCCGCGCATCCTTTCCCTCTTGCTCACCCTGGCCCTCCTGGCGGCTCTGCCGGGAGGTGTCTCCTCCCAGGCGCTCCAGCCCGAGCCCTATCCCTTCTCCGACCGCTATCCGGCCGAGGTGCTGGTAAAAGACCCCGCCGCCTGGCGAATCTTGCGCGAGCTGGATATCGACATGGAAGGCCTGCGTTCGGCCGACGGCAGCCCGCTGGGAGCGGAGTTCCAGCCGGTCTATGTCACCGTGTACGTCAACCCGGATGAAGCCGCCGCGCTGCTCTCTGCCGGGCTGGAGGCCGTGCCGGTGCCTAACCAGGGCCTGCGCGCGCGCATCCTGGATTCCGTGGGCATTTTCCAGCCTTCCGGCTGGCCAACCTACGCGCAGGTGCAGGCCCGCCTGGAGGCCATACACAGCGCCTATCCCGCCATCACAGAACTGGTTTCGATCGGCAAGTCGGTCCAGAACCGGGATATCTGGTGCCTGGAGATCAGCGACAATCCCGCGCTGGAGGAGGACGAACCGGAGGTGAAATTCTCCTCCAGCATCCACGGCGACGAGACGACCGGCATGGAAATGACCCTGCGCCTGGCCGAGTACCTGACCGCCAAATATCCGACCGAAACAGTGGTCTCTAATATGGTGGATGGAATGGAGATCTGGCTCTGCCCGCTGCACAACCCGGACGGGTATGTGGGGGTCTCGCGTTTCAACAGCCATGGGGTGGATCTCAATCGAGACTTTCCGGAGAATTCGTTGGGCAATGTGAACACCAGCACCGGGATGGAACCGGAGAATGTCGCCTTCTGGAACTTCGCGAACGCGCACAGCTTTGTGATGGGCGCCAATTACCACGGCGGGGTGCAGGTGGCCAACTATCCATGGGACGCAGACTACGGCGCCGAGCCGGATGCGTGTATCGAAGCGCCGGACGACGCTCTTTTTTATTCGTATAGCCGTGTGTATGCGCTGCTTGACCCCGACCTGCCGGCCGGCGGGTTTACCAACGGCGTGACCCTCGGCTGCGATTGGTATCCGGTGCAATACGGCATGCAGGACTGGTCCTACGCTTATTACGGCGAGCACCATATCACCCTCGAGATCTCGAACACGAAGGCGCCTGCCTATACAAGCATGGACACCTACTGGAACAACAATCGCGAGGCCATGCTGACCTGGCTCCAGCTTTCCCTGCGTGGGGCGCGCGGGCTGGTGACCGATGCAGTCTCCGGCGCGCCGCTGGCCGCCACGATCACCCTGGTCAATGCCAGTGGGGCGGCGGTCCCCACCGACCCGCAGGTGGGCGATTACCACCGCCTGCTGCTGCCCGGCACCTATATGCTGCGGGCTGCTGCGGAAGGCTACCAGTCCCAGGTTGCCACCGTGACGGTCGGCATCGGTCCGGCGGCAGTGCAGGATTTTGCCCTGCTGCGCCTGGCAGATGTGTCGCTGACCAAGACCGACGGGTTGGAAACGGCCTTCCCCGGCCAGAGCCTGGTCTATACCATGACGCTCTCCAATGGGGGTCCCTGGACGGTGAGCAGCGCGGAGCTATCTGACCCGCTGCCGGCTGAACTGGAAGGCGCCTCGTGGACCTGCATAATTTCGCCGGGCGGGGCCTGTTCTGCGCCCGCGGGCAGCGGGTCGCCCGCTTTGCAAGTGGACCTGCCTTCCGGCGCGGTTGCCACGCTGACGGTCACGGCTGCGCTCAGCCTCTCGGCCTCTGGCGCGCTGGAGAACACGGCCTTTGTCAGCCTGCCAGCGGGTTATGCCGATGAGACGCCGGGCGACCACCAGGCAGCCGACCAGACCGCCGTGCTGGCCTATTCCTATTACCTGCCGGCGGCGCTGCGGTGAGACGTCTGCGCTACTTCGCCGGGATCCTGCTCTTCCTGGCCGGGGCAGCCCTGCTGGCCTGGACGGTGCTGCCCGAGCCGCAGGCCACCCGCCAGGTGACCATCGGCGGGCTGCCGCAGGATGCTGCGCAAACCCCCGGCCTGTGGTGGGAACGCCGGGTGGTGACGGTCAGTTATCCGGCTGTGCTGCGCAAGGGCGAGACGGCCGCGCTGCGCCTGGATGCCGCCCCAGCCGGCGAGGTGGCAGGCGCTGCCCTGCCCTTCGAGCAGTACGCCGTCTGGGCAGAGGCTGCTCCCGATCTGCCGATCCTCGTTGCGCCGGAAGGGACGCTCAGCCAGGCCTGGACGGAGGGGGAGAGCCTGGATTTTGCCTGGCAGATGCGCGGATACGCGCCGGGAAAGTACGATGGGCGGGTGTGGCTGTCGCTGCGCCTCATTCCGCGTGACGGCTCGCAGGAAACGGTCTATCCGCTGCTGGCGGTGCCGGTGGAATTTGAGGTGGTCTCTTTATGGGGAATCGATGTGTCCTCCCTGCGCTGGATCGCCGCCCTGCTGGGGGCTGCGAGCCTGGCACTGGTCTTCTGGCGGGGGAGGAAGAAAGTCCCGCCCGCAATCCGATAAACGGGCTACGGTGCAAATTGCGGGGTGTGCTCATTAGCCTTTATCTGTGGTTAAAATCTCCTCGTCTGCTAACAATTCCCAATGATTCCCCGCTTTCACGATGCCTGTTCCCGAAAGCGCTTATTGTATAATAAACAAAATGCCCCTTTTTAACCTCACCCCGGCGGCCATTGCGAATCTAAACCAGTTCCTGCTGTGTTTCTTCGTCCTTGTTTACCTGGTCTGGCGCTGGTTTCGCGTGCGCACCCGCGGGGCGCACCAATTGGAACTGTGGCTGCTGCTGCTCATTTTCCTGACGACAGTCTTTTCACTGCTGCTCTTCCTGGATGCCTCCTTGCGGCCGATGGAAAGCCTGCTGGCTGCGATCGCCCAACCGCCCACCCAGGCCCTGCTGATGCTGGCGCTGGTACAGTTCTCCTACCATTTTCCCCGCCCGGAACCCGGCCAGCGCGTGGAACGGCAGATCCTCCTCGGCCTGGGGCTGGTCTATGCCGTATTTGAGATCGCCCTGGCAGCCTGGTGCTACGGCATGCTGGCCGGCGGGACGGTCGAGCGGCGCGAGACCGTCCTCAGGGCCATCCCGGTGGCCTTCATCTTGTGGGTGGTGGTGCTCTTCGTGCGCGGCGCGTTCCGCAACTGGCATGATTCCAGTATGCGCCGCTTCACCTGGATCTTCCTCATTCCGTTCCTGATGACCATCGTCAATTTGCTGCGCAACTTCAACCTGGTCAGCGAACCGGCTTACCAGAGCGCCATCTCTGTCGGGACCCTCATTACCCTTTTCCTTTTTATTCTCAATTACCTCAATTCCCAGCCGGTCAATACCCCCTTGATGGTCAAGGCAGCGGGGGCCATGCTGACCGCCAGCCTGGCGGTGACCGGCACCCTGCCCTGGCTGCTTGCCCCGGCCTATGCCGCGCGCTATTTCCCCGCCATCTCCGACCACCGCACGCTGCTCTTCACCCCCAATACCCAGGGGGGCTACGATATTCGCGAAACGGAATTCCATTTCGACAGCGACCTGGGCGAAAAGTGGATCCATCCCTACGAGGAGTGGACCGATTCGCAGCCTTCGGCGGCCTTTGATTTTCCCTTCTACGGCCAGACGGCCTCGCGCATTTATATTTCCAATTGCGGGGCGCTGGGGGTGGGCAATCCGCTCGATCACCACAATTTCCCGGCTGGTTTCACCAACAGCCCGGCCATTTTCCCCTTGTTAGTGGACCTTTCGCCCAATGACAACCCCAAGGGGGGCATTTACGTCCGCCAGGAAGCGGATCTTCTGCTGGTCACCTATTCTCACCTGGTTGCCTATTACCACCCCGACCTGGAATACACCTTCCAGGTCGCATTGCATGCCGATGGGAGTTTCGAGCTGACCTACAACGGCCTGCCGCAGCTTCAATATTATCCTAACGACCACCCGGAAGCTACCGGCTGGGTGATCGGCGCCAAGCCTGCCCTGGCCCCCGCTGACAGTCTGGACCTCAGCCGCCTGCCGCTTTCCAGCGGGGTGGAGGGCGCGCTGCAGAATGAATACGGATCCTTCCGCGGCTACTTGCATGCCTTTCTGCTGCCGTTGGCCTATGCCACCCTGATCAGCGCCCTGTTCTTCGTTATCCTGCTGCCTCTGGCCATCTATTTCGGCCTCGGGCGCCCGCTTGCCAGGCTGCTGCGTGGCGTGCAGCGCTTCAATGAGGGCGACTGGAGGACCCGCGTACCGGTGGCCTTCAATGACGAGGTCGGCTACCTGACCGAATCCTTCAACCGCATGGGCGATGAACTGCACGGGATGATCCGCACCCTTGAGGAGCGGGTGGAGGAACGCACCAAAGAATTGCAGGAATCCGAACAGCATTACCGCGACCTGTTCGAGATGGAATCGGACGCCATCTTCATCATCCGCAACGCCGATGGGCGCATCCTGGAGGCCAACCAGGCAGCCGAGACTCTTTACGGCTACACCCGCGAGGAGCTGGTACAGTTGTGCAATACAGATGTTTCGGCGGAGCCGGAGGACACCCGCAAAGCAACTCATTCCCCCGCCGAGACCTCCCAGATCATCCACATTCCCTTGCGCTGGCACCGCAAGAAGGACGGCACGGTCTTTCCGATCGAGATCACGGCGCGCTTCTTTGCCTTCCACGGCGAGTCGGTGCATATTGCCGCCATCCGCGATATCTCCGCCCGCATCCAGGCCGAGGAATCGCGCCGCCGCATTGAGCTGCGGTACCACTCGCTCTTTGAGCAGACCCACGACGCGGTCTTCATCATGGATCTGGAAGGCCGCCTGTTGGAGACCAACCGGCGCGCCGCTGAACTGCTGGGCTACCCGGGCGAGGAGTTGGCCCGCCTGACCATCCGCGATATTTCAGCCGAGGTGGAGCAAAGCCAGGATATGTTTACCCGCGTGCGGAACGGTGAGCATGTCCCGGTGTATGAGCGGCGCTTCCTGCGCAAGGACGGCAGCCAGGTGCCGGTGGAGATCCACCTGGAACTGGTGCGCGACGAGGAGGGGCATCCGCAGCACATGCAGAGCGTGGCGCGCGATATCACCCTGCGCAAACAGACCGAGGCCGAGCTGGAGCGCCTGGCCATCACCGATCCATTGACCGGCATGTATAACCGCCGCCATTTCTTCAACGAGGCTGAGAAGCTCTTCATGCGCTCCAACCACCCGCCCTTTGCGCTTTCGGCGATGATGCTGGATATCGACCGCTTCAAGCTGATCAACGACACCTACGGCCACCAGGTGGGGGACGTGGTGTTGAAGGAGGTGGCGCGCCGCATGGAGGAATCCATGCGCCCCACCGATCTGCTGGCGCGCACCGGCGGCGAGGAATTCCTGGTGCTGCTGCCGCGCACCACCCTGAACGATGCGCGCGAGATCGCCCGCCGCCTGACCGAGACCATCCGCCGGCCGGTCTCGCTGGGCGGGTTGGATGTTTCCGTGTCGATCAGTGT
Source organism: uncultured Anaerolineaceae bacterium (assembly GCA_964424115.1). GTDB lineage: Bacteria > Chloroflexota > Anaerolineae > Anaerolineales > Anaerolineaceae > CAYRHN01. The sequence continues at coordinate 40,019 of CAYRHN010000012.1, forward strand.
GGGGATCGCCGGGCTGCATGCGGGGGTGGAGAGCCTGGACGAGCTGCTGCGCCGCGCCGACCAGGCCATGTACGCCGCCAAGACCACTGGCGGTGACCGCTGGGTGGTCTGGCAGAACGCGCAATAATTTGTAACCCATAATTGGTGATAAAAAATTTGCATCTCTTCTAGGGATGCTATGATACAATTTAATCGGTTTATACTGTCCTCCATCCCTGTAAGCTGAAGGAGTGCGAGATATGCTCAATGACTGGCTGTATATCGGAATTTTTGTCCTGATCTGCCTGTTCATCCCGGCTGTGGCAATCTTCATGGCCTGGCTGCTGGCGCCCAGGAAGCCCAACGCGATCAAGCAGACCACTTACGAGTGCGGCATCGAGACAGTTGGCGAGGCCTGGGTGCGCTTCAAGCCGCAGTATTACATCTACGCCCTGGTCTTCCTGGTCTTCGATGTCGAAGCGGTCCTGCTTTATCCCTGGGCGCTGGCTTTCAACGTGATGGAATGGTACATGGTGCTGGAAGCCGTGCTGTTCATTGCCATCCTGTTGGGCGGCCTGGTCTATGTCTGGCGCAAGGGCGCGCTGGAATGGTCGTAGGGATGAGGAGGCCGGCATGAATTTCCTTCAAGATCCATTTGGCGTGATCGTAACCTGGTTCCTCGGGCTGCTGCACAGCTGGGGCTGGGCCGATTGGCTGGTGCAGGCGGTCGGCTACCTGCTGGGGGCCATTATCCTGGCCGCCGGAGCGATGTTCTTCTGCCTGGTGTTGATCTGGGCCGAGCGCAAGATCGGCGGGCGTATCCAGGACCGTCTGGGGCCTAACCGGGTCGGGCCGTTTGGCATCATCCAGCCGGTGGCGGATATGCTCAAGATCTTCACCAAGGAGCATATCACCCCCAACGGCGTGGATAAGATCCCCTACAACCTTTCGCCCATCCTGGCGGTGGGGGCGGTGCTGATGATCTGGGGCGTCATCCCCTACACGGTCACCATGTACGGCGCCAACCTGAGCGTCGGCATCCTGTATATCGTGGCGGTCGGCGGGCTGGGCGAACTGGGCATCATCATGGGCGGTTGGGGCTCCAACAACAAGTTCTCGCTGCTGGGCGCTTTCCGCGCCGTGGCCCTGCTCATTTCCTACGAAATTCCCCTGGTGGTCTCGCTGATCGTGCCGGTCATGTTGAGCGGCTCGATGGGCGTGGCGGACATCGTTGGCGCGCAGAGCGGGATGTGGTACATCGTCCTGGCGCCGGTTCCGGCCCTGCTCTTCTACATTGCTTCGATCGCCGAGAACGGGCGCGCGCCCTTTGACCTGATCGAGGCCGACTCGGAGATCGTGGCGGGCTTCAATACCGAGTATTCTGGCTTGAAGTTCGGCATGTTCTTTGTCGGCGACTTCCTGCACACCTTCACCATTGCCATGCTCTTCTCCACCCTCTTCCTGGGCGGCTGGTGGGGGCCGGGTGCCGATACCATCCCGATCCTCGGCTTCATTTACTTGCTGATCAAGACCAGCATTGTTTATTTCATCAGCCTGCTGATCCGCTTCAGCCTGCCGCGTTTCCGCATCGACCAGATGATGAACCTGAACTGGAAGGTGCTCACCCCGCTGGCGCTGGTGATGGTGGCGCTCACCGCGCTGGTGGATAAGGCCGTCCAGACCTGGGGCGGCGACAACTTGCTGCTGCGCATCGGCGCGCTGGTGGTGGCGAACGGGCTGGCCCTGGCGGTCACCATCTGGCTGGTGGACCGGCTGAGCAAGCGCCGTCCGCGCCCGGTGGTGGCGCCCAATCCGCGCCCGCTGGCCCGCCCGCCGCAGGCACCCGAGCCGGCCCCGGCTGTTGAACAGAGCAAAGGCTAAGGAGGGACCCCAATGACCTTTATGCAGATCCTCTTCTTGATCGTGGCTGCGGTGACCATCTTCTCCGCGTTTTATGTGGTCACCGCCCGCAAATTGATGCACGCTGCGCTGTGGCTGGTGCTGACCCTGCTGGGCGTGGCGGTCACCTTTGCCATGCTGGAGGCCAGCTTCTTCGCCATCGTGCAGGTGCTGGTCTATGTGGGCGCCATCGCCATCCTGATCATCTTTGCGGTGATGATGACCCGCCAGGTGATGCGCAGCGACCCGCGCCGGCTGAACAAGGGCTGGTGGTTGTCCGGCCTGCTGGTGCTTGGCCTGCTGGCGGCGATCGTCTTCGTTCTCTCCACCTGGGATGTCTTCCTGCTGCGCATGCCGGAGGCCAGCCCTGCGGTGGACCTGATGACCAAATTCGGCATGGCATTGGTGGACGCGCAGCAGTACGCCGTCCCGTTTGAGCTGGCCTCGGTGCTGCTGCTGGCGGCGCTGGTGGGCGGCATCTACGCGGCCTACGACCGCAGCAAGCCCGCCCGCGAACCCGCGGAGGAAGGAGGGCAGAAGGCATGATTCCCCTGGCCTGGTATTTGATCTTGGCGGCGGTGCTTTTCTGTGTTGGGTTGTTCGGTGCTTTATCGCGCAAGAACACCATCGGCATCCTGATGGGGGTGGAGCTGATGCTCAACGCGGTCAATATTAACGTGCTGGCCTTCTGGCGCTTCCTCTACTACACTGGCGAGGACTCGGTGCGCGGGCTGGTCTTTGTGGCGATGATCTTTGTCGTTGCGGCTGCGGAAGTGGCGGTCGGCCTGGCGCTGATCATCTCCGCCTACCGGCGGCGCAAGACGGTGGTCGCCGGCGAGTTGGATATGATGCGAGGGTAGCCCAATGACCGAAACCTTACTCTGGCTCATTCCCTTACCTCCCCTGCTGGCGTTCTTCATTATTATGCTCTTTACCCACAAACGCAATGCGCTTTCCCATTGGATTGCGATCGGCGCAGCAGGGCTTTCCTGGCTGGGGGGGATGATCGTCTTCATTCAAGCCCTGGGCGCGGCCAACCTGGCGGAGCATCCCATCCGCTCCTCCATCGCCTGGCTGCCCACCGGCAATACCGCCCTGTCTGTGGGGGTCAGCCTGGACCCGCTGGCGGCGGTGTCGGTCTTCTTCGTGGTATGGACGGTGCTGATGATCTTCATCTACAGCGTCGGATACCACAATTACGGGCAGCCGAAAGGCGAGCATGACAAACCTGGCCTGCCCCCCGAGGGCGCCGAGGTGAAAGAACACGGCCACACCCATCACGTGCCGTCCATCGAGCCGATGTACGCACGCTTCTTCGCCATGATCAGCCTGTTCGCCTTCGCCATGCTGCTGCTGGTGCTGACCGACAATCTCCTGCTGCTCTTTGTCGGCTGGGAGGTGATGGGGCTGTGTTCCTACCTGTTGATCGGCTTCTGGTACGCCAAGGAAGCGGCCCGCAAGGCAATGATCAAGGCCTTCCTCACCACCCGCGTGGGGGATATGTTCCTGCTCCTCGGTCTGGCGGCGCTCTACACCCTCACCGGCACGCTCAGCTACAGCGAGATCCTGGCCAACAAGGAAGTGCTGATGGCCGTCTCGCCGGTCTTTGGGCTGCCCTGGGCCTGGCTGATCGCCATCCTGCTCTTCTGCGGGGTGGTCGGCAAGAGCGCCCAGTTCCCCCTGCACACCTGGCTGCCAGACGCGATGGAAGGCCCCACCCCGGTTTCGGCCATGATCCATGCCGCCACGATGGTCTCGGCGGGCGTGTACCTGGCGCTGCGCTTCTTCCCGCTGGCCTCGCTGGGCTGGCATGCCGGCGGCCCGCTGACCACGCCCATGACGGTCATGGCGGTGGTGGGTTCCTTCACTGCCCTCTTTGCCGCCACCATTGCCCTGACGCAGAATGATATCAAGCGCGTGCTGGCCTACTCCACCATCTCGCAGCTCGGCTACATGATCGCCGCGCTGGGGATCGGCGCCTACGCCGCCGCCGCTTTCCACCTGGTGATGCACGCCTTCTTCAAGGCGCTGCTCTTCCTCGGCTCCGGTTCGGTCATTCACGGCATGGAGCACGGGGTGCTGCACACCGGCGAGCACATCGATCCGCAGAATATGTATAACATGGGCGGCTTGCGCAAGAAGATGCCCTACACTTTCTGGACCTTCCTGATCGGCGGGCTGGCCCTCTCCGGCTTCCCGCTCATCACGGCCGGTTTCTGGTCGAAGGATGAGATCCTGGGCAGCGCTTTTGGCGGCTCCACGGCGGTCTTCATTGTCCTGGCCCTGGCAGCCCTGCTGACTGCCTTCTACACCGCCCGCCAGATCACGCTCACCTTCCTCGGCCAGCCGCGCACGCAGGCGGCTGAGCACGCCAGTGAGTCGCGCTGGTGGATGGTGGGGCCGCTGGTGGTGCTGGCGATCTTTGCCGTGGCGGCCGGTTGGCTGGGCATTCCCAAGGATTTCCCCCTGCTGGGTGGCGAGACTTCCAACTGGTTTGGCTCCTTCGTTGGCTCCATGCTCGGCGAGGCCGAACACGAGGCGGCTTTCAATATCGTGCCTTTGCTCACCTCCCTGGTGGTTTCACTGGGCGGCCTGACCCTGGGCTGGCTGGTCTACCGCGGGGTGAAGAAAGCCACCCAGTGGGATCCGCTGCGCAAGGCACTCGGCCCGGCCTATTTTGTGCTGAAAGACAAGTATTATATCGATGAGGTCTATCACAACCTGCTGGTGCGCCCGTCGCGCTGGCTGGCCGAGACCTTCTCCTACCGCTGGATCGACCGCGGCCTGCTGGACGGTATCCTGCACGGCATCGGGCGCGGCGGGCTGTGGCTGGGACGCTCCATCCGCCGCTTCTTCGATGTCCCGGTGGTGAACGGCACCGGCGACGCGGTGGCGGAGGGTACACGTTCCCTGGGCGGGATGCTGACCGGCATGCAGACCGGCAAGGTGCAGGAATACCTGACCATTGCCCTCTTCGGCGCGCTGATCTTGATCGGCGGCATCCTCCTCTATTTCCTGGTTCTGGCGTGAGGTGACTGCGATGAATACATTCCCCTTCTTGTCCCTCATCCTCTTCCTGCCGGTTCTGGGCGCGCTGGTGCTGCTCTTCCTGCCCGCCTCCAAAACCAACCTGTTCCGCTGGGGCGCCTTTGGCACCAGCCTGGCCACCTTCATTCTGGCGCTGGTGCTGTGGACGCAGTTCAACCCGGCTTACGCGGGCTTCCAGTTCATTGAGCATCACCTGTGGTATGCCCCGCTCAATGCGGCCTATCACCTGGGGGTGGATGGGCTGAGCCTGCCGATGGTGCTGCTGACCACCTTCCTCACCCCCCTGGCGCTGCTGGCCTCCTTCAGCATCACCGAACGGATCAAGCCCTACATGATCCTCTTCCTCTTGCTGGAGACGGGTATGCTGGGCGTCTTCCTCTCGCTCGACCTGATGCTCTTCTTCGTCTTCTGGGAAGTCGGTCTGGTGCCGATGTACTTCCTCATCGCCCAGTGGGGCGGCAGGAACCGCAACTACGCCTCGCTCAAGTTTATGCTCTACACCATCGGCGGTTCGCTGGGTTTGCTGCTCTCCATCCAATTGATCGGTGTGCTTTCCGGCACTTTCGACCTGGTGCAGTTGATCAAGACCTGGCCGGCCCTGCAGGGCAGCGCGATCCTGGGGGTGCCCTTCGAGACGGTCAAGGCGGTTGCCTTCTGGGCCTTCGTGGTGGCCTTTGCCATCAAAGTGCCGGTCTGGCCCTTCCACACCTGGCTGCCGGACGCGCACACTGAGGCCCCCACCGCCGGTTCGATGATCCTGGCGGGTGTGCTGCTCAAGCTGGGCGCGTACGGTTTCCTGCGCCTGGTGCTGCCGCTCTTCCCGGCGCAGGCGCAGGCCTTTGCCGACATCCTGGCGGCCCTGGCGGTGGCGGCGATCATCTTTGGGGCCCTTTCCGCCTTCGGGCAGACCGATTTCAAGCGCCTGGTGGCCTACTCCTCGATCAATCACATGGGGTTCGTGGTGCTGGGCATTGCCGCCGCGGCCAAAGTGGGGCTGACCCCCGACTCGCACATCGCTCTCAACGGTGCGGTGCTGCAAATGGTCACCCACGGGCTTTCCTCGGCGGGCATGTTCTTCCTGGTCGGCGTGCTGTATGACCGCGCCCACACCCGCAACCTGTACGACTTCGGCGGGCTGTACGCACAGATGCCAGTCTACGGCACGGTACTGCTGATCACCGCCATGGGATCCCTCGGCCTGCCTGGCCTGGCCGGGTTCGTCTCTGAGTTCATGGTGGTGCGGGGCTCCTGGCCGATCCTTACCCTGGCCACCGCCCTGGCGATGGTTGGCCTCTTCTTCACCGGGGCCTATATCCTTAAGGCGCTCAAGCTGGTGCTGCACGGCGCCCTGAACGAGAAATGGGCCGGCAAACTAAGCGAGATCAACCGCCGCGAGCTGGTGGTGATCGCCCCGCTGATGGCGCTGATGTTGGCGATCGGGGTCTGGCCGGCCTGGATCGTCGATATGATCAACAAAGCCGTGGGCTGGTTCTTCTAGGCCGCGGGATGGAGGTGCAACCATGCAAAATCCGATCTTGAGCATTATCATCTTCGTCCCCCTGCTGGCTGGGATTGCCATTCTGTGCATGCCGGCCGGGCGGCGGGACTGGATCCGCTACACCGCCCTGGGCGCGGGGGTGCTGACTTTCCTCTTTACCCTGGGTGCCTATTTGAGCTACAACGTGGCGGCAGGCGGCTATCAGTTCGAAATGAAAGGCGACTGGCTGCCCGCGCTGGGCATCAGCTACCACGTGGGTGTGAACGGCATCAGCCTGCCGCTGGTATTGATGGCAGGGGTGGTGCTGCTGACCGGCGTGCTGATCTCCTGGGGGGTGGAAGACCGCCCGCGCGAGTTCTTCGCCTACCTGATGTTTCTGGGTTCTAGCGTGCTGGGCGTGTTCTGCTCGCTGGACCTGTTCATGCTGTTCTTCTTCTTTGAGCTGGCCGTCTTCCCCAAGTATTTAATGATCGTCATGTGGGGCTGGCCCAAGACGCGCAATTACGGCGGCATGAAACTGACCCTTTACCTCTTCATCGGCTCGGTCATTGCCCTGGTGGGTGTGTTGGCCATCTACTTCCAGGCCGGGTTGAATTCCTTCGACATGCTGGAGCTGGAGCGGGCTGGTTTTGCGGTGGGGTTCCAGAACCTGTGGTTCCCGGTCGTCTTCCTTGGCTTTGCCATCCTGGGGGGCATCTTCCCCTTCCACTCCTGGGCGCCGGACGGACATGTGGCCGCCCCCACGGCTGTTTCCATGATGCTGGCGGGGGTTGAGATGAAGGTCGGCGCCTTTGCCGCCCTGCGCGTGGCCATCCAACTCCTGCCCGGCGGCGCGCAAACATGGGCGCCGGTCATCCTTGTCCTTGGCACGATCAACGTAGTCTACGGGGCTTTCATCGCCCTGATCCAGACCGATTTCAAGTACGTGATTGGCTTTTCCTCCGTCTCGCACATGGGGCTGGTGTTGATCGGCTTTGCCACGCTCAACCCGCAGGGCCTGCTCGGCGCAGGCATGCAGATGTTCTCCCACGGTGTGATGACGGCGCTCTTCTTCTCTGTTGTCGGCATGGTCTACGACCGCACCCACACGCGCGAGATCTCCAAACTGGGCGGGCTGTTCAAGAAAATGCCCTGGGCGGCGGTCGGCTTCATCGTTGCCGGTTTGGTTTCGATGGGCATGCCGGGATTCTCCGGCTTTGTGGCTGAGTTCCCCATCTTTATGGGCGCCTGGCAGGCGGCCCCGCTGGTGGCGATCATTGCTATCCTGGGCGTGGTGATCACCGCGGCCTACATCCTGCTGGTCGTGCGGCGGGTCTTCTTCGGCGAGCTTTCGCCGGAATTCGAAGAGCAGGTCACAGATGTGACCTGGCGCGACAAACTGGCCATTGGCCTGCTGTGCGCCTTGATGATCGGCATTGGCGTCTTCCCATCCCTGATGGTGCCAATGGTCCAATCGGGGGTGAACGGCCTGAGCTTCCTGGGAGGTATGTAGCATGGATATGGGCACAATGGTTTTAGTTTTTCTTCCTGAGATCGGCCTGCTGCTGCTGGCCGCCCTGGTGCTGGTGTTGGACCTGGCCTGGCGCGCTTCGCGGCGCTGGCTGGGCTGGGTCACGGCAGGCGGCGCCCTGCTGGTGATCGTGCTTTCGGTGCTGTTTGCCCGCCCGGCGGATCCAACCCAGGCTGAGCAGATCTTCGGCGGCATGCTGCGCTTCGATATGACCGGCTTCGTCTTCCGCCTGATCTTCCTCTCCGGCGCGGCGCTGACCGCCCTGTTTTCCATGCATCATGAGATCATCGGCGCGCGCGGCGAGTTCTACGCCTTGATGCTGGTCAGCACGCTGGGGATGAGCCTGATGGCCTGCGCGGCAGATTTGATCCTGCTCTTCCTGGCCATCGAGACCACGTCGCTGCCGCTTTACATCCTGGCGGGCTTCCTCACCCGGGATGAAAAATCGGTCGAAGCGGGCGTCAAATACATGCTCTTTGGTGCGGTCGCCTCGGCGGTCATGCTGTACGGCTTCAGCCTGTTGTACGGCTTCACCGGCACCACCAACCTCTACCAGATCGCGCAAGGCATCCTGCCCCGCGCAGGCGTGCCGCAGCTTGGTCCGGCCCTGGCGCTGGTGCTGGTGCTGGTCGGTTTCGCTTTCAAGATCTCGGCCGTCCCCTTCCACTTCTGGGCCCCAGATGTGTACGAAGGCGCGCCTACCCCGGTGACCGGCTTCCTTTCCACCGCTTCCAAAGCGGCCGGCTTTGTGGTGCTGATGCGCGTGATGGTGGTGGCCTTCCCCGACCTCTCGGCGCTCTGGCAGGCCATCCTGGTCTTTATGTCGATCATGAGCATGGGCATTGGCAACTTCCTGGCCCTGGGGCAGAAGAATATCAAGCGCCTGCTGGCCTATTCCTCCATCGCCCAGGCCGGGTACATGCTGATCGGCGTGGCGGTCGGGTCGCCGCTCGGCCTGCAGGGCACCATCTACTACCTGATGGCCTACCTGCTGACCAACCTGGCCGTTTTTGGCGTGCTGGCGGCCATCAGCCAGGAGACCGGCTCGGATGAGCTGGCCTCATACCAGGGCTTCAGCCGGCGCTCGCCGGGGCTGGCGCTGGTGCTGCTGATCGGCCTGCTCTCGCTGGGCGGCATTCCGCCCTTCGCCGGATTCTTCGGCAAGCTGCTGGTCTTTGGCTCGGCTGTTCAATCGGGGATGGCCTGGCTGGCCTTCATTGGCGTGCTCAACGCGGTCATCGGTCTGTACTACTACCTGACGGTGCTGCGCGTGGTCTATACCGGCGAAGCGCAGGAAGGCGCCAAACCGGTCAGCCTGGCGCTGCCCTGGAAGGTGGCGCTCGGCCTGTGCGTCATTGGCATCCTGGCGCTGGGGGTGATCTTCGGACCACCCTTCTCGCTCTCGCAGGGCGCTGTCAGCGGGTTGTTGATCTTCTAAGGTGATCAGCCGGGGCTGTCTGGAAGAATGTGTTCCTGACAGCCCCGCTTTTTTTGGAATAACCAACATTATTGGACTATTCGGAGTATAATGGACTAATTCATCTGGGTAAAAATCGTCTTTCAGGCGCACCGGTCAGGGTAATGTGACCCGGCTGGTACAGGGAGTGTTTTATGTCAAGCTCTTCTCCCGCTCATAAGAATCCTCCCGATCCCCTGGAATTATATGGGGATGTAAAAGCCATCACGACGATTTTCTACTGGTTTGCCGGGGTGACCTGCCTGGCCTTTACCGTGGGGGTGGTCGTCCTGCTGCTAAACCAGAATTACTGGCAGGCTGTTTTTATGGCGATCAGCCTGCCTTTTGTGATGCTCAGCATGGTCTTTCTCCGCCGGCAGAAATTTGAAAATGCGGCGGTCTTTCTCACCGTTACCCTGTTCATCCAGATCACCATCCAATCCACCGCAGGTCTGGGTATTCACCATATCGCCAACCTGGGCTTTCCTGCCATCCTGATCATTGCCAGCCTGGTAATTCGCAAGCGCACCTTGATCTTTTTGACCCTTTTGGCGGTGGCCTGTGCTGCCTGGCTGGTGTTTGGCGAGTTAAGCGGAGCGTATACGCCGCACACGCTGGTACACAGCGTCCCGTGGGATTTCATCACGGTGGCGGTGATCTTCTGCGCCACCGCTTTTATGGTTTCCATCCTCTCGGATGCTGTCATCCGCAGTAACCGCGGCCTGCACCACGAGCTGGTTGAACGCGAAAAAGTGGAAGAGCGCCTGGCCTATGATGCCCAACACGACGCCTTGACCAACCTTCCCAACCGCTCTCTCTTTATGCAGCGTCTGGCCTTGCGCCTGGACTATGCCAAAGAAGCCCCGGAGAAATCTTTTGCAGTCTTATTCATTGACCTCGACCGCTTCAAGGTGGTGAATGACAGCCTGGGCCATGCCGCGGGAGATCAGATCTTGATCGCAGCAGCCCAACGCCTGAAAGAATGTCTGCGGATGGAGGACTTTGTTGCCCGGTTGAGCGGCGATGAATTTGCCATCTTGCTGAACGACCTGGAGAACGAGGCGAATGCGCTTCAGATCGCTGACCGCATCCAGCAGCGCCTGACGGCCAGTTCGATGCTGGGAGAGGTGGATCGGGTCACCACTGCCAGCATCGGGATCGCCATTTATCACAAGAATTATATGGTCGCGCAGGAAATGCTGCGCGATGCCGATTCGGCTATGTATCGAGCCAAGGCCTCGGGCGGCGGGTGCGCCCAGATCTTCGATGCAACCATGTTCGCCAGTGCGCTCTCGCTTTTGCAGATGGAAGCGGACCTGAAGCGGGCGGTTGCGCGCCAGGAATGGCGTGTGTATTACCAACCGATCTGCTTGCTGCCGGAACTTAAGATCGTGGGGGTCGAGGCTTTGGTGCGCTGGGCCCATCCCGAACGCGGATTGATCTTTCCATCCGACTTTATCCCGGTAGCTGAGGAGACCGGCCAGATCCTGCCGCTGGGCGAATATGTGCTGCGTACTGCCTGCGCGCAGGTGCGCTATTGGCGGGAAAAGATCTGCCCCGAGTTGTGGGTTTCGGTAAATCTTTCTGGGCGCCAGTTCCAGGACCGGACTCTGGTGGCGCAGATCGAGCAAACCCTGGCCGATACCGGACTTTCCCCCGAAAGCCTGTATCTGGAAGTGACCGAAAGCGTAGCCATGAAAGACCTGGCTTACTCTGCCCGGGTTTTGAATGAACTGGCCAGCAGGGGGATCGGCGCCGCCCTGGATGATTTTGGCAACGGCTACTCCTCTTTGGGCTATCTCAACCAGTTTCCATTCCAAAAGATCAAGATCGACCATTCTTTCATCCAGGACATTTTGGGGAACGCGAACAGCGAAGCGATCATCTCCGCCATCATCTCCATGGGTCACACGCTCAAACTCTCTGTGGTTGCGGAAGGGGTGGAAACGCAAAAGCAGCTGGATTTCCTTAAATCTGCCGGGTGCGACTATATGCAGGGATTCCTGTTCTGCCAGCCGGTGCCGCCTGAGCAGCTGGGCAAGCTGCTGAGGAAGAAAAACGCCAGAATTTCCAGCGCCGGAACCCCCGGCGGGGATATGTAGGAAACCGGACGCTTTTACTCAAAAAATTCACCCTGGAAATTCATGATCTCATTAAATCTGTATGATATAATTGACTTATGAGTTCGCAATCCCCGAACCCTGACCGCAAGCGCAACGTGATCATGATGACCATGGCGGCATTTGCCGGACAGATGGGGTGTGTTGTGCTGCTCATTGTGATCGCGGCGCTGGTGGGGGGAATGGCGCTGGACGGCTGGCTGAACACCAAACCCTGGCTGACGGTGATCTTGTTGGTGGTCAGCGTTCCGATTTCTTTATATATCATGTTCCAGCTCTCGGCCAAGGCAATAGCCAAGATCCAGGCGGTTGCACCCAGCCAAAAAACCACACCAGATAAGGAGGAGAACCTTGGAGGCAAAAACTCGTAAGTGGCGCTGGGGCGTCAACCGCTGGTTTGTGCTGGCGTTGATCATCCTCAGCATCATCGGGGTCAACCTGGCAGCGCCGGTGCGGCCCCACATTCAGGTGGCCGCGGAAAACCTCACCACGCAGCCGTTGTTCGGGGATTTCTACCTGACCAACACCATGACCACCACAGTGTTGGTTGACCTGATCCTGATCGGCCTGGCCCTGGCAGTGCGCGGTGCGGTGAAACGCGCCGAACGCACCGGCGACCTGGTGCCGCGCGGCATCTCCGGCGCAATGGAGATGCTGGTGGAGATGCTCTATAATCTCGCCGAGACTACTGCCGGAAAATGGACGCGGCGTATCTTCCCCTGGTTTGCCACCATCTTCCTGATGGTGCTGCTTTCCAACCTGGTCAAGCTCATCCCCGGCGTGGAGAGCATTGGCATCATGCACCATGCCCACGAAGGGGTGGAGGGCTATGCCATCGCTCCCCTGGGCGGCAACTGGTACCAGTGGACGCCCACCCCCGCCACCGGCGAGGAAGCCTATGTGCTGACGCCCTTCTTCCGCTCGGCTTCCACCGACCTGAACTATACCCTGGCGCTGGCGCTGATCGCGGTCGGCATGACCCAGGTCTTTGGCATGCGCGCCCAGGGCATCCGCTATTTCAGCAAATTCCTCAATTTCACCACCATGTTCAAAAAGCCCCTGTTGGGCTTTATGGATTTTCTGGTGGGGCTGCTGGAACTCATCTCAGAATTCGCAAAAATCTTATCGTTTGCATTCCGGTTGTTCGGCAATATGTTCGCCGGAATGGTCTTGCTGGCATTGGTTGGGGTAATGGTGCCCATTTTCGTCCCCTCCATGCTGTATATGTTTGAATTATTCATTGGCGTGATCCAGGCCTTCGTTTTCGGTATGCTGGCGATGGTCTTCATGGCCCAGGCCACTCAAGGCCACGGCGGTGAAGAACACGGCCAGGGCGAGGCCCATTAATTTTCTTAAAATTGCGCTCAGGAGGCAAAATAGAATGACCGGTGATATTGTTGAAGCAGCAAAATTTGTAGGTGCGGGCCTGGCTATGATCGGCGCGGCCGGCGCCGGTGTTGGTATCGGCTTGACCGTGCAGGGCGCCTTGCAGGGCATGGCGCGCAACCCCGATTCATACGGCAACCTTTTCACCAACATGATCTTGGGGATCGCCTTCTCCGAGGCCATCGCCATTTACTGTCTGGTGATCGCCTTCCTGTTGATGTTCGTTGTGTAGGCGGGACGCGAGAAAAGGAGCTTAGCCTTGGAAAATCTAGGGATCAATCTTGGATACTTGCTGGTTCAGATCGTCAGCTTTGCGATCATTTTCATCGTCCTGCGCGCCTGGGTCTATAAACCCCTGCTGGGCATGCTGGAGAAACGCCGCGCGGTGATCGCTGAAGGGTTGGAAAATGCCCGGGTGGCCGGTGAGGCGCGCGCCAATGCCGAAGCCGAGGCCAAAGACGTCATCACTCAGGCCCAGTTGAAGGCCAATGACATCATCCGCGAAGCCACCGACCGGGCCGATTCGGTGGAGCGCGAACGCCGCTCCGCCATCGACGCCGAGATGGCCAAGCAGCGTGAGGCCATGACGAAAGAGATCGACGAAGAGCGCACGCGTATTTTGGGCGATCTGCGCAGCCAGGTGGTGACCCTCTCGATGGCCGCCACGCAAAAACTGATCGGCGAATCGCTGACCCAGGAACGCCAGCGCTCTCTGCTGCAGGAGTTCTTCTCCGGCGTGCGCAGCGGCAAGGTGCTGGTGCTGGAAGGGGCCGAGGTGAGCGGCGAGAGCGCCGAAGTGACCAGCGCCCTGCCCCTTACCAATGAGGAACAGGCCGCTGTCAAGAAAGAAATGATCGCGCGCATGGGCGGGGCGGCATCCGTCAGCTTCCGCGTGGATCCCAAGATCCTCGGCGGGCTGGTGGTGCGCGTGGGCGACCGCGTGGTGGACGGCTCAGTGGCCGGCCAGCTGCAGAACCTGCGCCAGAATTTGCAGTAGAGAATATTTATTTTCACCCATTTCGTCGGGGCGGGTCTTGGATCCGCCCCGACGCGTTTTTCCGCCTCCGGCATGGGCAGATTCTGGTTAGCCTTTACCCCAACATGGCAGTTCCCGCTCCTATGGATGACCTCTGCGCTTACGAAAGGCGAGTTTGCATTTTGTAGGGGCGCCACGCCATGGTGAATCAGGGGGTAACGGCCGCAGCAGAGTGGCGCCCGCCGGTTGGGTCGCGGCGGCTTTGGTTCGCTTTTACCCCAACATGGCAGTGCCCGAAGGGTACCCCTACAATCCCATGGCCTACCAGAGTGGCATCGCGCCAAGCTGGACCATTTAATTACGTCTTGCCGATTGCCCATTAACCCATTACAATGTCCTTAACATCTGTACCAGAGGTGCTTATGATCGGATTTACCCGCCAGACAGCCGCACAGCTCCTTGCTGCCGCTTCGCTGCAGGTGCTCTCTAAAACCGAATTACCCGAAGAACCGGTCACCGGCCTGGCCTTTGACTCGCGCCAGGTGCAACCGGGCCACATCTTCATCGCTCTCACCGGCGGTAACACCGACGGACACCGCTATATTCCCCAGGCCATGCAGGCGGGGGCTGTGGCCGTGGTCGGCAGCCAGCCGCGCAGCGACCTGCCCGCTTATATCCAGGTGGCCGACACGCGCGAAGCACTGGCCCTGCTGTCTGCCGCTTTCTACGGCTTTCCCTCCCGCCATTTGACCGTGATCGGCGTGACCGGCACGGATGGTAAGACCACCACCTCCAACCTGATCTTCCAGGTGCTGCTGGCCGCCGGTCTGCACGCCGGGGTCATTTCCACCGTCAGCGCGGTGATTGGCAGCGAAGAGATCGATACCGGCTTCCACGTCACCACCCCCGAGGCCCCCGACGTGCAGCGCTACCTGGCGCGCATGGTCAACGGCGGACTGACCCATGTGGTGCTGGAGACCACCTCGCACGGCCTGGCCCAGCACCGCGTCACCGGCGTGGATTACGACGTGGCTGTGGTCACCAATATCACCCACGAACACCTGGATTACCACGGCAGCTACGAGGCCTACCGGGATGCCAAAGCGCGCATGTTCACCGGCCTGGGACGCTCGCCGGCCAAGCCGCGCGGCCCGGAAAAACCCCTGGCGGTGCTCAACCGCGACGACCTGTCTTATGAGCATTTACAGCGCGTCACCACCGCGCCGCAGGCCAGCTACAGCCTCCAGCCGGGCGCCGATCTGTGGGCCGATGAAGTGGTTCACCGCCCGGATGGGATGCATTTTACCGTCCACGGGCCGGGATTTGTCCTGCCTTTCAAGACCCACCTGGTGGGCGACTATAACATCTCCAACATTCTCGCCGCGGTCGGCGCGGCAGTGCTGGGGCTGGGCATCTCCCCCGAGGACGCCCAGCGCGGCATCGCTGACCTGCGCGGCGTGCCGGGGCGCATGGAACGCATCAACCTGGGGCAGGATTTCATCGCCATCGACGACTTTGCCCACACCCCCAACGCCCTGCGCGTGACGCTGGAAACCGCCCGCCAGATGACCGACGGGCGCGTGATCGCCGTCTTTGGGTCGGCGGGACTTCGCGACCGCCAGAAACGTGCCATGATGGCCGAGGTCTCCACCGGCCTGGCGGATATCAGCATCTTCACCGCTGAGGACCCGCGTACCGAGTCGCTGGACAGCATCCTGGCCGAGATGGCCGGGGCGGCCGCCCGCAAGGGCGGGATGGAGGGGCGCGACTTTTACCGCGTGCCCGACCGCGGCGAGGCGATCCGCCTGGGCATCCGCCTGGCCCGGAGCGGCGACCTGGTCATCGCCTGCGGCAAGGGGCATGAACAATCCATGTGCTTTGGCGAAACCGAGTATGCCTGGGACGACCGCACTGCGCTGCGCGCGGCATTGGCCGAGCGCCTGGGAATCCCCGGCCCCCAGATGCCCTACCTGCCCACGCAGGAGAAATCGTAGTCTTAATTTTTTTCCACAAAATCCATTTTTGCCTGTAAAATAGATTCATCCACCCAACGGAGGGAAAAGATGAACCGACTTACCTGGCTGCTCCTCAGCCTCGGGCTGATCGTTTTAACTGCCTGCGCGGCGCCGGCAGAGGCTCCCACGGTTCCCCAACCGGCTGCCCCTACCCTCACCACCCTGCCGCCCACCCGGGCTGCCACGGTCACCCTGGCTGCGGATACGCCGTCCGTCCCGGCCACCCTCACGCCCGGCGCCAACCCAAGCGCTACACCGGCAGCGACAGATATGCCCGTGATCGGCGGCGAGATGCCCATCTGCACCGGGATCGGACAAAACTGGGTCTCGCCGGTGGATGGGATGACCCTGCTGTGCATTCCGGCCGGCGATTTCCTCATGGGCGAGGACCCGGCCGCCAATCCGCAGGCTCAGACAGCCGCCCAACCGCAGCACCGCGTCTATCTGGACGCTTTCTGGATCGACCAGACCGAGGTGACCAATGCCCAATATGCCCTGTGTGTGCAGGCAGGCGTCTGCGAGGCGTGGGAAGCCGGGCCATATTTCGACCCCAATTATTTTAATAACGGCAGCCAGCCGGTTAACCGGGTCACCCGCGAGGATGCCCAGACCTACTGCGCCTGGGCCGGGCGCCGGCTGCCCAGCGAAGCCCAATGGGAGAAGGCTGCCCGCGGCGCAGATGGGCGCACCTATCCCTGGGGAGACGAGAAGATCGACTGCACCCGCGCCAATGCCCGCCTGGGCTCGGTGGGGCCGTCTTGCGGCGGGGATGTGCCTGCCGCGGTGGGCAGTTACCCGGCCGGGGCCAGCCCGTACGGTGCGCTGGACATGATCGGCAACCTGCGCGAGATCGTCCTCGACCAGTACGACGAGACCTATTACTCCCGCTCGCCTTACAGGGATCCGCTGAATGCCGAACTGGACCCGGCTTATGTGCAGAGCTGGTCGGTGCGCGGCGGCTCGTGGTATTCCATGCCTTACGCGCGCACGGCCGCCGGGCGCGACAATATGCGCGGGATGGACGAGATGACCGGATTCCGCTGCGCCTATCCCGACCCGCGCGCGGTGGCCGGGCCAACCGCCACCCCGCCCGCCCTGGCGCGCACGCTTTTGCTTACCTCCCCGGCCATGAGCGGCGAGGATGTGTTTGCCCTGCAGGCGCGCCTGGTGGAGCTGGGCTACGCGCCCGGCGTGATCGACGGCGTGTTCGGCGCCAAAACGGATTCCGCAGTGCGCGCCTTCCAACAGCGCAATCAGCTGGTGGTGGACGGGCAGGTGGGACCCAAGACCTGGGCAGCCCTCTTCAGCCCGGACGCAGTGGCCTTCGCTTATCCCGAACCAACCTATACCGTTGCCAAAACGATCGAGGGCGAAGGGGCGTACCTTGAGGCTGTGGGCGGCAAGGTGTGGATCTTCAGTGGCTCCGAGATCGTAGTGGCCGATGCTGGCAGCGGAAACCAGCGAACCCTGCCGATTATCGCCATCCAACCGCTCTTTAAGGCGAACGGCAAAGTCTGGATCCCCACAATCGACGATGAAGGCTGGGGGGTGCTGACCGGCTGCGCCGCCTCTGGGGCCAGCTGCAATCCCCCGATCGATTTCAGTCAGAAACCCGGCTTTGAACCAGGCGAGTCGGTCATCTACGGGGTTGATTCGGGGAGTTTCGTGTGGGTGCTAAGAGACAGCGGGCTGTACGCCATGTCGTACGACTTCGCCCAGGTGTTGAACCATCCCACCAACCTGGGCATGATCATTGCCCTGGGGTTTGACGACAGTCGCCTGTGGATCGCCGGGCCGGAGACGGTGCGCGTGTTGAACGGCGCGAGCGGCGCACTGCTTTACACCCTCGACCTGGCGAATATCAGCGCCCTGGCCTATGACGGTGCGGTGATGTGGGCTTTGAATGGTAAGACCTCGCTGATCCTGGCGCTTGACCCCACGGATGGAACGGTGCTGGCGGCCTTCAAACCCTGCAACCGCGTGGACGATATTGCCTCTGACGGCGGGTTGCTGTGGGCGGCCTGTTTCGAGGAAGACCAGGTGCTGGGCTTGCAGATCGAGCCGCTGCAGTAAAGGGATTTTTGCCCCAGATGAAGAGGATAACCACAGATCAGACAACGAACAAAACGATCTGGGTTCCTCTGTGAAAATGCATGTTTATCCGTGGTAAATAAAAAAAGTAGGGGCAACCGGCTGGTTGCCCCTACTTTTATATTTGATGCGTATTTGTTTCTAATAGCGCCGGGGTCCGCGGTCGCCGCCACGGCTTCCACCGCGGTCGCCGCCGCGCCGGTCGCCACCGCGGCTTCCACCGCGATCGCCGCCGCGTCCACCCCGGTCACCGCCGGAATGTCCGCCGCTGCTGCGCTTGCTGTCCTTGGCCGCGGCTTCTTCCGCCGTCCAGCCTTCCAGCACAGCCTGGCGGGAGAGGCGCACCTTGCCGGCCTCGTCGATGCCGGTGACCATCACGGTCAGCTCATCGCCCAGGTTGCAGACATCTTCCACCTTCTCCACACGCTCGCTGTCGAGCTGGGAGATGTGCACCATGCCGTCCACGTTGGGCAGGATGGAGACGAACGCGCCGTAGGACTCGATCCGCACCACTTTACCGGTGTAGATCTGGCCGACCTTGGCGGTCTCGGTCAGGCCCTCGATGCGTTCGCGGGCAGCCGCTTCGCCAACACCGTTGGTGGCGGCGATATAGACCGTGCCGTCGTCTTCAATGTCGATCTTGGTGCCGGTCTCTTCCTGCAGGGCGCGGATGTTCTTGCCGCCGGGGCCGATGATCGCGCCGATCTTCTCGATCGGGACCTTGATGATGGTGATGCGTGGGACGAACGAGCGCAGCTCGGGGCGCGGGGCCGGGAGAACTGCCAGCATCTGGTCAAGGATGAAGCGCCGGGCGGTGTTGGCCTGGGCCAGCGCGCGCGACATGATCTCAGGGGTGATGCCCTTGATCTTGATATCCATTTGCAGGGCGGTGATGCCCTTGTCGGTGCCGGCCACCTTGAAGTCCATGTCGCCCAGGTGATCCTCGGCGCCCTGGATGTCGGTCAGGATGACGTAGTTGTTGCCTTCCTTGATCAGGCCCATCGCCACGCCCGCCACCGGGGCTTTGATCGGCACGCCGGTGTCCATCAGCGCCAGGGTCGAGCCGCACACCGAGGCCATCGAGCTGGAGCCGTTGGAGGCCAGCACTTCGGAGACCAGGCGCAGGGTGTAGGGGAACTCGGAATCGGACGGGATGACCGGGATCAGCGCGCGTTCCGCCAATGCTCCGTGGCCGATCTCGCGGCGCGAGGAACCGCGCAGCATCTTGACCTCGCCGGTGGAGTAGGGCGGGAAGTTGTAGTGGTGCATATAGCGCTTGCTGTCGTTGGGGGTCAGGTTATCCAGCTCCTGGGCTTCCTTGGGCGTGCCCAGGGTAGCCAGGGTGAGCACCTGCGTCTCGCCGCGGGTGAACAGGCCGGAGCCGTGCGCGCGCGGGCTGACGCCCACCTCGCACCAGATCGGGCGGATCTCGGTGATCGCGCGGCCGTCGGGGCGCAGGTTGCGGTTGAGGATGCGTTCGCGCACCACGTGCTTGAAGACCTCTTCGAAGGCTTCCTTGACCGGGCCGGCATTTTCGGGATCTTCGGCGGTCATTTCTTCCACCGTCTTGGCTTCCAGGTCTTCAATGGCCTGGTTCAGTTCGACCTTGCCGCGGTTGGTATCCATCACGCGGTTCAGTTCGGGGGTCAGGCGCGGTTCGAGCTCGGCCACCAGGGCTGCATCGATCGGGAAGAGTTCCACTTCGCGCTTAGGCTTGCCCACTTCGGCAGCCATCTTTTCCTGGGCTTCGATCAGCGGCAGGATGGATTGGTGGCCGAGAGTGAGGGCTTCCACCATCTTTTCCTCGCTGATCTCGTTCGAGCCGCATTCCACCATCAGGATGGCGTCGCGGGTGCCGGCGATGCGCAGATCCAGGTCGCCCTTTTCGATCTGCTCAAAGGTGGGGTTGATGACGAATTCGCCGTCCACCATGCCGATGCGTACCGCACCCACCGGGCCGCCCCAGGGGATATCCGAGACCATCAGGGCCGCAGAGGCGGCGTTGATGGCCAGAATGTCCAGCGGGTTTTCGCCGTCGGCGGAGAGCGAGAACATGATCACCTGCACTTCGTTGCGGATGTCCTTGGAGAACAAGGGCCGCAGCGGGCGGTCGGTCAGGCGCGCGGTGAGGATGGCTTCCTCAGTTGGGCGGCCTTCTTTGCGGAAGAACGAACCGGGGATGCGTCCGCCGGCGTACATGCGTTCTTCATATTCCACGGTCAGGGGGAAAAAGTCCTGGCCGGGCTTGGCTTCGCGGCTCATCGTGGCTGCCGCGAAAACGACGGAATCGCCCAGGCGAATGGTGACCGAGCCGCCGGCCTGCGCGGCCAGCTTGCCGGTTTCAATTACGACCGGACGACCGCCAACCATGGCGGTGTACTGTTTTGATTCGGGTTTCATAATACTCCCTATGTTATGATTCCGCCCGTCAGAAACTGAAGGCTGTCGAGGACCGCCTGTCCTCAACCGCATTCAATTCCCAACCGGCGGTGAAAAGAGGAACCTGGTTTAAGGCTAAACCAGGTTCCCGGTTGAACTACTTCTGTTGGCGCAGATTTAGCCGTTCTGTGATCGCTGCGTAGCGGGCGAAATTGCTTTTGCGCAGGTAAGCCAGCAAGCGGCGGCGCTGTCCGACCATCTGGAGCAGGCCACGGCGGGATGATTCGTCGTGCTTGTGCTCTTTCAGGTGGAGGGTCAACTGCTGGATGCGGGTGGTCAGGATGGCGATCTGAACCTCCGGGGAACCGGTATCGCCCTCATGGGTGCGATACGCCGAGATGACCTCGGTCTTTTTTTCTTTGTTAATGGACATGACGTTTGCTTCTCCTTTATAAAAATTCTTGAGCAAGTCTCCTGGTTGGCAGCCTTTCAGCCGCCAGCCGGACCAGTCAACGGAAAGAAATTATACCACAAACCCTATAATTGTGCTTTTTGATAAAGGGGGAGGGAATATCCCGTAGGGGCGCCACGCTGTGTTGATACAGACGCTAACAGGCGCCCGCGGATCTTCTTGCACGTCTGCCGGGGCTGCGGGCAGGCCTCTGCCTGAATATTACCACGCAATTCACCATGGCGGCCTGCCCCTGCGCCTTCTATTCCTGGGCCACCTCGATCGCGTCTCCCCCGTTTTGCTTGGCGCGCTGGAGGGCGTTCTCCGCCGCCAGGATCAGCGCCGAGCTGCTCCGGGCGTGCAGCGGCCAGGCCGCCAGCCCGCCCGAAATGGTCAGGTGCAGGGTGGTCACTTCTGCATCCGGCAGGCTGAAATTGGCCAGGTGCGTGCGCAATTCGTTCACCTTCTGCATGGCATAATCCAGTCCCACATCCGGCAGAATGAGAATGAACTCATCCCCGCCGGTGCGGCAGGCAATATCGATCGGGCGCAGCAGATTCTTCAGCAGCTTGCCCAGTTCGCGCAGCAGGGTATCCCCGCGGGTGAACCCGTAGGTGCTGTTGATGTGCGTCAGGTTGTCCAGGTCGAATTTGACCACCGAAACCAGGATGGCGGCGCGCTGCAATTCGCGTTCCAGCGCCTCCTCCATATAAAGGCGGTTATACAGCCCGGTAAGCGGGTCCTGGATCATCATGCGGTTCATTGAACTGCGCAGCTGGATATTGGAGAGGGTCAGCCCGATCTGTTCCGCCAGCGCAGCAGCGAACTGCTGGTGCCCGGTATTGAGCGGATTCTCCACGCTGCGCCCCTGGATGTTCAGCAGCCCCACCACCTGCGATTGGATGGTGACCGGCAGGCAGATGGAGCTGGCCGGGCGGTCGGCGCCGATGTGGCGGCAAAGCAGCCCGCGCGGCGCATCCGAGACCAGGTAGGGCCGCACACGCCGGATGGCCCAGCAGTCCTCGCGCATCAGCGGGTTCTCGCTGACCGAGGGATTACCCCAGGCGGTCTCCATGCGCAGGTCTTGCTGGTTTTCGCTCAGGATGAAGAGCGCGCCATCCGTGTTAGGGAAAAGCAGGCTGCCGTAGCGGGTGATGCCCCCGTACACTTCCTGCACATTGGAGGAAAGCTGGAGCATGTTGCTCAGCTCGGTCAGCAGCGAGATCTGGCGGGCGTTCTCCTCCAGATCGCGCACGCGTTCGGCCAGCTGCTCCTGCGTTTCGCGGATGATCGCTTCTGACTGCTTGCGCGGGGTGATATCCTGCACCATGCCCAACCCATAGATGGAATTGCCTTCCTCGTCGTTGATGGTTGTGGCGCTCAACAGGCCCCAGACGATGCTGCCGTCCTTGCGCAGGTAGCGCTGTTCGGTCGATTGCGAGGTGCTCTGTCTTTGAGAGCGGACAATGCGCAGTCGGCGCTCCTCGCGCGGGTAATCCTCGGGATGAATGATATCCTTGAGGGTCAATTTCATCAGCTCGTTCGGGTTGTAATCGAGCATTTTTTGCAGGCTGGGGTTGGATTGGAGGATGCGCCCTTCCGGCGATACCAGCAGGATGCCGATCCCGGCGGATTCAAAGACAGCCCGGAAGCGCTGTTCACTCTCGCGCAGTTCGTCCACAATCTGCTGGCGCTGCAGGGCGGTACCCACCAGCGCGGCAGCGGTCTGCAGGGCGTCGCGTTCCTCATCCAGCCATTCGCGCTCCGCGTCCCAACAGTCGTCAAAGCCCATGAAACCCCACCAGCGCTGGTTCACGAAGATGGGCACTACCAGGATGGAACGGATCCCTTGCGCGTCCAACAGGTTCTGTTCGCCTTGCGGAAAGGCAGCGATGTCTCCGTGGAGGATCTCGCCCTGACCGAGCAGGTCCCGCCAGCGGGTGAATCCGGCCTCTTCGTAGCAAAACAGGGTCAACGCGGAGTTATTGATCTGCGGGATGATCCCTTTCGCGGTCCATTCATAGGTTTGTGTGGCAAAGGTCTTGTCCTCGGAAGGGGGCAGGTTCTTGAATAGATAGACCCGACTTACATGAGTGGCTTCGCCAAAGCGCTGGATGACTTCCTGGATGCTTTCCTTCACCGGCGCAGGACTGAGGAACTTCCCGGCAGCAAAGTTGATCGCCTCCAGGATGGCATTGCGCCGCGCCAGGGTTTCCTCTGAGCGCTTGTGCTGGACGGCGTTGCCGAGGATCTCGCTCACCAGGCGCAGCATCTGGATATCTTCTGGGGACCAGGAGCGTTCCTCTTGTTCGGTGTGGAAACCAAGCAGGCCCAGCAGGGTCTTGCCGGAAAGGATCGGGATAGCGATCAGCGAACGAATGCCTAACTGGTCCCAAATTTTGGCTTCCTGTTCGGCTTCGGGCGGCAGGTCGGCCATGTGCGGCACATGCAGAACCTCGCCCTGGCGCAGGTTTTGCAGGAACCAGGCCTTCGGATGGATCTTGATCCTCGTTGTGACGGGCATGAAAGGTGCCGAGGGGTCTTTTTTCCATTCGATCGACTGTCGGATGGCGTCCTGGCGGCCATTCAGCCAGAACAGGTAGCAGCGGTCCACCTGCGAGAGCTGGCCGAGCGACTCGAGGGCGCGGCGGATCTCGTCGTCGATCTGGGCGGCCGAGGTATTGATGAAGCGGGCGGATATGACCGCTACCTCGGTTTCGAAAGCCAGGCGGTGGCGCATGGCCTCTTCTGCCCGTTTGCGGCCGGTGATGTTGCGCCCGATCCCGACCAACCCTTCTACCACCCCTTCATCATTATAAAAAGGTAATTTTGTGATCATCAGCCAGCGCTCCCGGCCCTGCGGGTCGGGGGTCGAGACTTCCCGGTTGATGATCGGGCTGCCGTCCAACACCGACCGGTCGTCCGCTACGAAGCCCTCGGCCTGGGCGGCGGGAAAGAAGTCGCGGTCGTCCTTGCCGATCACATCCTGCTGGGCTTCGGCACCCAGCGACTGCCGCAGGGCAGTATTGATCACCTGGTAGCGCGACTGGCGGTCTTTCAGATAGACCATGTCGGGCATGTTGTCGATCAACGTACGCAGCAGGTTGCGCTCGCGCGCCAGGGCTTGCTCGCTGCGCTGGCGGTGCTGGGCTGAGGCAAAAGATTGCGCGATCACCTTGAGCAGTTCAATATCCTCCGGGCGCCAGGCGCACTCTTCGCCCAAAATATCGAATCCCAGCGTGCCAAAGAGGGTTTCGCTTTCCATGATCGGTATCATCAGGACGTAGTGGAGGCCTTCCTGGCGTAATCTTTCCCATTCGGGATCGTTGTTCTCGCGCAGATTCACGTTCAACGTCTGGCCTTCCCGCAGGGCGCGCAGCCGGTTGGGCGATTTATTGAGAACCTGTTTCAGGAAGCGGACATTGCGCGGGGAAATCCCGGGCGCGCACCATTCCAGGCGGCGTTCAACCGCTTCAAGGGATTCGTCAAACCAGTTCAGGAAACTGCGGTCGACGTGCAGAAATTCGCCCAGGGCAGCCAGGGCGCTTTCGATCTGGCTATCCAGGCGGTGAGCGGGCAGGTTGATCAGGCGCGAAGTGATCGAAGCCGCCAGTTGCTCCATCTCCAGGCGGCGCTGCAGGGCCAGCTCCGACAGCTTGTGGCTGGTGATCTCATGCGTGATAACAATGGCATGGGTGATCTCGCCGTGCTCGTCGCGGTAGGGGTAATAGCTGACCTTGTAATAGCCGTAATTCAGGCCGTTGAAATCGAACCAATCCTCGTTGTGCACTTCCTGTCCGCTGAGACACTGGTCCAGGGATTGCTTGATCACCCGCTTGAAGCTGTTCTCTCCCCAGATATCCAGGACATTCTTGCCGATCACATTCTCGCGCGCAATGTTGGTGCGCTGGCAGTAGGCATCGTTGACCGCCACATAGGTGTAGGAGCGGTCGATCAGGGTCATCAGTTCGCCGGCGGAATTGACGATCGAGGCGTAGCGGTTGGAGACCTCTTCAATGCGTTTGCGTTCCACCACCGTGGCCACCTGGTTGGAGACGAAGGTGAGGATATCCAGGTCGTGTTCGTTGTAGCGTTTGCCTTCCGAGTAGGTCTGCACCGCCATCATGCCGATCGTTCTGCCGCCTGCTTTAAGCGGCACGCCCAGCCAGTCGAAGGAACCGGCGCCGTGCGAAATGACCTCTTTGATGGCTTTCAGGTGTTCAAAGAGCTGCGGTTTGGCCAGCAGCGGCTCACCGGTGCGGATGACATATTCGGTCAGGCCGCGCGCAAAGGGGTGCGGTGGGGGAGGCGGGTCGAATTCATCCACGAAATAGGGGAATTCCACCAGGTTCTTGGCGGTGTCGTGCAGGGCGATGTAAAAATTGTCCGCGCGCATCACCGTGCCGAGAATTTGGTGGATCGAACGATAGAGGTCGGGCAGGTTTTGGGCCGAATAGGTCAGTTGGGCGATCTGCCAGACCGCGTTCTGCAATTTCTCGGTCTCTTTGCGGGCGGAAATATCCCGCCCGATGACCAGAATACCGCTCGGGATGCCGTCCTCCCCGCGCAGCAGGGTGAGTGAAATGTCCATCCAGGTGGGCAGGTTGAGTTTGCGGGTAAGCTCCACCTCAATGGTGATGTTGGGTCGGTCTTTGTTGGGATCGAGCGGAGCCAGCCGCCGGGGAGAGAGCGCCTCGGCCAGCACGGCGCGCAACCGCTCCAAGGACGGGCCGGAAAGCTGTTCCGCCAGTGAAAGGGAGCGCATCTCTTCCAGGCTGTACCCGCGCGACTTTAACGCGGCAGGGTTCATATAAATTGGGCGCAGTCCCAGGTCAAAGAGCCAGATGCTGTCTGCCATGTTGTCGAGGATCAACTGGCTGGGCTGTGAAGTGGTAAAAGTAAAGTTCTGCGTTTGGTGCGCGCGCTGCAAGGTTTCGTCTGCCAGCGCGGGCAGGTTTGCTAACCCGGCGGGATTGTGGACCGCGAATGCCGCTTCCCGTTTGCGGATGACCGGCTCCAGGGGGGCATCCTCCTGGCCGCCCAGCAAGATCACCGGGATGGCGCAGTTCAACTGCAATTCGTCCAGGGTTTGCAAGCCGGGGCGGTCTGGCAGAGGCAGATCGCACAGCAGCAGGTCGGCTTTTTGGCGCCCTAGGTTTTTCACGCTTGCGCCGCGGGTGACCAGATATTGACCGGCAGGCAAATGCCCCGCCACTTGTTGGAAGCGGGCGGGATCAGAGGTGAGGTAAAGCACGCGGGCGGCTTGGGACATGCATGCGCTTTCCCCCGAAATCGGGAAAACCAGGTGGGGTGGACTCTTAATGTAGCATAGCAGATGCGGATGGGAAAGTCAATCCACAAATTTGTCAGCAGCGCGGAGACCATGGATCACACTTGAGGCTGGCCGCGCGGGTATTCCTGGCAGGCGGGGTGGGGGGCCGCTCAGCTTGCGGATGTTTCGCGGCGTAGCCGCAGCGCGCCGCGCAGGTTCTCCTGCTTGTCCGGCGGCAGGAGCGGCAGCAAGCGCCGCGCCAGGCGCAGGGTGTAGATGCTCTCGGTCAGGTTGACCATCTGGCGCAGGAAGAAAGCGGCCTCGGCTGGGCTGCGCTGGATGAGGGCCGCCAGGGTTTCCTGCAGGTCGCCGAGCAGCTCGGCGGTGGGGTGCAGCACCAGCGGGCTGAGCAGGGTCAGCAGGGGCGGCAGGTTGATGAACTGCTCGTCGCGCACCGCCGGCAGGATGGCGCGCACCTCCACCATGCGGTAGGCCGGGTCGGGGTGATTGGACCAACCGAGCAGCAGCTCGCGCCAGGCGGGTTCCGCTTCGTTGCGCAGGCGGGCGCAGCCGCGATCCAGCACCTCGTCCAACACACGGCGCTCCTCCTCGGGGGTGCACCAGGTGCGCACTTCCTCCAACAGCGGCTGGAGCGGGAGCGGATCGACGCTGCCCAGCAGGCGCGCGCCCAGCAGGCGCGGCTCCAGGGCCGGGTCGCGGCGCAGGGTGCTCACCACCCGCAAGGCAGCCCCGCTGGACTGCCTTCCCAGGCGGGCGAAGGCGATCTCCAACTCGCGCATCACCAGCGGCGCGGGCAGGTAGCTTGCCAGAGTGGTCTGGTGGATGGAAGCCTGCCCGGGGCGGAAGGTATGGTCGGCGTACAGCTCCAGCAGCTCGCGCAGCTTGCGCTGCAAGACTCCCGGTTCAGAGAAATGAACCAACAGGTCCTGGATTTGCGTGCGCAGGCGGATGAGCTGTACGGCAGGCAAAATTCACATTCCTATCAACAAAGAACCTGAACAAGGATCTTACGGATTTTACGGATCCTCACGGACTAAATCTTGAAGGTCGATCCCTGTTCATCCATTGGATCCGTTTGATCCGTGTTCCCGGTTTTTTCTAATATGCCTTGGCGAAATACGCCTTTTCGGCTGCGGGCTGGCCGCAGACGATGCACTTGCCGTGCCCGCCGGGCTGCTCCAGGGGAATGCAGCGCGTGGTGGCCTTGGTGTCTTCCTTGATCTTAGCCTCGCATTCCTTGCTGCCGCACCACCAGGAGAAAGCCCAGCCGTTTTGCAACACTTCCACCATCTCGCCGTAGTCCTTGGGGTCGAAAATGTGCGCGTCGCGGAAGGCTGCGGCCCGGTCGTACAGGGAGGCCTGCATCTCGGTCAGCAGTTCGGCGATCTGCCCGGGCAGTTGTTCCAGGCTGAGGGCAGACTTGCCGGCCTTGCCGGGGATGTCGCGCCGGGCGGCGGTGACCACACGGTTCTGCACGTCCTTCGGGCCGATCTCCAGGCGCAGCGGCACGCCGCGCATTTCCCAATCGTTGAACTTGAAGCCGGGGGTCATCTCGGTCCGTTCGTCCACCTTGACGCGGAACATGTTCAGCTCCTGCTTCACCTGTTCCACCACCGGCATCACGGCCGCCTTTTCGGCGTCGTTGCGGAAGATCGGCACGATCACCACCTGGATGGGCGCCAGCTTGGGCGGCAGGATCAGGCCCTGGTCGTCGCCGTGGGTCATGATGATGGCGCCTACAAAGCGGGTGGAGACGCCCCAGGAGGTGGTCCAGCAGTACTGCTGCTGGTTGTTCACATCCAGGTACTGGATGTCGAAGGCTTTGGCGAAGTTCTGCCCCAGATTGTGCGAGGTGCCGGACTGGAGCGCCTTGGTGTCGCCCATCATCGCTTCGATGGTGTAGGAGCGCACCGCACCGGCGAACTTCTCGGTCTCGCTCTTGCGCCCGGGAATGACCGGCACGGCCGCGTCATCCACCGCGAAACGGGTGTAGATCTCCAGCATGCGGCGGGTCTCTTCTTCGGCCTCCTCGGCGGTGGCATGGGCGGTGTGGCCTTCCTGCCAGTAGAATTCCAGCGTGCGCAAGAACAGGCGCGTGCGCATCTCCCAGCGCACCACATTGGCCCACTGGTTGATCAGCACCGGCAGGTCGCGGTAGGATTTGATCCACTTGGCGTACATGTGGCCGATGATCGTCTCGGAGGTGGGGCGCACCACCAGCGGTTCTTCCAGAGTCTCACCGCCGCCGATGGTCACCACGGCCAGCTCGGGGGCGAAACCCTCCACATGTTCCTTCTCCTTTTCCAGGAAGGACATGGGGATGAAGAGCGGGAAGGCGGCATTCATGTGCCCGGTGGCCTTGAAGCGCCGGTCGAGGGAGGACTGGATGTTCTCCCACAGGCTCCAGCCGTAAGGGCGGACGACCATGCAGCCGCGCACGGGGGCGTAATCGGCCAGCTCGGCGCGCTGCACCAGGGTGTTGTACCACTCGGAATAATTTTCACTGCGGGAAGGTAATTTTTCGTCACTCATCGGTCCATACTCCATAGAAAAGATTCACCACAAAGGAACAAAGGCGCAAAGTACACGAAGGTTTCTAAGTCCATTTTCGCGTCTTTGTGTATGTGTGGCCTATTTTAATATTAATAGTTCCACGGCTTTCTCCACGCTGGGGGCGAACTGCACCATGCGGCGGTGCTTTTCCTGCACGTAGCCTTGCTGCGTATCCAGGAAGGTCTGGATGGTCTGCTGCCAGCCGTTGCCGACCAGGATCAGCGGGCGGGCGGGGGTAGCTTCGATCAGCATGCGGTTCCACAGCAGGGCGACCTCCACCAGCGTGCCCACCCCGCCGGGCAGGGCAATGGCGGCCTCGCAGCCGTCCATCAGGCGGATCAGGCGCTCGTCCAGCGTCTCGCAGCGCCACTCCTCGCGCACCCAGGCGTTGGCTTTCACCTTGCGCCAGCGTTCGATCTCCGCGCAGGTCACGCCGATCACGTGCCCGCCGGCCTCGGCGGCGCCTTTAGAGGTGGCTTCCATCGTGCCGATGTAGCCGCCGGTCAGCACGGTGTGCCCGGCCAGCGCCAGCAGGCGCCCCAGGCGTTCGGCCTCAGCGTAGGCGGGTTCAGAAGGCAGCGGGTTGGCCCCGCCAAAGACGGTCACATTCATTTTTCGTCGTCCCAAGTGCGTTGGTAGTTGATTTGCAGCTTGTCCAGGATGGCCTGCTCCAGGTCGATGCCGGTCACGGAAGCCAGCTGGAGGAGGTACAGGGCCACATCGGCTAGCTCGCCGGCCAATTCGGGCCGGTTGGGCGATTCTTCCGCCCATTGGAAATGCTCCAGCACCTCGGCGGCTTCCAGGCTGAGCGAAATGGCAATATTGCGCGGGGTTTGCGGACGCAGGCTTTCGGCCTTGTACCACCCCTTCGCGCCGACAAAGTTGTGCATCGCCTGGGTCAGCTCTTTGAGGTCCATTGAGGGATAATTATACTATATGTAGAGGGGAGTGGCGCCTCAGCGTTTGATCATGGGCAGGAAGAGCAGAGATTGTTGTTTTTCACCGGCCAGGGCAAACTGGCCAGATTTGCAAACCTGCACCGTCAACAGGTTGTTAACCGGGTCGCGCTCATAGCTGCCCGGGGTGCCGCAGGTGGCGGCTGCGTCCGTCCAGGCTGCGCCGTCCCAGTAGAGCAGGACCAACGAGTCTTCCTCCACCCGGTACACCCGGCCTTGTTCATCCAGCCTGACCGCGCCTGTATCCGGCGCATAGGAGGCGCTGATGGTGAAAGGCGCCGCAAAGGTGTAATCGGATTTGACCACCGGGCTGACCTCAAGGTTAAAGGCGAGGTTCATGAATAGGAAGTCGTTCCATAGATCGTGAGCAGGCGCGCTGCGTGGAATGTAGGTGATCGTCATTCCAGCCGGAGCAGCTCCGTTTGGGAAGACGAGGGTTACCTGTCCATCCCGGGCTGCCAACCCGCCCCCGCTGCCGGTCAGCACCGTGCTGGTGGCCTGGGTCAGGAACCAGTCCGGGTCTTTGGCTGCCAGGAAGGAGGAGGTTTCCGCATCCATGCCGGAGACATCCAGGCGGTTGTAACCGAGGTTAAGCGTGTAATCTCCCTGCCAGGAATTCATCGTGGGGTCCGGCAGCCCCATCAGGTTGGTGATATTTGCCTGGACGGCGCCGTCAAACTGGTTGTTTTCCAGGCTCAGGGCGATCAGGCAGGTCAGGTCGCCCAGCCAGCCGGGAAAAGCGCCACCGAGCAGGTTGTCGGCTAGGTAGAGGGTTTGCAGCCCAATCAGATTTTGAAATTCAGCCGGGACAGCTCCTTCCAACTGGTTATGATTCAGGGAAAGGTGTTTCAAGTTGGGTAGGCTCCCGAACGAGGTGGGAATATTGCCGCTGAGCAGGTTGTGGTCCAGCGAGATCCTTTCCAGGCCGGTGAGGTCTCCCAGCCAGGCGGGAATGCTGCCGCTCAACTGGTTGTTGGAAAGGTTGATCTCCTTCAGGACGGTCAGCGCCTGCAATTCGGCGGGAATGTTTCCGCTCAACTGGTTGTGATCCAGGGTGAGCTTGCTCAGTTTGCTCAGGCTGCCCAGCGCGGCCGGGATGGAGCCTTCCAACCGGTTTTTTTCCAGGTGCAGCTCGGTCAGGTTGGTGAAGGTCCCCAGCCAATCGGGGATGGGGCCGGTAAGGGAATTATCAGAGAGATTGAGTGATTCCAGCTTGGTCAGGGTCTGCAATTCCGAGGGGATGGCCCCGCTCAGCCTGTTCTTGTATAAGTGAAGGCTGATCAGGTTAGAGAGATTGCCCAGCTCGGGCGGGATCGCGCCGCTGAACTGGTTCCATTCCATCCATAAGATCCTTAAAAGCGGCAGGTTTCCCAGCCAGGCGGGCAGGCTGCCGGTCAACTGGTTCCCGTACAGGGATAAAACCTGCAGCGAGGTCAGGTTTTGAAGCTGGGAAGGGATCGCCCCGCTCAGGGAGTTGTTGCCCAGATCCAGATAGATCAGCCGGCTGAGGTTACTCAATTCGGCGGGAATGGCGCCGGTTAAGTAATACAGGTTCAATTCCAGGAAGACAACATGCTGCTCGGAGACGGTCACCCCCAACCATGTGCCCGGGTCGTTGGTCTTAAGCCAGTTGCGATCCTCCCGCCAGCCTGGGCCGTTGGTTGTGTTGTAGAGGGTCACCAGCGCCTCGCACTCGGAAAGAGGAATAAAGCTTTGGTCTGCGCAGGTGGTGAACCTTTGCAGTTGGGTGGTCTGCCAGTCCGGGTCGTTGGCATCCAGGAAGTTCTTCAGGTCGGTGGTAAGCCAGGCGCCCGAGGTGGAAAAGAAATTGTTGCTCAGATCCAGTCCGTAATTCCAGCACGCCGGGGGAGAACAAAGCCCGCTCAGGTTGGTCAGCGCTTGCGGGATCTCGCCTTCAAAATAATTTTCGCGCAGGTTCAACTGCTGGAGCTGGGACATAGTCCCCAAATAGGCGGGCAGGCTGCCGCTCAATTTGTTGGTTGCCAGGTTCAACCCGGTCAATTGCACCAGGCTGCTCCATGCGGCGGGGAGGCTGCCGGTGAAGCGGTTGTTGGCAAGGTTGAGAGTGGTCAGGCTGCTCAGATTGCCGATCCATTCAGGCAGCGGCCCGGAAAGCTGGTTCGCTTCCAGAGATAGCGTGGTCAGCCCGGTCAGGTCGGCAAGCTGGGCGGGCAGCACGCCGGTCAGCCGGTTCCAGGTCAGGCTCAGGCCGGTCACATGCCCGCCGGTGATGGTCACCCCGTGCCACATCTTCGGGCGGCCGGATTCCAGCCAGTGATCCTGCACCCACCAGGCTGTCCCGCCGGTGGACTGGTAGAGCGCCACCAGCGCGCTGCATTCGGCAGCCGGGATTTGGGTGACCTCCGCGCAGGAGGTGAAGGGGATCCATTGGGTCTCCTTCCAATCCGGGTCCCTGCCCGCCAGGAAGGCCTCCAGCTCAGGAGAAAGCCCGCTGGTCTCCAGGATGTTGAACCCCAGGTCAAGGCGGTACTGCCCGCTGCATGGGGCTTTGACAGATCCATCACACAGGTTGGTCAGATTGGCCAGGCTGGCAGGAACGGCTCCGGTCAGCTGGTTCCCGTTGAGATAGAGGTTATACAGGTTGGAGAGGTTCCCCAATTCGGAGGGGATCTCTCCGCTGAACTGGTTATTGCTCAGGCTCAACGTATCCAGGAGGGGCAGGCTTCCCAGTCCGCCCGGGATGGTGCCGCTTAACTGGTTATTCGCAAGCCACAGGTTGGTCAGAGAGGTCAAATTCTGGAACTCGGGCGGAATAATGCCAAATAAGTCGTTGGAACCCAGGTTCAGGTTGGACAGGTTAGTCAGGCTGCCCAATTGGGCAGGGATGGTTCCGGTCAGATCGTTCCCGCCCAGGTTTAATGAATATAACTGAGCCAGGTTGCCAAAATTCTTGGGGATCCCTCCGCTGAGGCCGTTCCCGCTCAGGTTCAGCTCGGTCAGGAAAATTAAGTCTCCGATGACCGGGGGAATGCTGCCTTTCAACCCATTATTTTGCAGGTTAAGGCCGGTGACATGCCCTTCAAAGACAGTCACTCCGTACCACGTTCCGGGTTCGTCATTTTCCAGCCAGTTGGTCTTCTGGCTCCACCCGGGACCTTTGGTCTGGTTGAAGACGGTCACCAGGGCTTCACATTCGGTTTGCGGGATCTCGCTGACCAGCGCGCAATCCACGCCTTTTGAGCCGGACGGGAGAGAATGGGACTGCGCGGATGGGAAAATAAGTCCGCCCAGGCTGGCGAGAACAACCAACACGCGAAGGATAGTAAGCATTGGGTACCTCGGAAGGGAAAAGGATGATAAAGGTTAAGGGGGGATTTTCCCCCACGCATTCAGCTAAGCAGAGTATAGCGGTTTCTTCCGTGCGATGCAAGAAAAAATTCTTCGGATTTGATTTATGGTATATACTTGATATATGAAACTCCGCGTAGTGTCTTTCCTGTTGCTGGCTCTGTTGGCTTCCGCCTGCGCTGCGGCGCCTTCGACCCCCACGCCGACCCTCGAGGAGGAGGTCGCGGTCATGCAGGATTGGTTGGTCATCTACCCCTACAAAGACCTGGCCGAAAAATCCGACCTGATCGTGATCGGGCGGCCGGTGCGCGAGCTGGAGATCGTCAACACCGCGCGGGATGTGTGGGACTCCTCGCGGCCCTCCCCCGTGGATTACGGCGTTGGTCATGTGATCGAGGTGGAGGTGGAGGAAACCTGGCAGGGGCAGGCGCCGGGCACGATCTATGTCACCGAATCCGGCGGAATGCTGCTGGACGGCAACCCGGGGCGCGAGCCCACCGCGGAGGAGCTTGCGGCGGCGGAGCAGGTCTACCAGATCGTCCGGCTCCAAATGGGGGAGCGGTATGTCTTCCTTTTGCGTTGCGCTTCTTATTCGTATAGCCAAATTATCGACCAGGCTATATTGTACACCCCGACCTACATGCCGCAATGGTTCCGCATCCGCGCGGACGGCTGCGCGGTGGTGGAGAGCAGAACCGAATTTGAAGATGAGTTCCCGCCCCAACTGCTGCAAACCCTGCGCCAACGGCTGGAAGAAAAGGTGGATTACCCCGCAGGCCCGGGAACCCTGTCCCCACAGCCCGATCCGGAATGCGTGGAAAGCGGGCAGGCGTATCCAATTCAGCCTTTGTTCACCGCAACGCCAGATATTATTCATACATCAACTTATCCTTTATCTACAACGCCTCCCATCACTGAAACTCCAATACCTCCCATGTTGGAGAATGGCTGGTATTTGTACAATGACACCGAGGCAGGTTACTCTTTCAGCTATCCTGCTGATGCGCATTTTATGACCAGTAGAGACAGCGGAATTAATTATGATATCGTCAGCCTTCAGTTTGAAATCCCTGACGCAAATGGCTATCAAGGGATGGAAATTATGGTGATCGATAATCCTGAACAACTTCCTGTCGAAAATGTTCTACAAAGAATATATTCGAATCCGACAGATATCCCCAGGATTGAAAGTATTAGAGCAACCCTGGGAAAAATCACCATTGCGGGATTGCATGCTTATAAATCAACTTATCGTCCATCCATGTACGAGTTGACAATTTTAATTCCGCACCAGGATAAGATTTATTATTTCCTTCCCGTGCATGATAATCTGAATTTATTGATGGATCCAAGGGGTTTGAAATTATTTTTTGAGATTCTGGACACATTTGAATTGGTCGGACCGTAGCAACAATTGTTGATGTTATATTGAAGTGGGCGGGATACAGGTATGGCAGCCGAGGAGACCGGGCTCAACCTATCCATCTCACGCAGAGATGCGGACGGGTAGGAGCAGATCGTCCAGCGTGTAGACCTGCTAATCCAGGAAAGAGAAATAGGGGAATGATCCCCAGGTTTTATCCGGCTTCATCCGCGTTTATCTGCGGTTGATCGCTTTAGCCACCACAACACCAGCGCCGCCGCCAGCAGGAGGCGCCAGCGGCGCGCAGCCCACAGCCCTCCGCGCAGCAGCCGGCGGGCTGCGTTGACCCTGCCCAGGTTCTCCGGCAGGGGTGGGGCCGGCTGCTCCCAGTCGAAAGCCGCCAGGCGCGCCAGGAAGCCTTGCTGAATACAGCCTTCCAGGCTGAATATGAACAGCTCTTTGGCGTGGCGCTGCGCCAGCAGCAGGTCGCGCTGCAATTCCTCCCAGGTCAGCGGGCGGGTATCCGCCAGCCCCTCGATATCCACCCCGCCGCCGGTTGAGCCGATCCCGATCCCCCCGGCCTCGGCGGCGTAGCTTTCCAGCAGGGCTGCCCCGTAGGTGCGGGTGAAGCTGGAATACAGCATCAGCACTTCTTGATCGACCGCCAGGTCCAGCACGCCGGCCAGACGCTGCAAGAAAGTGCTGCCCATACGGCGCTCGTCCAGCATCACGCAGAACTGGTAGCTCTGCGCGCGCAGCCCATCCGCGTGAATTTGCGCCACCAGGGACTGGTACGTCCGGCGGGCGTTCTCCAGCCGCGCCCCGTCGCCCAGCTTGCCGAGCATGCGCCGCAGCGCGGACAGCGGTTGTCGGGGCAACATCTGGAGCGTGTTAATGTCCGGCTCGATATCCAGACCCACCGCCTGCCATTCCAGGCCGTGCTGCCGGCTCCAGGCGCGGAAATCCTGGTAGCGCCGCAATGCCTGAGGAGTGTTGTTCAGGTTGAACCAGTATCCCTCGGCGTGCGGCAGCAGCAGCCAGGCGGTCAGCGGGATGCCGGCCCGGTTCAGTTTCCGGATCACCTGCGCCCGCCCAGGGGAGAGGTCGATCAGCCCCACCGCAAGCCCGGCGCCTATTTGCTGCAAGGTGGGGATCACCTGCGCATCGTCAAAGAGCGCCTCCAGCGCAGGCGCATC
The DNA here is from genome assembly GCA_964424115.1 of uncultured Anaerolineaceae bacterium. Lineage (GTDB taxonomy): Bacteria > Chloroflexota > Anaerolineae > Anaerolineales > Anaerolineaceae > CAYRHN01. Next base: position 75,518 of record CAYRHN010000012.1, read on the forward strand.
CAATTCCACAAAAAAGGTCAGCGGATGCAGCCCGTCCACTGGGCGTCTTTCGCTATTTTTCGTTCCACTGCATCGCCAGCGCCAGCGCGCCCAGCCCTCCGGCGCGGCTGCCCAGCGCGGGGGGAACGATGTAGCTGTCGAGGCCCTCTTCCAGGGCGGGCGAGACGATGTATTGATGCACCAGGATGCGCAGCCACTTGCGAATGAGCGGGAAAAGCTGTGCCTGCTGCATGATCCCGCCGCCCAGGATGATGCGTTGGGGCGAGAGCACGCACAGGGTGTTGTTCAGCGCCTGGGCGATGTAATGCGCCTCCAGGTCCCAGGCCGGGTGCTCGGGCGGGAGCAGTTCGGCCGGTTGTCCCCAGCGGTTGCGCATCGCCGGGCCGCTGGCCAGCCCCTCGAAACAATCGGCATGGAAGGGACAGATGCCGGGGAAGGGATCGTGGTTAAAATCGTGCGGCAGGCGCATGTGGCCCATCTCGGGGTGCACCAGGCCGTGCAGCGGCTGCCCGTTGATGATGGCGCCGCCGCCGATGCCGGTGCCGATGGTGTAATAGACGAAGTTCTGCAGCCCGCGCCCTGCGCCCCAGCGTCCCTCGCCCACCGCCGCGGCGTTCACATCCGTATCGAAAGCCACCGGCAGGTTGAGCGCCTCGCGGATGGGCCCCAGCAGGGGGGTGTTAGCCCAGCCGGGCTTGGGCGTGGCGGTGATGCAGCCGTAGGTGGGCGAAGCGGGATCCAGTTCCACCGGGCCAAAGCTGCCGATGCCAACTGCCTCCAGCGGCTCGGGCTGGCGTTCGCGCTCCGTCTGGAAGAAGCGGATCACCTGCCCCAACGTCTCGGCAGGGGTGGTGGTGGCGAAACGCGCCTCGGCGCGGATGTCGTCCGGGCCGCCGGCGATCATGCAGATGAATTTGGTTCCTCCGGCTTCGATACTTCCGTAGAGCCTTTTCATATCATTAACCTCCTTCATTTACACCCTCTAAAAATATCATCACGCGGGAATGAATTTCGTCCCTGTGGCGCATCAGCCCGTGAGTGTCATCCTCGAAGATGACCAGTTCACAGTTACCTCCCTGGCCTGTGATGCTGGCCTGAATGGTTCGCATATCTTGCGTTGTTGCGGTAGTATCCAGGGCGCCGTGAAACAGGAGCAGGGGAACGTGAACGCGCCCGGCCTGTTTGAGAGGCGACCGTTCAATCATCACCGCGGCTCTCTGGCCTGGATCGTTCGGAAACGCTTTACGGAGATGTAAAGGCATGTGAGACAGGTCGCTCACAATCCACATACCGATGCCGCCCGCCCAGGGTGTCTCTTCCTGCGCCAATGCCAGGAGGGTCAGGAAACCGCCGTAGCTGTAGCCGGCGATGAGGAGAGGCCGCTGTCCGCCGGTTCGTTCTTTCCAGTCAAAGCCCGCGGCGAGAATATCCCACACATCCGCCCGGCCGTATTCGCCCCGATTCGCTTCCTCGTGCTCCCGGCCATATCCACAACTTCCACGGTAGGCCGCGCAGACAAACTCAACCCCTTCGGCCAGCAGGCGCAGCATGAACGGGTCGTCAGGGTCAACGGCTGCTCCTGGCCCGCCGTGGACATACAGGATGGCCGCAGACCGGGCTTGTGGAGGGATGAAGCGCTGCACCGGGATAAGCCGCCCGTCGCGGGAAGGGATAAGGTACTCTTCGCGGGTATATGCGGGCCTGACCTGTGGATCATCCTCGAGTACACACTCGCAGGCTCCGCCGATAGGCCAACGGTACAGACAAGAATCCTCCCCAAGATAATAGATGATATTTTCGCGGCGATCAAAACGAACTTGCGGGCCGGTGAAGTATTGACGCACCCGCGCGGTGGAAGCGAGGGAAAGACGTTCGAGTAACGTGCCTTCCGGGTAAGCGAACCACAGGAATTCTTCGTAGCAGACGCACAAGATCCGCTCCCCCTGCGGTGAAAAAGCGCCGCCCTGGATCGTCTCCGATTCATAACTCCAGATGGTCGATTGGTCTTCAAGCCGGACGACCCGTAGCTGCCGGCGGTCCTTTTGAAAAACGGTGACCAGCAGAGAGGAAGAATCAGCGCTCCAGCTGAAGCGGCCAATTTCATAATCCACCTCGCGAGGGTTCAATGCCGGAAAACAACGGCCCGTCCGCACTTCGAGGATATACACCCGCCTGGGCAGTTCGGGTTCGTCTAAGAACTGCCGCTGAAATGCCACCCACTGACCGGAAGGTGACCAATGCGGGAAGCGGTCAACTGCGTTGGGATCATGGGTCAAGCGAAGAACTTGCCCGCTGTCCAGCGCCAGGCAGAAGATATCCGGCGGGGTGCGGCGCGCTTTGTCGTACGCCGAAAAGACCAACCGGTTCCCGTCCGCTGCCCATTCGCAAAAACCGGCTTGCAGGTCAGGATTGGTGAATACAACCTTCGGGCTGGCGTCTTCCGGGTGGTGAACGTACAGCAAGCCGTCGTTGCTGCCGAAGGCCACAGTGGAGGCATCGGGCGACCAATGCGGCTCCAGCGGCAGAAATTCAGCCGCTATCTCTCCGAGCGGTTGCCTTTGTAGGGTGCGAAGCTCGATTTTGTCCCGGCCGTCCGGATCGCTTCTGCGGATCGCCAGGCGTTCGGTTTGGGCATGGAGGTCAAATAGGCGGAGCATCGTTTCGTTTAATTGGGGTTCAGAAATGGATGGGCGTGAGATAGCGCCCTACTCATTATTATACCCATGATATAATCAAGGCATTCTATTTGTGCAGTATCTTTTGTACGTTTTCATCATTTTCTAAAGGAAAAGGATCATGGATATCTTTCAAAAGTGTTTTGACTACACCCTCGCGCGGGATGCCATCCGCGACGGCTATTATCCCTATTTCATTCCGTTGAATGAAAATGAAGGCACCGAGGTGGTCTACCAGGGCAAGCGCATGATCATGTGCGGCTCGAACAACTACCTCGGCCTGACCACGCACCCCAAGGTGCGCGAAGCCGCCATCGAGGCGATCAAGCGCTACGGCACCAGCTGCACCGGCTCGCGCTTTTTGAACGGCACCCTGGCCATGCACGAAGAGCTGGAACGCCAGCTGGCCGAGTGGGTGGGCAAGGAAACCGCGCTGGTCTTCTCCACCGGCATGCAGACCAACCTGGGCACGATCAGCTCGCTGGTCGGGCGCGGCGATTACGTCATCCTCGACAAGGATGACCACGCCAGCATCGTGGACGGCGCCCGTCTGGGTTACGGCAAGTTGGAGCGCTACATCCACAACGACCCCGCCCACCTGGAGCGCGTGCTGGCCTCCCTGCCCGAAGAAGCGGGCAAGCTGGTGGTGCTGGACGGTTTGTTCAGCATGGAAGGCGACCTGGCCGACCTGCCCGCCTTGATCCCGGTCATCAAGAAACACGGCGCGCGCCTGATGGTGGACGATGCCCACGGCATGGGCGTGCTGGGCGAAGGCCACGGAACAGCCTGGCATTTCAATGCCACCCAGGAAACCGACCTGATCATGTCCACCTTCTCCAAGTCCTTTGCCTCGCTGGGCGGCTTCATCGCCGGCGATTTCGACATTGTGGATTACATCAAGCACACCGCGCGGGCGATGATCTTCTCCGCCAGCATTCCCCCGGCCAACGCCGCGGCAGCCCTGGCTGCCCTGCAGGTGATGCGCGAGGAGCCGGAACGCGCCGCGCGCGTGATGCAGATCGCTGAGAAAATGCGCAAGGGCTACCATGAGATCGGCCTGAATACCGGACGCTCGGTCACGCCGGTAGTGCCGATCATCATCGGCGACGACCAGGCCACCTTCCTGGTCTGGCGCAAGCTCTTCGACGCGGGCGTGTTCGTCAATCCGGTCATTTCCCCCGCCGTGCCGCAGGGCCACTCCCTGCTGCGCACCAGCTACATGGCCACCCACACCGATGCCCAGCTCGACCACGTGCTGGAAGTGGTCGCCAGGGTGGTCAAGGAAGTCGGCCTGGTCGGGTAATCCTTACCACAAAGCAGAAAATAATTAAGGGTGGTTTTTGGCGGTAAGCCGCCAAAAACCACCCTGTTTTTTAAAAACTTTGTGGTGAGGCTTTATTTCGTCACGTACAGGATGCCGATGGTGTTCGGCCCGCAGTGGCTGGCGATGGTCGAGCCGGCTTCGGTGATGTACAGGTCGTCGATCTGCGTGCGCAGGCGCAGCTCTCCGGCCAGGTATTCGGCATCTTGCGGGCAGCTGGTGTGGGTGACGAAGACGCGCCGTGAATCCACCCGCGGCAGATGGGCTTCGAATTCGATCAGCATCGAGTCGAGGGCCTTCTTGCGGCTGCCGCGGATCTTCTCGCGCACGATCAGCGCGCCGTCTTCCACGGCGATCACCGGGCGCAGCTTGAGCAGCGAGCCGAAGAGGTGCTGCATAGCCGTGCAGCGCCCGCCCATGTAGAGGTAGTCCAGGGTGTCGATGACGAAGGAGGTGCGCACATGCGGGATCTGCGCTTCCATCGCCTGCACGATCTCCTGCGGCGACTTGCCCTGGTCGCGCAGCTCGGCCGCCAGCAGGGCGGTCAGCCCGATGCCGGTGGACAGGTTATGCGAGTCGACCACGTGGATCTCCTGCCCGGTCATCTCACGCGCCGCCAGCAGCGCGTTTTGGGTGCCGGCGGAGAGCTTGCTGCTGATGCCGGTGAAGATCACCGGCCCGGGGCGGTCGAAGAATTTGAGGTACTGCCCGATCGCCGGGGCGGCGGTCTTGGGCAGCTTGTTGGTCGCGGCGGCCTTGGCGAACAGTTCAGCGGTCGAGATGGTTACGCCGTCCAGGAAGTTTTCCTCCCCGATGGTGACCGGGAAGGGGATCGTTTCGACGTTGAAACGCTTCAGCAGCTCGGGACTCAGGTCGGAACAGCTGTCGGTCAAAATATGGATCATGGCTTCACCTTGCGAAAAAGAATGAGTTGGGGGTGCGCTTGCGGTCGGGAAAACAGAAAATAAGAAAAAAGATTTCCCGTAACTTGTGATATTATAACAAAATATTGCCCGCCGGAAGGCTGCCTTCCGGATCTCTAATGTAACGGAAGGTATTGGATGACAGACGCAACCGTGATGCTCTTTGACCTGGATGGGGTGTTGATCCGTCCGGGGGGATACCAGGCCGCCCTGCGAACCACGCTAGAGACGGTCTACCGCCGCATGGGGCTGGAAGACCCCGCCCCCGACCCCATCTGGTTCGAGCGCATGATCGCCCAGGGCATCACCAACGAGTGGGACATGGCCGCCCTGGTCACCGCCCTGGCGCTGGAGCAGGTTCTGGCCCGCTGCCCGGCCGCTCGCCTGGGCGATACGCTTGAGTCGGCCTTCCAGACGGTGCGCGCCTGCGCGCCGGGCAGGCTGGGGATCGACTACAGCCCGCTGGAGCATCTTGCGCAGCTGGTCGGCAACCAGGTCACCCCTTCGGCGGCGCTGCTGGCGGATGTGCGGCAGGGCGACGGGGTTTTCCTGCGCCGCCTGCTGGACTATCCCGCCTTGCTGGACGAGTTGTTCGCCAACGTGGGGGATATCGAACTGGCCCCGCTCACCCGCCTGCACCAGCATTTTGTGGTCGGCAGCCGCGAGTTTGAGCGCGCCTTCCGCCGCCCAGCCGAGTTCGAGACGCCCTCCTGCCTGGAGCTGTACGATATGCCTCTATTGGAGGCAGAGCGCCACGCGGCGCTGCTGGAATCCTGGCGCGCGGGGCGGCTTTCGCTGGCCCTGCTGACCGCCCGGCCCTCCCTGCCGCCGCGCGAATGCGAGCCGCTGGTGGGCTACACCGCCGAGGCCGAGCTGGCTGCCCGCCTGGCGGGGCTGGAAGCACTGCCCAAGGTCGGTTTTGGCAGCTTGCGTTACTGGGGCGCGGCGATCGGCTTTTCCGCCGAGCAGTTGATCAAACCGGAACCGGGGCATGCCCTGGGGGCACTCCTGGCCGGGCTGGCGCGCAGCGAATGGCCGGCCCTACAGGAGGCCGGGCTGCTGCTGAAGGAGGGGCGCCTGCCGGCTGTGGAATGGTTGCCGAAGCGCCTGAGCGTGCATGTCTTCGAGGACTCGCCGATCGGCATCCGCGCCACGCGCCGGGCGGTGGAATTGCTGCGCGGGCAGGGCATCCAGGCCGATCTGCACGCCTGGGGCATTGCGGAGAATCCGAACAAGGTGCGCGCCCTGCAGTCTGAAGGCGCGCGGGTGTTTGCGGATGTGAATTTAGCCCTGGAAAATGCGATAAACCACAGATGAACACGGATCAGAGCAGATAAACACAGATAATACAAATAAATTCTTATCTGTGTTCATCTGTGTTTATCTGTGGTTAATGTTTTAAAACCAGTTCTTCTTCTTGAAGTAAACGATGAACCCCACTGCCACTGCCGCGTAAAGCAGCCAGACCCACGGGTAGCCCCAATCCAATTCGGGGAAATGTTTGAAATTCGTTCCATACACCCCGGCCAGGAAGGAAAGCGGTAGGAAGATGGTCGAGACCACCGTCAGCGCGCGCATGATCTCGTTCAGGCGCAGCGAGGTGGAGGAGAGGTAAATGTCCAGCGCGCCGGTGACGATATCGCGGATCGATTCGCTCAGATCCTGGATGCGCACCAGGTGGTCGTAGATGTCGCGGAAGTAGATGCGCGCCTGGCGGTCGATCATGGGGAACTCGTCCCGCGCCAGGCGGTTGATCACTTCGCGCTGGGGAGAGATGATGCGCCGCAGCGCCATCACCGAGTGCTTGAGGGCCAGCACCCGCTCCAGCGTCTTGGGATTGGGCTTGGAGAGAACCTGATCCTCCAGCCAATCGATCTCATTGTCCATCTGGTCGATCACCGGCATGTAGTCGTCCACCAACCGATCCAGCACGGCATGGCAGAGGAAATCCGCGCCGTTGTTGCGCAGACGCTCGTCGCGGCTCAGCTTCTTCCAGACGTGTTCCACCGCTTCCATATCATGATACATGTGACTGGTGACCAGGTAATTCTTGCCGAGGAAGAGGTTCAACTCGTCGGTTTCCATATCGCCCAGGTCTTTTCCGGGGCGCAGGGCATGGATGATCATGAACAGGTAGCTGGAAAAATCATCCACTTTGGGGGGCTGGTAGCCGGTGGAGAGGCAGTCTTCCACCGCCAGCGGATGGAAGTCAAACACGCCTTTGAGGATCAAATCCGCATCTTCCTGTGTGGGGCGTTCCAGGCTGATCCACAGCAGGCCGTCCGGCTCAGCCAGGGCTTGTTTCATTTTTTCCGAGGTCAGGTCAAGCACCGGCTCGGCGCCATTGGGGGGAAAGAAGATGGAATGGATCATGCCTTGATTATATATCAGATTATTTAACCTGGATGGCACGGATCATTAAGATTCCGTGTTCATCCGCGCGACAGCCGTAGGGGCAGGCTGCCATGTGCAATCCAGGATTTGCCGGTTAACAAAAGCCTGCCCGCCGTTAAATCTCTTGCGCCTGCGGGGACCTGGGCGCTCCCTGTTGATCGGATGACCCCATTTCCTCAACATGACGGAGCGCCCCTACCTGGGAAAATTCTACCATCCCGGGTTCCAACAGATCAATTTCACATTCCGCGAAGAACACGAAGGATCACAAAGGGATCAATTTTTTCAAGCGTAACGATTATTCCTCTGCGTAAGGTTTGGCAAACCTCTGCTCGTAGGCTCCGTTCTTCTTGAGCTGCATATCCCAGTAGAAACCTGCCACCGGCAGCCGGACGAACAGCTTGAAGAGCGGTGCCAGCACGGCCGGGTAGCGCTCCCGCCCGGCAAAGGCTTTAAGCAATTCCGGGTCAAGCTGGCCGCTCTCGGCGAACTTGCCGCCCAGCTGCGTCAGCAGGCTGAAGGTCTTGTTGGTCATCGAGGGCGGCATGATCTGGATGCCCTCCACCCCGCCGCGCACCAGCGTACCGAGGTAGGGGCTGCCCAGGCGCGCCGCCAGGCGCCCCAGGTAGTGCTCCACATGCCGCGAGTGGGCCGCCTCCGGAAAGCCGGACTGCACCAGGAAGCCCAGAGGCGGATTGCCAGGCCGCCCCACAAAGGGCTCCAGCTGTTCGAAGAAGGCTTTCACCAGTCCGGGCATGCCGTCGGTGTAGAGCGGGAAGCCGACAAAGACGCATTCCGCCTCCGCAAAGGCGCGCGGGAATTCCTCAGCCTGCTGCAGGTGGTTGAGGGTATAGACGGCGCTGGAATTCCCCTCGCGGGTCTCGAAGCCGTTGAGGAAGTGCTGGAAGAGCAGGGGCGTGTTGCCCTTCTTCCCGCGCGGCGAGCCGTTGAAGAAGGTGATGTTCCGCGGCGGGGCGATGCGCTGCCCTGGGGTGGCGCCCAGCCCGCGACGGTAGGCCAGGGCGGGTTGTTTTGGGCCGCCAATCAGCCCGGCCAGTTCTTGCACCGGCTGGCGCAGGGTGCGGCAGAATTCCAGCCCGCTTTTCATATTCAGCGCCGTGCGGGCAAAGATATCGGTCACGATCTCCAGGTCGGCCGGGGTGGTGGCGGATTCTTCCTCTACCAGCAGGCCCAGGCGCGGATAATGCGCATAGCGGGAGCGGTGGTGGGCCTCGTTGTGGACCACCTCGAAATAGGGGTGGATGAGCGGGATGGATTTATCCATGGCCATCTTCAACAGGCTGCTGGGGAAGCCCATGCGCAGCGGGGCAGCCCAGAGGGTGAAATCGGAGCCGATCACCGCCTGGCAGACCTGGCAGGACTCATCCGGCGAGAAGCATTTGCCGGGGGTCTTGACCCAGCAGCCGAAACAGCCGATGCAGGTGCGAATGTCCATCTGCGCCAGGTGCAGGTGGGTCAGGCTGTGCCCGGCCGCGGCCAGGCTTTTTTCCAGTTGCTCCAGATAGGAGTTCATTCGATATTCCCCGTTGGGGGTGCCGTTCAGGATGGTTATTTTCATTTTGCTAAAACCTCATCAAAATTCTCACCACGAAGAGACATAGGCGCTAAGGGACACTAAGAGGGATTGTATAAGAAATCCTTTGTGTTCCTTCGTTTCTTTGCGCCTTTGTGGTGATATCATTTTTCAGCGCTAAAAGAAAAGCGGATGGCGTTCTTCGTGCAGCCGTCCACACAGGTGCCGCACAGGATGCAGGAGGAGTTCTCCATCTGGTTCATCTGCACCATGCCGTTCACGTCCAGGCTCATCGGGCAGTGGCTGGTGCAGGTCTTGCAATCCGCGCAGGCGGAGGGGTCGGCCTTCAGGCGCAGAGAAGGCCAGGCCAGGCGGTTGCGCAGCCAGCGCCCGGCGATCATGAAGGGCGCCATCCAACAGACGGTGTGGCAGCCTGCCCGCCGTCCGACGAAGATCGCCAGCCCGGCGAAGAGCAGGATGACGATATAGTAGATCATGTAGGCGAAGAAGATCGGGCGGTCAGCGTCCCCGGCCACTGAGATGCCGTTCTGCGTGTCGAGGAGCATATTGACGGTGCGGAAGCCACCCGCGCTGAGGGCAGTAAAGAGGACTATGCTGATCCACGGGATCCACACTGCCCACTTGATCCAGCTGATCTTGCGCACGTTCACCGCGCGGTTGTTGACCGGCTCGACGATCTCCTGGATGCCGCCGCCGGGGCACACCCAACCGCACCAGGCCCGCCCGAGGAAGAGCGAGGCGGCGAACATCAGGCTGAACATCACCGCGCTGCCGCTGGCGATGCCCTGCGAAGCGCCGTCGAGGATGACGTAAGGCGAGAGGAAGTTCATCGTGATCGGAAAGGACAAAAAGGCCAGGATGACCAGGGCTTTGCGCACGCGCTGGCGCATGGGGATTTGTTTTATCATGAAAAGCTCCTTCATGTGATTATTCTTGCGGGACTTCGCCAGCCTTGATGCGCGCGATCACGCTCTCGGCCCATTCCAGGTTGGCGCGCATGTTGCGGATGCCGTTTTCCAGGGTCAGCATCCAGAAGAAATGTTCGCGCGGCGAGTTGATCTGGTTGCGGTAGGGCTCGATCGAATCCGGGATGGCGTAATACTGATTGAGCACCATGCGCATCATCTGGGCGAAGCCCTCGAACTTGGCCAGGATCTCCGCGTCGGACATCTGCCCGGCGAAGAAGACCTGCACCAGGGGGGCGCTGCGCGGCGCGTCCATTGGCGGTGGGCCGCTGATCCAGCGCGCCAGCTCGGCCTGCCCGGCAGGGGTGATGTGGTAGACCTTGCGGTCGGGCCGGTCGGACTGTTCGATCACTTCCACCTCCACCCAGCCGCGTTCGGTCAGGCGCGCCAGGGTGCGGTAGATCTGGCTCTGGTCGGCAGCCCAAAAGTGCTGGATGGAGTTGTCGAAGATCTTTTTCAGATCGTAACCTGAGAGCGGTTTGTAGTGGAGGAAACCCAGGATGGCGTAATCAAGCATATAGGACACCTCGTATATTATAGGACAAGTATTATATAATACTTATCCTATAATAGCACAATCCTATATGAATGTCAAGAAGATGCCTGGGAAAGCACGCGCCATTCGTAAAATCGAACGGCGTTCGGTGCATCCTGGTACCCCACCCCCTGACCCTAGCCCCCAAGCCCCGAGTAACGCCACGGGCCGTCCCTGCGAAATGTCCTTTATCCTCTACGGCTCATAAATCTCCCGCTTCAGGTATAATTACCCCCATGTCCAACCTGACCATCCAGGATCTATTTGATAAATTGCCCGTGGCCTTCCTGCCGGAACGCGCCGGGGGCGTCGATACCACCATCCTCTTTGAGCTATCCGGCGAAGGCGGCGGGGAATGGCTGGTGCATATCCACGAGCAGCGCTGCGAGGTGACCCGCGCGCGGGTGGAAAAACCCACCCTCATGCTGCAAGCCGGGGCGCAGGACGTGCTGGATATTTTCTTCGGCAAGCTGGATCCTGTGCGCGCCTATATGCTGGGTAAGGTGCAGTTCACCGGGGATATGGGCCTGGCCATGCGCCTGACCTCGCTCTTTGATGTCAAAAGAGTATAAAACCTACCACGAAGAAACAAAGAAAATAAGGGACACAAAGGTTCTTAATAGAAAATCCTTTGTGTCCCTTTGTGCCTTAGTGTCTTTGTGGTGAAGAATTAAGTATATAATCCCCACTCTGGACCCAGGCCTTCTTCCATCATCGAGAAATCCCACATCTCCAGGGAGAAGTCGATGAAGGCGGGGCGCTCCAACGCCTCTTCGGCCTTCTTGCGCGTCACGTCGATCAACGCCGGACCATAGGGGCAATAGGGGGTGGTGAGGATCATCTTGATCGTGGTGCTCTCATCCTCGATCTGCACATCCCGCACCAATCCAAGCTGGATGATCGACAACCCCAGCTCGGGGTCCATGACCTCGCCGAGGGCGGCGCGCAGCTTGTGGCTAAGTTCGGGGTGGGTGGCTTCGGCAGCCCAGACAGGGCGATTGCTTCCTGGGGGTTCGCTCATTTCTTTTGCTCCTGGATGGCGCTGGCGGGGATGGAATAGGTGCAGTGCGCGTCGCCGCGCAGCACGCATTGGATCTTTTCCACCGGCACCGCCAGCACAGATGAGATCAGGGTCTGGTCCACCGCGCAAACTTCCGGGTGGCTTTGGCCGACATGGTAATAGGGGCAGGTCACCTCGCGGATCAGGTACTGGTCGTTCTCCTTCTCCCATTCCACCTGGAAACCTTCGCGGGCCAGCACATCCTGGATCAGGTTGAGGCGCTCTTCTACCGGCAGCCCGGCACCCGCCTGGGCGTACTCGGCGGCCAGGGTGGAGGCCAACCCGGTGAAGATCTGCCCGAATTGTTCTTCAGGCAAGGAGAGCTTGAGCTGGTCGAGCAGCAGGTTGGTCAGACGGAAATAGCGCGAGGGGAAGCGCTCCAGGCCTTTGTCGGTCAGGAAATAGACCAAGCGCGGGCGTCCCACGCCGTGGCGTTCTTCCTCACAGGTCACCAGCCCCTCGGCTTGTAGAGTGTTGAGGTGGTGGCGCACGGAAATGCCGTTGATGTTCACCGCCTCGGCCAGGTCGTTGACCTGGCTGCGCGGGTGGGAGGCCAGGGTTTGCAGGATCCGTTCGCGGGTGCTTTTCATACAGTCATCATATCAAAAGGCGCGGGTTTTGTCAATATTTAAGAATATTATCATAAATATTGACTGAAAAAGCCCAAAATGGTATAATACGCGCGTCGATCAAACGGGTATCTTGCTTGAGCACGCTTGCAAAGATACGACCATCGCAACATTAACCGGCTGTGAGCTTCAAGCTGTGAGCTGTCCGTAAAATTACAGGAGTATGAACTCATGTCTGAACTGGTCATTCGCAATTTGCACGTCAGTATTGAAGATAAACCGATCTTGAAAGGCCTCAACCTGACCATCGGGCAGGGCGAGGTGCATGCCATCATGGGTCCCAACGGCACGGGTAAATCCACCCTGGCCTACACCCTGATGGGCCACCCCTCCTATACGGTTACCCAGGGCGAAGTGATCTTCAAGGGCCAGAATGTACTGGAACTGGAAGCCGATGAACGCTCGCGCCTGGGCCTCTTCCTGGCTTTCCAGTACCCGGTTGCCATTCCCGGCGTGACGCTGGCGAACTTCCTGCGCACCGCCCTGAATGCCCGCCGCCGCGCCACCAATCCAGAAGATAAGGGCATGCCGCTGGTGGAGTTCCGCAAGATGATCAAGGAACGCATGGAACTGCTCAAGATGGACCCCGCTTTCGCCGGGCGCTACCTGAACGACGGTTTCTCCGGCGGTGAAAAGAAGCGCGCCGAGATCCTCCAGATGGCCACCCTCAAACCCGAGATCGCCATCCTGGACGAGACCGACTCGGGCCTGGATATCGACGCCCTGCGCATTGTCTCGGAGGGTGTCAACGCCCTGCGCGGGCCGCAGCTGGGCGTGCTGGTCATCACTCACTACCAGCGCATTCTGAACTACATTAAACCGGAATTCGTGCATGTCATGCTCGGCGGGCGGATCGTTGAATCCGGCGGCGCCGACCTGGCCCTGCATCTGGAAGAGCACGGCTACGATTGGGTGCGCGAAAAATACGAGAATGAGATTGCCGCGTCCTGAACCGGGCGTCATTGCGAGGGAGGGCAAAGCCCGATCGAAGCAATCCCCAACCCGTGAAGGGAATAGCTTCGCAGATCGCAATGGCACGATCATTAAAGGTACGTAGAGGAGACCCTCAACATGGATGCCAAACCGCAAAATCAGGCCCTGGAAGGCCTGGGAGAATACAAATACGGCTTCAGCGATCCGGACACCTCGGTCTTTAAGAGCCGCAAGGGTCTGGATGAAGAGGTAGTGCGCCAGATCTCGGGCATGAAAGGCGAGCCGCAGTGGATGCTGGATTTCCGCCTGCGCGCGCTGGCGCATTTCCGCGCCCGCCCGATGCCCACCTGGGGCGCCGATCTGAGCAAGCTGAACCTGGACGATATTTATTACTATGTCAAACCCTCCGACCTGGAGAGCAAAAGCTGGGAAGATGTGCCGGAGGCGATCAAGAAGACCTTCGACCGACTGGGCGTGCCGGAGGCCGAACGCAAGTTCCTGGCCGGGCTGGGCGCGCAGTACGAATCTGAGATGGTCTACCACTCGGTGCAGGAGCACCTCGCCAAACAAGGCGTGATCTTCCTCAGCATCGAGGACGGCCTGCGCCAGCACCCCGACCTGTTCCGCCAGTATTTTGGCACGGTCATCCCGATCGAGGATAACAAGTTCTCCGCGCTCAACAGCGCGGTCTGGTCGGGCGGGTCGTTCGTCTACATCCCGCCGGGCATCAAGGTGGACCTGCCCCTGCAGGCTTACTTCCGCCTCAACATTGCCAGCATCGGCCAGTTCGAGCGCTCGTTGATCATCGCCGACGAAGGCGCGCAGGTGCATTACGTGGAGGGCTGCACGGCTCCCCAATACACCACCGATTCGTTCCACTCCGGCGTGATCGAGATCATTGTCAAGAAGGGCGCCCGCGTGCGCTATTCCACCATCCAGAACTGGTCCACCAACGTGTATAACCTGGTCACCCAGCGCTCGATCGTCGAAGAAGACGGCACGATGGAGTGGGTGGACGCCAACCTGGGCTCGAAGGTGACGATGAAATACCCCTCCTGCTACCTGAAGGGGCGCGGCGCGCACGGCGAGATCCTCTCGATGGCCTTCGCCGGGCCGGGCCAGCACCAGGATGCGGGCGGCAAGGTGGTGCATTTTGCCCCGCACACCAGCAGCAAGATCACCTCCAAGTCGATCAGCAAGGGCGGCGGGCGTTCCTCCTACCGCGGCCTGCTGAAGGTCTACAAGGGCGCCCACGATGCCCGCTCTAACGTGGTCTGCGACGCGCTGCTGCTCGATCCGCAATCCCGTTCGGACACCTACCCCTCGATCGAGATCGACGAGGACGATGTGACCATCGGCCACGAAGCCTCCGTCTCCAAGGTGGGCGAGGAGCAGTTATTCTACCTGATGAGCCGCGGCCTGAGCGAAGAAGAGGCCACCACCATGGTCGTCTCCGGCTTTATTGAGCCGCTGGTGCGCGAACTGCCCATGGAATATGCGGTGGAAATGAACCGCCTGATCCAGCTGCAAATGGAAGGGTCGATAGGTTAACACTATGGCAGATACCCCCGTTGTGATGCGCCGCCGCGAGGCGGCCCCCAAAGAATTCACTTTCCAATCCGGGCAGGTGCGCGCCGAAGGACTTTCGGCCGGGCTGCGCGCCTACCGCCAGGAGGCCTGGGAGGCCTTCCACAGCCTGCCGCTGCCCGCCACAAGCGAAGAGGCCTGGCGCCGCACCGACCTGCGTGCTTTGGAAATCTCCAAATTCCGCCTGCCTGAAGCACAGGCCTACCAGGGTCTGGCGCCGGTGCCGGCCAATCTGCTGCGTCCGCTCACTGCCGGCGCACACGGCGGGCAGGTGATCCTGCTCCCCGGTGGGGTGCAGGTGCAGTTGAACGAAGACCTTCAGCGCCAGGGAGTGATCTTCACTGACCTGCTGAGCGCCGAGCGCCAGCATCCGGCCCTGCTGGAAAAGGCCCTCGGTTCGGTCGTGCATGCCCGCGAAGGGAAATTTGCCGCCCTGGCCGGTGCGCTGGCGCAGAACGGCGTGTTCCTCTATGTGCCGCGCAACCTGCAGGTGGAACAACCCCTGCACAGCCTGGTCTGGGGGCCGGGGATCAACCTGGCGCACCTGACCCAGGTGGTGGTCTACCTGGAGGCCGGCGCCTCCGCCACCTACGTGCACGAGGCTGCCTCGCCCGAAGAAAGCGAAGGCCAGGCCATGCACGCCGGAACGGTGGAACTGTATATTGGCGAAGGCGCTAACCTGCGTTTTGTCGAACTGCAATCCTGGGGCCAGCACGTCTATAACTTCAGCCACGAGCGCGCGCATGTCGAACGCGACGGCACGTTGGACTGGATCTTTGGCGCGGTCGGTTCGCGCCTGACCAAGAATTTCTCCGAACTGGACCTGGTGGGGCAGGGCAGCACCGGCAAGATGTCCGGCTTTTATATCACCAACCACAACCAGCATCTGGATCATGATACCCAGCAGAACCACATGGCCCCCCACACCACCAGCGACCTGCTCTTCAAGGGCGCGCTGCTGGACGAGAGCCGCTCGGTCTGGCAGGGGATGATCTACGTGGCCCCCGGCGCCGATAAGACCGACGGGTACCAGGCCAACCGCAACCTGGTGCTTTCCCCCGCCGCGCGCGCCGATTCGATCCCCGGCCTGGAGATCCTGGCCGACGATGTACGCTGCACCCACGGCGCCACGGTCGGCAAGATCGACCCCGAGCAGGTCTTCTACCTGCTCAGCCGTGGCATCCCGCGCGGCGAGGCCGAGCGCCTGGTGGTGGAGGGCTTCTTCGACCCGATCATGCAGCGCATCCCCTTCGAGGGCGTGCGCGAGCGCTTCCAGGCTGCCATCCACGAGAAATTGAACGCGTAGGAATACACGTCATTGCGAGGAGGGCTTTAGCCCGATGAAGCGATCTCCAATTCGGCTCGGAGATTGCTTCCCGAAGGGGATGCTCCCCAATCGCACCCCACAGGGGTGCTCGCAATGACAAGCAAATTTAGTCCTTATGATAAAATGAAATGATGCGCAAGACCATGTGGAAGCGCTGAATCAGAACAGGAGCGAAAAAATGGCACCAGTACCCTTTATGTCCCCCCCAGATCCCGAGACGGCCTTTGATGTAGGCGACACGGTCGAGGTCTTTTGCGACCATGAGAAAGGCGGCCAGCGCATCCGCGGCTGGCTGAAAGGCATTGTTGTCCAGGTGGATCCCAAGATGGTGGCAGTGCAATTCCGCTCCAATGTGTTCCTCACCGACGGTTGGATGGTACCCGACCACATCCTCTGGTACCCGGCCAATTCCCAGCATATCCGTGCCCCGCAGCCGGCGGCTTCGCCTGCCCGCCGCGAGCGGCCCGCCTGATCCAAGGACCTTTCTATGACCTTTGATTTGCAGCGCATCCGCGCCGATTTTCCCATTCTGCAGCGGGAGGTGCATCCCGGCGTTAATTTAATTTACCTGGATTCCACCGCCACCGCCCAGAAACCGTCGGCAGTGATCGAGGCAATGGATGCCTTTTACCGCCAGACCAACGGCAATATCCACCGCGGGGTGCATACCCTGGCGGAGGAATCCACCGCCGCCTATGAAGGCGCGCGCAAGAAGGTAGCCAAATTCATTGGCGCAAAGAGCACCCGCGAGGTGATCTACACCCGCAACGCCACTGAGTCGATCAACCTGGTGGCCGCAGCCTGGGGCCGCGCCAATCTCAAGCCCGGCGATCTGCTGATTCTGACCGAGATGGAGCACCACTCCAACCTGGTCCCCTGGCAGATGCTGGCGGCCGAACTGAACCTGCGCCTGGAATTCATCCCCGTCACGCAGGATGGCCTGCTCGACCTGGAAACTTACCGCCGCCTGCTGGAGCAGTCGCCCAGGCTGGTGGCCTTCACCCACATGTCGAATGTGCTGGGCACGATCAACCCCGCCCGCGAGATCATTGCCCTGGCTCACCAGGCCGGAGCACTGGCCCTGGTGGACGGAGCCCAATCCGTGCCGCACTTTGCCGTGGATGTGCAGGACCTGGACGCTGATTTCATGGCCTTCTCGGCCCACAAAATGTGCGGCCCAACCGGCATCGGCGTGTTGTACGGGCGCGAGGCGCTCCTGGCGGCCATGCCCCCCTACATGGGCGGCGGGGATATGATCAAGAAGGTCTTCCTGCGCAGCTTCACCCCCAACGAGCTGCCGCACAAGTTCGAAGCCGGCACTCCGGCCATCGCTGAGGCGGTTGGGCTGGGCGCGGCGGTCGATTATCTTAAGTCGGTCGGGATGGACGCCATCGCCGCGCACGAGCAGGAGATCATCGCCTACGCGCTGGACCGCCTGTCCGAGGTGGGCGGGTTGCAGGTGATCGGCCCCCAGGCGGAGAAAAAGGGCGGCGTGGCTGCCTTTACCCTGCAGGGTATCCACCCGCACGATGTGGCCCAGGTGTTGGATTCCTACGGCATCGCTGTGCGCGCCGGGCACCACTGCGCCATGCCCCTGCACGACCGCTACAATTTGCCCGCGACCACCCGCGCCAGCTTCTACCTCTACAACACCCGTGAAGAGGTGGACCGACTGGTGGAGGGGTTGGAGCAAGTGAAGAAGATGTTTGGTTAGGAATCATCGTTTTGTCACCCTGAGCCGCAAATCGGCGAAGGGTGACATCGAGTTGCATAAGGAACTTTTATGGATGACCTTTATCGCCAGGTGATCGTAGAACGTTACAAAGAGCCGCTCTTCCGCGGGCAGCTTGACCCGCACGACTTGAGCTTCGAGGACGAGAATCCGCTGTGCGGCGACCATATCCGCATTGACCTGCGCCTGGATGGCGAAGGTCGGGTCAGCGAAGCCGCCTTCTCCGGACACGGCTGCGCCATCTCACAGGCCTCCGCCGACCTGCTGCTGGAGTCCATCCAGGGTAAGACGTTGGAGGAAGTGCGTGCGCTGACCAAGCAGGATATCCTTGACCTGCTGGGGATCGAGCTGGGGCCGGTGCGCCTGAAATGCGCCCTGCTGCCGCTCAAGGTGCTCAAGGCCGGCGCCTACGGCCTGGGCGAAGAGGGGGACGAGGAATGAACGAGGGGAAATACTATCCGGTCATCCGCGCTGAAGAAGTGGGCAACGGCGAGCGCCTCTTCCTGGAGATCAAAGGCCAACCGGTGGTGGTCTTCAATATCGCCGGGAACTTCTACGCCATCCGCGACGAATGCACCCACGACGGCAATCCGCTGGGCGACGGTGACCTGGACGGCTTCGAGATCGTCTGCCCGCGCCACGGCGCGCGCTTCGACGTGCGCAGCGGCAAGGCCACGCGCATGCCCGCCGTGACCGACACTGCTTACTATCCCACCCGCGTGGTGGAGGGCATGCTGGAGATCGAGGTCTAACGCTCAGACCCCATCAGTCCTGCACACAGCTTCAAATCGACGTTAAGCGCCGACCCAAAACCCTTTTTGTCCTGGTTCCTCAGGGTCAAACCCCCATCCGTCGTGTATCATGAATTTTCTAGGTCGCGGTACATTGACCGGATCTTTTTTGGTTTAAGCAGGTACAATTTCTGGATATTGAGTACAATAAATTAATCCGCACGCGATGATTTCTTCTTAAGGAGAATGCATTGTTCTACCTGATCGGGATCGTAGCCCTGTTCGTATTTCTGATTATTCTGCTGGTTTTGCGCCCCGACTTGAGAAGGCAGGTGCTCCTCCCCGCCCTGTGCTTTGTCCCTCTCGGACCGATCGCTGAACGAGCCTTTTTTAAGGATTATTGGTCCTTTCAACCGATCCTGCCCAAATTCGTTCTCTTTGGCGCAGATGTCTATATCGAGGACTTGCTGTTCGCCTTTGTTTCCGTTGGGATCATGGCTGCCATCTTCGATGTGATCTTTCGCAAAAGAACGGTCCAGGGGGCTTATAAACCCCGTTTGCTTGTTGCTGTTATTCTTTCGGTCCTTCAGATCCTGGTGATCTTATTCCTGCCCGGATGGATCGGATTGAATTCGATCTTTGCAGCCGGGCTGGGGGCGGTGCTGTGCGCGTTGGTGATCGTCTTGATCCGCCGAGACCTGTGGAAGGCTGCTCTGGGCACCAGCCTGATCTGCGGCGTGGGCGCCCTGGTCTTTTATTTTCTGATCCTGCTCCTTCCCGGCGCGGTAGAGTTCCTTTTTACGGCTTATAAACTTCCATCGGAACAGGCGGTATGGTTGCTCTTCGGCGTGCCGGTGCCAATGACCGAGATCCTCTGGGCGGCCTGCACCGGAGCTTTCTTTGGGGTGTTATATAAGTTAGCCAGCGGTGCCGGGTACGCGAAAGCAGCCGCTGGAAGTCTCAGAGGCCATACGAAGAAAACAAAACCTTACCCGACCATCCATGATCTTCATAAGGACCTGGATAAGAATTTTGTCCAAGAGGCGCGTTCCAATTACGGTGCTTTCATGGCGACCTCGTCCCGCTATGTTTTCTCCCTCTATCTGGTCAGGCGGACCGCTTTTGTTCTTTCGAACCTGTTTAAGCGAAAGGTTTCCACTGCCTGGGGGGTGGTGGTGTGGGCATTGCTACCGTTAGCGGTCAACCTGATCCTGGCACCGTTTGGGTTGGGCTGCGCCGGGAAGGATTTGATCTGGCTGGCCTACGGCGGGATCATGATCGTTCTTTTATTGGTATTCCCCCGCCTGGCCTGGACGCGCCTGATCAAGTTGAGCGACCAGGTAGACGATCTGTTGTTGACCAATGACCAGCGCAAGGAATTCATCCATGTCTGGTCGTATAACAATTTCTCATTCCGTTTGCAGGCTGTGCTGACGGCTGTGGGGGGTGTGATCGGGATGGTGGTGATGGTGGTGGTGGCGCCGCTGTTGCAAGCGGCGGTGGGTTTCACGGCCGCCTTTTACCTGGCTATCTTCATCGTCGGTGGTTTAGGGGTTAATGCCGGTTTCTGGTTGTGGATGGTGCCTTTCAATTTTCGCTGGCTATTCCGGTTTAAGCAGCTTAAAGTGGTCTGGAATAATCCAGCCAAGACCCCCTCGATCCGTGAAGCCAGCCGATTATTTGGTTTCATTGCCATCCTGGGCGCGATCGGCTTGATCTGGTTGACCATCCCGATTATTTACGTGGATGTTGCCGCTTTTTCGGATACCTGGATCGCCTATGCCGTCAAAGCGATCGAATTTACGATCAGTGTTGGCAGCGTGGCATTCATTGCCGTTCTTCCGCAATATTGGCTTTCCTCCCTGGTTGCCAAGGAAAAGAACAAGATCCTGAGCCGCATGAGCGATGAAATCCACGCTCTCTATGAGCGTAAAGATATCGAAGAAAGTCAAAAATGGCCGTTGTTGGAATCGAAGAATAATGTCTATCAGGCGATCAATGCAACTTCCAATTCTGTGATCGATCTCTCCACGGTGTTGAAATATACCCTGGCAGTGATCAGCACAGCCTTGCCCTTTGTTTTGCAGTGGATCTCCTGAGACGCAGTTACGATCAAATCGAGATTCTGTGTTAAACTCCCCGCCCATGATGAGCTTTTATTGATCTCCCCACGCAGTTAATCCCCTCCGATACCTTATTGTATGATTACGTTTAGGGACATTTTTGGCCGTGTAAGCGCCTGATATGTCCCTTTTTATGATTTCCTTCAAACGATTCTGGCAAGGATCGCTTTGCGATTCGCATCCGCCAAAACACGGATAATCCGCGAAAGGATAACTGAAAATGGATCCGTGAGGATCCGCCAGACCCGTTCCATCCGTGTTCAAAAAAATCTCGAATTGAACAAGCAGCGTTTTCACCGATCTACTGAGCTGTTAAAAGTACCTAAACCCGGCGTCATTCTGAGGGAGCCGCCAGAGGCGGCGACCACCCGCGGGTGCTGGATTACATCAAAGGACTGCGGCGCAGAGAGGTTTCTTCAGTGGTCACCTTGTACGCCATTCGCGACCTGAAAGGCGCCGAGCGCCAGGAAGTCCTGGCTGTGCGCGCGCTGGACAGATAACTTGTACGGGCTGTTATTCTAGTAAAACTCCTCAGCGGAGATGAGGGGGCAGCTTACCTGCATCAAGGTGTTGGGATCCATTCTCCCCTGGGAAGCCAGCTCAAAGCCGGCTCTTTTCGCCGCTTCCAGGACGGACCTTCCTTTTTCATTCACCGTGCCTTTGGATTTCATGAAAGAGGAGTGGTGCCGGAGGACTGCTCCTCCAAATTCAACCGAGGCGTCTTCTGCGATTTCTCTCACGATGCGTACCACGGTGTCGAAGTTCTCTAATTCCCACCAGCCGCTGGTTGCCACCAAGATGAATTGTTTGATGTTTACCCCCTCGCGGAAGCGGGCGCGCGTTCGCCCCTGGCGTCTTTGTAAGACCGGTTCCAAAAGCGCACACAGCCGATTAAGCAGGTTCTGCATATCCCCGGGTAATGGAATATAAACGGGTGTGGCCAGGAGGAGTATTTCAGCAGCCTTCATTTTTGGATACAGCCCCTGCATATCATCTTGAACGCAGCAATTCCCGGGGTCATCATTCCAGCAATATAATTTGCCGCAGGCGCAGGGCTTAATTTTCAGACGGCTGGCATAAAAAAGCTCAACTTCCGCTCCGCCTTCTGTTACTCCCTCGATGAATGAATCGAGCAGGAGAGCCGTGTGGCCTTTTTCCATACGCGGGCTGCCATTAATGGCCAGTATTTTTGACATATTCACCTCGCCAGCCTGGGAAGATAATATCATTGTACTACCCTTTGAGTTCAATAAAAACAGCCCTTGTTGTGTTCTGCAACAAAGGCTGTTGTTCTTTTTTCGTGTCTGTTAGACTTCGCGTTCCTTCGTGCCTTGGCGTCTTCGCGGTGGATCCCTTTTGTCAACCGATACATCCGAATTGCGCCGCGATGCGCAGGATATCAAATCCCTCGGCGTAGGGCAGCTCGGCCAGCGCGCCGTGGCGCACCAGCGTGGCGCGGGTCACCTGCGGGTCAAAGTAATACTTGTTCTCGTAGGTGTTGTATTCGGCCAGGGCGCGCAGCTTTTTCTCCACATCCGCCTCATCCACCCCGACCAGGAAGGTGGGGAAGAAGCCGTAGCTGGAGCGCAGCACGTCAAAACCCAGCACGCTCACCCCGCGGAAGGCGCGCAGCGCCTCCTCGGTTACCGTGGCGTGATCCTGGTGGATATCCGAACGGGTGTGGGTGAAGACGATCTCCGGGCGGAAGCGCTTGTTCAGGTCGATCAAATATTCCAGGATCTCCTGGCGCGCGTGCGGGAAGCGGCGCGTCTCGAACTGCCCGACGATCACGTGGTCATCCGGCATGCCCAGTTGGGCCATGCTGCGGCGGTGCTCCGAAGCCACCTGGGTCAGGGTCGGATTCTTCTGATTGTCGGAGAGCGTCACGCACAGGATCTCGGTCTGCCCGGTGATGTGCGCGATCAACGCGCCGGCGCCCAGCTCGATGTCGTCCGGGTGCGCGCCGATAAAGCACACCCGTTTGCCGTAGAAGGTCATGACCTGGGGCATAGGCCTACTTGGTGGCGACGAATCCGCCGACTACTTTGGTCATCACCAGCTTGCCCTCTTCCTTCAGGCGCCGTTCGGCCACGCCGCGGATCTGCTGCATGGTCGCTTCGAAGTCGTTCGGTCCCTGGAAGAAGGAGCCCCACAGCTTGCGGTCTTCGGAGAGTGAGGCGCGGGTGTAGTCGATGAAGGGTTCCACCTCGTGGAAGGTAAGCGGATTCTCGAAGACGTTCACCTCGACCTTGGAGAAGGTGCTCTGGATGAAGCTGAGGATCTCAAATCCGTAGCGCGAGGAGCCGGGCATGGGCGGAATGACCTTGCCGGTGGCTTCGCTGATGATATCGTAGAAGAGCTTCTTGTTGCTGGGCATCGGCCCGCTGGTAAAGAGGCGCCCGCCGGGTTTGAGCACGCGGTGCATCTCGCGGATAGTGAAGGGGATCACCTCGGCGTAGTAGATGGCGAAGCAGCAGGAGAGCAGGTCGAACTGGGCATCCTCAAAGGGGAAGCGCTTGTTGAAGTTCAGCTCCAGGAAGGTGATCTTTTCGCCGATCTTCTTGTTTCCCTTGCGGGCCTGGGACAGCAGGTCAAGCGAAACATCCCCGCCGGTGATCCTGGCGGTGCCTTCGGTGGCTTTGTAGAAGGAGAAACACTGCTTGCCGGAACCGCAGCCCACATCCAGGATGGCGGAGTGCTTGGCCGGTTTGAGCAGTTCGAGCATCCACACGTCAATGTCGCGCGCGCCGTATTTGTTATGAATGTCGATCCGGGTTGCCAGGTCGCTGGAAGTTTCCTGGTAATTGATTTTCATGGGGTACCCTCTTTAAGAAGAATAGATTTGGGCCTAGTATACCATAATCTTTTTTAAAGGCGGGTTGCTTCGCCCAATCCTGCAACCCGGGCGAATCTAAGCTTTTCTACTCCAACCATGTTCGGGTTGCTTCGCCCAATCCTGCAACCCGGGCGATTCTGAGCCTTTCTGCTCCAACCAGGTCTTCGCCCATCCGGGAACCGGCTTTTGTCATACAATTTCAAATGTATGACAAATAACACTTGTAATTAAAGCCGATTTCTTCTTTAATTCTAATACGGCTTTTCCCCTTATTTAGATCTTCCCAATAGCGCATTTCCTCTTTTTCGCCTGTTTTCAGAACCCGAAAGGAGGTCCATCCAGCACGAGATTTGAAAGGCGCTCTTTCCCCATTTCCGCCCAATTCAAACCTGTTCAATTTTTGCTTAAGGAGAATCTCATGAAAACAATGCGTATTTTGTTAGCATTGGTCGTTGTCTCTATGATCCTGGTCTCCTGCGCCCCGGCAGGCGACCAGGGCACCAGCAGCGGCAAGCCCCTGTTCTACGGCGCGTATGCCACCCCGATCGAAGAGCCGTGGGATGGCGTGATCCACGCTGCGCTGCAAAAAGCGGAAGACGACGGCAAGATCGTCTACGAATACCAGGATAACATCGGCTATTCCGGCGACATGGAACGCGTCCTGCGCGACATCGCCGAGACCAAGAAACCCGCCGCCATCTTCGGCGATGCCTTCGGCAACGAAGAAGCAGTGCGCCGCGTGGCCAAGGATTATCCGGATATCGCTTTCGTCTTTGGTTCCGGCGGCGGCCCTGCCGAACCGAACCTGGCCGTCTTCGATAACTGGATCCACGAACCGGCTTACCTGTGCGGTATGCTGGCCGGCGGGATGACCAAGACCAACGTCATCGGCGTGGTCGGCGGCTACCCGGTCGCCGAAGTGAACCGCATTGTCAACGCCTTCAAGGCGGGCGTCAAGGAAGTCAACCCGAACGCGGTGGTGAAGATCACCTTCATCAACAGCTGGTTTGATCCGGCTGCCGCCAAGGAAGCCGCCCTGGCTCAGATCGATGCCGGCGCCGACATCCTCTTCGCCGAGCGCTTTGGCGTGATCGAAGCTGCGTCTGAGAACAAGTTGTTCGCTTTCGGCAATATGAGCGACCAGAACTCCCTCGCCCCGGACTATGTCATCAGCGGCCCGGTCTGGAATATGAACCCGACCGTGGATTATGTGATCAAGCAGGTGGAAGCCAAGACCTTCACCGCCATGGACCTGAAGGACTTCAGCATGGCTGCCAAGGGCGGCGCTACCCTCGCCCCTTATCACGGCCTGGAATCCAAGATCCCGGCTGAACTGCTGGCCAAGGTGAAAGAACGCGAACAGCAGATCAAAGACGGCCTCTTCCGCGTCGATATCGACGAGGCAGTGCCGGTCAGCGACTAACCAGGAACGTCTTCCCTGTGTGGGGCATCCGGCTCGATCCAGGTGCCCCGACAGGCCCACCAGAAATCGACCGGGGGTGTTTTTTGACCGCAACACCCCCGCGCCTTACTTATTGTTGGAGGTCCTATGCCCTTTGTGGAGATGCAAGGAATCACAAAGCAGTTTGCTGATCTGGTGGCAAACGACCATGTGGATTTTACGTTGAACCGGGGGGAAATTCATGCGCTGTTGGGAGAGAACGGCGCAGGCAAGACCACGCTCATGCGCATCCTCTACGGCCTGTATAAACCGGACTCCGGCGTCATCCGGGTGGACGGCAAGCCGGTGGAGATCCATTCGCCCAAGGACGCCATTGCCAACGGGATCGGTATGGTTACCCAGCATTTCGCGCTGGTGCCGCCCCTCTCGGTGGCCGAGAACGTGGCCCTGGGCTATACGACCGGGATTGTGCTCAAGAAAGCCGAGATTGAAAAGAAGGTAGCAGAGGCTGCTCAGCGCTTTGGCATCGAAGTGGATCCCAAAGCCCTGGTGCGGCATCTCTCTGTCGGGCAGCGGCAGCGGGTGGAAATTCTTAAAGCCCTCTACCGCGACGCCAAAGTGTTGATCCTGGATGAGCCAACAGCGGTTTTGGTGCCTCAGGAAGTGGATGTATTGATCGAGGCGCTCAACCGATTAAAAGCGGAAGGGCTGGGGATCGTATTCATCAGCCACAAACTTCATGAAGTGACTCGCCTGGCCGACCGCGTGACCGTGCTGCGCGACGGCAAGGTGGTGGGCGCCACCGAGGCGCGTGGCGCTTCGCCCCGCCAGCTGGCGCAGATGATGGTTGGGCGCGAGAACTTTGGCATCACCCGCCAGGGCGCGCGCGAGATCGGCGGCGAGCCGGTACTGGTGGTGGACGGCATCTGCGTCAATGATGAAAAAGGCCTGCAGGCGCTCAACGAGGTCAGTTTTGATGTGCGCGCCGGGGAAATTCTCGGCCTGGCCGGGGTGAGCGGCAACGGGCAAAAGCAGCTGGTAGAGATCCTCTGCGGCCTGCGCCAGCCGGTTTGCGGCAAGATCCTGGTGGAGGGCAAAAATGTGGCCGGCAAGTCGCCCACCGAGATCTCCGCAGCCGGAGTTGGGCGCGTGCCCGAAGACCGCCACGAGGGGGTGGTGGGCGATATGACCGTGTATGAGAACATGGCCCTCGACCACCTGGACGATTTCGTCCACTCCGGCATGCTTGACCGCAAGGCCATGTTCAAGCAGGCCGAAGGCCTGATCCACCAGTTCCAGATCAAGGCCAAGGCCCGCGACCGCGTGCGCACGCTTTCCGGCGGCAATTTACAGAAGGTGCTGCTGGCGCGCGTGCTTTCGCGCCAGCCGAAAGTGCTCGTTGTCCCGCAACCCACCCGTGGGCTGGACGTGGGCGCCTCCGACTACATTCGCTCCCAATTACTGGAACAACGCGAACGCGGCGCAGCAGTGCTGTTGGTCTCGGAAGACCTGGAAGAGGTGCTGGCGCTCTCCGACCGCATTGCAGTCATTTACGAAGGAAAGATCATGGGGTTATTACCGGCAAGCGAAGCCACGCCCGAGAAATTGGGTCTTTTGATGGGCGGCAGCCAGGTAGAGGAGGTGGCCTGATGGCAGTGGAACAAACCCCCCGCCCGCGCTGGCGCGTCTTGCGCACCGATAACCCGCCCTGGTGGATGACCCCACTCATCCCGGTGCTGGCGTTGATCGGCACGTTTATCCTTACCTCCGGATTGGTGCTGTGGGCAAATGCCAATCCCTTCGATGCTTATTACCAGCTGCTGGTCAAACCGCTGACCGCCACCCGCTCGCTGCTGGAGGTGCTGGTCTCGGCCACCCCGCTGCTGCTGACCGGCGTGGCGGTGGCATTTGCTTTCTCCAGCGGCTATTTCAACATCGGCGCCGAAGGCCAGTTGTACGCCGGAGCGATCGCTGCGGCCGGGTTGGGCATGGTGCTGGGCAACGTGCCGCAGTGGCTGGCCATCCCGATCATGATCCTGGGCGGTTTCCTGGCGGGCATGCTCTGGGCGCTCATTCCGGCCCTGCTGCGCGTCCGCTGGGGCGTGGATGAGGTGGTGACCACCCTGCTCTCCAACTCGATCATGGCCTACCTGGTCAGCGCCATCCTCAACGGCCCCTGGCGCAATCCTGATCTGGGTTGGCCCCAGTCGCCGGATATCGCGCCCTCGGCCGAGTTCTTCAAACTGGCTGAACGGTCGCGCCTGCACTTCGGTTTCATCGTTGCCCTGGTGGCGGCATTGATCTTCTGGTTCGTGCTTACCCGCACCTCCTTCGGCATGAAGATGCGCGCGGTGGGCATGGGCAAGCCGGCGGCCGAATTCGCCGGGATCAAGGTTAGCCGCACCATGCTGATCGCCGCATTGATCAGCGGCGGCATTGCCGGGGTGGCGGGCGTCTCGGAGGTGGCAGGCATCCAGTACCACCTGATCGGCGAGCTTTCCGCCGGGTACGGCTACACCGGCATCATTGTCGCCACGCTCGGCTCGTTGAATGCTTTCGGCGTGTTTTTTGCGGCGCTCTTCTTCGGACTGGTCAACACCGGCGCGCAGGGGGTCAGCGGCGCGCTGGGCGTGCCGGTCTATCTGAGCAACGTGGTCCAGGCGGCCATGTTGATGGTGGCCCTGGGCATGTTCCTGCTCAAACGCTACCGCCTGGTTCCACCCGGCAAGCCCAAAGCAGAGGGGAGGTCATAAATGGAGATCCTGGCATTCTTTGAGAATCTGATCGCGGCCACCTTCCGCATCTCCACCCCCATCCTGCTGGCCGCTACTGGCGAGACTTTTGCCGAGCGCTCCGGTGTGCTCAACCTGGGCATTGAGGGCACCATGCTCTTCGGGGCGTTCGTCGGTTTCTTTGTCACCAGCGCCACCGGCTCGCTGTGGCTCGGCCTGCTGATCGCCATTATCATGGGCGTGCTGGCCGGACTGTTGATGGGGCTGCTGACGGTCACCCTGGGCGTCAACCAGCACGTCTCCGGCCTGAGCGTCACCCTGCTGCTCACCGGCCTGTCGCTCTTTGCCTTCCGCCTGAACTTTGGCGGCAGCGGCGGCACGCCCCCTAAGATCGTTCCCTTCGAGCAGATCAAGCCGCTGGGCGATATTCCCTTCTTTGGCGGGATCAGCGAGCAGTACCTGCTCACCTATATCTCCTTCCTGGTCATCGTTCCGCTGGCCTGGTGGGTGCTTTACCGCACCAACTTCGGCCTGAAGATCCGCGCGGTGGGCGAGAACCCCGAAGCCGCGGATGCGGCCGGGATCAACGTGTATGTGGTGCGTTACACCGCCCTGGCAATTGGCGGCGGCCTGATGGCAGCCGGCGGAGCGTTCCTGGCCTTGGCGCAGGTGGGTTCTTTCACCCATGCCATCGTCTCCGGGCGCGGCTGGGTGGCCATCGCCATCGTCATCTTTGGCAACTGGAATCCCAGCCGGGTGATGTGGGGCTCGCTCATCTTCGGCGGCACCGCCGCCCTGCAGCTTCGTTTGCAGGCCATGGGGCTGCAATTGCCCATCCCGTACGAGGTCTTCCTGGCGCTGCCGTACATCGTCACCATCATTGCCCTGGTGATCGCCGGGCGCAATGCTTCCTACCCCGCGGCGCTGCTGAAACCTTACCGCAGGGAATAACCCCCTGTGCAGGCGGGTGGTTTTGGGTTCCCCGGGCCTGCGCCAAGATGAATGACAAACGTCAGGTTTACCCCCTGCTACCAACGCAGTAAAATTAACATGAATTGTCTGACGAAAGGAGAGTCAACAGCATGGCTCACAAATATGTAGGAAAGACCTATATCCGCCCGGATGCGATCAGCAAGGTCACCGGCAAAGCCATTTACCTGGATGATATCCGCATCCCAGGCATGCTGCACGCCGCCATCCTGCGTCCGGAGATCGGACACGCCCGCATCCTCAAGATCGACACCAGCGAAGCGGAAAAGATGCCTGGCGTGGTCAAAGTGGTCACCGGAGCGGGTTGCAAGATCCACTACGGCGACAACATCCGCGACCTGACCCCCATGGCGGTGGACAAGGTCCGCTACGTGGGCGAACCGGTGGCGGCGGTGGTGGCCGACACGCAGGCGCACGCCCGTGCGGCCCTGCCCTTTATCAAAATAGAATACGAACCCCTGCCGGTGTACGTGGATGCCCGCCAGGCGATGGCCAAGGATGCCGTATTGATCCACGCTGAGAACGGCGAATACTGGCACTTGCCTACCCTCACCCCGCTCTCCGGCACCAACATCGCCAATCTGTATCACCTGCACAAAGGCCGCGGCGATGAGGGCTTTGACGAGGCTGAGGTGATCGTTGAAGAGGAGTTCAACTACCCCTTCGGCTCCTGCTCGGCCCTCGAACCGCACGGCTCGATCGTCTGGTTCAAGGAAGACAAGACCATCGATGTCTGGTCGACCTCGATCTGCCCCTTCATCATCCGCGAAGATCTGGCGCATGCCTACCATATCCCGGTTGCGGATGTGCGCGTGCGCATCCCCGACCTGGGCGGCTGCTTCGGTTACAAGTCCGATATCACCGTTGAGCAAACCATTGCCTATATCGCCAGCTTTGTCCCCGGCCGCCCGGTCAAGTGGGTGGCCTCCCGCCAGGAAGATTACACCAGCACGCTGATCGCCCACGGCATCCGCACCAAGATGAAGATCGGCGCCAAGAAGGACGGCACGCTGGTGGCGATCCAGGCCACGCTCCTGCACTCCGGCGGCGCCTATGCCGATACGGCCGTGAATGTCACCATCGCCTCCACCCATAATTCCACCGGCCCATACGAGTTCAAGCACTGCGACCTGACCGGCTTCACCGTCTATACCAATACCCCTGCCGTGGGCGCTTACCGGGGCTACGGGCACCAGGAATCCCAACTGGCCACCGAACGCATGATGGACCTGCTGGCGCGCAAGCTGGGCATGGACCCCGTTGAACTGCGCCGCAAGAACTGGCTGCGCGAGGGGCGGGTGAACGCAGTGGGCGAGAGGATGTGGAAGAGCAACGGAAATATGGAGGCCTGCGCCGAGAATACGCTCAAGATCCTCCATCAGAACCCCAAACCGAAGGAAGACGAGAATTATTACTACGGGCGCGGGTTTGCCACGGTGATGAAATCTCCCAAGGGCGCGCCGTTCTCCACCAAGGGCTGCTATATCAAGATGAACATCGACGGCAGCGTCAACGTGGTCATGGGCGGGGCAGAAGTCGGCCAGGGCCTGCGCACCATTGTGCGCCAGGTGGCGGCCGAAGCCTTAAAGATCGCTCCGGAAAAGGTGCGCGTCTACGGCGAGCTGGACACCCAGTTCTCACCCTACGAATGGCAGACCATCGGCTCGATGTTCACCATGCAGGGCGGGCGGGCCATCATCCGCGCCGCGGATAGGTTGATCCGCGTGCTCAAGCAGACCGCTAGCCAGGTGCTGAAGGCTGATGAAGATTTCCTGGAATATGACGGCGAATTTGTCTATTTGCGCAACGATCCCTCGGTGCGCGTAGCGGTCGGAGACCTGGCGCGCGGCTATATCACCGAGGATGGAATCACCATCGGTGAGCTGGCCCACGCCATTTCGGATGCCCGCCTGCCGCGTTACTCCAACCCGGACAAGAACGGGCAGGGCAGCATCGGTGTCACCTACACCTTTGGCGCCCAGGCGGCTGAGATCCGCATTGAGAAGAAGACCGGCAAGGTGCTGGTGGACCACTTCATCTCCACCTTCGATGTCGGCCAGGTGATCAACCCGCTGCAGATCCGCGGCTCAGTGCTGGGCGGCGTGATGATGGCGATAGGCGCGGCGGTCACCGAGGAGTTGAGATTCGACGACCAGGGGCGCATCCTCAACCCGCAGTTCTTCCAGTATCACATTCCCACCCTCAAGGAAGCCCCGCGCCAGACGATCGAGTTCGTCGAGACCCCCGACCCGATCGGGCCGTTCGGCGCGCGCGGAATCGGCGAGCATTCAGTCGTTGGGGTGGCCCCGGCGATCCTCAACGCCATTTACGATGCAATTGGGGTGGACCTGTATGAAATTCCCGCCACGCCGGAAGTGATCAAGAAGGCGCTGGAAGGCAAGAAGAGTTAAGGAGGTAAAAATGACTGAGAAGATCAGCTTTACGATTAATGGGATCCAGCGCACAGTGGAGGTCGATCCTTCGACGATGTTGATCGATGTGATCCGCGATGTGCTGGACCTGACCGGCACCAAGCGCGGCTGCGATAATTCCACCTGCGGCACATGCGTGGTGGTGGTGAACGGCAAGGCGGTCAAGAGCTGCAATTACCCGATCGTCAAGGCCCAGGGCGCGGTCATCCTGACCGTGGAAGGCATCAGCCAGGGCATGCAGCTTCACCCGGTGCAGCAGGCCATCGCCGAGTCCGGCGCGGTGCAGTGCGGTTTCTGTACTCCCGGCATTGTGATGGAACTGTATGCGCTGCTGGAGGAAAAACCCGAGGCCGGCGAGCAGGAGATGGTCAATGCGCTTAACAAGCACCTCTGCCGCTGCAACGGCTACGAACCGATCCTGAACGGCGCCAAAGTGGCCCAGCAATTGGTCCAGCAAAAGAAGTAAGAACCCACCACGAAGGAACGAAGAAACAAAGGTGCACAAAGATTCTTAAGAACTTAAGATCCCTTCGTGATCCTTCGTTGCTTTGTGGTGTATCCCTGAATCTTCATAAAAGGAGTTTCCTATGTACGATCTGCTCATCAAGAACGCGCGCACGCGCGCCAACAAAGACGGCCTGGTGGAGATCGCCATCCAGGGTAAGAAGATCGCCAAGATCGGCCCCAAGTTGGGCGAGGCCAAGAAGGTCATCGACGCGGGCGGCAGCCTGGTCAGCGAATCCTTCATCAACGGCCACCTGCACCTGTGCAAGGTCTACACCCTGGCGATGATGGATGACGAGGCCCTGGGCGCCTACAACACCGGCGGGATGGGCGGCGCGATGACCGCCATCGAGCTGGCCGCCAAGGTCAAGGAAAAATACGATGAGAAGTGGATCATCGAGAACGTGCGCAAGGCGGTCAACCTGGCGATCAAGTACGGCAATACCCACATCCGCGCCTTTGCCGATGTGGACACCAAGGCTCGCCTGGAAGGCATCAAGGCCTTGTTGAAGGCGCGCGAGGAATTCAAGGACAAAGTGACCATCGAAGTGGTGGCCTTCCCGCAGGACGGCGTGGTGCGCGAACCCGGCGCGGCGGCGCTGGTGGAAGAAGCCCTCAAGCTGGGCGCGGACGTGGTCGGCGGCATTCCGTGGATCGAATACACCGAGGCGGACGAGCAGTCGCACATTGACCAGATGTTCGCCCTGGCGACCAAGTATAACAAACCCGTCTCCATGCTGATCGACGACGCCGGCGACCCGACCCTGAAGACGCTGGAAATGCTGGCGGTCACCACGATCAAGAACGGCTGGGAAGGGCGCGTCACCGCCCAGCATTCGCGCGCCATGGCGCTTTACCCCGAGCCGTACTACCGCAAGATCGAGGCTCTGCTCAAGCGGGGCAAGATCGGCGTGGTCAGCGATCCGCAGACCGGGCCGCTCTACGCGCGCGTGCAGTCGCTCTACAAGGCCGGGGTGCGTATCGCCCTCGGGCAGGACGACATCGCCGACGCCTATTATCCCTTCGGGCGCAATAACATGCTCGAGGTGGCCTTCCTGGCCGCCCACCTGATGTGGATGATCGGTCGCGAAGATCTGGAAGTGCTCTACGACCTGATCACCACCAAGGCGGCTGAATGCCTGAACATCCAGAACCATGTCCTGGCGGAAGGCGGCGACGCCGACCTGGTGGTGCTGAACGCCAACTCGGTCTGGGAAGCTATCTGGAGCCACGAAGCCCCCAAACACGTGATCAAGAACGGCGTGGAGATCACCGCGAAGTAGGATAGAACACCTGTCGCTGCGCTCCCTCGCAATGACACCATTCTTCTCCTTGAAGCAATAAATTTTCAAAAGACCTCAAAGGTTTCCCACACCT
Source organism: uncultured Anaerolineaceae bacterium (assembly GCA_964424115.1). Taxonomy (GTDB): domain Bacteria; phylum Chloroflexota; class Anaerolineae; order Anaerolineales; family Anaerolineaceae; genus CAYRHN01. The sequence continues at coordinate 108,281 of CAYRHN010000012.1, forward strand.
TTGAGGTCTTTTTTTTTAATCTCACGTAAAGAATGGGTAGATTGGGTTGAGGGCAGGGGATAAAAATGCTTTTCCGATCCAACATCCCGCCCGAAACCCAACACTTTTTCGTTTCAGACAGGCGATTGCTTCGCTACGCTCGCAATGACATAATCAGCGATCTTTTCCCTTATCACGAATTGACGTTTCTTTCTTATTCATGGATCCGTGTTTATCCGTTTAATCCGTTCGATCCGTGTTAAAAATATCTCCTCCGAAGGCCGCCTCGATCGTCCCGCCCGGCGCGAAATTCGACCCCAGCCAGACCAGCGCCTGTTCCCGGTCGGGGCCGCCTTCCGTGGAGCCGAGCAACTGCTCGCAGAAGATGGCGATATCTTCCAGGATGCGCTGGCAGCGGTAGTACGTCAATGCCTGCCGGTCGATCTGCGTTTTCCCATAGCCCCGGTAGAAGAATTCCATCTCCTGGGCCGGGCTGACGCCGGTGAAACCCTGCGCGCCGCCGATGAACATCAAGTCGCGCTCTTTCAAGGCCAGGATGGGATCATCCCAGTCGATGATGTAGAAATCCCCGCCGGGCTGGATGAGCAAATTCCCGGCATGCAGGTCGGAGTGGCACAGCACCGTCTCGCGCGCGGCACAGGCCAAGGACTGAAGATCACGCGCGCCGTTCTCCGCCCGTTCCAGCAGTTCCAACACCGCCTTGCGCTGCTTGCGCAGCAGCGCGGCCGCGCGGGCGGCGGTCGGGTCGGTGTAAATTTCCGTTTCGATGCGCTGCAAATAGGCGCGGATCGTTGCGCCTGCGCTGGACGTGTAGCTCTCGCAGGGAATGCGGCTTTGCAGGGCGGGGGGCAGGCGCAAGTCGTGGATGCGCCGCAGCGAAGCGCCGAACTCGCGCCACCCGGCTGGAGAAAGTGCCGCCTGGTAGCCATCCACCCCCGCGATGAACGGGTAGAGCATGACTTTGTAATCATCCAGGCCAGCCCAGGGCAGGCCGCTTTTGGTCGTCAGCGGAGCTAAAATGTGCGGCACGCCTTTCTCCGCCAGGTATAGGGGCAGGCGGACCGAGGTCTCCTCGAAGTCCCCTGAACGCAGCTTAACGAACCAGGCCCGTCCGTCCTGCGTTTCAGCGCGGTAGACGGCTGTGTGCAGGTCGGCGCCCAGCGGCAGGAACTCCACCCGCACGGCCTCCAGCCCAAAGTCATCCCGCAGGCAAGCGAGGATGGAGGCGGAGGAGATGGGGGGAGGGGTGAGCATTAATCCCCTAGCAGATCCTCGGCAGCATCTCGCCCGCCAGCATGTCCAGGATGCGCGTACCGCCGATGGGGGTCTTGAGCAGCACCCGCCCGCCTGCCGGGGTCGCCGGGGCTTCCACGGTTCCGATCCGCGCCGCATTCTCCCCGTAGGGATGCGCGCGCAGGGCAGCCAGGGCGGCCTCGGCCTCGTCGGCCGGGATGATCACGATCACCTTGCCCTCGTTGGCCACGTAAAGCGGGTCGAAACCGAGCATCTCGCACACCGAACGCACCGCAGGGAGCATCGGCACATCCGTCTCGCGGATGAGGATGTTCACCTTGCTCTGGCGGGCGATCTCGTTCAGTGTGGTGGCCAGTCCGCCGCGGGTGGGGTCGCGCAGCACGTGCGTGTGCGGCGCGGCGCGCAGAACGGCCTCGATCAGCCCGTTCAGCGGGGCAACGTCCGACTGCACGCCGGTCTCGAAGCCCAGCTCGCCGCGCGCAGCCAGCACGGCCACGCCGTGGTCGCCGACCGTGCCGGAAAGCAGGACTGCGTCGCCGGGTTGGGCCAGCGCGCCGCCAACTTTGCGTTCTTCAGGGATCCAGCCGACGCCGGCGGTGTTAATGAATAATCCGTCCGCTTTACCCTTCTCGACTACCTTGGTATCTCCGGCAACAAACTGCACGCCGGCTTCGGCGGCGGCCGCCTGCATGGATTGAAGCACCGCCTGGAGGGTCTCCATCGGCAGGCCTTCTTCGAGGATGAACCCGGCCGTCAGGTAGAGCGGGATGCCGCCGGACATGCTGATGTCATTGACCGTGCCGCACACGGCCAGCCGCCCGATATCCCCGCCGGGGAAGAAGAGCGGGGTGACGATGTGCGAATCGGTGCTGACCGCCAGGCGGCCTTTCAATTCCGCGCCTGCGGGCAGCTCCAGCCCGGCAAAGTCGTTGCCTTGCTGCAGAGCGGGGCTGTTCAGGTAGGGCGCGAACAGGCGCTGGATCAGTTCGTGGGTCATTTTTCCGCCCGAGCCGTGGCCGATGACGATCTGTTCGTTATGGCTGAGGGGCAAGGGGCACAGGGGACCGTTGGAGAAATCAGGAAGGGACATAGGATTTACGATTGACGATTTTAGATTGTTGATTGACGATAGCGGTAGTACGCCGCGCAGGCGCCCTCGGAAGAGACCATTGTCGCACCCAGCGGGTTTTCCGGGGTGCAAAGATTGCCAAAGGCCGGGCATTCGTGCGGCTTTTTCAGTCCCTGCAGGATCTTTCCGGCGATGCAAACCGGTGATTCCTGGGTCTGGATATGCCCGACATCGAAGCGCAGCCCGGCGTCGAAGGCGGCCAGCTCGGGGCGCAGCTTCCAGCCGCTCATCGGGATGGTGCCGATCCCGCGCCAGTTGCGGTCGCACGGTTCGTAGACCTTGCGGAGCATGGCCTGGGCGGCGCGGTTGCCCTCGAAGGTCACCACGCGCGGGTAGGCATTGACCACTTCCACCCGCCCCGCTTCCAGCAGTTCCACCGTGCGCAGGATGCCCTGGGCCAGGTCGAGCGGCTCGAAACCAGTCACGGCCATCGGCACGCCGTATTTCTCGGCGATGGGAGGGTATTCCCAGTAACCCATCACCGCGCAGACGTGCCCCGCAGCCAAAAAGCCCTGCACGCGGTTGTCCGGCGAACCGAGGATGGCGTGCATGGCCGGCGGGACGCACACCTGCGAGACCAGCACGGAGTAGTTCTTTAACCTCAGCGCCTGGGCCTGCAGCACGCTGGCGGCATTGGCCGGGCCGGTGGTCTCGAAGCCGATGGCAAAAAAGACCACTTCCTTGTCCGGGTTCTGCTGGGCGATCTTGACTGCGTCCAACGGGGAATAGACCACCCGCACCTGGCCTCCGGCAGCACGCACCGAGAACAGATCGCCGTGCGAGCCGGGCACGCGCAGCATGTCGCCGTAGGAGGTAAAGATCACGTTCGGATGGGCGGCGATCGCCAGCGCCTGGTCGATCAGCTCCAGCGAGGTGACGCACACCGGGCAGCCGGGGCCGTGCACCAGCTCGATCTCTGCCGGCAGCAGTTCATCCAGCCCGTAGCGCAGGATGGCGTGGGTTTGCCCGCCGCAGATCTCCATGATCGTCCACGGGCGGGTGACGGCGCGGCGCACCTGTTCCAGCACCCCGCGCACCAGTTCCACATCGCGATATTCGTCTACATATTTCATAAGGCAGTTAATGGCTCACAGCTCACGGCTGATCGGAAGCGTTTATCAGTGATTCTGCTCGCAGCCGGATTCGGCTGGGTCTGCGGCATTTAGCTCCTCTTCCACCGAGAACAGCTCGCGCAGAGCTTCCAGGGAGGACATGGCTTCTTCCTCGCTCAACAGGTTGAGGGCAAAGCCGGCGTGGATGATGGTGTAGTCGCCCACCTGGGCTTCCGGCAGGGTCTCGATGCAAGCTTCGCGTACCACGCCGCCGAAATCAACCTTGCACATGCGCAGCGTGCCGCTGGTGTAGATCTCTATGATTTTTCCGGGAATTCCAAGACACATAAAAACACCTCTAAGGATTTACGATTGACGATCGACGATTTACAATTTGCTCTTGCCAAGACCTATTGTACCAGCAATCAGCGCCTGGCCGAGCGAAATCCCGCCGTCGTTGGTGGGAACCTGGAGGTGCCACAGCACGCTGAAGCCGTCGGCTTGCAACAGGCGCAGCGCCGAGGTAAGCAGGCGGGTGTTCTGCCACACCCCGCCGGAGAGCGTCACCGTGCGGCAGCCGTGCTCCGCGCGCGCGGCGCGGCACAGGTCCAGGCAGAGTTGCGCGGCGCTGTTATGAAAGCGCGCTGCCAGGATGGCAGTGGAGACTCCGCCGCGCCAGTCGCGCAGCAGCCCTTCCCAGAGCGGGAGCGGGTCGAAGACCCGGCTGCCATCCGCGCCGGCGCGCAGGTCGAAGGGATACAGTCCGCTTTCCTGCGGATCGCAGGTGGCTTCCAGCTCGATGGCCGCCTGGCCTTCATACGTGGCAACCTGACGCAGCCCGATCAGCGCCGCGGCGGCGTCGAACAGGCGTCCCATGCTGGAGGTATCCGGCGCGTTCAGGCGGCGTTCCAATTGCCCGCGCAGGGCGGTGCGCTCCTCGCCGCACAGCGCCTGGACGGGCGGCAGGTCGGCCTCCCAATCCAGCCCGGACTGCCAGAGATGGGCCAGCGCCATGCGGGCGGGTTTGCGCACGCTGGCATCCCCGCCGGGCAGGGGAGCGTAGGCCAGGTGGGCGGCGCGGATGTATTGCGCATAGCCGCCAACCAGCGCCTCGCCGCCCCAGATCGCGCCGTCCGGGCCCAGTCCGGTGCCGTCGAAGGACAACCCGATCACCGGCTCGTCCGACTGCCAGCCGTTATCGGCCAGGCAGGCGGCCAGGTGGGCGTGGTGGTGCTGGACGCGCACCAGCGGCAGGCCGCGTTCCTCCGCCAGGGCTTCCGCTGCGCGGGTGGCCAGGTAGTCGGGGTGCAGGTCGCAGGCGATGCACTCCGGCTGGATGCGGAACAGGCGCTGGAAATGACGGATGCCTTCCTCGAAGGAGCGCAGGGTCTCGTAATTCTCCATGTCGCCGATGTGGTGGCTGAGGAAAGCGTAATCGTCGCGCGTCAGGCAGAAGGTGTTTTTCAGCTCGGCGCCCGCTGCCAGGATGGAAGGCAGGCGGGAGGGCAGGGCGATCGAATTGGGGGCGTAGCCGCGTGCGCGGCGGATCAGGGAGGTGCGGCCTTCCACCACCCGCGCCACCGAGTCGTCTGTGCGCATGTGGATCGGGCGGTTGTGCATCAGGAAGCCGTCTGCCAGCGGGGAGAGCCGTTCCAGCCCTTCTTCGTCCAGGTAGGCGACCGGTTCTTCGCTCAGGTTGCCGGAGGTCATCACCAGTACCTCCGGGAAGCCGGGCGCCGGTTCAAGCAGCAGCAGGTGCAGGGGGGTATAGGGCAGCATGAAGCCCAGCGTGCGCTGGCCGGGGGCGGCCTGCTCCGCCACCATTGAATCGGGGCGGCGTTCCAGCAGCACCACCGGCGATTGGGGCGAGGCCAGCAGCTCCGCCTCGGCCGGGCTGACCTCCGCGTGGCGGGCGATGGTCTGCAGGTCGAAGGCCATCAGCGCAAAGGGCTTGTCCGAACGCTTCTTGCGCCGGCGCAGTTCTTCCACCGCTCGGGGATCGCAAGCGTCGCAGGCCAGGTGGAAGCCGCCCAATCCCTTGACCGCCACGATCTTGCCTGCCTTCAGCGCCTCGCGCGCCGCCTGCAGGGCAGCCTCGCCGGAAACGTCATTGCGAGCATCGTCAGAGGCGAAACGATCTCCATCCTGGGGAGGGGATTGCTTCGGGCCTGTATCCCTCGCAATAACGTGCTCAAACCACTGGATTTGTGGCCCGCAGGTTGCGCAGGCCACCGGCTGGGCATGGAAGCGCCGGTCGCGCGGATTCTCATATTCAGCCCGGCAGTCGGGGCAAAGCGTAAACCCGCTCATGGTGGTCTTCGGCCGGTCGTAGGGGATATCGCGGATGATGGTGAAACGCGGCCCGCAGTTGGTACAATTAATGAAAGGGTAGCGGTAACGCCGGTCGGTGGGGTCGAACAGCTCGCGCCGGCAGTCCGCACAGATGGCCATGTCGGGCGAGATGGGCAGGAAGCGGCCTTCCTCGGCCTGGGAGGCCTGGATGGTGAAGCCGGCCCAGACCTGGTACGGAATTTCCTCGCTCTCCAACGCGTCAATGCGTGCCAGGGGCGGCTTTTCGGCGGGAATAGCGCGCACGAAGCCCGTCAGCGCCTCGGGGGCTCCGAAAACCTCGATCTCCACCCCGCTGGAGGTATTGCGTACCCAGCCGGTCAGTCCGCTGCGCTCGGCCAGTCCAAAAATGAACGGGCGGAATCCCACCCCCTGGACGATCCCGCGCACCAAGACTTTCCGTCCCGCGCTCTGGGTCATTCAGCTCCCTTTGCGCGCCTTTTCCACTTCGCTGTACAACCACTCCACCCAGTCGGATACACCCTCGCCGGTGGCGCAAGAGAGCGGGAAGCTGACCAGGCCGGGGTTGAGCATCTCCACGCCCTGGCGGAAGTAATCCATTCTGAACGGCACGTAGGGCAGCAGGTCGATCTTGTTGATGATCAGCCCGCGCAGCCCGCGGTAGATGGCCGGGTATTTGTAGGGCTTGTCATCCCCTTCAGGGATGCTGGCGATCAGTATGTTGGCGTGCGTGCCCAGGTCGAAGGCCGCCGGACAGACCAGATTGCCGACGTTCTCGACGATGACCAGGTCCAGCGCATCCAACGGCAGCTGATCCAGCCCGCTGCGCAGCATGCCCGCGTCCAGGTGGCAATCGCCGCCGGTGTTGATCTGCACGGCGGGCATGCCCGCCGCCAGCACCTTGTCGGCGTCGATGGTCACCGGGGCGGTGTCGCCTTCCACCACGCCGATGCGCAGGCAGGGAGCCAGGGCGCGGATGGTTTGCAGGATCAGGCTGGTCTTGCCGGCTCCGGGGGAGGCCATTAAGTTGACGGCAAAGATGCGGTGGTCATCCAGGCGGCGGCGGTTCAGCTCGGCCACCTGGTCGTTGGCATTGAGGATCTTTTCGACGATCTGTACTTTTTGGGTCATGGATTATCCTAACTATTCCCAGTTTTAGAGATTTCCGGAAAAACGGTTCTTTAACACGGATCAAACGGATTTTCCCGGATAGGATGCCTTTTTTTGCAACTTCTTTTTCGTGTGTTTTGTGGTCGTCTTTTAGGTTTCGATCGCGATGCTGTCCACGTAGAATTCTTCTCCGGCGGCAACCTTCACCCGCGCCGAAGCGCACTTGGGGCAGGGCTTCAATTCGCCTTCCAGCGTGTATTGGTAGCCGCAGTCCAGGCAGGTCAGTTGGGCCGGGATGCGTTGAAAATGCAGCTGGGCGCCTTTGCACAGCAGCCCGTCCGGTCGTTCAGGGGAGGGTTCCGCGCTGAGGATATCCCAGTAGAATTGCACCGAGTCATCGATGATGCTGGAAAGCTGGCCGATCACCAGGTAGATGTCGGTTACCCGCGTCGCGCCGGCCTTGCGGGCGTGTTCGAGGGCAATATCAAGGATGCTTTCGGTCACTGCCAGTTCGTGCATGCACCCATTATAACCGATAAAATATGTCTTATTCGTCTTGCTGCGCGGTGCGCAGGATCATATTGAATAATTGCACGCGCATGGTCAGCAGGCAGCTCGCCACTGCATTGGCCAGGCGGCGCATGATCACATACCCCAGCCCCTGATCGCTCTCGCACAACTGCTCCAGGGCGACCGAATCAATGCACAGCATGCGGCAGGGCATCAGCGCCCGCCCAGAGGCCACCCGCTGGCGCACCACTGGCGTCATCGCCGACCAGCCCAGCACATCCAGCGCCTCGGCCACTGAGAGTTCGATCAACCCATGGGTGGGAACGTACATCTCCAGCTGGATGCGTCCATCCAGGAGGATATACAGGCTGTCCTCGCGCTCTCCTTCATTAAAAAGGACTTCATCCTGATCCAAGAGGCGCAACGTGGTGATGCCGGCCAGGGTTTCGATCTGTGCCGGGGTCAGGTCAAACAACCAGGGAATGGTATTCAGGTCTTCAAGCAGATCTTCTTTGGGGATCATTTCGATGCAGGCCTTTGCCCGTTTGCATACAGGGGCAGTTTGAGATGGTTTGGGGGCTTTACGCGCTGCCGGCAAACGGGCATCGTTCCGCGCGGAAAGTATACCTGTTTTATCATTCTGGCGGGCTGCGGATAAGTGTTATCTATCCTTGTCGATTGGTGATTATGTCATCAAATATTAAGCGCTTAATCGCCCCGGATCGTAAAGCAGGTCAAAGCCAGTTGGGCGGGCGTGCGCGGCCAGGCTGATGCCTGCCTGCGCGGCCATCGTTACCGCCAGCGAGGTGGCCGAGCGTAACGAAATGACCAGCGGGGTGCCCATGCGACCAGCCTTTTGGAGCATATCCGCGCTGATCCGCCCGGTGGTGAGCAGGGTCATCCCCGCGCTCGATCTTCCTGCTAGCAGGCAGGCGCCGGCCAACCTGTCGAGGGTGTTGTTGCGCCCGATATCCACGCGCAGGAGGGGGTCGCCTTCCGCGTAAAGGCCTGAAGTATGCGTGCCGGGAGTGCGTTCGTGTCGCGTGCGTGTGATGAAGTCGCCTGCCATCTCCAGCACCGCCTGGGGGGAGATCGGCGCTCCCAGCGGCAGCGTTTCCAGGGAGCTTTCCAGCCCGGTAGAGGCGTTGGCCCCTGCGCAGTCGGAAGTGATGCGCCGTTGCGGAGGGCGGGACGTCCAATGGACGGTGCCGGCCAGCCAGGCGTCGATCCGCGTCCCGTCCGGGCAAACATCCAGCAGGCTGATCTCCTCGCGGGTGTGGATCACCCCCTCGTTGAAGAGAAAACCGGCGGCCAGTTCGTGCAGGTTTTCAGGCAGGCATTGCAGGGCGACCCACTCCTGTCCATTGACGTGCAGCTGCACGCTGGCCTCTGCTGGTACTTCCAGCGGAAGTTCTTCCCATCCATTCGGGGAATAATGTTTCATGAAGAAATTATAATCCAAGCAGCCCGCCCTTAATTAATACTTTTCCCCCAGCCAACGTAGAATCTGTTCGACTGCCGGTTCCACTAACGCGCGGGATTCGTCCGACAGCTCCTGCGAGAAACCGAAGTAATACCCGCGCACCGAGGCCAGCGCCGCATCGGGCGCGCGGCCGTGGATGGTCTGCACCAGCGAGAGCAGCGTGGCGGGGGTCATGTGGTGGGTGAAGGGCGAGTTCTGGAAGGCCGGCTCTATCCGGCTGAAATGTACTTCCTCCGGCACCTGCCCGGTGTGCGCGTCCACGAAGCACACCCGCGCATAGGCAGCCACCAGGTCGGCCGTCTCCGGCAGCAATTGCAGGTCGAAGAGCAGGTCCACCGGTCGCCCGCTGGGCAATTCTTCCTCCGCCTCGGGGGAGGGGGAGGTGTTGCCGGGGTTGGGCATAAAAGGACAGCCCAGCCGCTCGGCCAGCGCAGCCAGGATATGCCAGGCCACGCCGTCGTCCTGGCGGTCATAGTTGCCGTAACCTAAGATCAGAGTGTTTTGCATTGGGAGTAGGAAATAGAACACGGATTTCACGGTTTGAGTGGATGAACACGGATTCTTAAAAAGTATCCGTGAAAATCCCTTCGCTCCGTGTCATCCGTGTTCTTGGTTTTCTCTTACCGGCTTAAGCGGTCGATCAGCTTGCCCTGCGGGTCAAGCATCTCGATCTGGATCGGCATCTGGCCGATGGCGTGCGTGGAGCAGGACAGGCAGGGATCGTAGGCGCGGATGGCGGCTTCGACCCGGTTGAGCATGCCTTCGGTCACTTTGGGACCGGTGACGTAGCGCTTGGCCACCTCGTCCACTGCATGGCTCATGGCCCAGTTATTATGCCCGGTGGAGACGATCAGGTTGACGCGCTCCAGCTGGCCGTTGGGCTTGGCAAAATAGTGGTGCAGCAGGGTGCCGCGCGGGGCCTCGATCACGCCCACGCCCGAACCCTTGAAGTCCTGGCGGGTGTTGAGTACATCCGTCTTGAGGATGTCGGGGTCGTCCAACAGCACGGCCACGCGCTCGGCGGCGAAGAGAGCCTCGATCAGGCGGGCGTAGTGGTAGTAGAGGGTGTTCTCGACCGGCTTGCCGTGGTTGATCTGCTTGAAGATTTTCAACTCGGCATCCGCCAGCGGTGTGCTGGCGTGCTCGGCGTTGTTTATGCGCCCCAGCGGTCCCACGCGGTACGCGCCCTGCGGGAAGCCCATCTTCTTGTAGTAGGGGAACTTCAAGTAAGACCAGCTTTCCACGTGCTCGGCGGTCACGTCCAGGTAATTCTGGGCGGAGAACAGCTCCAGCAGCTTACCGTTGCGGTCGTTCAGGCGGATGTTGCCGTCATACAGCTCCAACCCGTTATCGGGGGTGGTCAGGCCGTAGTAGCCGGTGGGGAAGACGGCAAATTCATCGATCACCTGCTTATTCTTGGCGGCCCAATCTTTCATCAGGCTGATGCCGACCTGGATGGTAGCAATGGAAGCTTCCAGGCCCTTGAGGATCTCGTCGCGCTCAGCAGCCTTGAGCGATTTGTTGACGCCGCCGGGGATGGCGAAGACGGGGTGAATGCGTCGCCCGCCGAGGATCTTGATGATGTTCTGGCCCCACTTGCGCAGTTCCACTGCCTTGACGGTCAGGGCTGGATCGGCCTGGATCAGGCCGACTACGTTGCGGATGGCCGGGTCGGCATCGAAGCCCAGGATCAGGTCGGGACCGGCCAGTTCAAAGAAGTGCATGCCGTGAGACTGGACGATCTGTCCCATGTGCATCAGCTCGCGCAGCAGGCTGGCGGGACGGGGCGGGGGGCAGCCCATCACCACATCGCCGGCTTTGGCAGCCGCCAGGTGGTGGCTGACGGGGCAAATGCCGCAGATGCGCGGGGTGATGTAGGGCATTTCGAAGACCATGCGGCCTTCGCAGAATTTTTCGAAACCGCGGAACTCATTGACGTGCATATAAGCGCGTTCCACTTTTCCGGCATCGTTCATGTGGATGGTGACCTTGGCGTGTCCTTCGATGCGCGTGACTGGCTCGATCGTGATCTTTTGTGCAACCATAGTTTATTTCTCCTTATTCTTCTACCATTAACGCCAGCTCAGCAGATCGCCTTCCAGCTTGGGCTTGCGCCCCTGGGCCAGTTCGGCGAGGACATGGAAAATGGCATCCGGGTCGGGCGGGCAGCCGGGCAGGAAGATATCCACCGGCACCACATCCTGCAGCGCGCGCACGCGGGTCATCTTGGCCAGCTCGGGGTCATCGGGGATCTTGCCTTCCGAGTCGGTAGATTCGGTCTCCACATAGGCGCGGCGCAGAGCCTCTTCCAGGGTGAAGAAGTTACGCATGGCCGGAACGCCGCCGAAGACGGCGCAATCGCCAAAGGCTACCAGCAGCTTGCAGCGCTTGCGCATGCGGTGGGCCACTTCCTCATTGGCGGTATTGTTGACCCCGCCTTCCAGGATGCCGACGTCCACGCCGCTTTCATCTGGTTCTTTCAGGTCGGTGATGGGTGTGGCGCGCAGGTCGGCCAGCTCGGCGACGGTGATGATGCGTTCGTCGATATCCAGCAGCGACATGTGGCATCCGGCGCAGCCGCACAGCCAGTCACTTGAGATTTTGGGTTTGCTCATTTTGGTTTCTCCTGTTCCTACCAATATTCGTTACGCCAGGCTGACCGGGGCAACGCGCTCTTTCAACGCGATCTCCCATTTCTCGTTCACCTTGCGGTTCATGTGTTCAGCCAAAGCTTTGAAGAGCTGCGCATGGGTCTGCACGCCTTCGGCAGGGGTCAGGGCAGCCACGGCTTCTTGCAAGCGGCCGTCCAGGTTAAGGTAATGCCCGCCCTCTTCGGCCCAGTTCGCCGCCGGCAGCACCACGTCGGCCTTGGCGGTCAGCGGGGACTCATAGGCGGCCTGCACGGCCAGGAAGGGCGCCTTCTCCAGGCGTTGCACCAGGCGTTGGGTGGGTTCTTCATCGCCCAGGGCCACAAAGACAGACTGGTGCCCGTTCAGCTTGAAGGGTTGGTCCAGGCCGAGTTGCGAAGCGGCCAGGCTGTTGCCGGAACCCTTGAGGGTCACGATGGCGGCCTTGCAGGACCTGGCCAGTTCCACCAGGGCTTTCACCGCGGCGGGGGAAGTAATGCCCTTGCCAACGATGAAGACGGGGCGTTTGGAGGCTTTGATCAGGCCGCCGGCCTTGCGCAGGGCTTCCAGGTTCAGCCTGGCGGCGGTCACGGCGGCAGCCATGCCCACTTCCACTCCCGCCACAGCCGCGGCCAGGGCCGGGACAGCTGCGTCGGCAGTTGTGGGGTTCAGCATCACATCTGCCAGGTCTTTCAGGGCGCTTTCCTCGGCATCCACCACCACCAGCTTGACGCCGGTCGGCACGCTGCGCTTGACAAAGAAGCCGGCCACCTGGTGTTCTTCCACCAGGTCGGCGCCCAGGGTCAGCATCAGGTCGGCGTTCAGCACGTCGTCCAGTTTGCCTTCGAAGGGCTGGCCCAATTCTTCAGCGGCTTTGGCCGCTGCGGAGGTCTCTAACCCTTCTTCCAGGGAGGTGACCATGTCGCTGTTGGCGAAGACCTGTTTGAAGAGGTGCAGGGCTTCGGCGGACAGGCGGGTGGAGACGATGGCCGCTGCGCCGCCCTTGCCTAGCTTCTCGGCCAGGGTCTGGATGGCCTTTTCCCAGCTGGCGGGCTTCAATGCGCCGTTCTCGCGCACCATCGGGGTGGTCAGGCGGGCGCGCTTCTCATCCAGCGGGGTGAAGCGGCCGTATTTGCAGATCACGCCGCTGTTGACCGGGGCGTCCCAGTCGCCTTCGATGCGCATGATCTGGTTGTCGCGGGTGAGTACATCCATGCCGCAGCCAACCGAGCAGGCGGTGCAGATGGTCTTGTGGTGCTCCACCTGGGTCTCGCGCCCGCGGTAGGCGCTGGCGCGGTCGATCAGGGCGCCGGTGGGGCAGACCTGGATGCAAGTGCCGCAGGAAATGCAGGAGCTTTCGCCCAGCGGGACGTTCAGGTCGGCCACCAGGAAGCTCTTGGCGCCGCGTTCTTCGAAGCCGAGGGTGAAGTTGCCCACCAGCTCGCCGCAGGCGCGCACGCAGCGGCGGCAGAGGATGCAGCGGTTGTTTTCCAGCACAAAGTAGGGGTGCGAAGCATCCATGGCATACGGCTGGTAGTTAGGTTGGATCGGCCAGTGGGTCATGCCCTCGTGATAGGCCGCGTTTTGCAGCTCGCAGTCGCCGCCAGAGACCTGGCAGTAGGGGCAGAAGTGGTTGCGCTCGCTGAAGATCAGCGTCAGCACGAAGCGGCGCGCGGCGCGGATCTGGTCGTTGTCGGTGGTGACGACCATGTTGTTGCTGGCCGGCAGGGTGCAGGAGGGTTGTAGCCCGCGCATGCCGTCCACCTGAACCAGGCACAGGCGGCAGCCGCCGTAGGGGGTCAGTTCAGGATGGTCGCACAGGGTGGGGATAAAGACCTCGGCCTGCCGTGCGGCTTGCAGAACGGTGGTGCCTTCGGTCACTTCGATCTTTTTTCCATCAATGGTCAGGTTGATCATAATTTCTCCTTAAGGGTGTTGTATTTACCCAAGAATGGTCTTTTAAGCACCCTTTACGGGTGAACGGGCTGGGTTTGGTGCATGGGGCACACACCGGCAGGGCAGACGCCCAGGCGGATGTGAGCTTCCACTTCGGCGCGGAAGTAGCGCAGGATATCGCGCAGGGGGGTGCCGGCAGTCTGGCCAAGGCCGCAGTTGGAGAGCAGGTTCATGTTGTCGCTCAGCTCTTGCAGCACTTCCAGGTCTTTCAGGGTGCCCTGACCTTCGGAGATGAGGGTCAGGATCTCATAGGCGCGCTGGCTGCCGATGCGGCAGGGGTTGCATTTGCCGCAGGATTCCTTGCGGAAGAAGTTGAGCAGCACGCGCGCCAGGTCCACCACGCAGGTGTCCTCGTCGCAGATCAACAGCGCGCCCGAGCCGAGCGCCACGCCGGTCTTGTTGAACGAGTCGAAATCCATCGGGGTGTCCTGCAGGCTGGCCGGGATGATCGAGCCGCTGGAGCCGCCGGTCTGGGCCAGTTTGAAGTTCGCGCCGTTCTTCATTCCCTGGGCATAGATGGCGATCACTTCGCGCAGGGTGATGCCCATTTGCACTTCGATCACGCCGGTTACATTGACATTGCCCATGATGGTGTACACCTTGGTGCCGGGGCTGGTGGGGGTGCCGAAGCGCTTGTACCATTCCCCGCCGTGGCGCAGGATGGCCGGCACATTGGCCAGCGTCTCCACATTGTTGACCAGGGTGGGTTTGCCCCACAGGCCGTTGGTGGTCGGGTAAGGCGGCCGGGCGCGCGGCAGACCGGGCTTGCCCTCGATCGACTCGATCAGGGCGGTTTCCTCGCCGCAGATGTAGGCGCCGGCGCCGGAGTGGATGTGCAGATCGAAGTTGAAGGCGCTGCCAAAGATGCCTTTGCCCAAAATACCCATCTGGCGGGCCTGGAGGATGGCATTGTGCAGGCGCTCTTGCGCCAGGGTGTACTCGCCGCGCACGTAGATATAGCCCTCGTCCGCGCCGACGGCATAGGCAGCGATCGCCATGGCCTCGATGATGCTGTGCGGGTCGCCTTCCAGCAGCACGCGGTCTTTGAAGGTGCCGGGCTCGCTCTCGTCTGCGTTGCAGATGACGTATTTTTTGTCGCCTTTGGTGGCGGCCACGAAGCCCCACTTGGAGCCGGTGGGGAAGCCTGCCCCGCCGCGCCCGCGCAGGCCGGATTTCTTCAACTCAGCGATCACGTCCGCGGGGGCCATTTCGGTCAGCGCCTTACCCAACGCCTGGTAGCCGTCGTGGATGATGTAATCTTCGATGCTGTTCGGGTCGATCAGCCCGGCGCGTTCCAGCACAATGCGCTGTTCGGCGGGCAGGGTGCCTTTGCGGGCTGAGAGCCAGGCGATACGCCCGCTCAGCTCGCTGACCGGGGCGCGCAGCTCATTGGCCACGCGGCCTTTGTAGAGGTGCTCCTCCACCAGGCGGTGGACATCCTCCACCTTGACCGGGCCGTAGATGACCGCTTCGGGGTAGACGACCACCATGGGGATGGCGTCGTGACGGCCGATATCGTTCACCAACTGCACCGAGATCTCGTTTTCCAGGCCAAAGGTCTTGATCTCATCCAGCATGCGCTGGTAGATGGCTTGGGAACCGCGCGCGACGGACTGCGCGTCATTGGATATCAGAACCATGGAACGGACTGGTTTCATATGCGGCTCCTTGTTAGCTGTATTTTGCCAGAATGGAAGGGATTTGTTCCGGGGTGACATTGCCGAAGGCATCTTCGTCGATCACCACCACCGGTCCCACCGAGCATAACCCCAGGCATGAGGTTGTGATCAGGGTCCATTTGCCGTCCGGGCTGGTCTGGTTTTCTTCCAGCTGCAATTCCTTGCGCAGCGCGTTCCAAACCTGCCGCCCGCCCACCACGTGGCAGGGGGCGCTTTCGCAGAACTGGATCACGTGCCGCCCGCGCTTCTGGGTAGAAAGCATGCTGTAGAAGCTGGCCACCGAAAACAACTGGCTGCGCGGCACGCGCAGCAAGCGGCTGACCTCAGCCAGCGCCGGGCCGGGCAGGTAGCCCAGCTCCTGGTTCAGCTCGCTGAGGATCGGGATCAATTCGTCGACGGTTGCCCCATGTTTTTCAACCACTTTCTGAACGGTTTCCAATAAGGCTTGCCCATTCTTGTTCTCAACGGTCATAATGGTTCCTCCTGGGTCTGCATAACTCAGAGACGGTCAAAGCGCCTCTGCCCTACTTGATTTCAATCGCGTTGAAGTTGCACACCTGCATGCAGATGCCGCAACGGATGCAGATATCGGGGTTGATGGTATGCGCCTGGCGGCGTTCACCGGAGATGGCTGTCACCGGGCAGTTGCGGGCGCACACGGTGCAACCGGTGCAGGTCTCTTTCTGGATCTCATAGCGGATCAGCGGTTTGCAGACCTTGGCCGGGCAGCGCTTCTCGTAGATATGCGCTTCGTATTCTTCGCGGAAATACTTGAGCGTGGTGGCCACCGGGTTGGGGGCGCCCTGTCCCAGGCCGCACAGGCTGGTCAATTTGATCTCGCTGCACAGCTCTTCCAGCAATTCAATGTCGCCGGGACGGCCCTGTCCCGCGCAGATGCGGTTGAGGATCTCCAGCATGCGCCGGGTGCCCACACGGCAGGGAACGCACTTGCCGCAGGATTCATCCTGGGTGAAGTCCATGAAGAAGCGGGCAATATCCACCATGCAGGTATCTTCGTCCATCACCACCAGGCCGCCGGAGCCCATAATAGAGCCGGCTGCGCCGAGCGATTCATAATCCATCGGCAGGTCCAGGTGCGCCTCGGTCAAACAACCGCCCATCGGGCCGCCGGTCTGGATGGCCTTGAATTTCTTGCCGTCCTTGATCCCGCCGCCGACGTCATAGACGATCTCGCGCAGGGTGATGCCAAAGGGCACTTCGATCAAGCCGGTGTGTTTCACATCCCCGGCCAGGGCGAAGGTCTTGGTGCCTTTGCTCTTTTCGGTGCCCATGCTGGCGTACCAGGAAGGCCCGCGCAGGATGATCTGCGGCACATTGGCAAAGGTTTCCACGTTGTTGACGTTGCTGGGCTTCATGAACAGGCCCTTGACCGCCGGGAAGGGCGGGCGGGGGCGCGGCTCGCCGCGTTTGCCTTCGATGGAAGACATCAACGCAGTTTCCTCGCCGCACACAAAGGCGCCGGCGCCCATGCGTACTTCCAGGTCGAAGGAGAAATCGGTGCCGAGAATGTTCTGTCCCAGCAGACCCAGGTTGCGCGCCTGTTGGATGGCGATGCGCAGGGTGCTGACCGCCACCGGGTATTCCGCGCGGCAGTAAATATAGCCCTGGTTGGCGCCGATGGCATAGGCGGCGATGATCATGCCTTCCACCACCGAGTGCGGGTCGGATTCCAGCACGCGCCGGTTCATGAACGCGCCCGGATCGCCTTCGTCTGCGTTGCACAGCAGATACTTGGGCCAGTCCTGGGTGGCGCGGGCAAATTGCCACTTCTTGCCGGTGGGGAAGCCTGCCCCGCCGCGCCCGCGCAGGCCGGAGGCCAGCACCTCGTTGATCACCTCTTCGGGGGTCATCGAGGTCAGTACCTTGCCGAGCGCCTGGTAACCGTCTTCGGCCAGATAATCATCAATGTTCTCGGGGTCGATCTTGCCGCAGTTGCGCAGCACCACACGCACTTCCTTGGCCGTGGGGGCCGAGAGTTCTTCGTCCTTTGCTTCAATTTCTGAGGACATGAACTTCTTGACCGGGCGGCCTTTCAGGAAATGCTCTTCCACCAGGAAGGGAATATCGTCCACCGACAGGTTGACGTAATGGGAGCCTTCCGGGTAGACCATCATATCGGGACCCTCGCTCGGATCGCCGATGCGTGAAGTTTCAAGCACCTGAACTTCATCGATCAGGCCCTGGGCGACCAGTTCATCCTGGAAGGCATCCAGAACTTCGTGGGCGCCGCGCTTCAGGCATTCGGGATCCACCGAAACGAGGACATGGGAGCGGTAATACTTCATTTCATTTTCCTGTAATTAGAATGGAAGCAACCTGTTAGCGGCCTTCTGACACCGAGCCGCCGACAGTCGGCTTCTGGATTACATCGGGATCACGTGGTCGCTGAGGACCTTGTTGCCAACGACATGCTCTTCCATGATGCGGCGCGCCACCGCAGGGGTGACTTTGCCGTAGGTGACTTTGGGTTGGTCGCCCACCACCACCTGCACGATGGGTTCCTTCTCGCACAGGCCGATGCAGCCGGTCTGGCTGACGATGATGCCGGACAGGTTCTTGCTCTCGATCTCGTCCAGGATGGCTTTCATCGTTTCGCGCGCGCCCGCGGCGATCCCACAGGTACCCATGCCGACGATCACCTGGGCCTGGCCCTGGGTGTTCTTGGCTTCACGCTTCTTGAGGGCTTCTTCGCGCAAGCGCTTCAAATCTTCCAAACTCTTTACGGTGGTCATGGTTTTTTCTCCTTTGACACAAAATTCATGAGATGGTTTATTGGATGGTAGAAACGGTGGACATCTGGCCGAGCAGTTCGCGTAAATAGGCCAGCACGGTCGGTTCGGTGAGCGGCACGCCTTCCAGCTCTGCCAGGATGGGTTGGCTGTCGAAGACGAAGCTGGCCGCATCCACATGGTATTCGAAGAGCCAGCGGATCTCTGGCGCGCCGATCATCAGGGTCAGCAGGGTGTCCGGCAGGTTGCCGAGCGGCATGCGGTCGATGTGGCTGCGCTGGAATTGCACTTCCAGCAGCGTGCCAACCCCCACCGTGGAGATGATCTTCAGCCAGCCGTTGCAGGCTTCCGCAGCCGCTTTCAGCAGCGGGATACCCAGGCCCACCTTGCGGGTGGTGCGCGAGGTGACGAATGGATCGATCACTTTCGCCAGTGTCTCCTCGTTCATGCCCACGCCGTTATCCTTCACGCTCATATATAGGATATCCTGCGCGCTGTCCTCCACCACCCGAATATCCACCTGCGTGGCATGGGCTGCCACGCTGTTCTCGGCGATATCCAGGAGATGCAGGGCCAGTTCGCGCATGGGAACGGGCTACTCCGTCTGCTGCAGGGGGCGCAGCATTTGCGGCAGTTTGTTGGGCTTGACGCGCCCGTGAACATCCTCATCGATCACGATCACGGGGGCCTGGCTGCAAGCGCCCACGCAGCGGCACAATTCCAGCGTGATCTGCCCATCGGCAGTGGTCTTGCCAGGTTCGCTGCCCAGCACCTGCTTGGCCTTCTCAATGATCTGGTCGATCCCGCCCACGTAGCAGGCGGTGCCGAGGCAGAACTTGACGGTGTGCTTGCCGCGCGGCTGGGTGGTGAAGAACGAGTAGAACGAGATTACGCCGTGCACCTTGCTGACCGGCACACGCAATTTATCGGCGGTATATTGCTGCATGGCCGGTGAGACAAACCCGATCTGGCTTTGCAGCTCATTCAAGACGACCATGGTGGCGCCGGGCAGGTGCTTGTTATGGTCGATGATTCCATCGATCACCTGCTTCTGCTGCGGGTCGCGCAAAGGGTCGTTTTCTGGGATCTTGTCGAGAATATTTGCCATTTTGGCTCCAACGTTTGATTATTTTTTCCCTTTTGCCGGTAACTTCCGGCGCGGAGACGTGCTTCTATCTGTTAAAGTCTATCTATTGTCTTGCGTATGGTCAATTAACGAAAGTCACTTTATGCTTAGCCTTAGATAATTCAGTTTACGCGCGGGTTGTTTGCCCGAAGGAGGATGTTCGTTTGTAGTTTTCACACATCCGCCATCTGGCTGCTGATCTTCAGCGCGCGACCCTCCTTTCCGCGCAGGGCCAGGCGAATCTCCGCGATGGTCGGCGCTTGCAAAGTAAGATAATTGGCGCCCAGGAATTCATCCAGGCGGTGCACATCTCCGGATTGGATCAAGGGGTATCCAACCAGTTGCGGGTATTTTTGGGCAGCTTGCGCTGCGGGCAGGCGCCGCGAGATCTCCAGCGCCTCCAGTTCGATGTCGGTGGGCACCAGGCCCAGGTTGGCCAGCAGGCCAAAGGTGCGCCGGTCCACGTGAGCGGGGATGAACAACCCGCCCAGGCCGATCACGGCGTGGAATGCATCCTCCAGGCTCATCTCAGCCGAGACGGCCAGCAGGCGTTCCTCGCGCCGCACGAAGTCGCCGGTCTCATCCACCACGAATTGCTCGCCGAAGAAATCCGGCCGGTTTTGCAGAGCGGGCAGGGCGGCATCCACCAACTGCTGCCACGCGGCGGCCTGCTCCAGCGTGTCGAACAGGCACAGGCTGTGCACTTCCTCGCGGGTTTGCACTTCCATGCCCGGCAGGACGGTGATGCCGCTGCCGGCGGCTGCCTTTTGCACGGCGGCGATGTTGGCGGTGGCGTTGTGGTCGGTGATGGCGATTAGGTTGATGTTCCGCGCCTGTGCTTCCTGGATGATCAATGGAGGGATCATCTCCACCTCGGCGCAAGGCGAGAGGACGGAGTGTACGTGGAATTCAGCGCGAAAGACGGATTTCACCGGAGGGTTCTCTTTTCAAGTCAAGCACCGGGGGCTGCGCGTTCGGCCGCCGGCAGGTGAGAGGGCTTAGTGAATGCCCAGCTTCCACAGGCGACCGATCACTTCGTAGGTCTTCAGGGGTGTGGAGAGCAGGATGATGCCTTCTTCGTTGGCCTTGGCGATCGTGGCAGGGTCGGGTTGGGCGCCTTCGGTGATCAGGATGGCGCTCAGCTCCAGCAGAGCGGCTACGGCAATGATATTGTTGTGCGCCTGGAGGGTGATCCACAGGTTGCCGTGCGCCGCGCCGGCCATCACGCAGGAGAGCAGGTCCGAGGCGTAACCGCCGGTGGGGACGATCTGCTCAAAATCGGTCGGGGTAGTGAGAACGGTCAGGTCCAGGCTGTCAATAATATGTTGCAGATGGCTCATTTTTTCTCCTCGGCAGATTGGGTGGGATCGTGCGATGAACGGTGCGGGTCGTGGGCCTGTTCGGGGGGCGGCGGGGGCGCCTGGAGGAAGATCTTCAGGCGCAGGCGGGTGCCTTTGCCGACCACCGACTCAAGCTTCATATCATCCACGCAGCGGTTGATGTTGATCAGCCCCATACCCGCGCCAAAACCCAGCTCGCGGATCTTTTCCCCGGCGGTGGAATAGCCGGGTTTCATGGCCAGGGTCACATCCGGAATGCCGGGGCCGTCGTCATAGGCGTCGATCGAAATTTGGTGCGGTTCGATCTCCACCCGCAGCACGCCGCCGTTGGTGGTGTGAATGATCAGATTCATTTCGGCTTCATAGATAGCGATCGAAGCCCGGCGGGCGATGCGCGGGTCGGAGCCCAGGCGCATCAGCGCGCGCTTGATATTGCTGGAAGCCGCCCCGCCGTGGGTAAAATCGCGCGGGAGGATGTTGTAGCGTAAGATCAGGCTGGTGCGGTCGGATTCGATATCCTCGAACAGGTGGCTGGCGCGGTAGCGGCGCACTTCCTCAGCGTGGTAGTCGATCTGCAGCGCGTTGAGCAGGCCGCGGGTCACATCGCCCTTGGTGAGGATGCCGGACAGGCGCCCGCTGTCGTCCACCACCGGCAGACGGCCGACCTGGCTGGAGACAAAAGCCTTCAGCGCTTCAATGACCGGGTCGGGGCCTTTGACCGTCACCAGGCGGGTGCTCATATACTTGGATACTGGTTGATCCAGCTCATTATTCATCATGCAGCGGATCAGGTCTTCCATGCTGACAATGCCCACCAGTAAGTCGTCTTCCACCACCGGCGCGCCGGAGATGTGCTTCTGGCGCAGCAGGTCCAGCGCCGAGCGCATGCTCGTGCCAGGGTCCAGCTTCTGGGCGTTGCGGGTCATCACATCTTGAACGCGCAGTTCGTAAGCCAGTTCCTCGGCACGCGTGATCTCCGCTGCATCCTCATCGCGGATGAGACGGTTGGCGCGCGGGCTTGGGGCGGGGGCGGGGATCTCTTCGGGCATGGGAATTATTCGCAGAAGCAGTCTTCGTTATTCATCGAGCTTTCCAGGCTGGGCAGGCCGTGTTGGAAGAGGCGGCCGCACAGCTCGAACATCCCAAAGGGGGAACTGATCAGCGGGATGCCTTCCTCGCTGGCCAGGTTGATGGTCTCGGTCGGGGGCAATTTGCCGCGCACGAAGACGATCGCAGCCACATCGGCGATCTGCGCGGTGCGCACCACCTGGGGGTTGCACAGGCCGGTCAGCAGCACGGCCTCCGGCTGGATGGAGGCCAGCACGTCGCTCATCAGGTCGGCGCCGCACCCGCCTTTGACCTCGCGGGTCAATTTTATCGGGCCGTTGATAAGGTTTCCATCAATGATTTCGATCAGTTTTTGGACATTCATAATCACACCTGTTAAATTATGTGGTGGAGAACCACTTTGATTTTACAACATAATTACCACGGTTTATGTAACCGACTAAGGATACCACAGGCGTGCGTTTTTGAATAGTGAAAATTTTCACTTATTATGGATTTTTTAGGTCGATATTGACCTATTCAATCTGCGCGGTTGTGCCATTCCGCCGGTTGTAGGGCGTCCCACCCAACAGTTGTAGGGGCGCCCCGCCATATTCGTTAAGATGGGAATGGAATTAACGAAGGGACGCCCGATGAATATTCTCACCGGCCTGCCTGGCTGCCCCTACGGAAGATTTTTCGCAGTTTCATATTTCTCTCCGCGGCTCTGCGCCTCCGCGTGAGCTTTTTTCGGAACCATGTTACAATGGCCTCACAACAAATCGTGAGGTATCCTATGAAAGCAACCATCCAACCCGTAAAAGGTACGCGTGATTTCTACCCCGCCGAGATGGCGCGGCGCAACTGGCTGTATGCCGCCCTCAAGCGGGTTTCCCAATCCTTTGGCTATCAGGAATACGACGGCCCCTTCCTAGAGCGTATTGACCTGTACGCCGCCAAATCCGGCGAGGAACTGGTCAAAGAGCAGTCCTTCGTCCTGCAGGACCGCGGCGGCGATTGGCTGACCCTGCGCCCTGAGCTGACCCCCTCCCTGGCGCGCATGGTGGCCTCCCAGCAGAACGAGCTGGCCTTCCCGCTGCGCTGGTGGTCGTTCGGCCCCTTCTGGCGCTACGAGCGCCCGCAGAAAGGCCGCACGCGCGAATTCTTCCAGTGGAACATCGACCTGATCGGGGCCTCCTCCCCGGAGGCCGACGCCGAGCTGATCGGGGTGTGCGCTTCGCTCTTCAAATCCTTTGGGCTGACCCCCGCCCAGGTCAAGATCATGGTCAACGACCGGCACCTGATGGACAGCGAGTTGAATGCGCTCGGCCTGACCGCCGAGACGCGCAAGACCGTCTTCCGCGTCCTTGACCGGCGCGACAAGCTTTCCCCCGAAGCCTGGGATGCCTATGCCCTGGAGAGCGGCTTCTCCCCCGCCCAGTTGAGCGGGGTGAAGGCGATGATGGCCGACCACGAGCTGTGGCGCAAATCGCCGGAGCTGGGACGGGTGTTTGCCGCGCTGCAGGCGATGGGCCTGGCGGAATACGTCGGTTATTCCCCTGAAGTGATCCGCGGGCTGGATTATTACACCGGCACAGTCTTCGAGGCCTTTGACCAGGACGGCGGGCGCGCCATCCTGGGCGGCGGGCGCTACGATAACCTGGTGTCAGACGTGGGCGGCGAGCCGCTCTCTGGGGTCGGGTTTGCGATGGGCGATGTGGTCATCCTGCTGGTGCTGGAGAAGTACGGGCTGATCCCGCCCCTGCGCCTCAGCCCGGCCGAGGTGCTGGTGACGGTCTTCGACGAGACGCGCCTGCCCTCCGCCATGGCTCTGGCCGCCGAGCTGCGCCGGGCGGGCCTGAACGTGGTCTGCTACCCCGAGGCGGCCAAGCTGCCCAAACAGCTCAAGCTGGCCGACCGGCTGGAATTGGGCATCGCGGTCATCCAGGGGCCGGACGAGGAGGCCGCCGGTCAGGTAACGATCAAGGACTTGCGCGCGCGCACCCAGCAGACCGTCTCCCGCGGCGAGGCAGCCGAGGCCATCCGCGCACTGCTGAAGTGATATCCCCAAAACGATGATTTTATGATAAAATCATTCGGCATTATGGTGGCTGTAGCTCAATGGCAGAGTGCTTGACTGTGGATCAAGATGTTGTGGGTTCGACCCCCATCAGCCACCCCAAGAA
>CAYRHN010000013.1:0-122018 GCA_964424115.1 uncultured Anaerolineaceae bacterium
TCAAGAGGCTTCTTTTTTTCAACTACCCCTGGAATATAGCCAAACTCCAGGGGTGTTTTTTTATGCTCCAGGCTTTTTTACTTGATCTCCAGCGAGCTCATCATCGCATCCAACTGGGCCAGGTCGGGGGTGAAGGTGTTACCCGCCTGTGCATTGAGGCTTTTGACCACGTTATTCAGGTAGGCGAGGAAATCGCTGGTGAACTCGGGCGGCTCGTTGCCGGTGACAGTGCCATCCCCAGGCAGGCTGGGATGGTTGATGGGCAGTACCGCGGCCACGTAGTATTTGCCGTCGCTGGTCACGCCCTGGTAGGTGTAGATCAACTCGCTGTTGTTGACCGGCACGATGCCCTGGGAGAACATGGTCAGGTAGCGCAGGCCCATGCCGTTCTTGAAATCCAGGTAGCGTACATGGGTGTGGAAGATCTGGGCGGCGTTGAACATGGGCAGGAAGGGCATATTCTCAAGCTCCTGCGGAGCTTGAAGCACGGTTTGCAACGCAGTCACGATCTGCCCGGCGCCCTCGTTATATTCTCCCAGCTCAGCCAGCGGGTAGATGAATATTTTCGGTTTCATCAGGTGGTTGTTGATGGGATATTCCTGGAGGGTCAAGACGGTGTATTCGGGCATGATCTTCCAATAAGGTGCATTCGTATCCGCGGATACGGCCGGGACCTTTGTTGTCTCAAAACCACCGGCGATATTTCCTGTATCCAGTGAAATTTGAAGCCAATCATCCGACACCGAATCCGGCGTGGCAACAGCGGTGGGTTGTGCCGCGACCGTATCGGTCGGCTTGACCGGCCCATTTGCGCTGCCGGCGCAGGCCGAGAGCAGGATCGAACCCGCCAGAAGGGCGGTAAAGACGATGGACTTTAATACAGTATTCTTATGGGTGAACATATGCATTCTCCTTTGTTTGCGGTGATCATTTCACCTGGAATTAGACGCCGAAAGCCAAAAAAAGTTCCAGGATACAGGCCTCATTTTCTGGCAATCCTTTGGCAATGAGCGTGGGTATAAAGGGATATGGTTATTCTTCACCCCATCACCCCTTTGGAGGGAACCGCATGAAACCCTTTTCCCGTTCTACAGCCGTCCTATCCCTGGCGATCCTTTCCACGTGGATCTGCGCCGCAGCATTCCCGGCTGCTGCGGACAGGATCCAATCCGACGCGGAGCAGAAAGTGGTCGCCGCGGACGGGGCCGCATCCGACGGGTACGGTTACGCCGTGGCCATTTCCGACGACGGCCAGACCGCCCTGGTTGGCACCTATTACCAGTACAACACGACCTTTCCGGCCGGCCCCGGCGATGTGTATGTATATGTTCTGGAAGAGGGAAGCTGGGCCCTCCAGCAAAAATTGACCCCGCCTGCCATGCCGGAATCGGACGAATTCGGTTACTCGCTGGCCATCTCTGCCGACGGCAGCACCGCCCTGATCGGCGCCAAAGGCGGGGATGTGGGCGCCAACACCAACCAGGGCGCGGCGTATGTCTTCACGCGCAGCGGCAGCGCCTGGAGCCAGCAGGCGCTCCTGCTGGCCGCGGATGGGGCGGGTGGGGACCGCTTTGGCATTTCGGTGGCGCTATCGGACGACGGCAGCACGGCTCTGGTCGGCGCCTACGTGGATGACCTCGGCGCGAATGCCGACCAGGGCTCGGTTTACGTCTTCACCCGCAGCGGCACAACCTGGAGCCCGCAGGCGCAGCTTTCTGCTGCGGACGGCGCAGCCGGAGATTATTTTGGGCGCTCGGCGGCGCTCTCCAGCGACGGCAATACCGCTGTGATCGGCGCGAATATGAAAAAAATCGGCGCCAACAACAAGCAAGGCTCGGCCTATGTGTTCACGCGCAGCGGCACGACCTGGAGCCAGCAAGCCCAGCTAACCGCCCTGGATGGGGGAGGCTATGACTGGTTGGGGGCATCCGTCTCCATCTCCGGGGATGGCAACACCGCCCTGGCCGGTGCGGAGGGACACACAGTCGGAGATAATTCCACCCAGGGGGCTGCATACGTTTTTACCCGCAGCGGTACTAATTGGAGCCAGCAGGCCCAGTTAACCGCTCTGGACGGCGAAGAAAGCGACTGGTTTGGCGGCGCGGTCTCGCTCTCCGCCAATGGCAGCACCGCCCTGGTCGGCGCGCACTGGGACATGGTGGGCAGCCTGATGACCGGTTCAGCCTATATTTTTTCTGGCGGCGGCGCCAGCTGGTCGCAAACCGGCCACCTCGTCCCAGCGGATGCCGCCAGCGGAGATAATTTTGCCGTGTCGGTGTCGGTCTCTGGCGACGGCAAGGTGGCGTTGGCAGGCGCAGACCTGGCACATGTCGGCGGGGCAGCCGACCAGGGCGCGGCCTACTTCTTCACCGCCCCGGCGCTGGATCATTTTGTCTTCCTGCCGATGGTGACACGTTAGAGCGGCCGATCCGCGGACGGCGGCAGCCAGCACCCCACAACACCCCCAGAAAAAACCGGCGGAACCCCGCCGGTTTTTTCTGGGAAATCCAACGCACCCATTGGTTGAGCTTGCCCCAGGATATCAACGCGCGCCGGTCTTTGGATCCTTTCCACCCTTAAGGATCATTTCACAAGAACGCCTTTATCCCCACCCTGTTCCAGCTCTGGCCAGGCAACCTGCACTTTTATTAATATGCTACACTAATATTACTCTGGACAGAACCATTAGAAAGAATTGATTCCAAGGAGGTAGAATGCAAACAAAACCTGTCTCCAAATTTCCGCGCGTGCTGGTCTTCGGCATTGTGGGGATCATCATCCTTTTCGGTCTGTTCCTGCTCTTACGGCTGACCACCCAGCCGGTTGCGCCTCAGGCATCCGCCGCTCCCGTGGATGCCCTGGCCAATTCCACGGATGACTGCGTGACATGCCACCGCAGCGCCAGCCCCGGCATTGTCCAGCAGTTCGGGCGCAGCAGCATGGCCGCCGCCAAGGTCACCTGCACCAATTGCCACGAAGTGGCTGCGGACTACCCCGGCGCGGTGGCTCACGAAGGTACCTATGTTTTGCCCACCCCTTCCACCGCCAAATGCGAGACCTGCCACGAGGCGGAAGTGGCCCAGTACAACCAGTCCCGGCACGGCATTCCGGCCTGGGTGGCCGTGGAAGGCAGCAAAGATCTCTCTCCCGATCTGATGGCCGTTTACCAGTCCATTCCCGAAGGCCAATTCTCGCCCGATAAATCCCGCAACGCTATCGCAGCCTTGGAAGGGCCTGAGATCACTGCCTTTGCCTGCGAAACCTGCCATGCCATCGGCCGCCCCGCCGAAGATGGTTCGGTAGGCCAGTGCCAATCCTGCCACCTGCGCCATGAATTCAGCCTGGAACAGGCGCGCAAGCCCGAAACCTGCAATGCCTGCCACATCGGGCCAGATCACCCGCAGTGGGAGATCTTTACTGAATCGCCGCACGGCATCATGGTTGCCACCAGCTCTGAACGCTTCCATTGGGACGCCGACCCCGGCACCCTGACCACGGAAGATTTTCCGGCGCCCACCTGCGCCACCTGCCACCTGAGCGGGTTTGGGGGCGCCGCCACTACGCACGATGTGGGAGAGCGCCTCTCGTGGTATCTGTTTGCCCCGGTGAGCGAACGCCGCCCGGCCTGGCAGGATAACATGACCCGCATGCAAACGATCTGCCTGGAATGCCACAATAAGAATTTTGTCGAGACCTTCTACACCGATGCGGATAAAGCCACCCTGTCGGTCAACGACTTTGTCAACGAAGGCACAGCCATCACCAAGCCCCTCTATGATCAAAACATCCTCAGCAGCGTGCCGTTTGACGACCCGATCAAGTTCACCGAATTTGAACTGTGGCACCATTGGGGCCGCACTGCCAAGTTTGGAACCTGGATGCAGGGTCCGGACTATACCCAATGGCACGGCGCCTACGAGATGGTCAAAGCCCTGGCAGAATTGCGCGCCGAGACATTCCAAAAACTGCAAGATGCAGGCAAATAACCCATGGCTGACCTGCTTGGCGAAGCCATCCCGATCATAAAACGCATCCGCATCCCGATCACCCGCGATCAGGCCGTGCTGCTGCTGGCGGCCGTGAACGAGCTGGTGCTGGGGGTGGATACTTACCTGGCCCATTCGATCACCGGAACGCTCAAGCCCGGCGAATGGATCCCGGTCATATTTGGAACGGTGTCCGGGTTGGCCCTGCTCGTGGCGGGATTGATCTCGCTGCGCAAACGGATGCTGGCGAACACCATCGCCACCCTGGTCTTCCTGGCCAGTATTGCGGTAGGGATCCTGGGCTCATATTACCACCTGAACCGGGCTTTGCTGCCGGATGCACCCGCCGGCCAGCAGATCACCACCTTCCTGCTGGTCTACGGGCCGCCGCTGTTGGGGCCGATCACCTTTGCCCTGATTGGCGTGCTGGGCATCAGTGCCGCCTGGGAAGAGGATCCAGTAGACAGTGGGCAAGTGCGGCTGCTGGGCAATCTGCGCATCAAAATGCCCCTCTCCAAGACGCGCGCTTACTTCCTGATGACCGCACTCTTCATCCTGGTCACCCTGTTGAACAGCGTGCTGGACCATTCGCGGACCAATTTCGTCAACCCGTGGCTGTGGCTGCCCACCATCGTTGGAGCCTTTGCCATGCTGGTCACCACCGCCATGGGTGTTTATGACCGCCTGGAACGCAAAGATCTGATCACGTATATCGTCACGATGGTGGTCATGGCCCTGGTCGGGCTGTTGGGCGCGTACTTCCACGTGGGTTATAATCTGACCGGGCAAGGCGCGATCCTGACAGAACGGTTCATCCACGGCGCACCGGTCCTGGCGCCGCTCCTGTTTGCCAACGTAGCTCTGCTGGGCTTGCTGATTTTGCTCAATCCGGTCCTTGAAGAAAGGAAACCAAAGGATCAATAATCTTCTTCGCATCTCCCTTTATATATTCTTGCTGATCAGCCTGGCTGGCTGCGCAGCGGCGACCCAAACCCCCACCGCCGTTCCCATCCCCACTGCCCCTGCCCGGCCGTCTCTCTCCGCGGAGGACCCGAAGGCGGTTCCGATGACAACCGAGTGCCGTTCGGCGGTGGAGGGGTTGGCGCAGCTCAAGGCTGGGTTGGAACTGCCCGCGCACCTCTCCGCCTCCGAGCCATACCGCCTGGAGGGGGATTTCGACCCGAATCAATATTTTACCGTCCTGACCCACCTGAAACTGGCCCCCGGATATGTGCTGGACTTTCTCTATTTCAGCGACAAAACCGGCGGAACACCGCTGGTCTATGCGCGTAAGAGCGGGGATGCGCCTTACACCTCCTACGCGGATTTCCTGGCCTCCTTCGGCGAAGAAGTGACCGACGAGACCGCCTACGGCACGCTTGGCCATGCCTATGACTTTCTCCAGCAGGTGCAGGCCAACGGTTCGCCGGAAAGCTACTTTGAACACGTGACCCTGGCCTACCTGGGGGCGCATTTTTACTTGCAAGGCAACAGCCGGTACTACGACACAGTGCTGCTGTGCGGCAGCGACCTGCAGGCGGTGGAGGACGAAGTGGCCAAATACGGCCTGGAACTGCCGGCCGAGGTGAAAGAGCAGGCCGCCGCGCTGGATTTTACCCCGCTGGTGAAGATGGGCGAGGGCAGCGTGACCGTGCGCACGGTCACCTTCACCAAGTGGGGCGGCTTCTACGAGAGCGTGTATATCCTCAATAAATATAATCCGGCTGAGATCCTGGACGTGGAGCACCGCCAGTTGATCGAGTACGACTGCGGGCTAAGGTTTTGATCATCGCCTGATGGAAATTGAAAATCTCCCTGCCAGAGCGCGAAGACGCGAAGGCACGTTAAGGCTTTTAATAATTAAACTAGAAGTGAAAATGCCAGGACCAGGTCAAGTAGCCTAACGACCACCTAACCACCATAATAGGTTTGATGGAGCAATTCTATTCCATCCCGGGTCAAGATAAATTTTATCCAACCGTGTGAACCCTGCCGGGGGACCCTCACCAGATGATATGGGGAAGTAACTATATCGCCTGCCCACATTGCCGGATCGCGCTCGGTGAACCGCGCGTCAATGGTGATCGTGTCCTCCTGCATAATAATATGTTGGATCTCCACCCCGTAATTGGTGGTCGGTTTGATCCCCTGGTACACCACCAGAACATAATATTTTCTGAAATCCACTTCCTGGAGGCTGGATAGAGCCTGGGGCGAGATCGTATTGGTCAATTGGGGAATGCTGTCCTTATCGAACACGACTGCAATGTCCGGCTCCACACCGCGAAAGCCGTAACCCGTGCCTGACGATTCGGATTTTTCAATCGTCTCAAAAGGCAATTCTCCAATCCCCAAAGCAGTGGCTGTGGGTTGCAGGGTTACGATCGGAATCACATAAGCGGTCGGGATCTGGTTCGCGAACGTCGGTTCCCCCTTCCCTGCGCTCGTTGCTATTGGCTTCTGGGTCTGGCAAGCTGTAACGGCTAAAAATAAGATCGACGCAAGACAGTACAACAAGATATCGTTTTGAGAATGAGTTCCTTTGATCATGGATATCAATCCTCCTTACAATGATTTCCAGTTTTTTCGAGAGAACCAAGGATGGATAACGCTTCAAGCAAAGCCGGGGAATCAATCGGGTATATGTTTATTGCCAAGAATTTGCCCGGTTCGACTTGCACTTCCATTTCCATTATAGACCAGCCCGTAGAATCTGTTAGTGAAAAGGCCTGGCCTTCAAAATCGCCCAAGGATACGTTCAGGATCTCTGAAATTTGATAAGAGGAAGTGTGGGGATTTGACCAAATGGATTGCAGCCAGTTGGATTGCATGGTACCGTAGATTTCCAACATGATTGCATCCGCCGGCATGTTTAACGGTGCGCCGTGATCGAAGGCCAGTTCTCTCGGATCATAATTGGCAATTATGGCATGAGAGGAAAAGCTTATAGAGGAAACACCCATCCACCCCGCCGGAATATTCAGGGTAAAAGGAAGATATGGATCTGAAAAACAGGCTGGACCAGGTATGTATTCACGTTGCGATGCATCCGAATCCATTATTCCTGCATCATCCTCTGTCGGAGGGATTTGAGCATCCGAAACGGTGATCTCTCCGCCAATATCCGGAGACTTTTCTCCCTCGAACAATTGAAAGGCTGGCTGTGGTTCACATCCCAGGCATAAAATGCCTATCCACATGGCCAAAATAAAAACAAATCTTATCTTCATCCATCCCCTCCTGGATATCCGCTGAAAAAGTTTGGTTAAATAACTTAAAACCGATTAAAACGCCCGTTTATACCCCGGCGTGAGCCAGGCATTGCCTTTTTCGGCGATCATGGCCGGGGTGAGCAGGAACGGGTTGCGCAGCAGCTCGCGCCCGAAGGCGACAAAATCTGCCTGCCCGTTCTGCAGGATGGCTTCCGCCATGTCCAGGTGCTTGATCAGCCCAACCGTGATGACCGGCCTGTCAGTGACCTGCTTCACTGCCGCGGCGTAGCCGACCATGTACCCCGGATAAGCCACCAGGCGCGAGATATCCGCCGAGTTGCCACCGGAAGAGACATGCACCGCGGCGATATCCGGTTCGATCATCTTCACGGTGCGCAGGGTATCCTCGATCTGCAGACCGTCCGGCAGGAAATCCACCGCCGAGAGGCGGATGGTGAGCGGAAAATCACCTGGCAGGACGGCCTTGACCGCCGCGATCACCTCGCGCAGGAAGCGGGCGCGGTTCTCAGGACTGCCGCCGTATTCATCGGTGCGGTGGTTGGTGTGGGGAGAAAGGAACTGGTGGATCAGGTAACCGTGCGCGCCGTGCAGCTCGATGATCTCGAACCCGGCCTTGACGGCACGCGCCGCCGCGGCGGCATACTTCTCGACCGTCTCAGCGATATCGGCCTTGCTCATCGGCAGCGGAGCCTTATATTTTTCTGAGAAGGCGCCTGCACTGGGAGCGATGGGCGTCAGCCCGGGGGCGTCGTTCTTGCGCCCGGAATGGATGATCTGGATGCCCGGTACAGCCCCAAAGCGGCGGATGGCCTCCACCAGGCGGCACATGCCGGGCAGGTGCGCGTCGTCCCACAGGCCCAGATCGTCCGGCGTGATCTGCCCACGCGGCTCGATCCCGGTCGCCTCGACAATGATCAACCCCACCCCGGCCAGCGAGCGGGTCATGTAATGGGCAATGTGGAAGTCGTTGACAAAGCCGCCCTGGGCAGTGTACATGCACATGGGCGGCATGACCGCCCGGTTGCGAATTTCGACGTTGCCGATCTTGCCCGGCTCAAACAGCTTCATGGTGTATCTCCTGAGTTGAAATCAACGATCCGAATCCATTATAGCCCACAACCATATTGACTGTTTACATTTTTGATTTTTAATTCTATAATATTAACATCTGAGCAATTGCTCAATTGTTCACGGAGACAAATCAACTATGTCCTTAACACCCCCCTTTCCCCTCAACGAACACACCGCCGCCCATGTGGCGGAATTGTTCCGCGCTTTCAGCGATACCAGCCGGGTGCTGATCCTGGCTTCCATCATCGACCAGGAACGCAGCGTCTCGACCCTGGCGCAGATGGTCGGCATCAGCGAATCGGCTGTTTCCCATCACCTGCGCGGCCTGCGCCAGATGCACCTGGTCAAATCGCGCCGCGACGGCAAGGAAGTCTTTTACCGCCTTGAGGATGAGCACATTGTCACCCTCTTCAAGCAAGGGATCAGTCACGTTCAAGAAGGTTAACCGCCTGATTTAGAATCGGAGGTTGCAATGAAAACATTCTTTTTGCTGGTTGTTGCTCCTGCGTTGGCGCTTGTGCTGGGCATCCTGGGGGTGGAAGCCATTCCGACCAATCCGATGGGCTGGTTCCACCTGATCATTGGGGTGGGTTATCTGGTCGGCGTGGTGATCATGTATTGGATCCGCAAGGAACGATTCTGGGAATCCAACGCCGGAGGAGAAGTGGTCAGCGAGGAAAGCAGCGACCGCTCCTACTGGCTGATGGTTCTCGGGATGCTGGTGATCTTCTTTATCGCGCCGCTGGAATATCTCTTCTACCAACCCCTTCTGCCGCGCGTCCTGGGCATATTCCTGGCCGGGCTGCTGCTGGCGATCCTCGGTACAATTCTATTTGTCTGGGCGCGCCGCAGCCTGGAAAAGAACTATTCCAGCCGCCTCGCTGTGACCTCTCAACAAACATTGGTTCAGACCGGTGCCTACCGCCTGCTCCGCCATCCAGCCTACAGCGGCTTTTTGCTGATGGGGTTGGGAATAGGCGTGGGATATGCCAGCCTGGGCGGGTTGGCTGCCGTACTGCTGCTCCTGCTGCCCGGGTTGGCTTACCGCATTCACATTGAAGAAAAGATCCTGCTTTCTCATTTCGGCGAGCAATACCGCGCCTATGCCGCTCATACCGCGCGCCTGATCCCGTGGATCTGGTAAGGCACCGACCATAAGGAGAGACCATGTCCGCGAAAAAGATCGGAAAATTTGCCCTCGCGTTGGGGGCCGTTGGTGGGATCGTTTGGATGAAGAACCGCCGCGACCAGATCAACCGGGATGTGGCTGAATGGCAAAAACGCCAGCAGTTGGACCTGGATGTGCTGGCCTGCCCCACCTGCCACGGGCCGCTCACCCTGGCTGCCTTCGCCGACGGGCAGGGCCTGGATTGCCCGTCCTGCCAGAAGACCTTTCAGGTCATTGACGGCATCCCGCATTTCATCGAACATGCTCAACTGACCGGTTGGAACCACCGCTTCTCCCAGATGTACGACTGGCTTTCCTGGGGATACCGCGCCTTTTCGGCCGTCGCCTTTGCCTACATCGGGATGAGCGAAGAACAGGCCCGCCGCGAAGTGACCGACCGCCTGGACCCCAAGGGCGGACCGGTGCTGGAAGTCTCCATCGGCCCGGGGGTCAACCTGCCTTACCTGGTCAAACGCCCGGATATCGGCCCGGTCCGCGGATTGGATATCTCGCTCGGCCAGTTGCAGCGCTGCCGCGAATTTGCCGCCCAAAAGGCCTGGAATGTCGCCCTCGACCTGGGCAATGCCGAACAGTTGCCCTACCGCGACAACTACTTCGCCGGAGTGATGCACATCGGCGGGATCAATTTCTTCAACGACAAGCAAAAAGCCATCGCGGAGATGATCCGCGTGGCCAAACCCGGCGCGCGCATCCTGATCTGCGACGAGAACGAAAGAGGCGCGCAAGCCTACGAAAAATTTGTTCCCAATTTCAAAAAGAGCGTGGGAACCCGCCAACCGGTCGTCCCGCCTGCCGACCTGGTCCCGCCGGAAATGCTCGACCTGCGCGTCAGCGAGGTGTGGAACGGCTGGATGTACTGCATCGAATTTACCAAGCCGCCCCTCGTGGAGGCGTAATGAAACAGGCTCCTTTTTGCGGCCAGGTAGTGATCATCACCGGCGCATCGGCGGGGATCGGCAAAGCCCTGGCGCTGCAACTGGCAGCCCAGGGAGCAAAGCTGGTTTTGGCAGCACGGCGCGCCGACCGGCTCGAAGAAGTGGCAGCAGAGTGCCGCCAACTTGGCGGCAGTGCGCTGGCGGTTCCAACCGATGTAAGCCTTGAAGAACAATGCCGGGCCCTGGTGGAGAGAACGATCGCCGAGTTTGGCCGGTTGGATATGCTGATCAACAACGCCGGGTTGACTGCGATTGCCCTGTTGGATGATTTTCCGGATCTGCACCTGTTTCGGCACGTCATGGAAGTGAATTTCTTCGGCCAGGTTCATTGCACCTATTATGCCTTGCCTTACCTGAAACAGACCCAAGGGCGCATTGTGAGCATATCCAGCCTGGGCGGTAAAGCGGCCCTGCCGTACAATACTCCTTACATATCCAGCAAATTTGCCCTGCATGGTTTTTATGATTCCCTGCGCATGGAAGTGGCTTCGCACGGGGTGAGTATCACGGTGATCTGCCCTTCGTGGGTGGTCAGCGAATTTCACGAAGCGCAGTTGGATAAGAACGGCATCCCGCGCGGAGAAAAGGGGCGGGCCATTTACACCAGGAAAACAATGACCGCCGAACGCTGCGCTGAGATCACCCTGAACGCCGCCCGCAAACGCCGCCGCGAGGTGGTGATGAGCCCCGGCACGCTTGCCGGGTGGCTCAGGCTTCTGGCGCCTGGTTTGTTGGATTGGTTCACGATCAAAATGTTCCTGGAACCGATCATCCGCCGCGCAAAAAAAGAGCGCAAGGAGGCCCGGCCTTGAGCCTTGAATTCTTTGAATCCCTGGTGCGTTTCCTGGGCGGACTGCTGGCCTACGCCGTCCTGGGAATACTGCTGTATGGCATCTGGCGCGGCATGCAAAGACCCGCGGGGCGCACCAGCGGAAATGCGGCTGCCTGGTTGCGCTCCCCGTGGTTCTATTGGATCACCTCAGCCCTGTTCATCGGTATCAGCGCACTCGGCTGGATCCCCCTGCCGCTGGTGTTCTCCGACACGGCGCGGACCTGGATGCTGCTGCTCGGGTCGCTGACGCTGTTCCCCGGCCTGCTGTTCCTGTTGTGGGGACGGCTGGCCCTGGGCAAGAACTATTTTGTCTCCACTGGCCGCGGAGCGCAATTGTTTGCCGGTCACCAACTGGTCACCCGCGGCCCGTATGCCATCGTGCGCCACCCCATGTATGTCGGGTTGGCGCTGGGAGCCCTGGGCAGCCTGCTGGTCTATACCACCTGGACCAGCCTGCTCTTTGCCCTCTTCGCTCCGCTGGTCACCCTGCGCGCCCGGCGCGAAGAGGCCGCCCTGGCCGCCGAGTTCGGCGAACAGTGGCGGGATTACTGCCAACGCGTGCCGGCCTTCTTTCCCCGCCTGAGAAAGTAATTTGGAGGATGCCATGCCTGAAAAGATCGCGCCTGACCTGAAGGATGTGGCCGAAACACTGCTCATCCCTTTGTATATCCGCGCTTTGGAAACCAAACGCCCCGATGCCCTGATCCGCGATGAAAAAGCAGCCGGGATCGTCGAGCGCATGGATTGCGATTTCTCGAAACTGCGCATCCACGGCGTGAGCGAGCAATCCACCGTCCTGCGCCTCCGCGAATTCGACCGCATGGCGCACCAGTTCCTGGGCCGCAATCCGCACGCGGCGGTGGTGCACATCGGCTGCGGGTTGGATACGCGCTTCGAGCGCGTGGATGACGGGCAGGTGGAGTGGTTCGATCTGGACCTGCCCAATGTGATCGACCTGCGCCGCAGCCTGATCGGCGGGGAGGGGGAACGCTACCACCTGTTGTCCGGTTCCGTTTTCGAGAACGCCTGGATGGAAGCGCTGGCCCCCTACCGCGGGCGGGCCTTCCTGTTCATGGCCGAAGGCGTCTTCCCGTATTTCACGGAAACCCAGATCAAAACTCTGGTGCGGACGCTGCGCGAGCAGTTCCCGGGCGCGGAACTGGTCCTGGACGGCATCTCGCCCTACGTTACCTGGGTGGATAATCTCAGGCTGGCCCTCACCCGGGTCAAAGCACGCCTGCATTGGAGCCTGAAACACGCAGGAGACCTGGAAAACTGGGCGCCGGGGATCTCGCTGGAGGAAGCATGGTATTTCCTTGATCACCCCGAACCGCGCTTGAAGGGTCACCAATGGATGATGCGGATCCCTTTCTTCGCAAAGTCGGTCGGCGTTTACCGCTACCGGCTGGGAGACCGCCCATGAAGATGACCAACCCCCACAACCGGGCCATCTACCATCTGTGGGCGCCGATCTATGATGCCACGGTCAACCATATCTTCATGCCGGGGCGCAGGCAGGCCATGCGCGCGCTGGCCCTGCAGCCGGGTGAAACAGTCCTGCTGGTGGGCGTGGGCACCGGGGCCGACCTGCCGCTGCTGCCCGCCGGGGTACGCGCCGTGGGGGTGGATCTCAGCCCTGACATGCTGGGAAAGGCGCGCCGCAAGCTGCCCCTGGCGGAGCGGCAGGTCTTGCTAGTGCAGGGGGATGCCCAAAATCCGCTGGCGCAGGACGGCGCCTTTGACGCGGTCATCTTCCATTTGATCCTCAGCGTGATCCCGGACGGGGGTGCCTGCCTGCGGGCCGGGCTGCGCGCGCTCAAACCGGGCGGGCGGGGAGTGGTCTTCGACAAGTTCCTCCCGGATGGTCGCCATCCGGGCCTGGTGCGGCGGGTGTTGAACCGTTTCAGCACCCTGCTGGGCACCGACATCACCCGCCGCCTGGGGGATATGCTGGCGGGCAGCGGCGCGGTGGCCTTGAGCGATGCGCCCAGCATTGCCGGCGGCACCTACCGCGTGGTGCTGTTGAAAAAAGGCCTGGATTAAGCCGCTTTTTCCTTTGCTTGAAAAGCGGTTCGGGGCTACACTTAACCCAATATTGCAACACTCCCAAGGAGGCAATCCCGATGCCCGAGCATAAGATATCCACCCGCACGTGGATCGTCCTGGCTTTGCTGGCCACCACCGGCCAGATCGCCTGGGCGGTAGAAAACAGCTGGTTCAACACCTTCGTCTACGACAACATCACCCCCGACCCGCGCCCGGTGGCCTGGATGGTGGCCTGCAGCGCCATCACCGCCACGCTGACCACCCTGCTGATGGGCACCCTCAGCGACCGCGCGCGCTGGCGCATCGGGCGGCGCAAGCCGTTCATCTTCATCGGCTACATCCTGTGGGGCATTTCCACGATCATCTTCCCCACCACTGCCTACATCAAGACCACCAGCCTGGCGGTGGTGATGGTGGTGATCGCCGATTCGGTGATGACCTTCTTCGGCTCCACCGCCAACGACGCCGCCTTCAGCGCCTGGACCGCCGATATCGCCACGTCCAAACAGCGCGGACGGGTGGAAGGCGTGCTGAACATGGCTGTTTTCATCGCCCAGATCGTGGCCATGGCCGCCGCGGGCATCCTGATCGAGAAGGTGGGTTACTTCACCTTCTTCTATGTCCTGGGCGGGATCGTGATCCTCTCCGGGCTGCTCGGCGGCTGGCTGCTGCAGGATGCGCCCGTCCCGGCAGATAAGCCCACCCGTTCCTTCTGGGCCGAGTTCAGCGATCTGTTCCAATGGGAAACGGTGCGCAAGAACCGCCTGCTCTTCCTGCTGCTGCTCAACATCATGATCGCCAACATCGGTTCGCAGGTGGCCATGCCCTACCTGATCGTCTATCTCAACAACTACATCGGCATGAGCAAGGGCGATTTCAGCATCGTCGGCGGGGCGGTCATGCTGGGCAGCGCCATCCTGGCCATCCCCTTCGGCCTGCTGGCCGACCGCTGGGACCGGCGCAAGATGATCATGCTCTGCACGGCGGTGGGCGCGGTGGGCGGGATCATCTTCTCGCTCCTGGAGACGCTCTTCCCGATCGCGCTGGCCGGGCTAGTCTGGCAGGCTTTTGGCATGGCGGCCGGTGTGGCCGCGGTGGCCTGGCTGAAGGATCTGCTGCCCGAGGAAAGCCGCGGGCGCTTCCTGGGTGTACGCATGATCTTCTGGATCGCCATCCCGATGGTGCTCGGCCCGGCCATCGGTTCGGCCCTGATCCAATCCCAGGGCATCCCGATCGTGCTGGACGGCGAAGCTGGTTTCATTCCCACCCCGATCATCTTCCAGGTCGGCTCGGTCATCACCCTCCTGGCGCTCATCCCGCTCTTCATCATGCGCGGCAAGGATAAACCCGCCACCCCGCCGCAGCCGTGATGGAAGCCTTTTCCCTGAACGATACGCAGATCACCGGCGGCTTTTGGGCTGAACGCCTGGCGCTCAACGCCGGGACAGCCCTGGCACACCAGTGGCACGAACTGGAAGATTCGGCCTGCATTCAAAATTTCCGCCTGGCAGCCGGGCAGGCAGAGGGCTTCCGCGAGGGCTGGTTCTTCGCCGATTCCGACGCCTACAAATGGCTGGATGCGGCCGCGCGCAGCCTGGCGCACCAGCCTACCCCAGAGCTTACCCGGCAGGTGGAGGAGTTCATCGCCCTGCTGGAAGCCGCCCAGGCGCCTGACGGCTACCTGTACACCTACAACCAGCTCCATTTTCCCGGCGTGCGCTGGAAGAATTTGCAGTTGGAGCACGAATGTTACTGCCTGGGGCATTTGATCGAGGCGGGGGTCTCGCATTACACCGCCACCGGCGAGAAGCGCCTGCTGGACGTGGCGCGCCGGGCAGCTGACCTGCTGGTGAAGGATTTCACCCCGGCCGGGCCGCTCTTCACCGACGGACACGAGGAGATCGAGATCGCCCTGCTGCGCCTGCACCAGGCCACCGGCGAGGAAAAATACCGCGAACTGGCGCGCCTGTTCCTGGAACGGCGCGGGCGTATTCCCTTCTTTGCCTGGCATTTTGCCCGCCAGACCAGCAGCACCGACCGGCGCCAGAAACTGCGCAACCAGCAGCGCGCCGAGTATATGCGCACCCATCCCGGGCATGTCATTCCCAGGATGCCCTCGCGCCTGCTGCACCGGGTGACCCGACTGCTGCCGCTGCGCCTGACCGCCAGCGCGCTCTCCGGGAAGTTCATCCAGCAGAACGCGCCCATCCGCAAGCAAAGCACGCCGGTGGGGCATGCCGTGCGCTTCACCTACCTTCAAACTGCCGCCGCCATGCTGGCGCGCCTCTCCGGCGACGAGAGCCTGCTGCCCGCGCTGCTGAAATCCTGGGAGCGCATGGTCACCCGGCGCATGTTCGTCACCGGCGGGCTGGGCGCGCTGCCGCTGATCGAGGGTTTTGGGCGGGATTACGAACTGGACCCCGAGCTGGCCTACGCCGAGACCTGCGCTGCGCTGGGCGGCATGTTCTGGAGCTGGGAAATGACCCTTCTGACCGGGCAGGCGCAGTATGCCGACCTGTTCGAGTGGCAGCTTTACAACGCCGCCTCGGTCTCGATGGCATTGGACGGGCAGGGCTATTTCTACGACAACCCGCTCGCTTCGCGCGGCGGGTTGGAACGTTCGCACTGGTACAGCGTGCCGTGCTGCCCTTCCAACCTCTCGCGCACCTGGGCCTCTTTGGGTACCTACCTCTTCAGCCGCGCGCCCGGCAGCCTGTGCCTGCACCAGTATGCCAGCAGCCGCGTCAGTCTGGAACCCGGCGCGCACCTGTCGGTCGAATCCAGCCTGCCCTGGGAAGGCAATGTCCGCCTGGCCTTCGAACTGGATACCCCGCGCAGCCTGGCGCTGCACCTGCGCATCCCCTCCTGGACAGATGGATACACCCTGCGCCTGAACGGCGAACCATTCCCCTCCCTCCGCGCCCCCGCGCCTCCGCGCGAGATGGAACCCACCGCCTGCGGTTACGACCCGCGCCGGGCTTCTTATCTCTCCATCGAGCGCGACTGGCAGCCGGGCGACCGCCTGGAGATCGAATTCAGCCTGCCCATCCGCCGCTACCGCCAGGACAGGCGCATCCCCAACTGCGGCGGGAAGATCGCCCTGGGGCGCGGGCCGCTGATCTACTGCCTGGAAAGCGTGGATAACCCCGGGGTGGATATTTTCGACGTCCAGCTTGACCCGGCCGGCCTGGAATGCCGTTTCGAGGCGGACCTGCTGGGCGGCTGCGCCGTCCTGCGCGGTGAATCCTCCGCCGGGCAGCCGCTGACCTTCATCCCTTATATGCTGTGGGCCAACCGCGGCCCCTCGCAAATGAACGTTTTCGTGAAAGGATAACCCAATGCCCGCTTCAACCCCGCGCATGTCCACCCGCTGGGCTGCCCAGGTGGATCCTGCCTGCCCCCTGCCCGAATACCCCCGCCCGCAACTGGTCCGCCCGGACTGGCAAAACCTCAACGGCCCCTGGGACTACGCCATCCTGCCCGCCGGCGCGCCTGCTCCGGCGCAGTACGAGGGAACCATCCTGGTGCCGTTTGCCGTTGAATCGGCCCTCTCGGGGGTTGGGCGCGCCCTGCTGCCCGAGCAGACCCTCTGGTACCGGCGCACCTTCAACGTTCCCCCGGAGTGGCGCGGTAAATCGGTGCTGCTGCACTTTGGCGCGGTGGACTGGCATGCGCGGGTCTGGCTGAACGGCGCACGGATCGGCGAGCATACCGGCGGCTATCTGCCCTTTACCTTCGATATCACCCCCCATTTGGATTGGGAAGGTCCCAACGAACTGCGCCTGGCGGTGGACGACCCGACCGACAGCGGCGGGCAGGCGCTGGGCAAGCAAACCCTGCGCCCGCGCGAGATCTGGTACACAGCCGTTTCGGGCATCTGGCAGACCGTCTGGCTGGAACCGGTCGGCCCCGCTCACATCACCTGCCTGCGCCTGACGCCGGACATCGACCGGGGCGAGCTGCGCCTCGAAGTTGAACTGGACGGTACTGAGAAAGAGGGGATCGTTGTTGAGGCGGTTGCGGACGGCGGTTATCCCATTGAGGTGCAACAGACCATCGCAGGAACGCAACATATCGCTTCGCTGCAACTGGCCATCCCCACTCCCCACCTGTGGAGCCCGGATGACCCCTTCCTCTATCCGCTGCGCGTGCGCCTGCTGCGCGGCGGCGAAGTGATTGACGAGGTGCGCAGCTACTTTGCCATGCGCAAGTTCAGCACCGGCCCGGACGCAAAGGGGCAAATGCGCTTTCTGCTCAACAACCGCCCGCTCTTCCTCTACGGCCCGCTTGACCAGGGCTTCTTCCCAGAAGGGCTGTACACCGCGCCCACCGACGAGGCGCTGCGCTTCGACATCGAATACGTCAAGAAACTGGGCTGCAACCTGATCCGCAAGCATGTCAAGGTGGAACCGGCCCGCTGGTACCACCACTGCGACCGGCTGGGGATGATCGTCTGGCAGGATATGCCCAACGGAGCCAAACCGGCCGGCAACCTGCGCACCGTGCTGGCGCTCGGCCTGGGCTATAACGAACGCGACGACCGCTGGCTGGGCCGCTTCGGGCGCGCCTCGCAAGACAACCGGGACGAGTTCGAGGCCGAGTTGGGCGGGATGGTGGCGCACCTGTACAGCGTGCCGTGCATCGCCGCCTGGGTGCCGTTCAACGAGGGCTGGGGCCAGTTCGAGAGCAGGCGCATCACCGCCCGCATCCGGCAGTGGGACCCCACCCGACTGGTGGACTCCACTTCCGGCTGGTTCGACCAGGGCGCGGGGGACTTCGAAAGCCGCCACATCTACAACATCCGCCTCAAGCGGCGCAAGCCGCATTCGCAGCGGGCCTTTGTCATTTCCGAGTTCGGCGGTTACAGCCTGAAATTGCCCGGCCGCGTGTGGGACGAGAACAAGAAATTCGGCTACCTCTTCTTTGATAATTCCGAGGCGCTGACCGAGGCTTACCTGAAACTGCTGGAGGAACAGCTCAAGCCGCTCATCGCCCAGGGGCTGGCTGCCGCCATCTATACGCAAACCACAGACGTAGAGATCGAGATCAACGGCTACCTGACCTACGACCGCGCGGTGGAAAAGATGGATGCCGAACGCGTGGCAAAGGCGCACAGGGAGATCATTGAAATGGTGCCCTAGCCGATCCGGTACTGCTCCACGAACTCCCGCCCGCTCAAGAAGAACGCCCGGCGCACTGCCTCCATCCCATACTTTTCCTCCACCCGGCGGATGAAATATGCCCCCGCGCGGTAGGTCAGGCGCCGGTCGCCGAAAACCTGCTCCAGGTATTGCTCGCGCGTCCACCCCTCGGCCGCGCCCAGCGCCCGCCAGGCAGACTGGAAGTCCGCGCAAATGGCAGCCATGCGCGGCGCATCCTCCAGGGCGCGGTAATCGCCGTCATCCAACAGCCCGCGCGCCCGGCGCAAGTCCCAGGGGGTGTAGACCGCAAAGCCCTCGTTGTGCAGGAACAACCCGAAACAGTCCAGCCACTCCGCCGGGGTGTTGACCGCCTGCAAAGGCAGCACCCGGTGATGGCGCTCATAGACCACGTGGACGCACTCGTGGATCAGGTAGCAGAGGAATTCCTCCGGCTGCTCCAGGTAAGGGGTATGGTTCAGGTTCATACACACCGCACCCTGCAGCCCGATACCCATATCGTAGCCCAGGAGCGGGTAGATGGTGATCCCGGATAGATCCTCCCCCGGCAGCAGGCGCCCCAGGGCGGCGGCCGCCTGCGCCAGCCATTCCTCCCGGCGCTCGCGCAGCACGCCCGCCAGCCGGGCGATCTTCTCCCGCCGGGCCGCCAGGTCCCGCAGCCCGTAGAACGGCGAAGGCCGCCCCTGGGCGGCAGCCTCGATATCCTGCTCGTCCAGCCCATCGCCGAATAATTCCGCGTGGGCCTGGATCGTACGGTAAGCCGGGTGCGCCAATACATCCGCAGCCCGGACCCGGCCAGCCAGGAATTCCAGGAACAACTCGTAACCTGAAA
The DNA here is from genome assembly GCA_964424115.1 of uncultured Anaerolineaceae bacterium. Classification (GTDB taxonomy): domain Bacteria; phylum Chloroflexota; class Anaerolineae; order Anaerolineales; family Anaerolineaceae; genus CAYRHN01. The sequence continues at coordinate 19,284 of CAYRHN010000013.1, forward strand.
GATCAAGTTTCACAGGTTCATTTTATACCCGATCCGGGAAAAAGATATTTCTCTTACTTGAAATAACCGTCCAAAATCGCTATAGTTATATCAAGTTCCAAATCACTCTGACAATTTCATCCCTTTTTAAGATCAGGAGGAGATCATGCACCTTTCCTCGATACTTCCACGCGCGCGCGTCCTGCCTGCGATTCTGATCACACTGGCCTTGTTGGCCTGGACAGTACAGCCTGCGCCAGTCAACGCACAAGTGAAAACTCCCCCAAACACAACGGCAATCTGGGAAGGGATCGCGGCTGCCCACAGCAGCGGGAATCTGATCGCTGAACACGCCCTGGCCGGGTCTCTGCCCGAGGCAGACCGCCGGCTCTACCTAGAGGGGCAGGCTGCCGCGCAAAAAGACCCAGGCCCCAGCGGCGGCGGGCCGTTTATTGGCATCAACGGTGCGCCGTGCGCTTACACATTCCTGAACTACTATTCTGCCGCGGTAAATGGGGATACGATCTATATTGCCCCCGACCCGCCGGTGGGGAATTTTGGCGGGGTCAATAAGAATCTGACCTTCACAGCAGCCACCTCCAACTGCACCGCCCAGGCTGCCGGACCGGTGGTGATCACCGGAGACCTGGGAAACATCGGTTACGGCGGGATCGCCGAGATCGGTCTCAACAAAACGGTCACCTTTCGCAACCTTGTAATTCAGAATAACGGGACAGCTAATTACGGTGGAATACTCTTTCAAGACGCCGGCTCCACCGTCAACCTGGACAATACCGATCTCTATTCCGGCAGCGCCAGGTACCGGGGCGGCGGCGTGCGCATGAACGCCAATTCCACGCTCAACCTGACCAACGGCAGCCAGATCTACGGCAATGTGGCCACCGATACAGTCTCTGGCGCTGGGGGAGGGGTCTACGCCTATAAATCCACGATCAACCTGTACGATACCAGCCGGATCGGCAATACTGCCGAGCAAAATTACTCCCCTACCGATGGCGGCGGAGTGTATCTGGATAACAGCATCCTCAACATGTACGGCAACAGCAAGATCGCCGGTAATGAGGCCGCTGGCGACGGCGGAGGGGTTTACGCCGTTAATGCATCGCGGGTAAATCTCCATAATTCCGCCAGCATCGGCTACTCGCCGGTGCGGCGGGAAGGAGAGATCACCCCTCAGGGGGCGACCTTTGATAATCTCGCCTTCAACGGGGGTGGGGTCTTCCTTTCCGATCCGGGAACCCAGTTGACCATGCTGGATGACAGCGGTATTTACAACAACTCGGCCGGGAACGCCGGCGGAGGAATTTACGCCGTCGCTTCGGCTACGGTGTCGATCGACAGCGCCAGCATCAACAGCAACTATGCCTACGACCGCGGGGGAGGGATGATCATCTTTAACAATGTGAATGCCACCATCACAAATGGCAGCTGGTTCAGTTATAACTGGTCCGCCAACGTAGATGGCGCCATCGCCATTGCCGCCGATGGTTCCACGCTCAACATCACTGACAGCAGCCTTTACTGGAATTCCGCCCCCTACTACGGTGGGATCCGCCTGCTGGGGTTCAGCACCCTCAACATCACCGAGTCGGATATTCAACACAATTCCGCCACTACCGGCAGCGGCGGGGCGCTGGCGTTGAAATACGGCACCACCACCATCACCGGAACCACCCTGCAAAACAATTACGCCTTTTATGACGGTGGGGCGATCTACCACGACAGCGGATCGCTGCAGCTCAGCGATGCTGACATCCGCTACAACACGGCTGAACACAATGGCGGCGGGATCTACAACAACGACGGCAATCTTACTTTCTGGGCGGTCAACCAGGACAGCTACCTGTCAAACAACACCGCCACCAACGGCGGCGGGGTTTATGCTGCCGGGAACGATTTTCTCCAATTCCGTTCGGTGGATGGGCGCCTGCTGAACATCAGCGAGAACCAGACCCAGGTGGGCGGCTCCGGCGGAGGAATCTATTCGATCGGCACCACGGTCGTCCTGGTCTATGGCAAAGTACAATTCACCGGCAATGTCGCCCATGATTCTGGAGGCGCGATCTACCAGAACGGCGGAAGCCTCACCGTGGATGATCTCGACCGCAGCAATTACCCGCAGCTGGCGGCCAATATTGCCATTCACGGCGACGGAGGGGGCATCTACGCCACTAACGTTCCTTCCGTCCTCTTATATGGGATCGATCTGGGGAACAGCTCTGATGGTAATTCTGCGACGGATGATATGGGCGGCGGAGTGTTCCTGACCAACAGCACTACCGCTTATCTTTACAATGTCATCGCCCAAAATAATCTGGCGGGACGTAATGGGGGCGCGTTGGCGGTTGCAAACGGTTCCATCGCCAATATCCAATCCTCCTTCTTTCCTCTGGCGGCCAAAGACGGCAATCAGCCGCAAGGCGGCTCCAGCACTTCCTGCGACCCCTATACCCTGTCGGCCAATCATTATTGTTCCGAGTTCCGCGGCAACAGCGCCGGGAACGGCTATACCGGCTACGGTGGAGCCATTTACGTGGATGGGAACAGCGGGGCTTATATCAACGAGACTAATTTTTACGGCAATACAGCCAGCGGCGGCGGCGCGATCGAAGCCTATTACGGAATGGTGGATGTCAAGAACAGCCTGTTCTCCGCCAACGACGGCACCTCACTCGACAGCGCGGTGCACGTGAGCTACCTGAACAGCACGACCAAAGGCACTTTCAACTGCGAGCTGTGCACCTTCGTCCATAATCCGTCCAGCCCGGTCTATTACAACAACCTGGCCTCCGGCATGGTGATCAAAAGCATCATCTGGAACAACTCGCTCGCCATGAACCAGGGCAGCGCGCTCTTCTTCTGCGATGATTACGACGGCGGGGTGCTGCCCGGATCCATGAACATCAGCCAGGATCCCAGGTTCGTGACCACCCTGCGCGGGCAATACCGCCTCGGCCCAGATTCCCCCGCCATCGATGCCTGCACCACCGGCTCCGGACCCGACCTGGACGGCCTGCCCCGTCCCATCGGCGGGGTGGACAAATACGATATGGGCGCCTTTGAAACCCCTCTGAGCAATTTTTTACCCATGATTCTGCAATAAACGTCTTCACCCCCTTGAAACATCTTCCTTAATTCGCTATAGTATAGACAGGTCCCAAAAACAAGTGACATCAGCGCCCTTTCTTGAGGCGAATAGGAGGATATCATGGCTCAATTCGTATTGGCGCGCCGCGCGAGCGGCTTATTTGCGATTCTGATCACCCTGGCGCTGCTGTTTTGCCTGGCACAGCCCGGCCCAGCCAGCGCGCAGGCCGGACGCTCCGCCGCGGAGATCTGGACAGAAATCGAATTGACTCATATGCGCGGCGACCTGCAGGCCGAACGCACCCTGGCAGAGAGCCTGCCTGAACCGGACCGCACGGAATACTTCACCGGCCAGGCCAACGCGCAAAAAAGCGCCGGGCCCAGCGGCGGCGGCCCGTACATCGGCATCAACGGCGCGACCTGCGCTTACACTTACGCAGACTACCTGGCTGCGGCAACCGACGGCGACACGATCTACATCTACAACCCACCGGTAGGACGCCTGGGCACCATCGACAAGAACCTGACCTTCGTCGCAGCCACGTCAGACTGCACGGCTGAAGCCGCCGGCGGGATGACCATCACCGGCGACAACGTGGCGATCACCTACGGCGGCGTGGCAGAAATTGCCAGCAGCAAAACGGTCACCTTCCGCAACCTGGGATTGACCAACAACGGCACCGCCACCTACGGCGGGATCCTGTATGTCCACTCGAATGCCACCGTCATCCTGGATAACAGCGATGTGTATTCCGGCAGCGCCAGCAGCCGGGGCGGCGGCATCCGCCTGGCCAGCGGCGCCTCCCTTTCCATGAGCAGGGGCAGCACAGTCTATGACAACCAGACCACCGGCACCGGCCTGGGCGGCGGGATCGCCTCCTATTATGGAACGATCATCCTGAATGACACCAGCCGGATCGGCAATACCACCTACAGGAACCATTCCATCGACAATGGCGGCGGAGTGTATCTAGAGAACGGCACCTTGAACATGTACAACAACAGCCGCATCGCCGGCAATTACGCCGATGGGGACGGCGGGGGGGTGTATGCCCTGAAACAAGGGCGCATCTACGTGCATGACAGCGCCAGCATTGGCTATCCCACCCTGCCGCGCGGGGACGCCAACGCACCGCAGGCAGCGCCCTATGACAACCAGGCTTTCAACGGCGGCGGGGTTTTCCTGACCGACCTGGGAAGCGAAGTGAACCTGAGCGAGGACAGCGGCATCTACAATAACTACGCCGGCAACGCAGGCGGCGGTATTTACGCCACCGCTTCCAGTACGGTGACGGTCGACAGCGCCAGTATCAACGGAAATGTCGCTTACGACCGCGGCGGCGGCCTGATCGTTTTCAACAACGTACTGGTGAATATTTCCAACGCCAGCTGGATGAGCTATAACACCAGCGCCTTGGACGGCGCCATCTGCATCGCCGGGGATAACTCGACCGTCAACGTCAACTTCAGCAATATCTATTGGAACTCCGCCGCCTATTACGGAGCCATCCGCATGACCGGCTCCAGCACGCTGAACCTCTATTATGCCGATATTGAGAATAACTCCGCAACCTCCGGCAGCGGGGGGGCGCTGGGATTGAGCTACGGCACCACCACCATTACCGCCGGGGCCATGCAAAACAACACCGCGTTGTATGACGGCGGCGCGATCTACCACAACGGCGGTTCTTTACAGTTGTTCGATGCCGATATCCGCTTTAATGATGCCGGGCGCAACGGCGGCGGCATTTACACCAGCGACGGGCAGGTCTATTTTTGGGCGGTCAATCTGAATGCCATGCTGGGCGTCAATACCGCGGTCAACGGCGGGGGGATCTACGCCACCGGCGATGATGTGATCTATTTCCGCGCGGTGGATAGTGGGAGGTTCCTGTTCAACAGCAATAACGCTACCAGCGGTTCCGGCGGCGGCATCTATGCCACCGGATCCATCACCACCGATATCTACGGCGATGTGCAAATGACCAGTAATATCGCCTATAATCACGGCGGCGGCATCTACCAGCACGGCGGGGCGATCTTCATGGACGACCTGAACCAGGAAAAATACCCGGAAATTTGGGTCAACACCGCCAGCAACGGCAATGGCGGAGGCATCTACCTGGAAAATACCAGTTCGGCGCTCTTCTATGGGATCGAACTGGGCGGTTCAACCAATGGAAATAAGGCCCCCAAGGGGTATGGAGGCGGGATGTATTTGAACGGCGGACTGGATAAATCCGTCCACATCACCAATATGCTGGCGCAAAATAACCAGTCCGGGCAAGGCGGCGGAGCCATTGCAGCGATCGGCGGGGTATCCGTCTTCATCAACTTTGGTTATGCCCCCAAACAAGTCGGGGAATCAAACCACATCGAAGGCGGCGCCAGCGGTTTTTGCGATCCCATGAGCTTGCCCGCTGACCGCTACTGCTCGGAATTCCGCTTCAACAGCAACCCGGCCGGCACCATCGGCTACGGCGGGGCGATCTTTATCGATCAAAACAGCGGTGTTTTTCTCAGCCAGACCAGCTTTCACGGCAACACCAGCAACCGGGGCGGAGCGATCGACGTCGAATACGGCATCGCGGATGTCAAGAACAGCCTCTTCACGGCCAATGACGCCAGCACCATCGACAGCGCCGTATATGTCGCCTATACGGACAGCACCGACCACGGCCGCTTTAACTGCGAGCACTGCACCTTTGCCGACAATCCTTCCAGTCCGGTCTACTTTGCCACCAACGGCGAGGGCGACCTGCTGCGCAGCGTCGTCTGGAACAACACCAGCCCCATTCACCAGGGAAATGCGCTCTTCTTCTGCACGGATTACGACGGTGCGGTACTTCCCGGCTCAATGAATATCAGCGCAGATCCCCGCTTCATCACCAATGCGCGCGGAAGCTACCGCCTGGGGCCCGATTCACCAGCCATCGACGCCTGCACCGCAGGCTCCGGGCCGGACCTGGACGGCTTCCAACGCCCCTTGGGCAAGCCGCTCAAGTACGATATGGGCGCATTCGAATTCCCTGCCCAGAATTTCCTGCCCCTGATCGCCAAGTAGGTTTTTTATGCAGCATGCCGGCAAAGCCGGCATGCTGCATTGGAATTCTTTATTTTTCGGCGCGTTTTTCGCTGCCGATCCAGATCCCAAAAGCAGGCAGGATCTTGCGGTGCAGCAGCAGCACCAGCAGGACGATGCCAAAGGCGATCCCAAACACAACCAGGGAAGAACCCAGGCTGTTCATCAAAGCCGGGTTGACCAGCATCACCACCGCCAGGGTCAGCATCAGCACACCGCCGATCAGCTTGAGGATGCGTCCCTCTTTTTCCTCCAGCTTGCTGGCGCGCAGGGTGAAGACCGCCGCGAAGAAGATGACCAGCTCATCCGCCTGGTAGATCAGCAGGTAGAGCAATAATTGCAGGATGAAATCCAGCGTGCCGACATGGTGGGCGGTCATCAGGTTGGCCCAGATGACCGGGAACCCCGCCGTGCAGGAGAATTCCACCAGCGAAACACCCGCCGCCAGCACGATCGTGGCGCCCAACAACCCCCAGAAGGAATTGCTGGCATTCAACACCTTGCGCATACGCTGATAGATGCCGGGCTTCTTGTCGTCCGCGATGGTCAGGGATACACCTTCCTTATACCAGAAGTAATCCTTGACATTGATCAGGCCAAAGATCAGCGCCATGGCTGCCACCACAACCTGGATCCAGCCGACAAAGCTGGCGATCTTCAGCACAGTGAACAACCCGGCAATGAACAGGGCATAAATTCCGGCGGTGACGGTCAGGAAGACCAGGCCGATCACCACCACCTTGCGCCGCGAACCGGTGTGCAGCACCAGCGCCAGCAGCATGGTCAACACCCACACCGAACAGGGATTGAAGCCGTCCACGAAAGCGATCAACGCGGTGGAAAGGGTCAGCGACTGGGCATCCAGATCGACCTTGCCGATGAACGGCACGTCGATGACGTTGGCGGAAGTTGCCTGGCCATTCTGCAGCACGACCGTGGAGGGATCGGGGCAGGCCGTGACCGTGCAAACCTCCACCTGGGCTTCGATCTGCTCGGCGATCTGATCGCTGAAGCCGACCCAGTATTTTTCACCGATAAAAATGGTCGGCACATATTTGGCCTCGGTGCCGTAATTCTGCGCCATCAGGGAAAACTGATTCTGGTTTTCTGGGTTATTCCACACCTCAAAGGCGCGCAATTCGATCTGCGGGTAACGCTGCTGCAGGTCGGCCAGGAAGGGCTTGGCCTCGGCGCAGTGCGGGCAGCCGTCGCCCCAATAGAAGTATATGATGATCTTGCCATCCGGGCTGCCCTGCGCCTGGGCCGGGCGCGAAGGTGAAAAGCCCCAGGCGGTCAGCGCCAGCGCCAGGGCCAAAAGAATCAGGGGGATCACGTTCCAACGAATGCGCATCTCTCTTCTCCATGTCCGGCAGAAAATCCGGATTGTTTCACACGCGATTGGGCAATTATAGTGCATAGATGTGTCCTTATTGGGGCAAGATTAAGAAACATTAACCTTAAACCCCGTTATAATCATGGCATGAACGCATTAGAATGGGTGATCCTCATCCTGGCAGTTGCCCTGGCTGCCGGGTACTGGCTGGGCACAGTCAGCAACCACCGCCGCGCGGAGGCTATTTTACTGCGCCTGCGCGAGGAACTTCAGCTCTACGGCACGCTGAGTAAATTAAAGGCTGCCGGGCCGCGCGCAATGGGCTTCCGGCTGCTGCCCCGCAGCGGGCGGCTGCAATTCGTGGATTTCACCGTGACGCTGGAGCCGCGCCATCTGCTGCCGGTCTGGCTGTGGCAACACCTGCGCGGCGGCGGAGGGGATACCCTTTATGTGCAGGCCAACAGCCTGCCCGCGCCGCATTTTGACATCCGCGTCTTTCCTCAGGGCGAGAAGGCCTCCCTGCACCGCCTGGAGCAATCCGGAAAGCCCTTCAAATTACTGGACGAGGCAGAGGGCTTCGCGATCTATGTGCGCGGGGTGGGTGCACCTTCTTCCAGAGACGCGCTGCCGGATTTTATCCGCAATCATGCCGCCGGCCTGCGCAGCCTGGCCATCCAATCCGAGCCGCCCCACATCCAGGCCTGCCTGCGGGTAAAAGGCGCGCGCAGCATTTCCTGGAGCATCCTGTTCCAATCCCTGAGCGAGATCATCAAGTAATCAGACCTTAAATCAAAGACGCAAAGGTATTCTTGAATCCTTTGCATCTTCGCATCTTAACGGTTCAATATTATTGCTAAGAGTCCAGAATGAGATCATCCAGCGCGCGCTTGGGCACATGGTGCACGCCCTGCGCGTCGCGCCAATACTTGATATCCCCATTGGCGGGCAGCGGGTCGATCACCACCTGCTCCTTCGGCTTACCCAGCGCCAGGACGAAAAGGATCTCGTAATGCGATCCCAGGTTCAAGGCGCTTGCCAGACGAGGCTTGTTGATCGTGGCGATGATGCATCCGCCCAGGCCCTTTTCCACCGCCCCCAGCAGAATGCTCTGCGAGGCAATGCCCGGATCGATGCCAAAGTTCGGGCTGACCACTGTATCCCCCACAATAATAATATAAGCGGAGGGACGCTCGCCCTCCACCGGCCCGCCCCAGTCCTTGAGATACCCGGCCCAGGACAGGCAGGGGAAGATCAGGGCGTTCTTTTCCGCATCGGCGGAAAGGACGAAGCGCAGCGCCTGGACGTTGCGCCCGGTGGGTGAAAGCCGAGCCAGTTCCACCAGCTCGCGCAGGGTCTCCGGGCTGACGGCTTCTTCCTGGTAAAACCGGCGTACGCTCCGGCTGCGGGTAACGAGATCTTTTAGCATATCAGGCCTCCTTCACATCATTATCGATGTATGGAAAATAGTCGATACAGATCAAATGCGGTGAACTAATTATAACCCACCTCCGACGGTGATATCTGCCATCCGGCAGCCGACAATAGTGTATAATTTTAACATGTCCACGAAAAGCTCCCCAATTGCAATCGGAATTGCCGGCGGCACCGGTTCGGGCAAGACCACGGTTGCCAACATGGTGCTGCAGAACGTCGGCACGCACCGCATCGCCTACGTCCCCCAGGACGCCTATTACCGCGACCTTTCCAACCTGCCGCAAAGCAAGCACCAGCTGATCAACTTCGATCATCCCGATGCGCTGGAAAGCGAGCTGATGGTCGAACACATCCGCCAGTTGAAGAACTGGCAGCCGATCGAACTGCCAGTGTACGACTTCACCACTGACACCCGCACCCAACAGACCATCCATGTGGAGCCGCAGCGGGTGATCCTGGTGGAAGGCATTCTGATCTTTGCCGAGCCGGAGCTGCGCAAGTTATTCGATATCAAGATCTTTGTCGATACCGACGCCGATATCCGCTTCATCCGCCGCCTGACGCGCGACATCAACGAACGCGGGCGTTCCACCGATTCAGTGGTCAACCAATATTTGAACACAGTCCGTCCCATGCACCTGGAATTCGTCGAACCGTCCAAGCGCTATGCCGACATCATCATCCCCGAAGGCGGGTTGAACAGCGTAGCGCTGGATATGGTCATCGCGCGGATCGAGGAAATGCTCAAGGACGGCGAAAGCAAAGCCGAATGAAGACCAGCCGGGGCGGCACCATTCTGCGCATCGCGGTGCTGTTGATCGTACTGGTGCTGTTGACCCTGCTGGTCATCTACCGCGACAAGATCGACGAACAGCAGATGATGGCGCTGGGATACCCCGGCCTGTTCATCCTCACCTTCCTTTCCAACGCCAGCATCCTCATCCCCGTGCCAGGCTGGATCGCTGTCTCGGTCATGGCGGCCATCCTCAACCCGGTCCTGGTCGCGCTGGTGGCGGGGGTGGCCTCTGCGCTGGGCGAGTTTTCCGGCTACCTGATCGGCTTTTCCGGACAGGGGGTGGCGGAACGCGGCAAGTGGTACGATCGCGTGGAACATTACATGAAGCGCTGGGGCGGCTATACCGTCCTGGTGCTAGGGATCATCCCCCTGCCGCTGATCGACATCGGCGGAATCATCGCCGGGGCGATGAAGATGTCCCCGATCAAGTTCTTTGGCTGGTGCTTTATCGGCAAGTTCATCAAGTTCTTCGTCCTGGCCGTCGGCGGGGACTGGTTCCTTAACTTAATTCATTTCTAGCAGGTACAAGAACCTTTGAAATACATCACACGGATGAAAACAGATTTTTACTGAGATCCGTGTTTATCCGGTGGACCCGTGTCATCCGCGTTCAATCAAGAGATTTTCCTTCTTCCCCATCTGCGTTTATCTTCGCCCAACTATATATATCTGTGTTAGTCCTGTACAACCCTGGAGAAATACATATGAAAGCGATTGTATACGAAAAATACGGATCCCCCGATGTTATTCAACTCAAGGAGATAGAAAAACCTACCCCAAAAGAGGATGAAGTATTGATAAAAATTCATGCGGCATCCCTAAATGCTTATGACTGGCATTTCCTGACCGCTGATATATTCTTGATCCGCCTGATGGGTGGAGGATTGCTCAAACCCAAGAACACGAGACTGGGCGCCGACATGGCGGGGGTGATCGAAGCAGTTGGCAAGAACGTCAAGCAGTTTCAGCCGGGTGACGAGGTATTTGGGATGGTAAAAGGCAGTTTTGCCGAGTATGCATGCGCTCCTGAAGGCGCATTGGCATTAAAGCCAGCGAACACTTCGTTCCATGAGGCAGCAGCCATCCCTATGGCGGCGATCACGGCTCTGCAGGGTCTGCGCGATGAAGGCCAGATTCAGGCGGGACAAAAGGTCCTGATTAATGGCGCATCCGGTGGAGTGGGGACTTTTGCGGTACAGATCGCCAAATCATTTGGCGCCGAAGTCACAGCCGTGTGCAGCCCAAGGAATTTGGAACAGGCACGCGCCATTGGGGCAGACCATGTGATTGATTACACCAAAGAAGATTTCACCAAAAGCGGTCAGCAATATGATCTGATTTTTGCGGCAAATGGATATCATTCGCTTTCAGATTATAAACGTGCTTTAACGCCCAGGGGCATCTATGTGATGGCTGGAGGTTCCATGGCCCAAATATTCCAGTCGATGCTCTTCGGGCCAATGATGTCGAAAGCCGACGGCAGGAAGATGACCGGTGTTAGCGCAAAAAGAAATCAAAATGACCTGGTTCTTATAAAAGAACTTTTTGAATCTGGCAAAGTAAGATCGATTATTGATAGACAGTATCCACTAAGCGAAGCTGCTGAAGCACTTCGGTATCTTGGAACAGGACATGCCAGAGGGAAAGTGGTCATAATTATGGAAAGCAACAACAAAACCTGATGCTCTGTGGATAAAATCTTAAATCTTAATTCCGGAGGAGAATGATGTCTCAATACCAAGCTTACGACGCCTACCTGGAAAAGAACCTGGATGCCAGCATCGCTGAACTGTCGCACCTGGTGGCGCAGCCGAGCATCTCGGCCCAGAACCTGGGGCTGAAGGAATGCGCCCAGATGGTGGCCGATATGCTCGCCAAACGCGGCTTTTCGGTCAAGATCATGCCCACCGCCGGCGCGCCGGTCGTCTTCGGCGAGCGCAAAGGGCGCAGCGACAAGACCCTGCTCTTCTATAACCACTATGACGTCCAGCCGCCCGAACCGCTCGAGCTGTGGGAAACGCCGCCCTTCGAGCCGACCATTCGGGACGGTAAGCTGTTCGGGCGCGGGGTAAGCGACGACAAATCCCACATCACCTACCGCCTGCTGGCCCTGGATGCCCTGCTGAATCTGGACGGCGAGCTGCCCTGCAACGTCAAGTTCATCATCGAAGGGGAAGAAGAGACCAGCAGCATCCACCTGCACGACTTTGTCCGCGATCATGCGCAGGATCTGGCCGCGGATGCCTGCGTGTGGGAGTTCGGTGGGATAGACCACACCGAAACCCCCATCCAATACCTCGGCCTGCGCGGCATCTGCTACGTGGAATTAAGCGTGGAGACCGCCAACCAGGATGTACATTCCGGCACGGGCGGCTCGATCTTCCACAACGCCGCCTGGCGGCTGGTGTGGGCGCTCAACACGCTTAAAGGGCCGGACGAACATATCAACCTGCCCGGCTTTTACGACCGGGTCGTGCCGCCCAGCCCGCGCGATATCGCCCTGATGGAAGCCTTGCCGGAGACCGCCGAGGAATACACCACCCGCTACGGGTTGAAAGGCTTCTTAAACGGAATGAGCGGCGGGGTGGAACTGCGCGTGGCGGAGGTCTTCCAGCCCACCTGCACCATCTGCGGGCTGACCTCCGGCTACCAGGGCCCCGGCGGCAAGACCGTCTTGCCGGCGCGCGCCAGCGCCAAGATCGACTTCCGCCTGGTGCCCGACCAGCGCCCCGCCGAAGTTCTGCAGCAGCTGCGCGCCCACCTGGATGCCCACGGCTTCCAGGACGTACAGATCCGGTTCATGGGCGGGGACGCACCCGCCCGCACTGACCCGGACGATCCTTTCGTCAAGCTGACGGTGGAGAGCGCCAAAGAGGTGTACGGGACGCCCATGCGGGTGGTGCCGCTGGTGGGCGGCTCGGGGCCCAACCACACCTTTATCGAGAATCTGCACCTGCCGGTGGTCACCGCCGGGTGCGGCTACCCCGGCACGCAGGCGCACGCCCCCAACGAGAACATCCGCCTCGACCTGTACCTTAAGGCCGCCCGGCATATCTTGAGGATCATGAAGGAATTTTGAAAGTAGTGAGTGGGGTGCGGTAAAACCGCACCCCACCCTTTATTCTCACCCTGGGCGCCGGACGTGAGCCGTTCGGCGAACCGGTTAAGAGCAACTTATGAATTCGATGCAAAGGAGCAATTCGCCAATTCCCCAATTCGCGGCGATCTTTCTTCTTCTCAGCGCTGACTTCACCTCCAAAGCGCTGGTTCAGGCCAACCTGTCTCCGGGGGAGAGCATTCCGCTCCTTGACGATGTCCTTCGAGTGACTTACGTCCAGAACTGCTCGGGGTTCTCCTGGTTCGTCCCCCATCTGCCTGCCTGGGTAGGGGTGGGCTTTCAAATTCTCCTGTTCCTGGCGGCAATCGCCGCTTTTCCAGTTTACTGGTTCTATACCTCCACCCGGCGCCGCACCCTCTGGACGGATGTGGCCTTTATCTGTGTGGCAGCATCCTTCCTGGGGCACTCGGTGATCGATCTCTTTTTTCCCTGCACAGTGGATTTCCTGCAGGTGCTTCACTCTCCAAGCGCCAACCTGGCCGACCTGTACTCGTACATTGGGATTGGGGCTTTGTTGATCGAGACGGCGCAGATCGTTTCAACAGAGGAGTTCAGAAAGAAAAGCTTGCGCAGCCACATAGCCGAAATGGCGAACACCCGCAAGGAGTTCTTCGATTTCATTCGCAAGAATCTTGGCGGCAGGTAAAGGGTGCGCACGAAGATCGGGGGGGAGGGTGCGTTACTGTCAGCGGGGACCCTCAGTTGGAGCCGCTGTTGGGCATATCCACCCAAACGGTTCCGGGTTGAACTTAAGATATCCAAATCCGTTCTGAGCCTGTTATCTCCCATTTTCCAGAACTATTCCGCTCTAATGTATACATAACACCGTGTCCACAAAGCGGACCACAAAAAACGCCCACATAGATGGTGGCTTCCTGGTTGTCGCTGGATAGGGACATAATGCCGAATTCGTAATAGCCCCAGGCCCATATATCTGATTGTGAGTCAGACATATAGGTTTGTCGATACTCTTCAATAGCGTCTTTCTGATTTGTTGTGACTTCCACCAAGGTATTATCCGCATATAACCATACCTTAATGGGTTCATCACTGTTTACACTTTCAAAGGAATCTTGAGCTTTGTCGACAGGGGGAGCCCAAATAATGATATTTTCACCGGGAGGTGCGTCCACCCAGGGTTGATCGCTGGTCTGAAGGTAATCCACCGTTCCACCGATCTCCTGCTGAATAATAAAATCAAGCATGAACGATACAAGCTCTTTTTCTGCCGATTCCTTCGTAATGGAGGGGGAACAGCCGGATAGCAAAACGGCAAACGCTGCAAGGATAGCGATGATTTTATAGCTCGCTTTCATATCACCCTCCAACGGCTCGCTATAACTTCTGGAACCTGTTCATTTTCTTCTTCGCCAGGTAGAGTTTCTCCCCGGCCCTGGCCAGCTCCTCCCAGGCATGCGTCACCTCGCGCAGGTGCTCCTTTTCCTCCGGGAACTGCCCGTAGCGCACGCGCTGGTAAGCGTGGGTGAGCAAGGCCGCCTCGGGCTTGTTCTCCGGGAAGAGGTCCTCCAGCGTGGGCAGGAATTCCAGCGGGGTGACCGCCGCGCCGCGCGGCATTTCCAAGCGCTCGCAAAGTTCCATTAGCTGGGCATACAGGAAGCGCACCCGTTCAGCAGCCTGCATGCGCCGCGGCGGGCGGCGCGCGCTGAACTGCACCGGTCTCTCGGCTGGGTTTTTCAGCAACTGCGTCCAGTCCTCCCTGCCCGCGGCGGAAGTGCGCGCCGCGGCCGCCTTCCAGCGCTTAATAATGAAGAACAGCAGCAGCCCCAGCAGGGCCGCCGCGATGAGGATCCACAGCAAGATGTTGACCGGATCGTCGGTGGTGCGAATGTTCTCCTCCGACCAGACGCTGATCTGCTGCGAGATCTGCTGGATGCGCTTGTACAGGTCCGAGCCGAGTTGATCCAGATTGGTGGCGCGCAGCAGTTCCAGGATCAACTGCACCACCCACTGCACAATCGTCACAATGAGCAGGGCTGCCGCGCCGACGACCAGTTTGACCACCGTCCACAGCGCCTGCATCAGCAGCGGCGCCGCCAGGGCCAGCAACCAGCCGGCTGCCGCCCCGCCAAAGGCCTCCAGCAGGGCAGAAAGGAACATGTGGCGCGCCCACCAGGTATCCAACGCGGAGGCCTGATTGCCAAAACCTTCGATGCGCCGCACCATCTTGTAGGAAAAGATCGACACCAGGCCGAGAAAGATCATCAGCACCAGACAGAAGATAGCCTGCGCGCGCAGTTCGGGCGCCAGCAGCCAGCCGAAGATCAGCAGCAGGAACAGCCCGGCCTGGAAGCTGAACAGGATCCCCGAGCGCCCGGCGGAACGGCGCGCCAGCCCAATTCCGCGCACCATCGCCCCCAGACTGAAAGCCAGCGTCCAGAATTCGCGCGCGTCGCGCCCCTGGGTCAGCAGGGCCATCACCGGCGACCCGGCGATCTCGCCCAGGCTGGCATCCCGGAAGGGGAAGACCATCAGCTTGAGCGCCAGCAACAGCCCGGCAAGCAGCCAGAGCAACAGGACCAGCCGCGCCCAGCCAGGGTGACGTTCACCCAGGTGGTTCAATCCGCGCGCCAGGTAATGGCTGGTCAGTCCCAGGCAAAAGAGGAAGAGCGCAGCCGGGCCAAAACCCAGCTCGATATGCGACAAATAGCGGTAATAGCCGGTCAGCCACAGGCTTTCCATCCCCAACAGGGAGATCACTCCCACTTCAATCCACACCCGCAGCGGGACGATGGCAAAGCGGGTGGGCTTGAAATCCAGCACGCGGTTCATGCCTTGCCCCCCGTTCCCGCGACCAGTGGATTGGGCAGATGCAGGGTGCGGATGCCGGGCAGCGGCGGGGGCGGTTCAGCCTGCAGGGAGATGAGGGTGGTGTAGGTGCGGTAGCGTTTCAGGCGCAGCAGCGTCTGACACAGTTCCTCGTTCACCAGCGCGGTGACGACTACCAGGGTGGTGCCGTACTGCACGCGCGGCAGCGAGGTGGCAAGGTAATTTTCAAAGGAGGTAGTAGTGAAGGAGGTCACTGCCGCCAGCGACTCCAGCAGCAGCGCCAGTTGCCCGGGCGAGCGGTTGGGCGGAAGATTGAAGGGCTGGTCGGCCTGCGCCAGGTAGCCGTTGGAAAGCAGGCCCACGGCGTAACCGTCCTCCGCTGCCTGGTAGACCAGCGTGGCGGTCAGGCGGATGATGTATTCCAGCAGGGCGGTATCCACATTCAGCCACGGGCGGGGATCGGTGGCCACATTCATACACACCATCATCACCCGCGCCGAGACCGGCTGGAAAACGCGCACCTGCAATTCGCCGGTGCGGGCGGTGGCGGCCCAATGCACGTGGCGGATCGAATCGCCCGGCTGGTAAGGCCGCACGCCCATCGGGCGGTTGGGATCCTCAAACAGATTACGGCGCGCCTGGCGGTCACCAAAGGGGTCGTCGGCGTTGGGTTGCAGCGGGGCGGCCTCCAGCAGGGCCGGGAAAACGGTCAGGTATTCCTGGCGTTTCGATTCCAGGCCCTGGTCGAACAGACCGAACAGGTCGCCGGCCTCCATGCGCGCCGGGCCGACGGCATGCACGCCGCGCTTCTGGAATTGGAGCGAATATTCGCGCACCACGCGTTCGTACCAGCGCAGGCGATAGAGGTTGTAGAGCAATTTCTGATCCGGCAGGAAGGTATCTTCCAGAGCCTCGGACTGCTCAATACCCACCTGGGTCGGCCAGGGGTCGGCGACGCGCAGCCAGGCCACGGGCAAACGCTTGTTGTTGAACACCTCGATTCGCAGAGGGGTGGTCTCGCCGGGAAAGCCGCGCCGGTAGATCCAATGCCGCCGGTATTCCAGGTGGTCCAAAGCGTGCTGCGACCAATAATAGCTGCCGCCGACCACCAGGAACGAGCCCAGGGCAAACACCAACAGCCAGGCATTGCCGCTCAGCAGGCCCAGCGCCACGCTCAGGAACGCGACGACACTCCAGAAACGGATCGACATTAAGATTCGACAGGCACTTCCACAGTGGCGATCAGGTCGGAAACCAGTTCGGCGGTCGTGCGCCCGCGCAACTGCGCCTGAGCCGAGACGATCATGCGGTGGCACAACACCGCCGGGGCAATATCCTTGACGTCATCCGGGATGACGTAATCGCGCCCATCCATGGCTGCCCAGGCCTGGGCGGCCGCGTACAGGCCCATGGTGGCGCGCGGGCTGGCGCCCAACTGGATATCCCGGTTGGCGCGCGTGGCATGCGAAATGCGCACCACATAATCGCGCACCGATTGTTCCACCCGCACTTCGCGGCGGGCAGCCTGCATGCGGGCGATCTCCTCCGCGCTGGTGACCGCCTTCAAGTCCGGCAAAGGATCGTCGCGGCGGAAGCGCTCCAAAATGCCGTTCTCCTCCATTTGAGAGGGGTAACCGATCGGCACGCGCAGCAAGAAGCGGTCCAATTGCGCCTCGGGGAGCGGGAAGGTGCCTTCCAGTTCGACCGGGTTTTGCGTGGCCATGACCAGGAAAGGCCGCGGCAGGGGGCGGGTCACGCCGTCGGCGGTCACGGTGCGTTCCTGCATCGCCTCCAGCAGGGCGGATTGGGTACGCGGCGTGGCGCGGTTGATCTCATCCGCCAGGACCACGTTAGCCATGATCGGGCCGGGGCGGTACTCGAATTCCTGCGCCTTCTGGTTGAACCAGGATACCCCGGTCACATCCGAGGGCAGCAGGTCGGGGGTGAACTGGATGCGGCGGAAACCGCAGCCCAGCGAGGCTGCCAGGGCGCGCGCCAGGGTGGTCTTCCCGGTGCCGGGGACATCCTCCAATAGCACATGTCCCTCGCACAGCACCGCCGCCAGCACCTGGCGGATGGCCCCTTCCTTGCCCACGATCACTTTTTGGATATTATCCAGCACGTTGTGGTAAAAGGTCTCGATCACGAAGTCACTCCTCAAATGGATGATTGGGATTTAAACCGGAGCGTTATTCTTTTCTCAAAAGCGGCAGCCAGCAGGTCGCAGCGTTCGCGGGCGGCTTTCTTTTCCGCTTCCACGTTCCCGGCGCACTGGCAGACCACGCGGATCTCTTCCTCCCCCACGATGCAGGCAAGATCGGCCACCCGGCGGCGGTGGCTGCGGTCCAGCGCATTGGCCAGGCGCAGCATCCCGCCCAGATAATGCACCAGGATGCGCTGATCCGGCTCCAGGGCAATATAATGATCATGTTTCAAACTGGGCAGGTTCTGCTCGTGGTAGCGTGCCACCGAACCGACCAGCAGGCGCTCGCCCTGCGTCAGCGGCAGCAAGGGGGTGGTGAGAATGATGCGCAAGGTGGTCTTGTGGTGCCCCTTACCGCCGTCGATCCAGCCGATATCGTGCAGGATGCCGGCCAGCTGCAGCCAGAAGCGTTCACGCGGCCCCAGGCCGCTCAACGGCTGGAGCTCATCGAACAGGCGCAGGGCCAACCAGGTGACATGCTGGACGTGGGCCGCTTCGTAATTGCAGGTGCGGGCCAGGTCAAGAGCCGCCTGCCAGGTGCGCAGGACGGTGGGATCGTCCGTGTAAAGATCAAGCATGCGGGGCCTCCTCCGCAGGGGCGGGGGGTTCGACGGGATCCGCCGGGGAGGGTTCTTCCTGGGGTAGGGGCGCGCCTTTCGGGTAGATCTGAGCGGGCAGCAGCGGCTGGCGCACCCGCGCGCGCAGTTCCTCCCAATAACTCGGCTGCGGCAGGCCTTTTTTGGCGGGCGGCCGGACCCATTTCTTCCAGCGCGCCAGGAATTCGTTGTAAACCTCTCCACGGTGAGCGGAGCGTTCCTGGGCAAAGAGGGTCAGACCCGGCAGCAGCGGGGTGAAGGAACGCAAATGCCCGTAATACTCGCGGGCGCGGCTGCGCTCTTTTTCGATAAATAACGGCAGGTAGCCGGTCCACACATCGCAATCGTGAATATCGCCGAGGTTCTCCTGCACCTTGCGCACCGCGCGGATACCCTCTTCCAACCCGTCGCTGTAGAGAGCGCCGAAGGTCTCCAGGGTGTAGCGCAGGTGCTTGGCGCTGATGCGCATGGCGTGCAGTTCGGCGATCCTGGATGGGTCGGCAATATACGGCTCGTAGGATAGAAAATCATCCAGACAGCCGCCGACAAAGTGGGCGGCGCGCTGGTAGAGCAAATGGGTGGAGGGCAGGGGCGCCTGGGGGATCAACGGAAGCAGGGCCGTCTCCATCTTCTCCAATGCTGCACTGCTTTCCAGGCGATCAAGCGCCTTCAGCAGTTTGACCTGCAGCCCGCTGCGCTGCTGGCGCAGGCGCAGCAGCAGGCGGCGCAGGCCGGGGCGGACGCGCGGCTCGGTCTGGGCCTGCTCAAAGGCTGCCAGCAGATCGATCTGCACATCCGTATCGCGCGCGGCGCCCAGGGCGCGGGTGACCCCGCGCAGTTGCCCGTTCCAGGCCTCCAGGCGTTTGGCGGGCAGGCAGCCCTGCATCAAATGCAGCAGATTACGCGCACGGCGGCTGGCCACGCGCATGCGGTGAATGCACTCGATATCTTCCGCCAGGCGCACGCCGGGGATCTCTGCGCGCATGGCCTGGAGCTGGCGCTGCAGAGCGACAGCCAAAAACGCCCGGCTGGATTCATCGGCAGGGAGCGCATCCCTTCCCGCGGGCGGCCTGGGTAACATGCCGGTCACCTCAGGAGGCGCGGAAGAGCGCCCTGATGTTCCGACGCAGGTCGTCCTGCACAGCCGCCATCGGACGGTTGGCATCCACCACAGTGAAGCCGTATTCCTCGGCCATCCTGTCAAACTGCTCGATCAGCCGCTCCTGGTAGACGCAGAAACTGTCGTAGAGGTTATCCGCGCAGCGGATATCCATACCCGCCTCCCAATAGTTGAAGCCGCGCCCGTGCACGATGCGCGAGACCAGCGAGGGGACATCCGCGCGCAGGTAGATCACCAGGTCGGGCTTGAGCGCAAAGCCATAGATCGTGCGCGCCCATTCCGGGTTGCCGCCGCGCACAATATCGCGCGCGATGGTGGAGAAGAAATAGCGGTCGGAAAGGACGATAAAACCCGCTTTGAGCGCCGGGATGATCTGGTTCTCCAGGCGGTCGGCAAAGTCGGTGGCATAAAAGAGGCTCATTGTGATCGGGCTGAGCGTGTGGCCGAATTTTGCGGCATCCAGGCCGGGGCCGGTCAGCGGCGAACGGCGCATGCCGGTATCCGAGACGGCATAGCCCTCGTCTTCCAGCCAGGTGCGCAGCAGCTGGATCTGCGAGGAGCGCCCAACCGCGTCGGTGCCTTCCAGGACGATCAACTTCCCAGGCAGGTCCTTGATCGATTTATAAGGAAAACCGGAACCAAAGAATTCGATCGCCTTCATGCTTCACCTCCCTTAGCCTCTTCGGTCTTGCGGGCAGCCCGGCGGGCGGGTTTCTTGACCGGCGCGGTGGGGTTGGGCAGGCCCTCCCAGCCCTCGAGGATCTTCTTCACCAATCCGCGCACCTGCTTCTGCTGTTTTTCCACCGGCTGGGTGCCGTCGAAGATGGTGAAGCCAAATTCGCTGACCATCGCGTCATATTCGCCAATGATACGCTGCTGGAAGAGGCGGAAGCTGGTGACCTTGTTGTCCGAAAGGCCCAGGTCCATGCCCGCTTCGTAGAATTTGAGGTCGGAGCGCGAGGAGAGGATGCGCTCCACGGCGATGTCCAGCGGGACGCGGAAGTACAGCGCCAGGTCGGGCTGGCAGGCAAAGGAATACAGGTTGCGCACCCAGGCGCGGTCCACCCCGCGGGCCACGTCGCGGGCAAAGGCGGTGAAGGCGTAGCGGTCGGCCAACACGATCACCCCTGCTTTCAGCATGGGCAGGATGTGGTTCTCCCAGCGGTCGGCAAAGTCGGTGGCCTGCAGCAGGCTGAAGGTGGTGGGGGTGAACATCTTTTCCTTCTTGCCCAGGCGGGTGGTGCTTTTCACCAGCTCGGAGGAATTCCACTCCGAGAAATAGACCGACTTGCCCTGCGATTGCAGCCATTTGAACAGCAGATCGATCTGGGTCGATTTTCCGCTGCCGTCGATGCCTTCCACTACGATCAACTTGCCTTTGTAATTTCCAGGCTTGAGCATAGGTTTTTTCCTTAGATGGGATGATATCTAATTGATTATAGCATACCCGGCAAGGAAGGCGGACGAAACTGCGCCAGGGGGTGGAATGGCAACCTGCCCGCCTTCTTCTCCACGGCGTTACAGTGAAGATTTCGTGGGGATGGTGGAATATTTTTGAATCATGGGCGATATTCCATTCGCTAACATGGACCTGATGAGAGCAACAAGTTCCGTTGATGGAAGATTCTTATGACTTTGATACCAATGCGTAAGCATCGCGATGATCGCTGACAATCCAAATTCTATGATGTAATCCGAGTGGATGTCGGTTTCGGGTAGTCCAAAACGTCTTATCAGAACGGCCCCCATCCCGGCTTTCATCTTCTTAGCAAAACGCGGATCACCATTTTCGCCTAGCAGCACACTGAAATACTCACCCTGCATTTCATAAAAATCCGCCAGGGGTTGTAAAATGATGTCGCCGCGCTCAATATTAAGGCTATAGATCACTTTTTCTTTCAATTTTGCCAAAAGCTCATCTTCCAACTGGTTCAACACATCATAGATATCGATAAAATACTCATAAAATGTACTTCGGTTGTATCCGGCTGTATCTGTAATCTCTTTGATGGAGATTTGATCGATCTTTTTTTGACAATACAAGCCCCAAAATGCCTTCATAAGGTTTTCTTTCGTCCGGGCCGTTGCTTCGGGTTTCTTTTTCATACATTCAACTCCTTATTGGGCAGGATCATCCAACAATCAACCGATGATTGATGGTTGAAGTTCGTGAATGAGATCATTATACTGTAATCATCCGACGCAGTGTCGGAAATTCCACCGAAGGCTAGGGAGCGGTCTTATGAAATTTTGGCGCCGAAACTGGTACTATATTGGCGGGATCATTTTTGTTGCTCTTTCATTTTTTATGGGCTTTTGGGGCAGTCTCTTCAGCAACATTCAAGTGATCCTGATTTTTAGCTTCATGGCCATGCTGGTGCACCAATTTGAAGAGTACGCCTTCCCGGGAGGGTTTCCTTCCATCGCCAATATTGCTGTGATGGGAGAGAAAAAAGTTCCCGAACGGTATCCCTTAAATGCCAATCAGTGCTTTATCAGCAATGTATTTCTGACCTATCCGTTCTATATCATCCCGGTATTTTTACCCAACGTGATCTGGCTGGGTCTTGCCCAGGTGTTTCTTGGCATGTTCCAGCTTATTGCGCACGGCATTGCAGTCAATATAAAACTGAAAAGCCTTTACAATCCGGGTCTCGGTGCGGTTGTGTTTCTGCACATGCCGATTGGAATTTATTACATCTGGTATGTTACAACGAACCACCTCGCCAGCGCTGGAGACTTTGTGATCGGGGTGATCGCTGTCATTGCTGCGGCGATATTATTGTTTTTGCTGCCGATTCGGTTAATGGCAAGCAAAGAATCAAAGTATCCGTTCGCAGAAGCTGAAGTGTACGGGTTTGCCAGAGCTAAGATTGAGAAAATCAGGAATTCGTAAATCAACAAAAACATGGAAGGCGCAGCCTTATGAATTTCATGCGTAAGAACTGGTACTATATTGGCGGTGGGCTCTTTGTCGTTCTGGCAATTGGATTGGCCGTTTTCTGGAACGACATGAGCATGCTGAGGAAGTTGATGTGGATCAGCTTTATGGCCTTGCTGGTTCATCAGTTCGAAGAATATGCCTGGCCCGGCGGCTTTCCGGCGATCATGAATATTGCCTGGCAGCCTGGCGAAAAGGAAAAATCTGACCGCTATCCGTTGAACCGACAAAGCGCATGGTTCGTCAATGTGTTGATCGCCTACCCTTTCTACATTTTGCCGATCCTATTCCCCAATTTGATCTGGCTTGGGTTGGCACCGGTTTTGTTTGGCATGGGGCAGTTTGGCGTGCATGGAATCATAATCAATCGAAAATTGCATTCAATCTATAACCCAGGTCTGTTCGCCGTGGTCTTTCTGCACTGGCCTATTGGCATCTATTACATTTGGTATATCTATGCCCAGGGGCTGGTTCAGGCATGGACCTGGCCGGTCGCGATCCTGCTGATGATTGCCGTGGCCTTCTTTGGCGTGAATATGCCGGTCGCCCGCTGGTTCAATGATCCGAATTCGCCCTACCCGTTTGATCAAGCGGAAATGGAACGTTTCCATGTCAGGGAAAAGCTGTCAGCCAGCAAATAAAGTGCGTTGGCCAACGCACCTGCCGTCCAGCCAATTGCATCCTTGATGCGCTTCGTGCTATGATGTGCATAGAACTCCCTGGTTCACGCATCCTGAAAAGGAGGCAGCATGGGAATCAGACGATTAGATATCGGTTTCACCAACATCCCGGAACGCCTGGACCGCTTCTTGATGGGCATGGGATTCGTCCAAACCCGCTCGGAATGGATCGAAGACCCGGAACATCCCCTATCGGCGGAACACTACCGCTGGCGCGATATGGAAAGATCCGGCGGCAGCGGGATCGAGATCGCCTACTTAAGCGGATTCTATGGGGATGAACCGCTGCTCGCCCTTCGGCCGGACTGTGCAGCGCAGGCCACCCTCACCACCTATGATAGCAGCAGCAGCGACTATGACCGCGAAAAGCAGGATGAATTCGCCCGCACGATCCGCGATCATTTCCACGGCGTGCTGGTGAGCTTCGACCGCTTCGGCAAATGTGGGGAGATCATTCCCTGATTCAGGGGGAAGTTCACCCCTTTTTTAGCGCCAACAGGGGAAGCAATCCTTCTGCCCAGGCGCGGATAGCCTTCCAGTCCCGCCGGTCGTCCCTGGGAAAGACCCCCAGTGCGACCAACACGCCAAGCATGCGGGTCTCCATGTCGCGCGGCAGCTTGCTGAGATCCATGACCCCGGCAAAGTAACCTTCGCTGAGTGGGCTCACCTGCGCACGCACAGGTTCCACCCATTTCGCTACCGCCTGGCGGGATTTTTCGTTATTTGCCACCGCCAGGGAGATGCCCACGGTGAAGATCGCCAGCGGCCTGGCAGAGAGTTCCGCAGCATGCGCCTGGACAAACCCGGATGCTTCCGGCAGCCATTTGAATTTGCGCACCGCGCTGCCCAATACTACTGCCTGATAAGGCGCCAGGTCATGCACTTGCTTGACAGGCAGCACATCCACCTGCGCCCCACTGGCGGCCAGCGTCTCGCCGATCGCACGGGCGATCTCGGCAGTGGAACCGGCCCGGCCGGCAAAAGCCACAAGGATCTTATCCATCATCATTCCTTTTCCTCATCTTCATCGTCGGTGGTATCGTATTCCAGCTGCTCGCCGGTGTGGACAAAAACGGTACGCTCGCAAATATTGGTCACCCGGTCGGCCATGCGCTCCAGGTTGTGCACCACCCACATCAGCAGATTGGCATGGTCAATGATCTCCGGATTGGCGATCATGCTGGCGATGATCTGGCGGTAGCTCTGGATATACAGTGCATCCACCTCATCATCCTCCAACGGGATGCGGCTGGCGGTCTCGATATCCTCGGCCACAAAGGCGCTCAAGGCGCGGTGCAGCATGCCCACCGCCAACCCGGCCATGCGGACGATCTCGCGCAGGGGGATGGGCAGCTCCACCTCATCCAGACGCACCACCACCTGCCCGATGCCCTTGGCATAGTCGCCCATGCGTTCCAGTTCGGTGTTGATCTCCAGGATGGCGGCCAGCATACGCAGATCGTGCGCCATAGGCGCCTGGGTGGCGATCAGGATCAGCACCGCATTCTCGATGGCAAAACGTTTATCATTGATGCGCGCGTCTTCGTGGACGATCTTTTTGGCCGCCGCAATATCACGCTGCTTGAGCGCGTCGACTGCGTTCAACATGGCCTGTTCTACCAGACTCCCCAGGAGCAGCACCTCGTCCTGGATCTGATGCAATTGCCGGTTATACACTTCACGAGTAGGCATAAAGTACCTCTTATAGGGTCTAGCCAAAGCGGCCGGTAATGTAATCTTCAGTGCGCTGGTCGCGGGGATTGGTGAACAACTGAATGGTAGGCGCATATTCTACCATGATGCCGGCCCGGTCGGGCTCCATGGTGAAGAAAGCGGTGTAATCCGACGCGCGCGCGGCCTGCTGCATGTTATGGGTGACGATGATGATCGAATAAATCTCGGAAAGCTCGCGCATCAGGTCTTCGATCTTCAACGTGGCGATCGGGTCGAGCGCCGAGCAGGGTTCGTCCATCAGGATGATCTCTGGCCTGACCGCCAGGGCGCGGGCGATGCACAGGCGCTGCTGCTGCCCGCCGGAAAGCGACAGGCCGCTCTTGCGCAGGGTATCCTTGACATCCTCCCACAAGGCCGCCTGGCGCAGGCAGCTCTCCACCAGTTCATCCATGTTGCCCTTGAAGCCGTTGATGCGCGCGCCCCAGGCCACGTTCTCGTAGATCGACTTGGGGAAAGGATTGGGTTTTTGGAAGACCATGCCGATCCGCTGGCGCACCCGCACGGCGTCCACGTCGGGGGCGTAAATATCCTGCCCGTGGAAGAGGATCCGCCCCTCATGGCGGCAGGAGGGCACAAAGTCATTCATGCGGTTGAAGGCGCGCAGGACGGTGCTTTTGCCGCAGCCGGAGGGGCCGATGATGGCGGTGATCTTGTTGCGGGCAATGTTCAGGGTCACATCCCGCACCGCCTGGAAATTGCCATAATAAATACTGAGATGTTCGGCCTGGATCACCGACGGTTCATCGCCGGTGGTGCGCAGGGTTGCTTGCGTGGAAAAATTGAGTCTGGTTTGCATATTTACCACCGTTTCGCAAAGCGGTTGCGGATCAGGATCGCGGCCGCGTTGATCGTGAGAAGGGTTGCCAGCAGGACAATGATCGCCGCCGCGGCAATGTTGCGGAAGCCGAGCTGAGAGCTGCTGGTCCAGTTGTAGATCTGGATCGGGACGGCTGTGAAAAGGGAGAAAACACCGTCCGGGGCCTTATTAATGAAACTGGACGCCCCCACCAGGATGAGCGGGGCCGTTTCACCAATGGCGCGCGAGACCGCCAGGATCGCGCCGGTCATGATGCCCGGCATAGCTGACGGCAGCACGTGGTGCCAGACCGTCTGCCAGCGGGTGGCGCCCAGGCCAAAAGCTGCCTGGCGCAGCGAACCAGGCACGGCGCGAATGGCCTCCTGGGCGTTGATGATGATCACCGGCAAGATCAGCAGGGCCATGGTCAGCCCGGCCGAGAGCACGGTGCGGCCATTCTCGGCGCCGCTGCCGAAGATCGCCCCGCTGGTGAACTGGCCGATGCCGCGCACAAACAGCGCCAGGCCCAGGATGCCGTAGACAATGGACGGCACCCCGGCCAGGTTGTCGATATTGGTCTGGATGATGCGGTTGAGGCGGTTCTTGGAAGCGTATTCTTCCAGGTAGATGGCTGCCCCCACCCCGATCGGCAGGGCCACGGCGATGGTGACCAGGATGATCGCGATCGAGCCCATCAGCGGGATGGCGATCCCGGCCTGGAGTGGATCGCGCGAGAGCGAATGGGTCAGGAAATCGCCGTTCAGCCAGGAGCGGAACTCCAGACTGGCGCCCGGATATTTTTGCGCCACTTCGGCTTCGATGGCCGCGCGGTTGAAGAGGGTGGCGTCCAGGTTGTAGGTGGCATCCAATTCGGGCTGCAATACCTCGCTCACCACCAGCTGGTAGACCTCCTCGCGGGAGCGCTCGGCCAGGGGTTTTTCGCGCTGCAGGGTGCGGAAGCGCGCCGGGCGCAGGTTGTCCTTGAGGACGGTGATCAACTCCTCCTGGGTCAGCTCTTCCAGCGGGCGGTCGGAGATCTGCGCCGGCTGGACATGGTAGCGGATCGCCACCAGCCCCATCGACTGGTTGATCACGGTTAGCAGCAGTACCACCAGCGCCACAATGCCGATGGTGGTGGAGCTGAAGAAGACCACCTTCCAGAATTTACCGGTACGATGGCGGGCGGCCAGGTTGCCGGACTGTTCGACGGGCGGGTTCATTCGTACACCTCGCGGTAGCGCGCCACCAGCTTGCGGCTGAGGATATTCAAGCCGAGGGTGAAGAGGAAGAGCAGCAGGCCGACCGCAAAGAGGCTGTTATAGTCGGGGGTGTCGTAGGCCACATCCCCCCCGCTGATGCGGGCGATGTAGCCGGTCATCGTTTCTGCCGATTGCAGCGGGTTGAAGGTGAAGGACGGGCCGGAGCCGGCCGCCAGGGCCACGATCATCGTCTCGCCCACCGCGCGGGAAATGCCGATGATGAAGGCGGCAATGATGCCGGAGAGGGCCGCCGGAAGGACGATCTTCACCGCCGTCTCCAGGCGGGTGGAGCCCAGCCCATAGGCCGCCTCGCGCAGCGAGTGCGGCACCGCGCTCAGGGCATCCTCGCTCATCGAACAAACGGTGGGCAGGATCATGATGCCCATCACCAACCCGGCCGAAAGCGTGTTGTACACCTCCACATTATCCGCGCCCAGGATGGAACGCAGCAGGGGGGTCATAAAGGTCAGGGCGAAGTACCCATACACCACCGTGGGCACCCCGGCCAGCACCTCCAAAATGGGCTTGAGGATGCGCCGGGCGCGCGGCGAGGCGTATTCGCTCAGGTAGATCGCGGCGGCCAGGCCGAGCGGCAGGGCCACCAGCATGGCAAAGAAAGTGGTCATCAACGTGGCGTTGACCAGCGGCAGCACGCCGAACTCCCCGATGGTCGGCTGCCATTTGGTAGAGGTGAGGAATTCGACGATGCTCACCCCCGGCATCTGGAAGAAGAGCAGCGCTTCCTTGCCCAACTCAAAAACGATCCCCACGGTGGTAAGGATCGAGACCGCCCCACAGAAGAAGAGGAAAGCCTGGATGACGGCTTCCCCAGGGCGGGGACGTTTTTTCAGGGAGATTGGGCCGGGTTGGATGGTCTCATTCATATTTCGAAGAACTCCAAGGAGAGAAAACAACGGCATTTTGGCAGCCGGGCAAGGCTGCCAAAATTTTGCCTCATGATCGAGTATATATTATTTCAAGGCTTCGTTCCAGGCAGCCAGATCGGCTTCGATCACGGAGTCGGGCGCCGGGTAGTAGCCCACCTGTTCCGCCAGGTCGTTGGCGTAATCGATGTAATACTTGATGAAGGCGGCCACCTGCGGCTTGGCTTTCATGATCCCGGCATCCGAGTAGATGAACAGCGGGCGGGAGAGCAGGTAGGTGCCGGCTTCAGCGTTCTCGTAGCTGGGGGCCTGGCCTTCCACGGTGAGCGCGTTCAGGCGGGCGGATTCGCGGGTGTAGTAGGCCACGCCGAAGTAACCGATGGCGTACTGGCTGCCTTCCACGCCGGTGACCAGCACGTTGTCGTCCTCGGACTGTTCCAGGTTGCCGGCAGCCAGGGCGATGGCTTTGGCGTCATCCAGTTTCTCGATCTTGTTCGGCTTCTGGATCACGGTCTCGACGAAGTAGTCGAAGGTGCCGCTGTCGGTGCCGGGGGTATAACGCAGGATCGGCTCATTCGGCCAATCGGGGCGCACGTCCGACCATTTTTCAGCCGTGGTGAAGAGCAGTTCCAATTCTTTGGTGGTCACGTCGGTGGCGAAGTCGTTATCCTTGCTGACCACGATGGCGATGGCATCGATGCCCACCTGGAAGGCGATCGGTTCCCGGGCCGGGGAGAGGGCCTGGCAGTTAGCCAGTTCGCTGTCCTTGATCTTGCGGCTGGCATTGGCGATATCCGTCTCGCCGGTCTTGCAGAAGCGCTCAAAACCGCCGCCGGTGCCAATGATGTCGTTCTTGATCGTGCCGGGGAAGCCGTCAGCAATGAACTGCTCGCTGACCGCTTCGGAGAGCGGCCCGACGGTGGAGGAACCGGCCGCATAGATATCGCCGGTCAGGGTGGCGGGGTCGTCATAGTCCACGCCCGCTTCGGCGTTCGGGGCGGCAGTGGCTGCGGTGGTAGGCTGTGCACTCGGCAATGCCGAGCAGGCAGACAATAAAATGCTCATTATCCCCAGGCTTGCAAACAAAACTTGCATTGTCTTACGCATCATTCTCTTTTTCTCCTTGGAAAAGTTTTATCTTTTTTATCTGTCCCTATCATAGCATGACGGGATTAACGGAATCCCAAGGGCATGTTAACGGCCGTTAACCTTCGGTAAAGGTTTGGTTAAATATTAATCCCCAAAACTGGCATATTTTATGCTACACTGCTATAGATAAAGGTGCCATGATGAAGAAAATAATCGCGCTACTCCTGCTGCTGACCTTCCTGGCCGTCCCGGCCAGGACAGCCCTCTCGCAAGAGCCGGAAGAATATCTCGCCTACCTGCCGCTCGTCACTGTAGAGGACAATGCATTGAATTTCTTGCCGGTGGTGATGAACAACACCCCCGTGCCGCAACCGACGCCCTTCCTGTGGACCAACAGCTACTATATCACCTCCATTGAACCCGACAAGATGTACAACCTGGGCTGCGATCTTGGCACACGCGACGCCATCACGGACGGAATCCAGGACAGCCTGGTAATCCTGGACTTCGGCTCGCCAACCAACAAGAATGGCGAGTTGGGCGCCAGCCTGCTTTCCAGCAATCCTACCGCCACCACCACGCTTGCCCTGGCAGTGGAGACCTACGCCAAGGGTTACTACGACTGCACCGCGGGCGATTACTCCTCGCACCTGACCATTGGCATCGGCACCACCAACTACCAGCTTTCTGGCGGAACCGGCTGGACCGGCGCGGTCACCCGCGACCACGGGCACGCCTGGACCTGGATGGTCAACGCGGTCAATGACTACATCATCCAGCAAGGCTACTCCAGCCAGGTCTCGGTGGTGGGCGCCAATGACCTGGAAGTAAGCTTCAATACCCCTGCGAATACTATTCCCTGGATCGATGCTTACGACGACTGGAACCTCTACCCGCTGATCGACTTTGGCGACCTGGCCGGTTGTCCCACCCGTCTGCGGCCCGATTGGACATGTGGAAACGGCTGGACCATGGACAATGTCTGGTACAAAGCCTACGGAGCCAGCCCCAATTCCCCCTTGCCAGAGATCTACCTGACCTACGGCACCAACGCCCGCCAGTGGGCTTACCTGAGCCACTGGGCAGTATTGAATAAGGAAGGCCATCGGATCGATTTCCTTGGTACACTGACCCAGTGGACTGCCTGCGAGCAATCCGGTTATAACGGTTGTTACCAGAACGATACCGATCCCGATAATGACACGAACAACACTCCCTTCCAGGGCTATGATCAGCTCTACGACGAGCTGCTCTACTGGCCTGAGACCGCCCAGGAACTGCGCTGGGCCTCGGATATGATGTGGAAATAAGCCTATGAAAAACAAAACCTTTCTCCTCACCATTGCGGTTCTGGCGCTGCTCGGCCTGGGCATCCTGGCCTCCCAGGCGCAGGCTGCCGGCGCCCTGGAAGCCGCCCTGCAAAGCCCGGCTCTGGACGAACAAGTGCAGGCCAGCCTGAAAGAAAAGGCCGAGATGGCCGCGCGCATGGCTGCCGACCAGGCCGCCGGGAGCAAGAAGGCCGCCCCCAAGCAGCCCGGCGTGCTGCCGGACTTCAGCGCCGAGCTGTCCAAGGCCGCCGAAACGCCCCCCACCGGAATCTTCGAGGGCGGCGAGGCTATCATCCACGGCTACGAAGCCGCGATCAGCAACCATTGGCAGGGCCTGCCGGATGGGCTGCTGGTCCAGGTCTTTGCCGGAGCGCTGGCCGATGACCCGCAGCAGGGCGTGCTGTATGTGGCAGCCTGGACACAAGAAAACAACGCCCCGCAGATCAGCTGCTACCTCACCCCCTCCCGGGACGGCGCAGCGCGCATCCTCTCCGCCGAGAACGACCTGCTGACCGTGCAGGCGGCAGGCGGCAGCACCTGGACCTTCGACTGGCGCACAGGAGTATTCAAATAGGGGAAGCTTGAATAGCAATGAGCCATGTGATGATTTACGCCTGTCACAGGCTCATATTGTGATATGATGAAGCATCCATCCCAGAAACACAGGGATATCTTCATCCATCTATTGCTTTGCCCCTGGATCATCATTGAGGGATTCCTATGCGTTTACACAAATCATCGGAACTCATGCTCGTTGTGCTCCTCCCCCTGATCCTGCTATTAAGCAGCCTCACGGCCTGTGAGAATAGCCCCACCCAGCCTGTCGCCACTGAGATCACTATCCCAGCCACAGCCACGCCTGACCTCAGCCTGCCCGCGGTGGGTGCCCGGGTCTGCAGGCTGAATGCCGTTCCTCAGGCCGCGGAATACGTGAGCAGCTCCGGCGCTGAACACAAGATCTATGTGATCGGTGTGGATGATCTTCCCGATCCCTGGAATGAAGACCTGCCGCAAAATCTGAAAGCCAGATCGGTCGAGGATCTTGAAGCCGTGTTGTGCATTGAGAACCAGATGGGCGTAGAGTCGACCAGCTGCGGCACGTACTACGACTCTGTGTCCGGTGCCCGTTTATCCGTGCAGCTGGGGTTTTACTCGATGGATCTAAAATTGGTGGCGGCGAAAACGGGTAAAGTGATCGCCAGAAAAACGATCTTTTCGGACCTCACTACCTGCCCCGAGAGTATCGCAAGCAATGATCCCCGTCTGGTGAATAATGTTCTTTATGGAGACCCGATCACCTGGGAGACGGTCTGGAATAACTATTATCAGGATATTCGTCTGGCGATCGTAAATGCCACCAGTATTCCCCCCACCCCCACCTCGACCCCTCTGCCACCCGGACCCTCCATAGTGGATTGGCCTGTGGCAGTAAAAGAAGATTTTTCGGATCCAACGATTTTCTTGGGATGGGAGTTGGGTCCCGGAGAGACGATCGCCGATGGCGTTTTGACCTGGCATATCCAGCCCACGCAGCTCACCTATCGTAGCCAGGCCCACGATTGGACCACCTTCTTGGAAGATGATTTTTATGCCCGGCTGGTCGTGCGTCATAGCAGCGGGAGCGCCTCGGATGCGTACGGGCTGGCTTTTCAAATGTATGATGGGAAACAATTGGCCTTTTTAATTCAAGACGACGGCAACTTCCGCATCCAAAATGCGGAGTATTCTGTTTACCCTCTGCAGGCCAGTTCAGCCATCCTTCCCGGCGAATGGAATACCCTGGAAGTGATCGGTTTCCAGGGGAAGGTCTACCTGTATATTAATGAAAAGCAGGTTTTCCAATTCCAGGAAGACGATCCTTATGCCTCAGGCCTGATAGGTCTGTCGGTGATGGTGGAGGAAAACCCTGACTCAACGGCTAGTTCAACGTTCGAGTTCGATGAATTCGAGGTGCGTTATCCGTAAGGCACGTTGTTCTTTGTGTGGATCACACGGTTGAACCCATGTGGGCTATGCTTAGTTTAATAAAATACGCCTGATGTGAATTCAGAAAATCTCTCCATATCGAGAGGTACGCGAAAATGATCTCCGTGGGGGCCGCCCGCGAGCCATACCGGCGCATTTGCGGGGCAGCGGGCGGGACTTTGTTAAATTGTTTCCTTATAATCCAACATGGCGTCCCGCACCCTTCGGGCATCTTCGACCCCTACCTGATAAAACCTTTTGTCCCAGATTCCTCAGGGCGAAATCACATCAGAGGTAAGTTTTAGCCCTGTTCAATAACCATCAATGCTAACAAAAACCCCCACCGAAAGGCGGGGGTTCTAATTCTATCCTGCTTCATTTACTGCTGCGTCTGGTCGGCGGGCGGCACGACCGGGCGGGGAGCAGCCTGCTTGCGGTTGTGGCGGCGCACGGCGCGAATGATGAAGAAGGCCGGCAGGCCGATCACCAGCGCGATAGGCAGCACATACAGCACCAGCCAGATCAACGCCTCCACGAGCCACTTACCCGCGTCCACCAGCGCCTGGAGCGCCTTGGCGGCAATGCCCTCGGGCTGCCAACCGGCCACGGTGGGGGGCTCTGCCACAGCGCGCGCCGAGAGGGTGACGGTGATCGAAGACAGACTGGCGGATTCTTCGTAGTATTGCATCTGGCCCTTGATCACCTCGATCTCCTCGCGCACCTGGGTGATCTGGTTGAAGACCATCATCACTTCTTCAGTGGTAGTGGCGGCTTCCTGGATCTTAAGCAGCTGCTGCTCGGTGGATTCCAGGTTGCGCAGGCGTGAGCCCAGGTCGGTGTATTCCTGGGTCACATCCTGACCGCTGACCTGTTCGTTGAGGATGTCCAGTTTGGCATCCTTGACCTCGCTCTTGATGCGGTTCATCGCCTCGGTCAGGCGCCCGGCCGGCACGCGAATGGTGATCGTGGCCTGCGGCAGATCTTCGCCGTTGGCGCCGGAGGTCTTATACGAGTAGGAGTTGACCACATAGCCGCCCATTTCGGTTGCCATGGCGGTGATGCGGTCCTTGACATCATTTGGCGAATCCACCACGAGCGAAAGGGTGGCGTTCATGATCACCATGCGTTCGGTCGAGCTGGCAGTGCCGATATTGCCACCGGAATTTTGCATTTCTTCGTCATAGGTTAACCCGGGGGCAACTTCGGGGGCCTGCTGGCGGGCGCCTTCGGCAGCGGCGTAACCGTAATTATCCTTACTGGCATCCACCGGTTTATCAACTGCAGTGGGTGCACACGCGCCCAAAAGCAGGGCGGCAGACAATACAACAAAGGCTAACCAACGATAGGCTTTCATGGCTCTCTCCTCCAAATTTATTAAGCAATCTGCGATCTGGGGATAGAACGTCCCGCAAGGGCTGAAAGTTCCCCCGTTTAGCTTCCTTCCTCCAGGCGCAGGGCATGCCGCTCGGGCAGCCCGGCCTTGAGGATCTTCTCCTGCACGCGCTGAACGTCGTAGGTCACGCGGTGGATGTGCCAGATATGCTCTTCCGGCAAATAAATGGCGTATGAAGCACGCGGATCGCTGTCGCGCGGCTGGCCAACCGAGCCGGGATTGAGGATCATCCGGTTGCGCAGCGAGAGCGGCCCATCCTCCGAAAGCACCCCCCAGGAGAGCACTTTGTCATCCAGATGGTACATGAGGGGCAGGTGGCTGTGCCCGCAAAAACAGACCGGGGTATCAAAATAGTAGAAATTGTCGGCAGCCGTGTAAGCATCCAGCACATATTCCCAGATCGGGTTGCGCGGACTGCCGTGCACCAGGGTCGCATCCCCCTCTTTGGCGCGTTCCGGCAGACTGCCCAGGTATTCCATTCCCTCGGCATCCATCGCCGTACGCGTCCACAGCACCGAGAGGCGTGCATCGCGGTTGAAAGTGTCCAGGTCGATCTGCCCCAGCACGGCGGCATCATGGTTGCCCATCAGGCAGGTCAGGCCAGGCAGCTGGCGCACACGCGCCACGCACTCACTGGGGAACGGCCCGTAACCCACCAGGTCGCCCAGGCACCAGACCGCATCGACCTTGCCGGCATCCTTCA
The DNA here is from genome assembly GCA_964424115.1 of uncultured Anaerolineaceae bacterium. Lineage (GTDB taxonomy): Bacteria > Chloroflexota > Anaerolineae > Anaerolineales > Anaerolineaceae > CAYRHN01. The sequence goes on from CAYRHN010000013.1 coordinate 53,612, forward strand.
AAACCGACTCTAAGGCCGGCAAATTCCCGTGGATATCTGAAATCACCAATATTCTCATACGCCCGACTTACTGTTTTGTCAGCCAGGCAATCACCTGCGCCATCAAGGCATCCGCCACTTCCACCTTGCTGAGCAGCGGCAGGTCTTCAGCATGACCGTCGGGATATAAGAAGACGACCCGGTTGGTATCCACCTCGAAACCGGCATCCTGGGCGGATATATCGTTCGCCACGATCAAATCCAGGCGCTTGGCCTTCAGCTTGGAACCGGCATTGGCCAGGAGGTCGCGGCTTTCGGCGGCAAATCCGACCGTGCAGCGGGGAAAACCGCTGGAGGCCTTGCGCGCCGCCACCGCCGCCAGGATATCCTCGGTAGCGGTGAGTGGAATGGTGCTCAAGCCGCTGGCTTTTTTGATCTTGTGGCTGGCAACCTGCACGGGGCGGAAGTCCGCCACGGCCGCCGCCATGATCAATACATCCGCCTGGGCACTTTCGGCCAGGATGGCTTCCTGCATCTGCGCAGCGGTCTGCACTGGCACGGCGCGCGCGCCGCACGGAACAGGCAGGTTGGTGGGGGCCGTCACCAGGGTCACCTCCGCGCCAGCATCCAGCGCAGCCTGCGCCACGGCATAGCCCTGCTTGCCGGAGGAACGGTTGGTGATCACCCGCACCGGATCGATCGGCTCCTGCGTACCGCCCGCGCTGACCACCACGTGCTTACCGGCCAGCGGTCCACCGCGGGAGAACAAATAACGAATCTGGGCCAGCACCTCGGTCGGCTCGGTCATCCGCCCCACCCCCACCAGGCCAGAAGCCAGGTGCCCGGCCGCCGGGCCGACGATATGCGCCCCGCGGGAGCGCAATGTTTCCACATTGGCCTGCGTGGAAGGGTAGGCATACATCCCGGCATCCATGGCAGGGGCCAGCAGCAGCGGGCAGTGCGAGGCCAGCACAGTGACGGTCAGCAGGTTATCCCCGATGCCGTGCGCCAGTTTGGCGATCGTGTTGGCCGAAGCCGGAACCACGGCCACCAGGTCGGCAGCCCGCCCCAGCCCAATATGCACCACATGCCCATCCCGCCCCCACAGGTCGGCGTCAATATACGCCTTGCGGGCCGTGACGGATTGAAAGGTGAGCGGAGTGATGAACTGCAGGGCCGACTGGGTCAGCACCACATCCACCAGCGCTCCCGCCTGGGTGAGCTTCGAAGCCAGATCGGCTGCCTTGTAGGCGGCGATCGAGCCGGTCACCCCCAGGACAATACGCTTGCCAATAATTGGATTGACCATATCAGCGGTTCATCTCCCATACCAGGCGCAGTCCCTCGAGCGTCAACCAGGGACTGACAATATCGATCTTGCGCGTCAGGGGCGCGATCACTTCCGAAAGCCCGCCGGTAGCGATCACTTTCATCTTGGGACCCAGCTCGCCGCGGAAACGCTGCACCATACCGTCCACCATCGAGACGTAGCCGTACAAAAGGCCGGACTGCAGGGCGTTGACTGTGTTACGCCCAATCACCGAAGGCGGAAGCTGCAGGTCGATCGGCGGCAGCTTGGCGGTATGTTCGGTGAGCGCTTTGGCGGCCAGGTTGACCCCGGCGGTGATCGCCCCGCCCAGGTACTCGCCGTTGCCAGTCAGGGCATTGAAGGTGGTGGCGGTGCCAAAGTCGATGATACAGGCCGGGCCGCCGTGCAGTTGGTAAGTCGCCACCGCGTCCACGATGCGGTCCGCCCCTACTGCATGCGGGTCCTCATAGAGGATCTTGATCCCGGTCTTGATATCCGAGGTGACCACCAGGGGGTCGCAATTGAGATACTGCTGGCAGGCCTGGCGGATGCGGCTGGTGAGCGGCGGCACGACCGAGGCCAGGCTGATCCCGTCCAACTGGCGGGGAGCACAGCCCCCATGCTGGAGCAAGCCAAGGATCTGCAGGCCGTATTCATCCGGCATGCGGTCGGAAACAGTGGCCAGGCGCCAGCGCGCACCCAGCTCGCTGCCCTCGTACAGGCCGAGGGTCAAATTGGTATTACCGATGTCGATGGTCAGGAGCATATCCCACTTCCGATTGACGATTTGCAATTGATGATTGACGATTGGCGATCGACTTGAACTTCATGCAGCGAACAGAAGGCGGCCCCGGTTCACTCTTCCCGCTCTTCTTTTTCCGTCCTGCGCATTTCTTCGACGATCTCCGCCACGTAATCATAGCGGCTGAAGGCCGGCATCAGGTACACTCCCTGGGCCCAGGGACGCACCTGATTGATTAATTCTATCGCAATTTTGATTCCTGTGTTGGGTCCATTTTCACCCGCTTCGGCCATACGGCGGCGGATCTCCTCGGGGATGGTGATCCCCGGCACTTCCTGGTGCAGGAAAGCCGCATGGCGTTCATTGACCAGGGGCAGAAAGCCCACCAGCACCGGCACATTGAGCGGTCCGTACTGCTCGGTGTAGCGGTCGAGCAGCTTGCGCGCCTCAGGGGGGTCAAAGACCGGCTGGGTGAGGATGAAATCTGCCCCGCCGGAGAGTTTTCGGCGCAGGTTCTTGATCTCGGATTCGGGGTCGTTGGGGATCAGATTGAGCGCGCAGCCAACAAAGAAACTGGTCGGCTGGCCGATATCACTTCCGGCGTGATCCACACCGGCATTGAAGTTCTGTTTGATCAGCTTGATCAACCCGGATGGCACCAGATCGTAATTATCCATCGCGTTGGGATAATCGCCGATGGCGGTCGGGTCGCCCATCACCACAAAGACGTTGCGAACGTCCAGGGCATGGGCCGCCAGCAGGTCGCCCTGCACGCGCAGCAGGTTGCGCCCACGGGTGGGGAAGTGCAGCACGGTCTCGATGCCCACCTTGCGCTGGATCAAATTGCAGACCGCCCAGGGGCTCATGCGCATGCGGGCCATCGGGCTGTCGGCCACATCGATCACGTCTGCGCCGGCTTCTGCCAGCAAGCTGGCGCCGGCCAGAAGCTTGTGCGCCGAAAGTCCGCGGGGAGGGTCCATTTCCACGGCCACCACAAAATGCCCGGCAGCCAATTTTTGGGCCAGTGTGGTGGGCTGGAGGGCTGCCTCGGCGGGTTCCTCGCTCTCCGCCGGAGACTGGGAGTAGCCGTTGGTGATCTGCTCCGGGGAGACGGATTGGATGGCCTGCGACATGGCGGCAATGTGGCGGGGCGTGGTGCCGCAGCAGCCGCCGATCAGGCGGGCGCCCGCCTGCCAGAAGGAAAGGGCATACTCGCCGAAATACTCCGGAGCGGCCGGGTACATGATCCGCCCGCTGACCTGCTCCGGCCAGCCGGCGTTGGGCATGGCGGAAAGCAGCGCGTCCGGCGCAGCCTGGTGCATCTGGCGCAGGATGCGCAGGATCTGGTTGGGGCCGCCCGAACAGTTGACCCCGATCAGATCAGCCCCGGCCTCGCGCAGTTTGCGCGCCACCTTGACCGGGCTGTCGCCCAGCAGGGTGCGGTCGTCGCGGGTGAAGGTCATCGAAGCCACCACCGGCAGGTGAGGGGCCACCTGGCGGGCAGCCGCAATGGCCTCAACCACCTCGTACAGGTCGGTCATCGTCTCGATGATCAGCAGATTAACGCCCGAATCGGCCAACACGCCGATCTGCTCGGCAAAGACCTGGCGGGCCTGCTCCGGCTGGACGCGCCCAAAGGGCGCCAGGCGCACTCCCAGCGGGCCGATATCCCCGGCGATCAGCACCTCCTTGAAGGAAGCCAGGATCACCCGGCGCAGCAGTTCCACCGCGGCAGCGTTGATCTCGCGCGTGCGCTCCTCCAACCCGTGGCGGGCCAGTTTATAGCGGTTGGCGCCAAAGGTGTTGGTTTGGATGATATTCGAACCGGCGTCGATATATTCGCGGTGGATCTCCGCCACCAACGCGGGACGGTTGAGGTTGAGCGCATCGAAGCACTCCTCAAAGCTCACCCCGCGCGAGTGCAGCAGCGTGCCCATCGCCCCATCCGAGAGCATCGGCCTGCCGCTGTTGAGCAAATGATTGAACAAGGTATCGTTCATAGAGTACCTCTTTCCTGGCAATAAAGAAATTTAACTGCAGATGAGCACAGATAATTTTGAAGGTTTGCTTTGTGTTCCTTTGTTATTTTGTGCCTTCATGGTGAAAATTAGCCTATATTGAAGTATTTCGCCTCGGGGTGGTGCAGGACGATCGCGGCGGTGGATTGCTCCGGCACAAGCTGGAAGGCGCTGGTCAGGCTCATGCCCAACTCGCTTTCCACCGGCAGCAGGTCAAACACTTTGCGATGGTCGGCCAGCTCAGGGATGGCTGGGTAGCCCCAGGAGTAGCGCCTGCCCTGCTCATCCGGCAGGCTCAGCTCCCGGCGCAGGTGGCGGTGCAAATACTCCGCGGCCGCCTCGGCAGTTTGCACTGCCAGGCCGTGAGTGAAGTAGGCTTCGCTGTAATCCCCGGCTTCCTGCAGGCGGTCAAAGCGAGCGGTGGCGGGCTGCCCGACCGTGACCACCTGGAAGGCAGCCACGTCCATGCGCCCCGATTCGCGCGGGGCAAAGTAATCCGCCAGGCAGAGGAATTCGCCGGTGGACTGGCGCGGGAAGGTGAAACGCAGCAGTTCCTGCGGCTCGCCGGCCTGCAGGGAACCCGGCTCGTAGATCACCAGATCGTCGCCCTCAGACTGCGCCGGCCAGTAGCCGTACACACCCTGCGGCTGGAGCCAGCCCTCCCGCAGGGCTTCTTTCTTCATCTTCTCCAGGCGCTGTTCGTATTCGGCTTCCAGCGCCTGCCAGTCTTCGCCGTGGGTATTCTTGGCGCCCCAGGAGAGGCGGAAAAGCTCGTTCTTCGCCAGATGCTGGAAGACCGCCTCCAGCGGCATGCGCTGCACCACGCGCGGTCCCCAGGCGGGCGGGCGCGGGATGAAAGCCGCGGGCTGCACTGCGCTGCGCCGGGTGGCGGTCCGTCCGGCGGCATCGGCCTGGCGTTGGGCGGCCAGACCCAGCTCCAGCTCGGATTCGCGCTGGACCTGCGCCCGCAATTCTTCACGGCGCTGTGGATCGCACAGACTGTCCATCACTGCCAACCCCTCGAAAGCATCCTTGCAGTAGAACACGCCCGGCTGGTAGAAATTACCGTCCTCGGTCTGCAAAATGCGCCGGCCAAAGCGGCGGTTGATGGCCGCCCCGCCCACCAGGACAGGGAAGTTCAACCCGCGCCGCTGCAATTCGTTGACGATCAGGGGCATTTGCTTGCTGGTGCTGACCAGCAGGGCAGAAAGCCCGATCGCATCTGCGTTCACTTCAACCGCCTTGCTGATGATCGTCTCGGCTGGCACCTGCTTGCCCAGGTCGACCACCTGGTAACCATTGTTGGAGAGGATGGTCTTGACCAGATTCTTGCCGATGTCGTGTACGTCGCCGTAGACGGTCGCCAGCACCAGCAACCCCTTGCTGACGCCCTCCTTGCGCTCCAGATACTGCTCCAGGTGGGTGACAGCCTTCTTCATCACCTCGGCTGATTGCAACACAAAGGGCAGGATCAGTTCCCCTGCGCCGAACTTGTCGCCCACTTCCTTCATCGCCGGAAGCAGAACCGTGTTCAACACCGTCACGGCAGCGGTGTGGCGCGCGCTGCGTGCATCTTCGACCTGCGCCAGGATCTCATCGATATCAGCCTCCACGCCCTCCTTCTCACGGTGGAGGATGCGCCAGTGCAGGCGCTGCGCGGTGGAAAGACCCTCCAGCGGATCGGCCGGGGCATTCTTGCCCGCTTGAGCAGCAGCGCCGGCCCCGGTAAAGTGATCGATCACGCGCTGTAGAGCGTCTGCGCGGCGGTTGAAGATCAGATCTTCCGCCAGCTCACGCTCTTCGGCGGGGATCTCGGCGTAGGGAGTGATCTGGGCAGGATTGACGATCGCCATATCCAGCCCAGCCTGCACGGCATGGTAAAGCATGACGCTGTTCAGGGCCGCGCGGGCGGCGGGAGACAGTCCAAAGGAGAGGTTGCTCACCCCCAGTGAGGTCAGCACACCCGGCAAAGCCGCCTTGATCTGGCGGATACCCTCCAGCGTCTCGACCGCCGAGCGGGAATATTCAGCATCACCGGTGGCGAGGGTGAAGGTCAGCGCATCAAAGACCAGATCGGAGGGACGCAGGCCAAATTCCTCCACCGCCAGGGCGTGAATGCGGCGGGCGATCTCCAGCTTGCGCGCGGCGGTGCGCGCCATGCCCTGCTCATCAATGGTCAGGCAAATGACCGCCGCGTTATATTTTTTGGCCAGGCCGAAGACGCGCCGCGCCTTGTCCATTCCGCCTTCGAAATGGGTGGAATTGATCAGGCAGCGGCCGGGCGCTGCCTGCAGGGCGGCTTCCAGCACTTCCGGCTCGGTCGAATCGATCACCAGCGGGGCGCGCACCGAGGGCGCCAGGGTCTTGACCAGGCGGCGCATCGTCTCCGGCTCGCCGCCGCGTTCGGTCAGCGCCACGCACAGGTCCAGGCCGTGCGCGCCGGCTTCCATCTGCTGGCGGGCCACGCTCAACGCGCCGTCCCAATCATCCGCCAGGACAACCTTCTTGAATTTTGCGCTGCCCTGCGTGTTCAACCGTTCGCCGATCAGGAAGGGGCGCGGCTCCTGCTGCATCGGCACCGCCTGCACGGCCGAGGCCAGCATGGGCGCCTGGATGACCGTACGGGCACCAGGCTGCACAGCGTTCTCGCCGCGCAGGGTCTTCACCAGCAGGCGCAAATGTTCGGGGGTGGTGCCGCAGCACCCGCCCACGATGCCCACACCAAACTTCTGCACATATTCGGCCAGGGTGTGGGTAAATTCCTCTGGCGAAAGCGGATAAACGGCCTGACCGTCTACGTTCAACGGCAGCCCGGCATTGGGAATGCAGGAGATGGGCAGGTGGGAATGTTCGCTCAGGTAGCGCAGCGGTTCGCGCATGTAATCCGGCCCGGTGGAGCAGTTCAGCCCCAGAGCGTCGATCGGCAGCCCTTCCAGAATGGCCTGCATCGCACCGGCATCCGTGCCGAGCAGCATGCGCCCGGTAGTATCCAGCGTCACCTGAGCCTGGATGGGCAAACGCGCGCCGGTCTCGCTGAGCGCCTGGCGCAGCCCGCTGATGGCCGCCTTGACCTCCAGGATGTCCTGCGAGGTCTCGATCAACAGCACATCCACCCCGCCCTCGATCAGCCCGCGGGCCTGCTCGCGGAAGATCTCCGCCAGCTCGTCAAAGCGGATATTGGACAGCTCGGGGTCGTCCATGGAGGGCAGCTTGCCGGAAGGTCCGATCGAACCGGCCACGAAACGGCGCTGCCCCTTGGCGGAATACTCGTCCGCCAGGCGGCGGGCCAGGGCGGCTGCGGCGCGGTTGATCTCGCCCACACGCGCGCCCAGGCCGTATTCGCCCAGGGTCAGGCGGTTGGAGCGGAAGGTGCAGGTCTCGATCACATCCACCCCGGCATCGAGGAAGGAGCGGTGCACGCTCTCCACCGCCTGGGGATAGGTCAGCACCAGGTAATCATTGCAGCCCTGGGTGCGCTCCCCGCCAAAACGCTCGGCAGTCAGGTTTAATTTTTGCAGGCTGGTGCCCATGGCGCCGTCGAAGATAACGACGCCTTGCTGGATGGCTTGTAAGTAGTTCGATGGTTGTTGGGTCATACGGCACCTCGTGTATAAAAAAATCCTCTCTGGATAAGAGAGGCGCTGGGAATTCAACACGCTCATCTTCCAGAAACGCTGCCGGGGGCAGCTTCTGCCGGAATTGGCACCTGCGCGCTTTGCGCGGTTGCCGAGGCTTCGCAGGGCCGGTCCCTCCGCCTCTCTGGATGAGTTCCTATGCAATTGTTGGAAAGATTATAACACAAAAAGGGGAATCTTGAGAACTCCCTTGACATATAATTCGATATATCGTAAAATAATTCTATATATATCGAAATAAATCGAGGTGCATTATGGAACAACCAACTAACGAAAACCAATCCAATCCCGTGAACCAGGAACTGCTGGATTTCTTCAAGGTACTGGCAGACGCCAACCGGCTGAAGATCATCGGGCTGCTGGCCAACCAAACCTACACTGTGGAACAACTGGCGGAGATCCTCCGCCTGGGCGCCTCCACCGTCTCGCACCATCTCTCCCGCCTGGGCGAGGCCGGGCTGGTCACGGCCCGCGCCGAGGGCTACTACAACTACTACAGCCTGCAGACGAACCTGCTGGAGGAAATGGCCCGCCGCCTGCTCTCCCGCCAGACGCTGACCGCCCTGGCCCCGCCGGTGGATGCGGATGCCTTCGACCGCAAGGTGCTGCGCGAATTTCTCACCCCCGAGGGACGGATCAAGGCCTTTCCCGCCCAGGAAAAGAAATTCATGGTGCTGGTGCGCTATGTGCTGCGCGACTTCGAGGAAGGCCGTCAGTACACGGAAAAAGAGGTCAACGAGATGCTCGTCCGCTATCACGAAGACACTGCTTTGCTGCGCCGCGCTTTCATCGAGTATAAGTACATGGAGCGCAAGGCGGGTATGTACTGGCGGATTTGATATCTGAGGTGTTTTCCGGCTGCGCCGGGAAATCCTTACGATGTCATTGCGAGGAAGGCTTCAGCCTGACGAAGCAATCTCCATCACAAACTGTAGATTGCTTCGCCCCCGCCAAAAGCGGGGGGCTCGCAATGACATCCAATTTTGAGGAAAGCACAACACAGAAGCACCTAATTTAAGAAATCTATGATAAAACTAAGCCATGAGTGAATCCCGCATCTCCCGCCTGTTAGACTTAATGACCCACCAGGGTCTGGATGCCCTGGTGCTCAACCCTGGTCCGAGCCTGATCTACCTGACCGGGTTGGATTTCCACCTCAGCGAGCGCCCAACCACCCTGCTGGTCACCCCGCGCGGCTGCGGATTGGTGGTGCCGCAACTGGAGCTGCTCAAAGCGGCCCAGTCGCGCATCCCCCTGCAAACCTTCCCCTTCGGCGATAACCCGGCGGAATGGGGCAGCGCCTTCCAGCGCGCCGTGCAGACCCTCGGCCTGGAGGGCAAGACCCTGGGCGCCGAACCCATCCGGCTGCGCTTCCTGGAAATGCAGTACCTGCAGGCAGCCGCTCCGCTGGCTCGGCTGGTCTCGGCCGAGGAAGTTTTCTACCAGCTGCGCATGCAGAAGGACGCCGAGGAAGTGGCGGCCATGCGCCGGGCGGTGAAGATCGCCCAGGCCGGGCTGGAGGCCACCCTGCCCTTCCTCCGCGCCGGGCGCAGCGAACGCGAGGTAGCCGGAGAACTGGTGGCGCAGCTGCTGCGCGCTGGCTCCGACCCGCTGCTGCCTTTCCAACCGATCGTCTCCGGCGGCCCGAACAGCGCCAACCCGCACGCCGTGCCGGGAGAACGCCTGTTGCAAGCCGGCGACCTGCTGGTGATCGACTGGGGCGCCTCTTACCAGGGTTATTTCTCCGATCTGACCCGCACCTTTGTGCTCGGCGCCCCCAATGAGGAGCAGGCGCGGATTGCCGGGCTGGTGGAAGGGGCCAACGCCGCGGGACGTGCGGCGGGGCGTCCCGGCCTGCGCGCCGGGGATGTGGACGTGGCCGCGCGCAAGGTCATCACTGCCGGCGGCTACGGCGAGTTCTTCACCCACCGCACCGGCCACGGGCTGGGCATGGAATCGCATGAGCCCCCCTATATGTTCGAGGCCAACAATTTGATCCTGGCCGAAGGCATGACCTACACCGTCGAGCCGGGCATTTACCTGCCGGGCAAGGGCGGGGTGCGTATCGAAGACGACATGGTCGTCACCGCCAACGGTTGCGAGAGCCTGAGCGATATGCCGCGCGCCCTCGCTGTCCTCCCCCTGTAAGGCAGGCGTGTTCCGCGGCATCACCGGATACGTCAAAGGCGTCAATCCCAACGTCCTGCGCGTGGCCATCTCCCTGGGAGTATGGGGCGTGGGCGAAGGGATGTTCTTCTATTTCCAATCGATTTACCTGGAAAACCTGGGCGTCAGCAAGACGGTCCTGGGCCTGCTGCTCGGCCTTTCCGGCCTGTTCATGGCCCTCTCGCACACCCCGGCCGGCTATCTCTCCGACCGGATCGGCCCGCGCCCGGTGATGTGGGGTTCGTGGTTCCTGGGGATCATTTCCTGCGGGATCATGGCTGTGTCTGGCTCGCTGGAGGTCTTCCTGCTGGGCATGTTCATCTACAGCACCACGGCCTTCGGCATGGCGCCGATGAACAGCTACCTCTCGCGCATGCGCGGCGAGTGGAGCGTGGCGCGCGCCCTGACCTTTTGCTCGGCCGTCTACAACGTGGGCGCCATTCTCGGACCGATGCTGGGCGGGATGATCGCCGAGCAGTTTAATATTCCAACCATTTACAAGATCGCCACCCTGGTCTTCATCGTTTCCACCGGCGTGATCCTCACCATCCAGCGCCTGCCGGCGGAACACCACTCCGGCGCAGGACCTAATGGGCACATCTTACAAAACCAGCGTTTCCTGGTCTTCCTGGGCATGGTCTTTGCCACCCAATTCGCGCTGTACCTGCCCCAGGCCCTCACCCCCAATTATCTGCAATTTGAACACGGCTTAAGCAACAGCCAGATCGGGCAGATCGGCTCGATCACCAACCTGGGCAATGCCGTGATCATGATCCTGCTGGGCAACCTTGTGCCCGGCAAAGGCGTGCTGATCGGCCAGGCGCTGGTGATCCTTTACAACCTGCTGCTCTGGCGCGGCTCGGAGATCGGCTGGTTTGCCCTGGGCTCCTTCTTCGCCAGCGGACACCGCCTGTCGCGCTCGATGCTGATGGCCTTCGTCCGCCCCTTCCTGCGCGACAGCCAGTTGGGCCTGGCCTTTGGCCTGGTGGAGACGGTCAACGGGCTGACCGTGCTGGCCGCGCCTTCCCTGGCCGGGCTGCTGTACGACCACAGCGCCGTGCTGCCCTACCAGGTCAGCCTGATGCTGATTGCGCTCACCTTGATCGCCAATATGCTGCTGCTGCCGCGCCTGCACCGTCCCCAACCGCAGCCCATCCCGCCGCTGGAGGTGGAAGATGCTTGAGATCCTGCCCTTTGTCGTCGGTCCGCTGGACAACAATACCTACCTGGTGGTGGAACCTGCCAGCCGCGAGGCGGCCGTAGTGGACCCCGGCCTGGGCGGCGGGGCGGTCTACCAGGCCATCCTGGAACGCGGTTTGAGCCTGCGCGCCATCTGGCTGACGCACGCCCACTTTGACCATCTCGGCGGGGCGGCGGCGCTTTGCCGCGCCATCCAACCGGCCCCGCTGGTCGCGCTGCACGCTGACGATCTGCCGCTCTTCCAGCAAAACGGCGACGCGCCCCGCTTTGGCATCCAGATCGAGCGGCCTCCGCTGCCCGGCCTGACCCTGCGCCACGGCGACCTTCTTCGCCTGGGCAGCGAGACGGTGGAAGTGCGCCACACGCCTGGCCACACGCGCGGGCATGTCATCTTCTACGCCGCCTCGGCGGGCGCAGCGCTGGTCGGCGACCTGATCTTCCACGAAGGGGTGGGGCGCACCGACCTGCCCGGCGGGGATTGGAAGGCGCTGCAGGAAAGCATCCGTGCGCAGGTGTTCAGCCTGCCCGGCGAAACGCGCCTGCTGCCTGGCCACGGCCCGGAAACGAGCGTGGCGCATGAATTAAAATACAATCCGTTTTTGGATTAAAACTTCGATCCGTATGTCATTGCGAGGCCCCCCTGGGGGGCCTCGCAATGACAGGTTTTTTACTGGAACAGATCCAACTGCGGCGGGGTACTGTAGATCTCGTTCTCGCGGAAATTGATGTCGATGATGGCATTACCGCTGATGGACACACCCTTGGCGATCAGCTCGGTATTGAAGGTCGGATTCTCGCCCGGCGTGCCAGCCACCTTGATCACCCCATCCGGAGCGAAGACCGTGCCGAGGAAGAAGCTGTCGCTGTTGCCGCCCAGGTCGACCGTCTCATCCAGGCCGGGCGCCATGTAGATCAGCATGCCCTTGATCGCTGGGGCGGAAGGAATGTTCGGCGCAGACAGGCTGACATTGCCGCCCGCGCTGACGGTGAAGCCGGCGTCCACCAGGTAGAAGGTCACCCCCAACCCGGTGATGTCGCCTTTCAGGGAAACCCCCTTACCGTAAATGCAGTACAAACCGGGATTGAAGGTCAGCGTGCCGTTATTGACGGTGATCTCATCATAGTTGCCAGGACTTATCGTGCCGGAACCCTTTTGGCTCTTGTGCGCGCCTAGCGAGGCGCAATCCGGCACCGGAACGGTCATTGAGGGCAGCGGAGTGGTGGCGTGGGTGGGCATGGGGCTGATCGAGCAACTGGCTGGATCGGTGCAGGGGGCCGAGCCGCTGTAATACATGTTAGCAATCCCGCTTGGATGGTCGCAGATGTATTGTTGGCGCTCTTCATCCGAGCTGAAAGTCATTCCCTCCGGGATCTCGCCCGTGCATACCTCGCCGTTGCTGGGCTGCATGCAAGAATTGGAGAACACCCCTGCCCCATTGACATACACATTGATGCCGCCGTTGAAGACCACCCCTTCCGGATTGGCCGCATTACCGACACAATTGGAAGAAGTAGCGGTGATGCCGTAGCCCTTGGCCAGCGGCGTGCGCGGGCGGACGCGCGAGACGGCTGTGACGGTGCTGCGCGCCTTGCCCGAATAAAAGAGCTGGATCAGGGCTGTCTGCACGTCCGACGAGACCATCACCTTGATGTCCAGGTAGTAATCCACGTAGGAGCCTTTGTTTTCCGAGCCACAGGTGACCGTCACCCCCATCTGGTCGGATATGTCATCGTCAAGCGTCATTTTATTGACCAGGGCTCGCTCCTTGGCGCCGTCCCTGGCGGCCTGGGTCACCTGGGCCAGGTTGCCGCTGGTGCAGGTGAAATTACCGGTATTGATATGGAGGTTATCCATTTTCATGGCGGCCTGGCTGGCGCCTGCCAGGGCCGCAGAATCGGCTACGCCCTGGTCATAGCGGCGAGTAGAATACAGCATGGCGCCGTCGATCGCCAAGGCGGCCAAAGCCAGCAAGGCGATCAGGCCAAACACGAACAGGACCAATATCTGACCACTTTCCTTTTTGTGGTTTTTCATAACGAACGCTCCTGCCAATAAGAAGATGAGTGAATGAGGCCATAAGGATTAAGGTTGACATGAAGGACGAAGAATACTGCCGGTCATTTCGGCTTTCAGGGTCAGGCTTTGCGTTCCGAGGAATGCGCCAATAAAGGGCATCGTCAGTCGGAAATCGGGATCGGTCACCACCACCTTGATCTCGCTGCCCATGCAGGCCTGAGTGCTGGTGGCTGAGGCACACGGCACCCCGGCGATGGTCACGGTGATATCGACCGCAGAAGGGTCCACCAGACTGCTGCGCACGCGGTTGGCGATCTCGGTGCAACTGGAAGGATAGACCGAACCAAAGGTCACCCCTTCCTGGGCGGCATCGCGCATGGCCATGTAATTAAAGGCGGCCATGCCCAGGTCCACCACACCGGCCAGGAGGATAAAAAGAATGACAATAAAAAGGGCGAATTCCATCAGGCTTTGCGCCTTTTCGGATTTTTTGGGAAGAGGTTTCAAATTCATCTCACGCTCCTGAAATTCTACCGGAAGAATGCCGGCATACGAATGGAATAGATCTTGGTCAGCAGCAGCGGAGCATTGCCGCCGCTGATCCGGCTGGTAAAGATGGTCGGAGAATCCCCGGCCCCGCTCCGGAAGGGCATGCTGGGGGTGGCCAGGTTACCGTCCGGATCGACCAGGGCATAATATAAATAATCCTCAAAATCATAATCCAGCCAGGTCAAAATGGCATGGCTTTCGTTGTCGCGCGTCACCGAAACGTAATCCATGGTGCGCGCGTCAGGGCTGGAGACATCCAACGGCCCGGCGATCAGGGTGCTGGCGTCCGACTTGATCACCACATAGGCGATCCGGTTGGTGAGGGTGTTGGACCAGGCCACCACCACCCGGCCGTTGGGACGGATCTGCACCGCGTCGGGCAGGAAGACCGAAGTGCCAGACACGACGGTTTCAGGAGGAACCGTGCCGTTGAAGACGGTGAAATAGCGATAGGCCAGTTCAACCGTGCTGCTCAGGTCATTGCGCCGTCCATAAGCCAGCAGCACCTTGCCGCCGGTCATGGCTGCCAGGGTGGGGTACATATATCGCTGCAGATAGGTGCTGGAGGTAAGCTGGGTGGGTGGCATGACCAGCGAATTGTCACTGCCGATGACCGCCATCCACAAATCCTCGGTCAGGTTACCTTCCTCAAAGTAATTTTTTTCGTTCCAAACTACCACAAAATTGCCGTTGTCCAGGGCCACCACGCGCGGATCAGCCATCTCGCGCCCGTTGGTCTGGTAACGGGAAACGGTATTACTGGTCAGCTTGCGGGGATTATTCGATCCGGCCAGCAATTCTGCATCCACGCCGATGAGGGCCACGTAGATATTGGACACATAATCATCATAGGGGGATACATCGGTGTACTCTTTGCGCACGAAGGCCAGCGCAGCCAAATTGGAGGCGCCGTCCACCGAAGGGGAGACATCCGCCACGTACGGCACGCTCGCCCCATGGGAGGTGAATTGCTTGACGGTTGGCGAGGTGGGCACCAGGGCGTTCATGACCACGTATTGCAAATTACTGCTGGAGCCGCCCTCCTGTTTTTCCCAGGCGGTCAGGTACTGGGTTTCCGAAATGCCCGCCATGGTCTGGCTGGCGCCGCTGTAATACCCAACCACCGGGCGGACGATCTGCTCATCGGAGAAAATATACTCCGCATTCACCTTTAATTGCGGGTCAGTGAATAATTGAGCAAAATTAGCCGGGGCAGCGGCCTGCACCCGCACGGTAAAAGTGACCGGGTACCCCACCGCAGTGATGGGAATATCCAAGAGGGCGTAATTGCCCGCCAACGGGCTGAAATTGGGCGCCACCTTCACCACCAGGGGAAATTCTGCCCCGGCAGGAACCGTTCCGGTATCCGGTTTGGTGTCACCGTTGGTGTCGATCAACGGCAGGCCGGTGTTGCCGTTCTCAAAGGTCACGTTCCAGGGATAAGCCGGGTTATTGGGATTCGACTGGATCAGGGAGGCGGAAGGAGTATATTTCCCGCTGATCGTGCCGGTGTTGCGCAGGGTGTACTCGAACTCCGACACCCCGGATTGCAGGAAGCCCGCCTGGTAGCGCCGGGTGGCCTTGAAGCGGAAATTTCCCGTCGGGCGCTGGATGGTGATATTGCTGCTGCCGGTCACACCCGGCTGATTGTAATAGATCTGCAGGCCGTCCACGCCGTCGGAGTCTTCGATGCCAACCGTCACCTGATCGAGGGTCGTCCCCATGGTTTGGTAGATGAACTCGATCTTCCCAGTCTCATGCATCTTCACTTCAAAGGAATAAAGTTCCCCGCCGCCGCCAAATATTTCCACCTGGTTCCACTGGACCACCAGATAACGATCCGGATAGGTTCCGGAAAGCAGGGCATAAATCCCTGCCGAGGGGGAATATTGGTCGTACTTCAGGTCCGTCCAAAAGGGCGCAATGTAATCGTTGGGAAGCACTTCCATCGGAATCGGCTGGTTGCGCTCATCATCGGTGGGATTGGTGAACATCAGCATGCCGTTGAGGTCCACATAGACTTCCAGGTAGGTGTTCTCAAAGAAAGGAAACTGCCAGCCGCCGAACGAAATGGGCGTCTCGGAATAGCCAATGTCATAGCTCGGGAAGGTCAACTTCGTCACCCCGGGCTGGCCAGTGATATCCTCCCAGGTGGCGTTAAAATCGCCGCTGCTCCAGGTGTAACCAAAGATATTGCTGGTTTGAATCGACGAGGCCGCCGAAGCAGGCGCCGTCCCGGACGGCCCAAAGGCGGCCAGCAGAACGGCGATCATAATGAAGCCAGACATTATTCGGCGGTACACAGGTTTCCTCTCATCCATTAGGGGATAAAGATGGTCTGGTTGCAAATTTGACCATTCGCCTTGCGCAGATCCACACTGACCGTATGGTTGAGGTGTTTCTTTTTATCGAAGGTGAAGGTCAATACCTGGGTGCCGGTGATATCCCGGCTGACGCCGGTCTTCCAGCCAGATTCCAGGATGGTCAAAGGCGAACCGCCCGCGCCAGTGCCGCTCTGCGGCCAGATGGTGGAACCCAGGGAAATGTTGGTGAGAGTATCATTGGTCCAGGTGATGCGCAGGTTGACCAGGGTGACCGTCTCGGATGAGGTGATGCTGAACCAGGCCTTGTAGTTCAGGTTGGCCGGGCCGGAGAGGGTGATCATCGAGCAGTCAACGGTGGGGGTGGGGGTGATGGTGGGGGTGTCGGAACTGGTCGGGGTAGGCGTGTAGGTTGGCGTGAAGGTCGGCGTAGGCGTGGGGGTGTTGGTGACCGTCGGGGTGGCGGTGGGAGTATGGGTGGGGGTCGGCGAAGGCCCCAGGGTTGGCGTGGAGGTGATGGTGGGGGTTTCAGTGATGGTGGGGGTGAGGGTCATCGTGGGCGTGGTGGTCACGGTTGGGGTGAGGGTCACCGTCTGAGTTTCGGTGACCGTGTTGGTGATGGTCGGGCTGGCGGTGGTGGTGGGCGGCTGGGTGGAAGTGGGCGCGGGAGTACCTTCAATCCCCACTGAGCGCAGAATGGTGCGCGAAGAAAGCGTGTTGATCGGGATGGTGGGCAGGTTGATCGGCACCACCGAGACAAAGTTGGTGGTGACGTGCACCAGGATGCGGTCGCCCAGCACGGGCTGGTAGGTGCTGTCGCAGGTGGGCAGGTCGTTCCACGTGCGGGCGTCGCTGGGGCCGGCGTCGTAGCGGATGTCGATCTGGTTATCGGCCAAGCCGAGGGTGAAGCCCACCCGCTTGGCGGCGGCGCGGATACCGACGCAATCCTTGTAATAGGGCATGCCGCGCTCGCTGGTCCCGGAGGCCGCGCCGTAACGGGCTGCCTCGCGCGCCGACGAGAACACTGCGCTGAAGGTGAAGAACATGCGCCCCATCTCGATCACGCCCAAGACGAGCGTTAAGAACAACGGCAGCACCAGGGCCATCTCGAGCATCGCTTGAGCCGGTTTCGCAGAAGTGAAACGGGGTTTTGAGTCCATACGTATCCTTTGAAAATAACGCTATAATCGCTACCCTAAGTGTACATCAAAAAAAGAAGAAGGCAACCGTTAAATTTGTAATGTGAGACCCCCGGACAACCCATAGGGGTGGGCTTTAAGCCCACCCCTATGGGTTGTGGATCCGATCCGGGAGACAAGCCCGGACAGATAAGGAGAATGGATTACTGGAACAGGTCCAACTGCGGCGGGGTGCTGTAGATCTCGTTCTCGCGGAAATTGATATCGATGATGGCGTTACCATCGATAGAAACGCCGCTGGCGATCAACTCGGTGTTGAAGGTTGGGCTTTCTCCCGGCGTGCCGTGCACCTTGATCACCCCATCTGGGGCAAAAATGGTACCCAGGAAGAAGCTGTCGCTGTTGCCCGCCAGATCAACGGTCTGGTTCATCCCGGGCGCCATGTAGATCAGCATGCCCTTGATGGCGGGGGGCATCGGAATGTTCGGCGCGGTAAGGCTGACTGCACCGCCTGCGCTGACGGTAAAGCCGGCATTCACCAGGTAAAAGGTCACGTTCATGCCGGTGATATCGCCTTTGAGCGTGACGCCCTTATCGTAGATGCAGTACAGGCCGGGGTTGAAGACCACCGTGCCGCCGTTGATGGTAATTTCATCGTAATTTCCGGGATTCAGCGTTCCGTCCTTGTCTTTCCAGGTGATGTGCGCGCCCAGCGAAGTACAGTCCGGCACCGGAACGGTCATCGAGGGCAGGGGGTTGGTGGCGGGGGAAGGCATGGGACTGATGTTGCAACTGGCCGCGTCGGTGCAGGGGGCTGAGCCGCTGTAATACATGTTCGAGATGCCGCCCGGGTGGTCGCAGATATACTGTTGGCGCTCCTCATCCGAGCTGAAGGTCATCCCCTCCGGGATCACGCCGGTGCAAATTTCCCCGTTGCTGGGCTGCATGCAAGAGTTGGAGAAGACGCCCGCCCCGTTGACATACACATTGATGCCGCCGTTAAAGACGATGCCGGAGGGATTGCTGGCGTTCTCCACGCAGGTATTGGAAGTGGAGGTAATACCGTAGCCCCGGGCAAGCGGCGTGCGTGGGCGGATGCGCGAGACGGCTGTGACCGTGGTGCGCGTCTTGCCTGAATAGAAAAGCTGGATGAGAGCCGTTTGCACATCCGAAGAGACCATCACCTTGATATCCAGGTAATAATCGATATACGAGCCCTTGTTCTCCGAGCCGCAGGTGACCGTCACCCCCATCTGGTCGGAGATGTCGTCGTCCAGCGTGATCTTATTGGTCAGCGCACGCTCCTTGGCGCCGTCTTTGGCGGCCTGGATCACCGCAGTAGAATTGGCGTTGGTGCAGTTGAAATTATCGGTGTTAATGTGCAGGTTGTCCATCTTCTGGGCAGCCTGGCTGGCGCCTGCCAGGGCAGAGGAATCAGCTACACCCTGGTCGTAACGACGGGTGGAATAGAGCATGGCGCCGTCGATCGCCAGCGCGGTCAACGCCAGCAAGGCAACCAGGCCAAACACGAACAAAACAATAATCTGACCGCTTTCATTTCGCTTAGCTTTCATCGTACACCCTCCTTGGATTTCCCAACGGAATACAAATAAGAGACTTTCTACAGCTATTAATGTACAATAAACCGGCTGCGAATAAACTCCGTAACCTTACGTAAATCAAGAGAGGAATCCCACCTATTTAATCCGCTATATAATAGAGATATGCGAATGACCCTGCGTAAAACGATCCTGCTAGCCATCGGCCTGGCACTGGTGGCGCTGATCCTGGTGCTGTTCTTCACTCTGGATAATACCCTTGGGCGCCAGTACCAGGTGGAAGAGCAGCAAAATGCCCGGGACGTGCTGCAGCGCAGCCTGAAAACCCTGGATGCGGAATTCGACGTATTGGAAAACATCAGCCGCGATTGGGCCAAGTGGGACGACACCTACTTATATGTCCAGGACGGCAACCGGGCTTACCGGGAAGCCAACCTGGGGGGCTCAACCTACACCGATCTGGATCTTGAGCTGATGGCCTTCGTCAACCTGGAGGGACGGGTGGTCTTCATCCGTACCCTGGATCCCAATACCCTCCAGACGGTTTCCCCGCCGGTCGAACTGACAGCCCACCTGGTCAAGGGGGATGCGCTGCTGCAAGACGCCAACAGCCGCGATCCGCAGCACGGTATTCTGGTACTGCCAGGCGGGCCGATGCTGGTAGTTGCGCACCCCATTCTCCAGACCAATGGAGTCGGTCCCGCGGCAGGCACGCTGGTCATCGGGCGTTATCTGAACGATGCAACCCTGCAGCGTCTGCGCAATGCATCGCAACTGTCTTTCTACTTCTATCCGTATGGCTCGGCGGAATTACCGCCGGAGGTCGCCCAGGCCAAACAGGCTCTCCAAACCCCTGACGACACCACTCTGGGGAACATCGACGATGCCACCGCGGCTGCTTATACGCTGCTAAACGACTATTACGGCAATCCCGGCTATATCCTGCGCGTGGATGTCTCGCGCGCCATCAGCCGCAGCCGCCAGACCACCACCACCTACCTGACCATCTACCTGATCATGGCGGCGGTGATCTTCGCCAGCACCATCCTGCTCCTGTTTGAAAGCCTGGTGCTTTCGCGCCTGGCCAGGTTGAACCAGGAGGTCAACCGCATCGGCCTTTCCGGCGATCTGAGCCAGAGGGTGACCGTGCAATACAAGGATGAGATCGCCAACCTCAGCCGCAATATCAACCAATCCCTGGCCAGCCTGGAACAGGCCCAACGCCAGCGCCAGGAGCTGGATCAACGCTTCCGCATCCTGGTCGAATCGATGGAAGATGTGGTCTTCACCCTCGACCCGCAGGAGCAGATCAGCGCAGTGTACGGGCGCAATCCCAACACCAGCGAGATGATCCGCATGATCGGCAGCGAAGGGAGCGCCTCGGCGGCGGAGGAAACTGCCCGCCGGCTGCACCACCAGGCGTTCACGCAGGCGCTCAACGGAATTCCTCAGCTATACGAATGGGAAAGCGACTTCCACGGCCAGCATCTTTCTATCCAAAGCTCCCTCTCCCCCATGCGGGATGGTCACGGGGCCGTGATCGGCGTGGTGAGCGTCGGGCGGGACGTCACCCGCCTCAAACTGCTGGAGCAGGATTTGCAGGCCCGCCTGGGCGAACTTTCCGCCCTCTACGAAGCCTCGCGCATCTTCCTCAGCCACCTGGATCTGCAAAACACCTTCCAGGCCACTGCCGAACTGGCGGTCGAGCGGCTGGAGTACCACATGGCCTGGACGGGGCGGCTGGGCGAGCAGGAAAACCAGTTGAAGGTACTGGCCGCCAAAGGCACTGCCCCTGAAGACTTCCCTGCGATCAACCTGGCAGAGCCGGCAGCCAGCCGCGAGGCCTACCTGGCCCAGCAGGCCCTGCGCGCCCGCCAACTGCGCACCAGCCTGGACACTCCCCTGCCCAGCGGCCTGCCCTGGCTGGCGCCAGGGCTGACAGAAGCCTGCATCACCGCGGCAGTGCCGTTGATGGTGGAGGATGCCGCCCAGGGCTTGCTGGTGGTCTACCGCAGAGACGGCGAGGGCTTCCACCAGCAAGGCGTGCAGCTGTTGCAATCCTTTGCCAACCTGGCGAGCTTCGCCCTGCAAAACGCCACCTTCTACGAACAGGTGCGCAACGGGCGCGAACGCATGCAGGAACTCTCCTACCAATTAGTGGAGATCCAGGAGAACGAACGCCAACACCTGGCTCAGGAATTGCATGACGAGATCGGCCAACTGCTGACCGGGCTGAAGATCCTCGTCCAAACTGCCGCGCATGAGCCGCATGCGATCGCCGTGGAGCGACTGGAACAGGCCAACGAGGTGGCCGAACAGCTGATCGCCCGCGTGCGGCAGATGTCGTTGGACCTGCGCCCGGCCATGCTGGACGACCTGGGTCTGCACCCGGCCCTGGTGTGGCTGTTCGACCGCTACACCAAACAGACCGGGATCGATATCCAATTCCAACACGTGAACCTGGAAGGGAAACGTTTCCCGCCCCAGGTGGAAACAACCGCTTACCGCGTCATCCAGGAGGCCCTGACCAACATCGCCCGCCATGCCCAGGTGAACAAGGCCCGCGTGCGGGTGTGGGTAGGCGGCGAGAGCCTGGGCGTGCAGGTGGAAGACGAGGGACGCGGATTTGAACCCGAGGAAGCGCTGGAAAGTCGGACATCCCGCGGCTTGATCGGCATGCGCGAACGGGTAGAACGGTTGAACGGAGAATTCAGCATCGTGTCTTCCCTTATGGAAGGTACGCTCATCTCGGCCCAATTTCCGCTCGACCTGCAAAACAGGAGGTGAAAGATGCCGACAATTTTACTGGTCGATGACCACATCGTTGTCCGGCAGGGGCTGCGTGCGCTGCTGGAAGGCCAGCCCGATCTGCATGTGATCGGCGAAGCCGGGGACGGCAACGAAGCCATCCGCCTGGTGGAGCAGTTGAAGCCACAACTGGTCATCCTGGATTTGATGATGCCAGGGTTGAACGGACTGGAAGTAACCCGCCAGATCCACGAGCGGACGCGCGTGATCGTGCTTTCCATGCACGCCAACCAGGCCTATGTGATGGAAGCGCTGCGGAACGGCGCGTGCGGGTACGTACTGAAGGACGCCTCTTCCACAGAGTTGATCCAGGCCGTGCGGGCGGTCAGCGAAGGGCGCCGCTACCTTTCGGCACCCTTCTCGGAGAATGCCATCCAGGCTTACCTGGAAAAAGCTGCCAGCGCCCCCACCGATCCGTACGACACGCTGACCAACCGCGAACGCGAGGTGCTGCACCTTGTGGCGGAGGGGTTCAGCTCGGCTGAGATCGCCGAGAAACTGACCATCAGCGTGCGCACGGTGGAAATTCACCGCTCCAATTTGATGCACAAACTGGACCTGCGCTCCCAGGTGGATTTGATCCGCTATGCCCTGCGCAAGGGCATCCTGCCAATGGCCTGACGCATGTTCCAACGCTGACGAAGTTGATCAAAACAGATACACGATGAATATGATTAAAATAAGTACACTTCGCAGACGGTTTTGCGGAAACTACGTATTGTCCCTCCCGCCGCAAACCGGTACACTAAAAGCACAATTGAAGAAGTTCATCTTTTACCTCGTTGTTTTTGTCTTGCCGAGTTTATGGGTGAGTGGGTGTGCTGCGCCGCCGGGAGAGATTCACCCGGCGGCCAGCGATTCTGGCCCTACCGCAACCCTTCCCGCCAAAACCGCCCCCCCATTTCCTACTCTGCAGCCCAGCGCCACGCTCCAGCCCCCCTCCGCGACCAATACACCCTTCGACACACCGCAGCCCATCGCCACCTTGCCGGCAAACCCCACCCCCACCGCCATGTTCGCCGGGGATTCCTTGTGGCTGCGGATCACTTCCCCGCTGGACAATTCGGTGGTCAACAACTCCCCCGTTTGGGTGCGCGGCGAAGCCGCCGCCTGGACGGTGATCTCGATCAACGATGCAGTTCTATTGGTAGATGAGTCTGAGATGTTCGCCAAAGAGGTGACCCTGGAGCAAGGTCTGAACCTGCTGGAAATCGTGGCTTCAGACATCCAGGGGAACGAGATCTCCATTACATTAGTTGTAGATTATGAACCTTAGGAGGACCGGAAAATGAAAAGACGCTCTATTTTGATTATTTTGTCGCTTCTGGCGGCTTTAATCCTGATCAGCACCCAGGCCCTGGCCGCCCCCAAGGGCCCGGGAGGAAACAAAGGCGCGAAGGAGAATTTCCGCGGCACTTTGATCGCAGTCGATGCATCTTCCATCACCCTCCAGGTGGCCGATAGCGGCGAACAACTGACGATTGCCGTGAACGCATCCACCAAGATCAAGATCCCCGGGATAAAGAATGCCACTACTGCCGACCTGGCGGTGAACGGCGAGGCCGTGGTGCAGGCTGTGCGCGCAGAAGACGGCAGCCTGACCGCTCTCCAGATCCACGGCATGCCCGCCAAGGGCAATAAAGGCCACCGGGTTGGCCGGGTAACCGAGCTTTCTGCAAGCAGCATCACCATTCAGAACGGCGACAGCCAGACCTACACTTTCGTCGTCACCCCCGAAACGCAGATCCTCTACAAGACCGATAAAGCCGTGCTGGAAGTGGGCGCGATCGTCACCATTGTGGCCCCCCGCGCAGCCGCCGAACCGATCACCGCTACCGCCATCGTGGTGCATACCTCCGGGAACGGCGAAGACGACGGGGACGAGATGGACGACAACGGGCAGGGCAGCAATATCAACAAGGCTCACCGCGCCGGCCTGATCACTGAGCTTTCCGAGACCAGCCTGACCATCCAGGATGAAGACGGCGCCGGCTACACCTTTGCCGTCACCCCCACAACAAAGATCATCCTGAAGAAGCATGCGGAACTGGCTGTGGGCGCCAAGGTGAATATCATTGCCAGCGTGGACGAAAACGGTAACGCCACCGCCACCCAGATCATGGTGCACGCCATTGAAGATGAAAGCGGCGATTAAGAAGCGGCCGCTTTAATTTGAAACGTATCGAAGTCGCGGGCCACAATCGCAGTGGGGAAATAGGCCTGCGCTTCCTGTAAAACTTCTTTTTCACGGTAGCGCCGCGAAACATGGGTGAGGATCAACTGGCGCACGTTGGCGCGGCGGGCAAATTCGGCCGCCCCGCGGGCGGTCATGTGCGAGAACTGGCGCGCCATGTCGGCTTCCTGCTCCAGGTAGGTGGCTTCCATCACCAGTCCGTCGGCGTTCTGGCAAACCGGCAGCAGATCCTCCAGATGTCCCACATCGCCGATATGCACCAGGCGTGTGCCGGGTTTGAAATCACCCAGGACGGCTTCCGGCTCGATCACCCGCCCATCCGGCAGGGTCACAGCGTGACCTTCCACCAGGTCGCGGCGCCAGGGGCCTTGCGGAATGCCCAGCGCCTCGGCTTTTTCCGCCAGGAAGGGCCGGCGGCCCTTTTCCTCGAATACAAAGCCCAGGCAGTCCGGTCCGCGGTGCTGCACCGGGAATGCGCTGACCGAAAAATCATCCGTTTCAATGAACGTTCCGCTGCTGATCGGGCGCATATGGATCGGCATGGGAGCCTGCGTACCGCGCAGCACTACCCCATAAAGCAGATCCTGGATGCGCTCCAGGGCATACTTACCGGCAAAGATCTCCAGCTCGTCAATCGATTCCCAGCGCAGGAAGGTGGAAAGCAGTCCCGCCAGCCCCAGGATGTGATCGAGGTGGCTGTGGGTGATCAAGATGCGGTTCAGGCGCTTGAAGCCGATCCCGGATTGCAGGATCTGCCGTTGGGTGCCCTCGCCGCAATCCACCAGGAAGCGGTGTTCGTCATGCTTGATCACCTGCGCCGGTAAATTGCGCCGCGCCGACGGGGCCGAAGCCGAAGTGCCCAGAAATACAATTTCAAACAAAGCGGTCGTCCATCCCTTTCAAGAATTAAAACCGGTGGAGTGGGGCAAGTTCCCACCCCACTCCTGCAGAGCGCTTTATTTTACCTCATTGCTCGGTAAAAAAGAATAGGGGTTGGAAATTGGTGCTTCCAACCCCATGGCTGAGATCAATAGGTGCTGCTGTTCCAGAACCAGTTGTAGGCGTAATACCCGAGGTTGCTGTCCATGCGGACGGCAATACGCTGGCTGCCTTTGACCGCATCCGGGATCGTGAAGGTGAAGTCCTGGGTGCCGCCGGCGCCCGAGTCGAAGGTGCTTACCACCGTGCCGCCCAGGCCGTAGCTGCCGTAATAATTCATACGCACGGTGAAGGTCTGGCTGGGGGGCAGATTATAGGCGCGCACCGTAACCGAGACATCCTGCTTGACGGCCGAAATATAGAAGGTCGGATAGCCGTAGTAACCGGGAGCGACGGTGGGAACCACAGTGGGGGTAGGGCCGACGGTGGGCGTGGCCGTTGGAGCCGTGTTGTTGTAGAACCAGTTATAGGCGTAAAAACCGCCCACGCTGCTGTCGGCGCGGATGGCGATGCGCGCACTGCCCTTCAACCCATCGGGGATGGTAAAGGTCTTGGTGAAGGCGCCGCCTGTTCCAGAATTAAAGGTGCCAACCACGCTGCCGCCCAGGCCGTAGGTGCCGTAGGCGCCCATGCGCACAGTGAAATCCAACCCGGCCGGGAAGTTATTGGTCAGGATGGTCACGCTGCTGTCGGTCACCACACTCTGAATGCCGAAGGTGGGGATGCCGGTGTAACCGGGCGCAACGGCAGTGGGCGCAACAGAGGCATCATTGACAAACCAGTTGTAACTGTAGTAGCCGCCGGTTGCCCCATCCATGCGGATGGCGATCTTGTAACTGCCCTTTAGACCGGCCGGAATATTGAAGGTGGCGCCCATCGTGCCGCCTTCCCCGGAATTAAAGGAGGTGATCACCTCACCGCCCACGCCCAGGGTGCCGAAGGCCCCCATGCGTACCGTGAAGACCACGTTGGCCGGGAAGTTGTAGGTCTTGACCGTCACCGAGGTGTCTTTGACCACGCTTTCAATGGTAAAGGTGGGAATGGTCGGGCTGACACCGCTGTTTACCGGAGTGACCACCACCGTGCCGCCGGCCGGATTGTTGGTGAAGTAGTTATAGACGTGGTAGTTGCCGGTTTCCGAATCCATGCGGATGAAGAGCGTCTTCACCCCATACAGATTGGAAGGAATATTCCAGGTTCCGCCAAATGTGCCGCCCTCCCCGGAGGTGAAGCGGGTGATCTCCTGCCCGGCGGTCCCATAGGCTCCCATGCGCACCACAAAGTAGGTATTTGCGGGGAAATTATCCATGCGCACAGTCACATTGGAATCCATCACAACCGAGGTGATCGTGATGGAAGGGATCCCGCTTGCATAGGCAGAGGCGGCTACAGGCACCACCAGCAAGGTAGCCAAAATCAAGACGGTGACCAGCCGCCAGAACACCTGGCTGCTCTTTAACTTTGCCGACACGTTGGGTTTCATAGGTGTATCCTCCTGTTCAAACGCTTGTTATTATTATAGGATCTTTTGGCGGCAGATTCTAGTCCCAATTACGGCTTGGCAATGCGCGGCGAGACCCAAACGGCGCGGTCATCCTGCGAGGTGTTGTTATAGTTCTGCACTTCCAGGATGAGATTGACCTTCTTCCCAGCCAGGCTGGAAAGGTCCACATCAACCTTGGTATACACGCCGTCATAGATCTCCGTCCAGCTGTTCAAGTTCTGCACGGTGGTGCTGCCCACTTCCTGGTAGTTCAGGCGGAACTTGACACTGCATGTGGTGCTGTCGTTGAGGCAAGCGATCATGGCATAGAAATGCTGCCCATTTTCAATGGTGACTTGGGGATATTTTCCGCTGATGAAACCGTTGGTGCCGTTGGTCGGCACGGTCAGCAGCGCGCCCTCATCCTCCTGTAATTTTCCTTCCAGCAAGGGTCCATCCACATAAGTGATCGAACCGTTGGTGAAGTCAACGCTGGTGCCAGGGCAGGGTAACACGCCCCCGTTGCCGCGCCATTCTGCCGAGCAGAAATTCTTAACCATGTCGGAATTGAAAGTAGCCAGGGCAGGATCGACTTTGATCTTGACCCAGAAGGAAGCGTTGGCAGAGGCCCCGCCGCCAAACGACACGCCTTTATCATCCATCATCTTCCACAGGCCGGTATATTCGCCACCTGCATCCGGCGATTTGAGCGTAACGGACAGGTCAACCGTCTGGCCGGGGCGCACTTCAGCGGTCAGGGTGGCTACCTTGGGGCCCTCCATGCGGGTGTTTCCGGCAAAGATGAGGGCATATTTCGTCGTCCAGGCGCAACTGCCGATGTTGGTCAGCCGCCAGGTTTTAACAAAGGTCGCGCCGGGCTTCATCACCGTGCCGTCGGGAATGGTCACATCGGTGACGAACTTAAGCTGGTTGCAGCGCACCAGGGGGGTGGATGTAGCCAGGGGCGTCCAGGTGGGCAGGGGGGTCTGGGTCACCGTGGGGGTGACCGGCGTGGGGGTCACGCTGGGGGTCAGACTGTACTGCAGCGTGGGAGTCACACTGGAAGTTGCCGAAGGCAAAGGTGTCTGGGTCGGCGAGGGGGTCAAGGCCTGGTGGGTGAGCTGGACTGCCAGGGTGCTGACCGCCGCCTCGGTAGCCTGGGCCACCACGGTTTCTGCCGCGGAGGTGCGGATAACATCAGGATTAGCCTCGGAAGGCCGGTTACAGGCCGCCAGGGCCAGGATCATCAGGATCAAGAAGAGCTGTTGTATGCGTCTCATGGTCAAACGCTCCTTTCCATTATCTTAAAACGAAATTCCAATGCAAGAAGTTCCCTCAAAGGGGTTTTCGCCAGAGAGAGTACAATCCCAGGCGCCCGCCCTGTCCGTCCGATTCGAACGAGGCTTCCGGCTTCAGCCCACAGGACTGCGCCAGCTCCGCCAGTTCGGCCTGGGTGAATAAATGCACATAACGCATTCCGACCTGTTCGGCCTGCCCCGGCAGGGCATAACGCCAATCCAGCAAGTAGTCGCCTGGTTCCACCTGGCAGGGGTCCAGGCCGATCTTCTCCCAGGGCAGGCAGCGCGCCATCAGCCGGGGGCTATGTTGGAATTGCCAGACCGAGACAGCAAAGGAACCACCTGGCGCCAGCAGAGCAGCCGCCTGCGCCAGCCATGCCCGGCGGGCATCCGCGCCAGGCAGATGGTGCAGGGCAGCAAAACATAAGATCACCTCATAGGCGCTTTGCGGCAGGCCTGCACTCCAGTCCGGCGTGGACAGGTCCACCTGCCGGAATTCCGTACCGGGCGGCAAGCCGCGACGGGCATCCTCCAGGAGCGCAGGGCTGAAATCCAACCCAAGATAGCTGCCGGAGAAAGCCTCCCGGCCCAACCAGCGCGCCAGGGCGCCGTTGCCGCAGCCCAGGTCCAGCCAGCGGCCACTATGCGGCAGGAGCGACATCATGCGCTGAATGCCGGGTTGGATACGCTGGCGGGTAGCCGAAAAGGCCGCCCCAAAATCCTGGTAGAAGCGGGCATTGAGAGCGACCAGTTGTCGACGGATTGATTCTTCCATGGGCCGTATCCATTATCGCTTAAAGCACAGCAATGCGCAATAACAAAAAAGGCCGGGGAGAGCATTCCATGCTACAATGAATTTATGAATAACTCAACGCAGGAAATCGAGGTTAAATTCTATCTCCAGCGGCGCGCTGCCCTGGAAGAGCGCCTGCAAAACCAGGGCGCCACATTGATCCAGCCGCGCGTGCACGAACTAAACCTGCGTTTTGATACCCCTGAGCGCAGCCTGACTCGCGAAAAGCGTGTGCTGCGCCTGCGCCAGGACGAACAGGCGCGCCTGACCTATAAAGGGCCGGGATATATAGATCAGGATGTGACCCAACGGCTGGAGATCGAATTCGCGGTCAGCGATTTTGAATCTGCCCGGGCTTTCTTATACGCGCTGGGTTACGAAGTGAGCATTTACTACGAAAAATTCCGCACCACCTACGCCTGGCAGGGGGTATTGGTCACACTGGACGAAATGCCTTACGGCGATTTCAGTGAGATCGAAGGTCCCGATGCGGGTGCCATCCAGCAGGCTGCCCAGGCGCTTGGTCTGCATTGGGAGGCGCGCATCCTGGATAGCTACCTGGCCCTGTTCGAACGCCTGCGCCAATCCAACGGTCTGTCAGCCAGGAACCTGGCCTTTGCCGAGCTGGAAGGTTTGACCTGCACCCCGCGAATGTTGGGCGTGCAGCCGGGCGATTGAACCCGCGCCGGGCTCACTCTTTACGTTTGCCCAGCGAACCGATATAGACTGTGAAGTGAGCTTCGCCGTCCAGGTTCAATTCGGCATTGACCTGGTCGTCATCATAGGCGGCAATGGCGCACACACCACAACCAACCGCCTCTGCCGCCAGGTAGAGGTTCTGGCAGACGTGTCCGGCATCCAGTAATAAATAGCGGTAGCCGCGTTCCGGATAACGCCAGGTCATGCGCTCCACCACCGCCACCCAGAAGAAGGTCACCGCGCTGGTGCGCACCTGGTTCTGTTCATGGCAGGCCCGGGTCAGCCGCTCGTTGATATCTGCGGGGGCGTCCAGGCGAAGCAGGGCATGTTCCAGGGCAATATAGCGGTACAGACCTGGTTCAATCCCTTCCACGCGGTTGATCAGCATGAAAGTCTCAAAGGCATGCCGGGAACCGGCAGAAGGCACAGTGCGGAAGGTGACTGGGCGCTCGGTAATGCGCTTGATCCCTTGTGTACACCATAACAGGAAGGAGAGTTCCTCCAGGGTGAGGGATCCTTCGCTGTAGGTGCGCAGGGTGGCGCGCTGTTCGATCGCCGTGCGCAGATCCAATTCCGGCACATGGATATCTTCCGGTGCGGGCAAGTCGATCAATTTTGCGTCGGCGGGATAAGCCAGCTCCAGCGGAGGCAGGGGCACACCCTGGCGCTGAGGGGATTCGGGAAGAAACGCGTAACAGGTTTTGCGCATGAACTCGCGCCCGATCGATTCATTCATAGGAATACCTCCGATGCTGATGATTATGTGAATTCATTATACCTGGGTTCATCAGGTGGATAAGACCTTTCCCATCCAGGTGAAGCCCGGCGAGCGCAGCACCCGCTGCAAACTTTCCGAGCTGTACTCCGCCAGCGGAAGGTAGCCCAGGCGTTCGTACAGGCGGCGAGCAGGGTTGCCGTAGCGCACCAGCAGGGTGGTGCGGCGGCAGCCTGCCTGGCGGGCGCGCTGCTCGGCGCGCAAAAGGATCTGCCGCCCAATGCCCTGCCCGCGGGCGGCTTCCCCAACCGCCAGGTTGGCGACGACCCAATCGCCAGGGTCGCCGTCGTGCATATTATATCCGGCCATCCCGCGCCGGATGACGCGCAGCGTATCCCAGACGCCGTAGAAGGAGAGGAATGCACGCGCCATTCCGCGCACGCGGCGAGCCTCCTCTTCCGGGGTGTAACCGACCAACAGGCCCACCGCCTGACCATCCCGCTCCACAATCTCAACCAGTTCGCGGGAGTAAAGCGTGTTTGGCAGGCGAAAGAAATGCTCCATGGCGCGTAAGGCGCGGGCATGTTCATCCAGGCCAAACAGGGCATCAGCCAGCTCGCCTTCGGTTTCCCAGATCCAGCCGGCCGCCAGGGCAGCCTCGCCTTCCTGCGCCGGGCGGAAATGCAAATCCATCTTACCGGTCCAGGATCTGCAGCAGGGCAATGGTAGCCTGGGCAGCCTGCTCCTGCTGTGCCGCAGCGTCCACCTGGGCAGGGTTGTCCCCGCTCTGCAGGCCGTAACTGCCAAATTGCGCATGATTGCCCCCCTGAATGACCACCCAATTCGTGTCAGGGGGAAGCAGACTGCGCGAGGCTTCGATCTTGGCCGGGGTTGAAAGGCCATCATTGCTGGCAGAGATCGACACCACCCTGACGGTCGCAGCAGACAGGTCGTCGGCATTGGCCGGGTAAGAGGCCCACAACACCAAACCTGCCACTTTTTCGGCATGGTTCTTTACATAATTTGCCGCCATTGAACCACCCAGGGAATGTCCTCCCACGGCCCAATGCTCCACCTGCGGATAAGCAGCAATGATCTCGTCGGCGCGATTGGGATTGAAGACCGCCAGATTGAGCGGCATCCAGGGCAGCACCACCAGGTATCCGGCCTGCGCCACCAGGCGCAGGGCAGGAGCATAAGAACGATACTCTACCCGCCCGCCGGGATAAAAGATCAACCCGGTTTTCGCTTCAAAGCCCACCGGTTCAAAAACCACCCAACCGGAAGTGACCTGCACATTCACCTGATCATTGCTCTGCAAGGCCGCCAGCGCCTCGGGGGCCGGGCCGGCCGGGGTAAGCGCCCAGACCAGGAAGCCGCCAATCGCCAGCACCAGAACCACTGCCAGTCCAATACCAATTTTCTTCCACATAATCACCTCTCAGGCCAATAAAATAGGATGGTTTCAGCTCAACCGCGCAAGATCACTCAGGCTTTAACAGCCACCGCTTCAGGGATGATCGCCCCCACCGGGCAGGCGATCTCACAGAGGTGGCAGCCGATGCATTTCTTGGGCTGGGCCAGGATGGGGTAGGCCTTAGGCGGCTTCCCCTGCGGCTCGCCAGCAGTCAGGCAGTCCGCCGGACAGGCCTGGATGCAGATGTTACAGGCCACACAGTCGGCGATCACTACCTGGGGGTGGAACCATTCGGAACGTTTCAGGAGAATGCATGGGGTCCCTTTTTCGTCCTGGATCGAATCAAAGGCGCATACCCGCCCGCAGGCGCCGCAATCAATGCAGCGGTGGGCAAGAATGTGGTGTTTTTCTCCGCGAGGAACCGATGGAATGGCCGCCACGGGGCAAATCCGTGTGCAGGCGGTGCAACCGGTGCATGAGTCCAGAATGAGGTGAGACATGATTCAACTCCAGAAATGGGTTGTCTTCAAATAGCCCCGCCAGGGTTTTGTGAGGGGCAATGAAATCATCATATCATATTTTTCAAATTCGATTTTAATCCAAACAAACGGGGTTTGTGTTATTATGCGATCACATAAATATTTTACAGGAGTAGAAAATCATGAAAAAAACCTTTTTATGGATCGTGTTCCTGGGCGTTTTGACCCTGGCACTGGCAGCCTGCAACGTCCCCCAGGCTCCAACCGCCACCCAGGCCAGCAGCGTTTCCACGCCCAAGCCGGTTGAAAATACCCCTGCCGCCCAACCCACCAGCACTACCGGCGCGCTGGATCTGCCTTCTGTGTTGAACCTGCACAGCGGCCTGGATGCTGCCGACAGCTACCGCACCACCTTCAAAATGGAAGTGGTTGGTAAGAATGAGGCCGATGAAGACGTAGACGAGACCTTTGAGATCAACCAGGAGATCAACCGCTCACAGAACGCGAACCGGGTGACCTGGAAGAACAGCGAAAGCAGCGACATGCCCGAATTCACCATCATTTACCTCAACGGTCAGGCTTTCATGGATACCAGTTCTTCCTCGGATCAAGCCGGCTGCTTCGTCTACCCGGGCGAAGATGCCCAGTCCGAACTGAGCAATATGACCCCCAGCGCGTTTGTGGGAGATATTGCCCCTGAGAACCTGGTGGCCCAGGGAGAAACGGTCAATGGCATGGTAACCAATCACTACAGTGTCAAGAAGGCTGACCTGATCTTCACCGGCGAGGTCACCTCAGCCAGCGGGGACATCTGGGTCACCCAGGACGGCAAATATGTGATCAAGTATGTCTACCGTGCGGAAGGCAAGTTTGACGCAATGAGCCAGGGCACCCCGGTCACCGGCGTAATGACGATGACATTCGACCTGACCGACATTAACAAGGTGGCAGAGATCACCGTTCCCCAGGCCTGCCTAGATCAGTTGAACGCGTTGTCCGATCTACCGGTGATGGCGGATGCCACCGACATGTCCAGCATGTCCGGGATCGTCAGCTACTCCACCGCTTCCGAACCAGCTGCGGTCAAGGATTTCTACATGACCAAGGGTGCCGCGCAGGGTTGGGTTGTCAGCGATGACAACAGCATGGAAGGCTATATCAGCTTCAATATCACCAAAGACGGCCAGAAATACAATGTGATCATCTCTGCGGGCGGCAGCGGCGGCTCGACGGTGATCTTAATGCTGGAACAATAATTTTTTGCTCCGTATCCCAAAAAGAACCTCCCGGGCATCAAACCGGGAGGTTTCTTTTTTACCTGAGCCCCATCCCCAAACAGCGGGCAGGCACTTCTTCCAGTGGAACGATCTGTTTTTCCTCGGATGTGCGTGGTTTGAACTCCACCCCGCCCTGCTTCAAGGACCGCTCGCTGACCGTCAGACGCAGCGGCAGGCCAATCAGGTCGGCATCCATGAACTTGACCCCAGCGCTCTCAGAGCGGTCGTCATAGAGCGGTTCCAACCCGGCCGCTTCCAGGCGGGCTGCCAGGTCGGCGGCAACGGATTCCGGCTGGCTGCTGCCGCGCCCGGCCATCTGAACCAGATGCACCGGGAAGGGCGCCACACTGGCCGGCCAGCACAGGCCCTGATCATCGTGATGTTCCTCGGCCACGCAGGCCAACAACCGCCCAACCCCAATACCGTATGACCCCATGATCACCGGATGAGACTGGCCGCTTTCATCCCGGAAGGTGCAGCCGGCAGCTTCGCTGTAACGCGTACCGAGCTTGAAAATATTGCCCACTTCCACACCCCGCCGGAGGATCATTGGCGCGCCGCAGGACAGGCAGGCAGCCCCCTCCGGCGCGGCGGCAATATCCGCCACGCAGACGGCGGTGAAATCGCGTCCATAGTTCACATTGAGGAGGTGATACCCCTCCTCGTTTGCCCCAGCCACCAGGTTGGGCGAAGCCGGGATGCTTTCATCCGCCACCACCCAAACCGAACCCGGCTTTAATCCCACCGGCGAGGCATAGCCCGGTTCGGCGCCCACTGCCCGGATCTCTGCTGCCAGGGCCGGACGCAGCTCCAGCACACTCCAGCCAGGCAGCGGCCCGTCGGCAGAGGAGAGCAGATTGGCCAACTTGGATTCGTTGACTTCCAGATCGCCGCGCACCACGGCAAAGACAAACTGCCAGGCGCGTTCCTCGCCGTGGCTCATTTCCGCCACCATAAAGACCGCTTTGGCCGTCTGGCTGGGAGAGATATTGAGAAAATGCGCCAGTTCATCGATGGAGCTGGCATGCGGCGTGGCCACTTTTTGCAGCGGACGGGCAGCTTCAGGGGCAGCAGGCGGGCGGGCAAAACGCGCCACCTGACGGTTGGCCGAATAGCCGCAGTGACGGCAAAACAACAAACTGTCCTCGCCAACCGGGGTCAAATACATGTATTCGTGGGCCAGCTTGCCGCCCATCATACCGGTATCCGACTTGACCGCCTCCACCGGCAGCCCGCAGCGCTCGAAAATGCGGAAATAAGCCTGGTAATGGGCCTGATACTGCGCATCCAATCCCTCCCAGTCCGTGTCCAGGCTGTAACTGTCCAGCATGGTGAACTCGCGCACGCGGATCAACCCGGCTCGCGGGCGAGGATCATCGCGCCACTTGGTTTGGATCTGGTAGAGCAAGGCCGGCAGCTGGCGGTAGGAGCGGATCTCGTGCCGCACCAGGTCGGCAATGACCTCTTCATGGGTCATCGCCAGCACCATATCGTGCTGGTTCTTATCCTCAAAGCGCCCCATCTCGCTGCCGATCTGGTACCAGCGGCCAGTCACCTGCCACACTTCGGCAGGATGCACAACCGGCATGGTGATCTCCTGACCGCCAATGCCATTCAATTCTTCGCGCAAGATCGTCTCGATCCGGCTGAGCGAGCGGCGGGCCAACGGCAGGTAGCTGAAAATGCCGCTTGCCAGGGGACGGATAAAACCGGCGCGCAGCAGCAGTTGGTGGCTGATCGTCTCAGCATCGCTGGGCACCTCACGCAGAGTCTGACCAAACAAACGGGAAATTTTCATATTAGCTCACGTAGAACAACCACTCGGACATGACCCGGTAGAGCACCGGGGCCAGGATGTGTTTGCTGCGCTGCGCCACCAGGCAGAGCACCAGCGCCTGGGCCACGCTCAAGGCCAGGTTGAGTAAAACCTGCTGCCCATCCGCAGCCCAGAAGGGCAACTGGTAAAGGATGAACAACCCGGCAGTGGCAATCCAGCCGCGGCCTTCGCCCAGCCAGGAACGCATGCGTAATTGTATGTAGCCGCGGAAGATGAATTCCTCCGCCAGGCAGATGACCGCGCTAACCAGGAACATGGTCCCTTCATCAGGGGTCACGCCGTCCATCACGGCGCTGAATTTACCGCGCAGGAACAAGGAAAGGAACATCAACGCCAGCCCTAAACGCACATTGGCGCCCAACATGACCCGCCCGCCGATGGCGGAACGCAGCGGTTGGCGGCGGCTGAGCAAGGCTGCAATGAACGGCAGCAGCCCCAGCACGGCCAGGTTCAGGCGCGCCATAATGGTTTGCATCGCCGGATTATCGCTGGTCAGGATTGGACGGAGCCAACCAGCCCACTGGAGCAAGCCAAACACAAAGACCACGGCAAACAGGGCCAACGCCACCAGTCCCTCACGGCGGGGATACTTGAAACCAACCGGTGGGGGTTTGAAAGCCGGGCTGATCCCGGCCAACCAGACCACGCCCAGCACACCCAACCATTCGGCCAGCAAAGGCAACACAGCCTCCATAGGTTTAGGCCGGTTCCTGGGGAGCGGGGCGCTCCTCATCGGCATCCAGGTTCAGTTCCACTTTTTCCTGCATTTGCACCTGGCCGCGCAGAAATGCGCCTTCCTCGGTGGTGAAGGTCACGCAGTTGACGTTACCCCACACCCGCCCGGTGGCGCGAATATCCAGTTTTTCAGCGGTGATATTGCCGTTGACCGACCCGGCTACCACCACGGTGGTGGCGCGCAATTCAGGGCAGGTCACCCGGCCGGACTCGCCCACCACCAGCAGGCCGCGCAGCCCGATATCGCCTTCAAAATTGCCTTCGATGCGCACGCCACCGCTGCCGCGCAAATTTCCCAGCCAGTTGATGCCCTGGCCCAGGACGGAGGTGACCCGTTCCACGGGTTGCGTGGCTGCGCCGGGAGTTGTTGGGGGTTTACGGAACATAGTTCCTCCAGATCATCTTTGACCCACGGGGATCAATAATAGGGGAATGCGGGTCAGCGTTGCCACACGCGGCGCCACACTGCCCGACCAAAACGCATCCATGCCAGTCTTGCCGTGCGTGCCCAGCACGATCACCCCGGCCTTCAAGCGCTCGGCTGTGCGGATGATCACCAAAGCGGGGTCGCCGCGCAGCACGCGCCCTTCCACATGCACCTGCTCAGCGCGCAGGCCGGTCACGCAGGCAGCCAATTGCCGGCGGGCTTCTTCCTCTTCCAGTTCCAGCGCAGCGCGTGTCGCCCCTGGCAGCAACCGCCCGGTGGCTCCTTTGCGCGCTGAAAGGGTTTCCCAGGTGGGCACCACGGTCAGCAGTTGTAATTCTGAATGCAATGACAGGGCCAGATCGCGCATGATCGCCTGGCACTGGCCGTGCTCAGGATCGGTGTCCAGCCCCACCAGGATGCGGCTAAAGTCCACCGGGCATTCCGGCTCGTCCCGATCGGGCTGGATGAGCAGCACGGGCGTCTTGCCCATACCGATCACTTGCTGAGCAATGCTGCCCAGCACCAGCTCACGCAGACCGCCTTCGCCGTGCGCACACATGATGATCAGGTCGGGAGAGAACTCCAGGGCATGCTGGACAATACTGGACGCCACGCGGGTGACCTCCTCGGTATGCACGTGGCAGGTAACGGCAGCCTCGGCGGGGAAGAACTGGCGAGCGATCGTTTCCAGGTATTCCTGCGCTTCTTGCTGCGTGCGGAGGTGGCGCTGGCCGTGGATCGTCTCAGGGGGATTGCGCTCGATCACGTGAAACAGGGTGACTTCGGCGCCCAGTTGGGCGCACAGTCCCGCCGCGGGCGGTAAAGCCGCCTCAGCCAGGCTGGAACCATCCAGGGGAACAAATATACGGCGGAACATGCGCTATCCTCCTCCGCTAAAGATCGAGATCAGCAGGTAGATATTCAGCAAGATCACCAGAGCAGCAACGCCATACATAATGTATGTAGTGATCCGCCGGTTGACCAACACGCCCATGATATCTTTGCGGCTGGTGAACAAGATGAGCGGGACGATCGCAAAGGGCAGCCCAAAACTGAGGCATACCTGGCTGATCACCAGCGTGCGGGTGGGATCCAGGCCGAGGAAAATGACAAGCAAGGAGGGCACCATCGTCACCAGGCGGCGCAACCAGACCGGGATCTCGCGGTGCAGGAAACCCTGCATGATCACCTGCCCGGCCATCGTGCCCACCGACGCCGAAGAAAGCCCGGAGGCAAGTAGCGAAATCGCAAAGACGACGCTGGCAGCCTTGCCCAGCAACGGCTCGAGGGTCTGGTAAGCCTGCTCGATGGAACCGACATCCGTGGCGCCAGCGGTGTGAAAGGTGGCAGCCGACATGATCAACATGGCGCCGTTGATCAAGCTGGCAGCGCCCATGGCGATCAACACATCGATGATCTCAAAGCGGTACAGCCGCTTGAGCTTGACCGGATCGCGCACCACAATGCGCCCCTGAGTAAGGGCCGAATGCAGGTAAATGGCATGCGGCATGACCGTTGCCCCAAGAATGCCCACTGCCAGTAAAACGCTCTCGCCGCCCTGGAACTGCGGAACCACTGCGTGATAGGCCACCTTACCCCAGTCCAGTTTTCCAGCGATCGATTCTATGATCGTTTCCACCAGGTAACTGAGCGCCACCACCCCCACCAGGGCAGAAATCACCGCTTCCAGCGGACGGAAACCGTAGCGTTCCAGGGCGAGGATCACAAAGGTTGCCACAGCCGTCAGCAATCCGCCAACCCACAGCGGCACACCCAGCAGCAGGTGGAAGCCAAGCGCCGCGCCCAGGAATTCGGCCAGGTCAGTCGCCATTGCTACCAGTTCCATCAAGCCCCACATGAAGCGCACCACACGCGGCGAGAACTGGTTGCGGCAATGTTCCGCCAGATTCTGCCCGGTGGCTATCCCCAACTTGGCGGACAGCGCCTGGATCAGCATGGCCATCAAATTGCTGAAGATGATCACCCACAGCAAGGTGTAGCCGAACTGCGCCCCGCCCTGGATATTGGTGGCAAAATTTCCGGGATCGACATATGCCACGCTGGCGATGAAGGCCGGCCCCAGGAAAGGCAGCAGTCTGCCCAGGCGGCCTTTTTTACTCTCCCCCGAGAGCACCAGGTCCGCATCCTGCAGGATCTGTTCGTCGCTGGTCAATTTGGCGGGTGGTTTCTCAGACATTGCATCCATTATATCATTTCCAGCACGGCAGCCAAAAGCGCACCCGCCAAGGTGCAGAGCAGGTTGACCAGATCGTTGGTCATCCAGACCTGCCCGCGCAACAGACCGGTCGCCTCACCGCAAGCATGGCGGGGATGGCGTTCGGTCTCCTTGCCGCAGCGCGGGCAGTAGTAGATGGCCTGCAGGGTGGCGCCCAGGTACGAATCGAACAGGCTACCAGCCAACCCTGCCGCGCTCAACCCGGCAAAGCGCGCCCAGCTGCCCCAGGCGGGCAGGAGCCAACAACTCAGCCCGGCGATCAGGGCCGAGCCGCCCAGCGCCGCCAGCAATCCCAAGCCGCTCACCGCACCCGAGGCGCCGCGAGGCGCAGGCCGGCCGGTGGTGAGCAGGCGCGGCGCGGCGCGGCTGAGCACGCCCAGCTCGGTGGCCCAGGTATCGGCGTTAGCGGCGGCCAGCGCACCGCAAAAGGCCAACCACGGCCAGGCTTCATCAGGAAAGCACATGTGCAACAGCACCGCCAACCCGGCCAGTCCGCCGTTTGCCAGCACCTGTCCGGCGTCCCGGCGCCCGCCCTTGGCAAAATCCTGCTCCAGGCCTGTCTTGCGCCGTTTGGAAATGCGTGAAAGCAGGCTGGAGGAGGCAAAAAAGGCCACCAGCACCACCGCCCATTCCAATCCGCCCAGGCCGTAGACGAGCGTCCCCAGCAAGACGGCTGCTGCCGCGCCGCTGCGGCTCAGCGCGCGCAGGGCATAGGCAGCCAGGGCGATCCCCAGGGCCAGGAAAAAGCCGATGACGGTCTGCATAGGATAAGTATATCTCGTCATTTTTGTAAGGCGATAGGTTTTGGCTGATTCTTCCGCCTGATGTTGTATAATCGGTACAAAACCAACCGGATTTTCCATTTCTGGGGCGCTTTTCGATCTGCCCACATCCAAGCCACACCCATCTAATAAAGGTTCTTCTATATGAAAACTCGCACCTTGCTCAGTCTTTTACTGGTTCTGGTGATGTCGGGCCTTATTCCCGGCGCCGCCTACGCGCAAACCACTGTCTCCGCTTCTGCGGATGGAATTTGGAGTGACACCCCCGAGAAAAACATACTTCAGACCAACGGAGGGCGCTGGTTCGTACCAGACACCTACCGCAGCTTGAGCGCCGACCCACTGGCGCTGCTGCCCCAGCTGGCCAAGGCGCCGCTGGAAAACTCGCCCGAAGCCCTTTCAAGCCCGGTTGAGATCAGCCTGCCCATGCCCTACGGAGGCTTCCAGCGCTTCTATATTTACAATTCTCCGATCATGGAGCCCAAGCTGGCCGCCGAATTCCCGGACTACCAGACCTTCAGCGTGGCGGGCATCGACGATCCCGCTGCCAGCGGCCGCCTGGATTGGACCCTGTTCGGCTTCCACGCCATGATCCTCTCCCCCAACGGGCAGTTCTTTATTGACCCTTATCAGCGCGGGGATGTGACCCATTACATCAGTTATTACAAATCCGATTACCACCCGGCGGATAAGACCTTCATTTTCAATGAGCCGCTCCTTCCCAATATTCCCGCGCGCGAGATCGCTCCCGAGAGTAAGGCTACCGTGGAATCCAGCAGCGGCACCCAACTGCGCACCTACCGCCTGGCGGTAGCCGCTACCGGCGAATACACCGCCTACTTTGGCGGCACAGTTCCAGCCGGCATGGCAGCCATCGTGATAAGTATCAACCGCGTCAACGCCATTTACCAGCGCGAGGTGGCGGTGAAGATGGTGCTGGTGGGTAACAACAGCTCGATCGTCTACACCAACGCCTCTACCGACCCCTATACCAACGACGACGGCGGCACGATGCTGGGGCAGAACCAGACCACCCTGGACAGCGTGATCGGCTCTACCAATTATGACGTGGGGCATGTCTTTTCCACCGGGGGCGGCGGGGTAGCCTATCTGGGCGTGCCTTGCGAGGCCGGCTGGAAAGCCCAGGGCGTGACCGGTTCTCCCGCTCCGGTAGGCGACGCCTACGATGTGGATTATGTGGCCCACGAAATGGGGCACCAGTTTGGCGCCAATCACAGCTTCAACAGCACCACCGGCGCCTGCGGCGGCGGCAACCGCAACGGCCCCACCGCCTATGAACCCGGCTCCGGCTCCACCATCATGAGCTATGCCGGAATCTGCGACGCGGACGACCTGCAGGCGCACTCGGACGATTACTTTCACGGAGCCAGCTTCGATGAGATCATCACCTATACCGTTAGCGGATACGGCAATACCTGCGCGGCGATCACCAGCACCGGCAACCATGCCCCGGTGGTGAACGCCGGGACGGGCAGTTTCACCATTCCCGAACAAACTCCTTTCACCCTGACCGGCTCGGCCACCGATTCCGACGGCGACACGCTGACCTACAATTGGGAGGAATGGGATACCGGCACCGCCGGATCGCCCCTCTCCCCCAGCGGCAACGCACCCTGGTTCCGTTCCTGGCCGTCCACCTCCAGCCCCTCACGCACCTTCCCGCGCCTGAGCGACCTGGTCAACAACACCACGGTGATCGGCGAGATCCTGCCCAACATCACCAGCAACAAGACGCGCACCTTCCGCTTAACCGCGCGGGATAACAAGGTAGCGCCCAGCGCAGGCGGGGTGGGCAATGCCAGTATCAGCTTTACCGTTACCAGCAGCGCCGGACCGTTCCTGGTCACCGCGCCTAACACCGCCGTGAGCTGGACCGGCAACACCACCCAGACGGTGACCTGGAACGTGGCCAACACCAGCGCCGCCCCGGTCAGCTGTGCCAATGTGGCTATCCACCTTTCCAGCGATGGCGGATACACTTATCCCACCACCATCCTAGCTTCTACGCCCAACGACGGCACAGAGACCATTACCGTTCCAAATGTTCCCACCACCCAGGCGCGTATTCGCGTGGCCTGCGCCACCAGCGTCTTCTTTGATATCTCCAACGTCAATTTCACCATCCTGGCCGCCGTCAATTCCGCCCCCACCGCCTCCAGCAGCAGCCTGGTCACTAACGAAGATACCCCTGCTGCGGTCGCCCTATCTGCTACCGACCCGGAAAGCAACCCGCTCACCTACTCCATCCAGAGCAGCCCGGCACACGGGGCGCTTTCCGGCAGCGCTCCCAACCTGATCTACACGCCTGCGGGTAACTACAATGGCCCGGACAGCTTCACCTTCAAGGCCTACGACGGTTCATTGTATTCCAACCTGGCCACCATCACCATCACGGTCAACCCGGTCAACGACCCACCCACCGCCTCCACCATCGGCGGCACGACCTGGTTGACCCGCTTCCTGAACGCCTACGTCATCCCCGCTTTCAGCGACGTGGACGGCGACACGCTTAGCTACTCAGCCAAGCTGTCGGGCGGGGCAGCCCTACCCGCCTGGCTGAGCATCAACAGCGGCAGCGGCGCCTTCAGCGGCACGCCGTTGGATGTCAACGCCGGCGCCTATGCCGTTGTGGTAAGCGCCAGCGACGGGCACGGCGGCAACGCCTCGGCGGCTCCCTTCACCCTGACGGTCAACATTTCGCAAAGCTGTTTCCTGCCATTGATCACCCGCTAAATCATGGACACAAGACCTGCCAGAAAACCGGCAGGTCTTGTGTAAAAAGCCATACTGGACACCTGTCTATTAATATTTCCGCCTCCTGACCGATGCGAATTGCGGGCAGCGGGGTTATATTCATAAACAGCAGTTCACAACCGGAGGTGTCTTATGGCATTCATCGTTTATCTGGTGGTCGGACTGGTGGGCTTGCTCTTTGCAGCCCTCAGCCTGATCGGGCTGCGCGCAAAAAATTAAACATTCCTTCTCCTCCTATCCTTTCTCCTCTATCAGCGGGCGGCCTCGAGACCGTCCGCTGATAAATTAAAAGCAGCGCAGGAGATCACAACAAGAGCTTATAGATATGCTCCACGTGGTCCAGCTCATGCCATAAGGCGCGGCGCACCAGCTTGCGCGGGCTCCAGAACTCGCCGCTTGCACCCCTCACCCGGTTCATACCCGCCAGTTGGGGCAGGGACTCTTCCAGCCAGGCACGCTCCACGCGCAGGCGCTCGAACACATCTTCTTCAGGCAGGTCTCTATATTCAGCGCCTCCGGCCAGATCCAGGCGGTCCAAATACCACCACTCAGCCGTCGCCACGTGCTTCAGAATGCCCCGGATCGGCCAGCGCTCTCCGGGTTGTTTCTCATCCAACTGCGCGTCGCTTAATCCTTCCACGCTTTGCAGCAGGTCGGCCCGGCTCCAGTGTAACATCTCGCCTGCTTGCAGGGTTTCCGCAGCGGTCAACGGTAGCCAGTCGTTTTGGAACCAGGCGTTGACGCTGTAGCTGCCGCTTTCCACCCGCCGGTAATTGTCGTCGATATCATATACGTTGAAGACTTCCACAATGCGGATATCGAAATCGCCCAGCTCAGCTAGCCAGGGGGCTTCGGCGCGGGTGCGCACCCGTTCATGATATGCAAGCAAGGCGCACGGCAGGTGCATCAGGGCATCCTTGGCATCTGTCCCATAGGTAAAACAACCGGGAAAATCCAACGCCCAGGCCAGCGTGCGCCCTTCAACATTATTCTCAATGCCTACGTCGATCCGCATTCTGCACCTCCAAATCGCCCAAAAATCTTAAAAAGTGTTATGATTTATCTGAATTTTACCCATAATTCAGGAACTTTTCCATCATTTCAGCCGTCTTATTAAAAGCCCAGGGCTGTCCCGGGCTCTTGGTGGTAACGCTGCCCGGCTGCACTTCATCCTAAATTGAGGTTAGCAATGAACGAAACAGAAAACGACAACTACATTCCTCCCCGCAAGTTTCATTTTGAATGGGTCTTCCCATTGTTCTTTCACCCCCGCCGCACGCTGAACGAGGTTGCCCAGCAAAAGAACGGGGTTTGGCACACCCCGCTGTTGATCCTCTCGGTCCTGGCTGTGCTGGCAATGATCCTGGCTGGCGGCCCGCGCCAGACCGCAGCACAGATGGGTTCAATCCTGCCAAGTAATTTCCAATACTACACCCCCGAACAGCAGCAGCAATTCATGGACGCCATCTCCCAGGCCCAAGGGCCGCTCTTCATGGTAGTTTTTCCCGCAGTCAGCGCCCTGATCGGGGTATGGTTGAGCTGGTTCCTGCTTGGTTCTGTGCTCCACCTGGTAATGACCCTCAACGGCAGCCGATCTACCAACACCGGGGCGCTTAACCTGGCCGGGTGGGCCAGCCTGCCCTTTGCGGTGCGCTACATTGTCCAGGGCATCTATTACCTGGCCACCGGCTCGCTGATCCGCAGCCCGGGCATTTCCGGTTTTGCCGCCCCTGAGGCCACTTTCCTTTCCGCGCTGCTGGCGCTGGTGGATATCTATCTGGTCTGGCAGGTGGCCTTGCTGTTGACCGGCGCGCGCCCCCTCTCCGGCCTCTCACGCGGGAAAGCCGTCCTGTCAGTCTTCGTCAGCGTGCTGATCGTCCTTGCCCTGGAAGCGCTGCCCGGCTTCCTCTCCTCGCAGTTGGGCGACCTCTCGGTAATCCGGCCCTTCCTCTTCTAAGCGTATGGCAGACGAAGCCTTCATTCGCATCCGCGAATTGCGTAAGATCTTTCCCATGGGCCGCCAGACTGTGGTCGCCCTGGGCGGGATCAACCTGGACATTCCAACCGGATCGTTCACGGTCATCATGGGGCCTTCCGGTTCCGGCAAAAGCACCCTGCTCTATCTGCTGGGGGGATTGGATCGCCCCAGCAGCGGCAGCATCAACGTGCAGGGGCGCTCGCTGGAAAGTATGGATGAAAACGCCCTGGCGCTTTACCGGCGGCTTTCGGTAGGATTCATTTTCCAGCAGTTCAACCTGCTGCCCAGC
This sequence comes from uncultured Anaerolineaceae bacterium, assembly GCA_964424115.1. GTDB lineage: Bacteria > Chloroflexota > Anaerolineae > Anaerolineales > Anaerolineaceae > CAYRHN01. The sequence continues at coordinate 97,407 of CAYRHN010000013.1, forward strand.
ATGACCGCCTTGGAGAATGTTAGTTTTCCAATGCAGTTTGCTGGTGTTCCTCCCAAAGCGCGCCGCCAGCGCGCCTTGCAACTGCTGGAGAAAGTGGGGCTGGAAAAACGCTGGCACCATAAGCCCACCGAACTTTCGGGCGGCCAGCAGCAGCGCGTGGCGATTGCTCGCGCCCTGGTGCAAGACCCACCCCTCATCCTGGCCGATGAACCAACCGGCAACCTGGATACCTTCAGCGGCTACAGCATCATGCAAGCCCTTTCCGATCTGCACAAGGACGGCCACACCATCGTCGTGGTCACCCACGACCAGCGCATGACCCATTTCGCCACCCAGGTGATCCGCCTGCTGGACGGACGCACGGTCAGCGAAGAAGAATATGAAAAATTTGCCAGCCTGGCCATACCCGCCCAGGCTGAATAAGGAGCCCTTTTATGAATAAAATCCTGCGAACCCTGCTCTTCATCCCCGTAGTGGTAGGAATGCTACTGTCCGGAGCCGTTCAATCCGTCCAGGCTGACGATCCCACCCCCACGCCCACGCCTTTGAACATTCGGCCGTTGATGATCATCAACACATACAGCGTCAGCCCCAACCCGATCACCCCGGGCAGCGAATTTACCACCCACATCAACCTACGCAATATCGGCAGCGGGCATGCCTCCAATATTATCGTCACTTTTGAAAGCCCCGATTTCTTCCCGCTGGGAACAGGCGGCTCGCGCGCCTACAATTTACTGGTATCCAACAACGGCGAGGATATCGACCAATCCTTCCTGGCCAGCAGTGAGTTGTGGGGAAAGACCTCTGCCACCCTGACCATGAAAGTTGCCTACGTGGATTACGGCAGCGGCGCCCCTTATAACGACACCTTCACCCTCACCTTCCCGGTCAAAGCCATTTCCTATTCCGGCGTGGCGCGCACCCCCACGCCCACCCCCACCAGCGCGCCGGTTGCCCGCCCACAGTTGGTGGTGGATACCTACGCCACTTCTGTCGATCCGCTCCAACCCGGCACAGTCTTTGATCTGCAGCTGACCGTGCGCAACCTGGGCAATGCCGATGCCAAGGGCGTCATCCTGGTGCTGGGCGGCGGGACCATTCCGACCGACCAGGGCACGCCTCAGCCGGGCGTGCAGGCCAGCGGCAGCGACCTGACCAATTTCGCCCCGCTGGGCAGTTCCAATATTGTCTATATTGGGGATATCCCCGCTTCCAGCGTACAAGAAACCTCTGCTCACCTGATCGTCAATTCCTCCACCCAGCCAGCGGCTTACCCTTTCAAACTATCCTTCATTTACTCGAACGATAAGGGTTTCCGCAGCCAGGATGACCAGGTCATCACCATGTTGGTCTACAACCTGCCCAAAACCGATATCACTTTCTACCGCGACCCGGGCATGTTCTTTGCCAATGAAATGGGCACCATTCCACTCCAGGTCACTAACCTGGGCAAAGGCACCGTGGTGCTGGGCAACCTGACCGTCACCAGCGAGAACGCGGAGATCACCAATAACACCAGCCTGGTGGGCATGTTGGAACCGGGCGGTTACTTCACCCTGGATGCCAACATCATCCCCTTCCAGGCTGGTCCGCTGGAGATCACCGCCACGATCAATTATACCGATGACTTTAACCAGCCTCGCTCCATCGTGCAGGTGATCACTCTGGATATCCAGGAACAACCCATCATCATTGAACCCACCCCTGGGCCGGATGACGGCAGCAACAACGGCGGAATCCCGCCGGCCGCTGAAGAGACCGTGGGTGACAAGATCCTGCGGTTCTTACTCGGCCTGTTTGGTCTGGACAGCGCCCAACCGCAACCAACCGTACCGACTGACATGATCCCCACTGAAGAAGTCCCGCCGCTTGGCCCAATGGGTCCCAAGGGATAGTGCGGTCTCCCTCTTAGAGACAGGAAAAACCCTATGCGTTTTCTTGACCTGATCCGCCTGATCGCGGATAACCTTTCCCGGCGTAAAGGACGTGTGCTGCTGACCACCATTGGGGTGATCATCGGCACTGCCTCGGTGATCGTGCTGGTTTCCTTTGGGATCGGGCTGCAGCAAAATGCTACCAGCCAGCTGGGGGGCATTGCCGACCTGACCCGCATCGATGTCAGCCCGATGTACAACTACGAAATGATGAACACCGGAGGAAAAGGCGGGGGAGGAGGCACCAGCGATCAACCCAGCTTCACCCCCATCACCCCGGATGCGCTGGAGCAGTTCAAGGCCATTCCCGGCGTGGAGACGGTCATCGCCCGCGATTACTTCCAATGGGCTTCGACCATCGAGTATGGACGCCTGCAGATGTGGGGGCAGATCACTGCCGTGGACACCAACGATATCGCCCCGCTGAAATACGATCTGCTAAGCGGCAACACCACCACCCTGGAACGCGGCACGGCCATCGTGGGATATTACATATCAGCCGGAGCCTATGATCCCCAGGCGCGCCCCGGACAGCCCACCCCCGAACCGCCGCAGCTGCAAGACCAGGAGCTGCGCCTGAAACTGACCAAATGGACCACCGACGGCAAGGAAATCAACAAAGTTGTGCGCCTGAAAGTGGTGGGGGTGATGGTACAGAAAAACGCCGAGCAGGACGGCATGCTGCTGGTCAACATGGACGACCTGAATTCCTGGAACGAATGGGCCAGCGGCAAGAAGATCAACCGCAACAAGGACGGGTTCCAGAGCGTGATCGTCAAAGCCGCCAACCCCGATGATGTGATCGACATCACCAAGACGATCACCGACATGGGCTTCAGCGCCTACAACTCGCAGGAATTCGTCAAAGGAATTACCGGTTTTTACACCGTGATGCAGATCATCTTCGGCGGCGTGGGCGCCATTGCCCTGTTGGTGGCGGCGATCGGCATCGCCAATACCATGACCATGGCAATCCTCGAACGCACGCGCGAAATCGGCCTGATCAAGGCACTGGGCGGCACCAACCGCAACGTGTTGAGCATCTTCCTCGGCGAGGCTGCCGGGATCGGCTTCCTGGGGGGATTGGGCGGGGTGATCATCGGCTGGGGTGGGGGCCAGCTTCTCAACATCGTCGCCATGTCCTACCTCTCGCAACAGGCCATTGACCAGGGCGGGATGCCCCCCACCGTGGCGGTATCCACTCCCCTCTGGCTGCCCATCTTCGCCCTTATTTTCGCCACCCTGGTCGGGATCATCTCCGGACTTTACCCTGCCCTGCGCGCAGCCACGCTCATTCCGGTCAATGCCTTGAAGTACGAGTAATTCTCGCCTTTTTCAAAACCTTTCTAGAATGCATTAAAAGGAGTAGAGAATATGAAACAAAAACTGGTGTTGCTGATGCTCCTGTGCCTTGTTTTGGCAGGCTGCAACATTCCTGGGGAGAACCAACAGGTAACCCAGGCCCCCATGATGGTCACCGCCACAGCGCTCCCAACGCTGGTGGAACCCACGCTGGCCCCGGCTACCCCCACAGCCGCGTCGGTTCCCCTGCCAGATGCGCCGATCACCCTGCAATACCCTGCTTCCACTTCGCGGATCACCTCGCCGGTGGTGGTGGCGGGTGAAGCTGCGCCGACCTTTGAACAAAGTCTGGCAGCCCAGGTTTACGATGAGAACGGCGTCTTGATCGCCGAAGGCTACGGCATGATCGAAGCCGAGATCGGTCAGCGCGGCACGTTTGAGATCAACGTGCCGTTCATCGTGGACCGGCAGCAAGCCGGACGGATATCGGTGTACAGCGTCAGCGCCCGCGACGGCGGGCTGATCTACCTGACCAGTTCCGATGTCACCCTGGTGCCGGCTGACGGTCCCAACGATATTATCGTGCAAGATCCTCAACCGGCTTTCTTCCAGATCAGCCAACCTGCGCCTAACAGCGAGATCGGCGGCGGCGTTTTGCACGTGGAAGGCTCCACCATGGGCGGCGTGTTTGAGAACCAGATCATGATCATGCTGTGCGGCGAAGGCGGCGGTGGCGAGAGCAACCGAATGTGTGGAACGCAGGAAAATGTGCTGGCCAGCGCGCCGACGCGCGTCAACGCTCCCGATCTTGGCTCCGGTTCCTTCAGCGCGGACCTGCCCTTCTCGGTCAGTGTGGACACTTATGCGCGCCTGGTGGTTTACTTCGCCTCTCCCCGCGACGGAGGGATCGTTGAGCTGAATTCGGTCGAGGTCATTCTCAAGCCTTGAACAGAGAGGTGACCATCTACACCGACGGCGCCTGCCTGGGCAATCCCGGGCCGGGCGGATACGGCGCCATCCTGGTCATCGGCGGCCAGAAGCGTGAGCTTTCGGGCGGCTTCCGGCGCACCACCAACAACCGCATGGAATTGATGGCCGCCATTGCCGCCCTGGAAACCCTCCCCGAAGCAGCCCAGGTGCGCCTGATCTCGGATTCCAAATATCTGGTGGAAGCGATGAACCTGGGCTGGGCGCGCACCTGGCGAGAGCGCAAATGGCGCAAGACCGGGCGCGGCAAGGCGCTCAACCCTGACCTGTGGCAGCGCCTGCTGGAACTGTGCGACCGGCATACCGTGCGCTTCGAATGGGTGGAAGGTCATCGCGGACACCCGGAGAACGAGCGATGCGATCAGATGGCGGTGCGCGCTGCCGGGCAGCCCGGCCTTCCGGCAGACCGCGGTTTTGAAGACGCCGAAGCGGCCAAGAGCAGCCAGGAAAGCCTGTTTTAGCGAAATTTGGTCCCAATTTTGTCGAGATTCGCAGAAAAAGACTTGTATTTGTACCCTATATTTGCTATGATGTTTGTAGCGGGACACCCTCAACAACCCTGCATCATCCAAACTGAGTCAATTTCTCTGCTACTGGAGGGATAGCATTATTTGAATTTCCCGTATTGAATGCCCCATTTCTCGGCAGGAGCTTCTCCCTTGTCCCACCCTGCCCAATACCCCGTCCCGTAAAAGGGACGGGGTTCTTTTATCTGCCAACATTGCGGGATATAATACATACAGGAGGCTTTCATGCAACCATCACTCGAAGCGTTATACCAGCAAGTCTGGAATTACCTCTTAAGCTGTGAGCCGATCCTGGCTACCCAATCGGGCGAGCATCGTTACGACGACCGCCTGCCGCATGTCAGCGACGAAACCTACGCCGGGCAACTGGCCCAAATGCGCACCTTCCAGGCGCAGTTGAGCGCCATTCCCGTGGCGGGGCTGGCTCCTGAAGATCAAACCGGCCGCCGGGTGTTGGAACGCATCCTGCAAAATATCATCAGCGGGTTTGAACTGCACTCCTATCGATTTTCTGTTTCCCAACAAGGAGGATTCTATTCGGAGTTTGTTGATCTGGCCGAATATGCGCCTTTTGACACACTCCAGGATTATCAGAACTACCTGGCGCGCCTGAACGGCTTTCGCGCTTACGCCGGGGAATATATCGTCATGCTGCGTGAAGCGCTGCGCCAGGGCGATATCCAACCGCGCGCCGCCATGGTGGGGGTGCCGGGTTCGCTGCGCGCCCAGGCAGCCGAGGAACCAGAAAAAACGCCTTTCTTCCGCCCCTTCACCCAGCTTCCCCCTGCCCTAACCAACCAGGCGGATGCCCTGCGCGAACAGGCCGTCCGCGCCATTCGCGATTCCGTGCTGGCCGGCTACCGTGATTTTCTGCGATTCATCGAAGAAGAATACATGCCCGCTGCGCGCGAGAGCATTGCTGCCAGCGATCTGCCCAACGGCAAAGCCTATTACCAGGCCCAGATCCGCTATCACACCACCCTTGACCTGACCGCCGAGCAGATCCACACCATCGGCCTGGATGAGGTAAAGCGCATCCGCGCAGAAATGCAGGCCGTGCTGGATAAGCTCCATTTTAAAGGCAGTATCCGCGAGTACATCCAATTCCTGCGCAGTGATGCTCAATTCTATGTGACCACCCCCCAGGCGCTGCTGCAAGCCGCCGCGCTGGTTGCAAAGCGCATGGACGGAGAATTGCCGCGCCTGTTCGGCCGGCTGCCCCGCCTGCCGTACGGCATCCGCGAGACGCCCGATTACATCGCCCCGCATTCCACCACTGCCTATTACTTCCCTGGGACCGGCGACGGCAGCCGGGCAGGGTACTACTACGTCAATACTTACGATCTGAAAAGCCGCCCGTTGTACGAACTGGAAGCGCTGACCCTCCATGAAGCCGTACCCGGACATCACCTGCAAATCTCACTCCAGCAAGAGCTGGAAAACCTGCCCGCCTTGCGCCGCTTTTTTATGTTCACCTCCTATATCGAGGGTTGGGCGCTGTACGCCGAACGGCTGGGGCTGGAAACCGGCTTCTATACCGATCCTGCCAGCAACTTTGGACGCCTGACGTATGAAATGTGGCGCGCCTGCCGTCTGGTGGTGGATACGGGCATGCACGCCCTGGGCTGGACCCGTCAACAAGCGATCGACTTCATGGCCGAGAACAGCGCCCTGACCCTGCTGAACATTACCAACGAAGTGGACCGCTACATCGCCTGGCCAGGGCAGGCCCTGGCTTATAAACTGGGCGAGATCAAGATTCGCCAGCTTCGCGGGCTGGCTGAGCAAGAACTGGGGGGACGGTTCAAGCTGCGCGGCTTTCACGATTGCCTGCTGGGCAGCGGTGCCGTGCCGCTGGATGTATTAGATGAAATGATCCGCGAATGGATCATGAAGGAGAAAGCCGTATGAGCGACACACCTCCCAAACAAACCTTAAAATCCCTTACCACGCCCCTCTCTCTACGCGGGCTGCCAGTCTGGCTGGTGTACGTCTTAGCCCTGGTGGGAATTGTATATATTCTCAATCCCACCCTGGGCATTTTTGAATTCCTGCCCGATAATCTGCCCTTTGTTGGAAACCTGGATGAGGGTGTGGCCGCCATGATGATCTGGTACGGGCTGGTAGAATTCTTCGAGGGCCGTAAAATCCGCTCAGGGAAGCAGCCGCAATGATCCTACTGCACATCATTCCTGCTCATGAATGGCAGGCTGCCCAATCCGGTGAGGTTTACCGCCCGGCCGCCTTTGCCCAGGATGGTTTCATCCACTGTTCGCGGATCGATCAGGTGGAGCGCACAGCCGGTCTCCATTTTCCCGGCAGGCGCGATCTGCTGCTGTTGTGCATTGATCCCCGGCGGGTGAGGGCCCCGGTCTGGTACGAGAACCTGGATGGCGGCGAAAGCCTTTTCCCGCATATTTACGGACCGCTAAACCTGGATGCCGTTCTTGCGGCACCGGTTTTCCAACCAGACGAGGAAGGATTTTTCCACCTGCCGGATGAGGTGACCGCCTGGCAGGCACAGCTCCAACCGGCTACTCCGCAGCAGGCCGCCGATGTGTTACGCGAGATGTCGGCCGGAGTGCTGGCGGATATTGCCACCGGCGGGGGAAATTTCCTTGAAACATTGACCGAGACTTTCAAGGAAATACGGTTGGCGATTGGGATTGACAACCAGCTTGCTCATGGGCGCAATCCTTTGGGCTTATTCGTCCAGGGCAAAGCCTCTTTCGCGCAGATGGATGCCCAGCAGTTGGGGCTGGCAGACGCCTGCCTGGATACCGGCACCATGGCCAATTCGCTGCACCACCTACCCCAGCCGCTGCACGCCCTGGCAGAGTTGAAGCGTGCCATCCGCCCCGGCGGGCGCTGCGTGCTGCAAGAAATGTATTGCGACGGGCAGAATTTGGCGCAAAAATCACACGTGATGCTCCACCACTGGTGGGCCGATGTGGACCGCGAACGGGGCATCTTTCATACAACCACCTTCAGCCGCGCCGGCTTGATCGAGCTGGTGGAACAGTGCGGATGGCGGCGGGTGATGTTCCTGGATATTGCCGACTTCTCCGGCGACCCACGCGAACCCGAGCTGCTGAACGAGCTGGATCAGATCATCGACCGCTACCAGGGTTTTGCTGCCTCCCAGCCGAACGGCGAGGTGCTGCGCGCCCAGGGAGAAGCCCTGCGCACGCGGGTGCATGAATTTGGCTTTCAAAATGCCACCGCCCTGCTGGTGATCGCAGAGAAATGAGGTGAAGCGCTGAAACAAAAGCCGAAACCCTTGAATCGGATTATCTGGGGGCTGCTGCTCCTGGTCGGCTTGCTGGCAGCCGGTTGCAACCTGCCCCAGCCTCACACGCCCACCCCGCTGATCCCCACCGTAACCACTATCCCCACGTTGACATTCCTCCCCACCGATCCTCCGCCGACATCCACGCCAGAAGCCACGGCTACGGTCGATCCGCTGGCTGACAGCCTGCCAGGGGTGGATGTGACCATTGAAGGAAGCGCTGAGTTCCGCGCCCAAACGATCCGCGCGCTGGAGATGTACCACCAGTGCGCCCCCGAGGCGCTGGCCGAAGCGGATAATAGCCTGGTCAAGATCCAGGAATTCGACCGCTCTGGAATGGATGTGTACGACGGCACCTTCGAGGTGGCCTCTCCAACGGCATTTGTGGAAGGCTACCTGCCCGAGGTGCAGATATTCTGGTACGGTGGGGCGATCATCCATGATTCGCGCCACCGCTGGCAGCATCTGAACGGGATCAATACCAACTGGGCTGAGCTGGACCTTTCGGGGCGCGAATCCATTGAAATGGATGCGCGCGGCGTGCAGATCGAAGCGATGAAGAGCTGCCTTTCGGCTGTGCCGGAAAGCGAGCGTTACCAGGCCGAATATTTGCTGCAATACCTGGAAGACATCCAGTCCGGGACGCTGCCTTGCGATTATTGTAAAGTGGATTACAGCGATCGAGACTGGTAAGATCACCCTGCGATCCTTTCCATCAGGAGGTCAAAATGAGCTTCAAATTCACTTTTTATGGACATGCCGCATTGGGACTGGAAACCGGCGGATATCACATCCTGGTCGATCCCTATTTCTCCGGCAACCCTCTCAGTGCTGCCAATGCCGAGACCATCCCAGCCGATTTTATCCTCATCACCCACGGACACGGCGACCACATTGGCGACAGTGAAGCCATCGCCCGCCGCACCGGCGCCACCATCATCAGCAATGCAGAGATTAGCGGCTGGCTGCGCAAAAAAGGCCTGAAGACCCACGGACAGCACCTGGGCGGCGGATTTCACCATCCTTTTGGATACCTGAAGCTGACTCTGGCGCTGCACGGCTCCGGCCTGCCGGACGGCAGTTACGGCGGCAACCCGGCCGGGCTGCTGCTCACCACCCTGCAAGGCGAGAAGATCTACATGGCCGGCGACACCGGCTTATTTGGAGATATGAGCCTGATCGGGGATGAAGGACTGACCCTGGCCGTGCTGCCGATCGGCGACAATTACACCATGGGGCCTGCCGATGCACTGCGCGCTGTGAAGCTTCTCCGGCCGCAGCACGTGATTCCCATCCATTACAGCACCTTTGGTCTGATCCAGCAGGATGCGGCCGCCTGGGCGCGCCAGGTGGAAGCGGAAACCACGTGCAAAGTACATGTTTTGCAACCCGGCGAACAGTTTTGCGTATAAATATAATGAGAACCGGCTTACGCCGGTTCACCTTGAGCAAAACGATCTATGGAGAATTTTAAAATGCAAAACCCTGTTCGCCCCACCGGCATCACGATTATTGCTGTTTTGGCCCTCCTCCTTGGCCTGGTCAGCCTGTTCGGCGCGCTGCTGCTCGTCGGCTGCGGCGCGTTGATCGGCTGGGCTGCCGGGCAGGCCAGCGGCTCATCCGTGGTCGGCACGGTCGTCGCCGCCATCCCGATCATCTTTGGCGGGTTGTCCTTCCTGTCTGCGCTGCTCAATTTCATCTTCGCCTACGGGGCCTGGAATTTAAAGCCCTGGGCCTGGATGCTGGGTGTGATCACCCAGGGCATCGGCGTGGTCACCGCCATCCTGGGCCTCTTCAACCCGGGCGGATGGATTACCGATGTAGGTCGCCTGGCGCTTTCCGGCGCGATCTTATACTACCTGTTCACCCCCGAAGTCAAAGCTGCCTTTCAACAGGCGTAGTTTGTGCAAACCAGGCGGGGCCGGATCTAAAACCGGTCCCGCTTTTTTATTTTCTCACTTCGCGTAAGAAGGCCGGACTGTTCAGATCACGCTCCAATAGATAGGTCAAATAGGCGTGCAGGAGAGCTTCCAGCTCACTTTGCACCGCAGCCGGCAGGACGGCCCGGCTGGCTTCAGCATAACCGCTGCGCTGAAAGTGACGGAAGAACTTGAGTGCAGACATCGAGGCTGGGCGCGCTTCCTGAGCGTATACCCCACACTTTGGGCAAAGTATGCCCCCTTCCCGGACCGAAAAATATTGGTCCTGGGCCTGGATCGGCTCGCCGCAACCCACGCAGTGAAACAACTCCGGGCGAAACCCTAACACATCCAGCAGACGAACCTCAAAGTAGCGCACCGCCAGGAAAGGATCGGCCTCGCTGCTGATGCGTCCCAGCGCATCCACCAGGATGCTGTACAGGCTGCGGTTCTCCCCTTCCTCGTAGGTAAAACGGTCCACCAGTTCAACCACATAGGCGGCATAACCGGTGCGCACCAGGTTTTCACGCATCGGCAGATAGGCTTCCACTGTTTCAGCCTGGGTAACGATCCAAAGGTCATGCCCGCGCGCCAGCATCAAAGCCACGCGCGTGAACGGCTCCAGATGACCAGCCTTGCGTGAGCGCAGCTTACGCACGCCCTTGGCCACGCAGCGCAGCTTACCCTCCTCGCGGGTCAGCAGGGTGAGAATGCGATCCGCCTCGCCCCAATCGATATGGCGCAACACCACCGCTTCCACCCGCAGCGAGCGCTCGCGGACGGTCATCCCAGTTACCTCTTACTCAGATCATCCGGGCCAAAAGCCCCCGGCAGCACGGCATCCAGGGTGGATTCGCTAACCCGAGTGCCGTCAGCATCCGCCAGGATCACCACCATCCTGGGGCCAAATTCGTTCAACACCTGGCGGCAGCCGCCGCACATCGACCCGCCCTGCGGGGTGACCACCGCAATGGCTACGAAATCCCGCTCGCCCTCCGAGACGGCCTTGAAAGCCGCCGTGCGTTCGGCGCAAATCCCGGAAGGGTAAGCCGCATTCTCCACGTTCACTCCATCATAGATCTTCCCGGAAGCGGTCAACAAGGCCGCCCCCACCGAATAATTGGAATACGGCGCGTAGGCGTAATGGCGCACCTGACGCGCGGTTTCGATCAACCGCCGGCGCATTTCATCATCAAGCATTTTCTGAGGTCTCCTCTGGCTGCTGGGGATGGGTATGGCGCTGGGCGCGCACCTTGCGGATACGTTGGCCGCTGACCTGTTCCACGGTAAATGTCCAATCTTCTACAGTCACCTGCTCGCCAACTGTGGGCACGCGGCCGATCTGATCATAAATAAATCCACCCAGGGTGTCCACCTCTTCTTTTTCCAGGTGGGTATTCAGAATTTCGTTCAAATCATCCAGGTCGATCCGCCCGTGGAAGACCACCTCATCCGGGCCAAGCGACTGCACCAGCAGTTCCTCGGCCTGGTCAAATTCATCGCGGATCTCACCGACGATCTCTTCAACGATGTCTTCCAGGGTCACCAATCCGGCCAGGCCGCCGTATTCATCCACCACCAGAGCCATGTGGATGCGGCGCGCCTGCATCTCGCGCAGCAGTTCATCCACCTTCTTTGCCTCGGGAATGAAATATGCCGGGCGCAGCAAATCGCGCACGGAAGGAGAGCCTTCACCGCTGCCGGCGCGCAGCAAGTCCTTGGCATACAACAAACCGATAATGTTATCGATCGTCTCGGCATAGACGGGGATCCGGGAATGTCCGTGGCGGGTGATCAACTGGGCGGCTTCGCTCAGGGGGGCGTCCACATCCATGGCAATGATGTCGATGCGCGGGACCATGATCTCACGGCAGAGGCGGTCATTGAACTGGAAGATGTCATAGATCATCTTACGCTCGCCCTTTTCCAGGCTGCTTTGACCTTCCGTATCCTCCACCCAACTGCGCAGTTCATCCTCAGTGACGGCGTTCAACTGCCGCTGCACATCACCGGCCGGACCCACCCACAGCAATAGGAACCAGGTGAAAGGGCGGAGGATGAAATTCAAAGCGCTCGCCAGGCCGGTCAACGAGAGGGCCGCCTGCTCCACCCGGCTGAGAACCAGACGTTCCACCAGGAATTCCAGCAATAAACCAAGCAGGGCCGCGCCTGCCACCAGCAGGATGAGCCACCCGACCGGGATTTGGATCGCGATGATGCATACCAACCCGCCCAGCAGGAAATGGGCGATGACCACGCTCAGGCGCAGCGCTGCGCGCAGGCTGGGCTTTTCGAGCAGGCGCATGGTGTGTTCCACCCCCGAGGGATGCCGATCTTCCAGCTCCAGCAGCTGCGGCACACGCACGTGGGTCATCGCTGCCCGCGTGGCCACAAAGAGCAGGTTCAGGAAGAGTACAACCGGCAGGATTACCCAAACAGCAGGATCAACCACCTTCTTCCTTCTTTCTAAAGGGACGAGCCGGCACCCCCACCACTGTGCCGCCCGGTTCCACATCGTGCGTGACCACCGAGCCGGCGCCAGTATGTGCGCCTTCGCCAATATCCAGCGGCGCCACCAGCATGGTATCGCTGCCAATGAAAGCATGGTCACCGATGTGCGTCTTATGCTTGTGCTGTCCGTCAAAATTGCAGGTGATCGTCCCGGCGCCAATGTTGACATCTTCGCCGATCTGGGCGTCCCCAATATACGAGAAATGGCCCATCTTGGTACCCGGCCCCAGATAGGAACTTTTTACCTCGCCAAAATTGCCCATGTGCACTCCCCGTCCCAGATGGGCGCCCTTGCGCAGATGCCCGAACGGTCCCATGCTGACCTCATCCTCCACCAGGGCGCCTTCCAGCACCGAGGCCAGGATCATGCAGCGGTCACCGATGCGCGTATCTTCGATCACAGTGTTTGGGCCAATGCGGCATTCCTGCCCAATGACCGTCTCGCCACGCACGTGCGTGTTGGGATAGATGATCGTATCCCGCCCAATTTGCACGCCCGGCTGGAGATAGGTGGTGGCCGGATCGACCAGCGTCACCCCTGCCAGCATGAATGCCTCATTCACGCGCCGCCGCATAATACTCTCTGCCTCGGCCAGGTGGACGCGCGTGTTCACTCCCATCGCCTCAGTGGGGTCTGCCACCGTCAGCGCCTGCACTGCAAGGCCATCCTGCACTGCCAGACCCACAACATCCGTGAGATAATATTCGCCCTTGGGGGAGAGAGGAATGCGCGCCAGGGCGGGCCACAACCAGGCGGCCTGGAAGCAATAAATGGCGGCATTCAACTCTTTGATCTTTAATTGCTCAGGAGTGGCCTGAGCTTCTTCGACGATCGCCAGCACCTGTCCATGCACATTGCGCAAGACACGGCCAAAACCGCGAGCATCTTCATTAATAACTGTCAATAATGTGAACGGTCCGGGGTGCATTTTCTGTGCATCCACCAGGCGGTGCAGGGTTTCGCCGGTCAGCAGCGGCATATCCGCCGAAGTGACCACCACCAGGTCGGCCCGGCCTTGCAGGTCAGCCTGCGCGCTCATCAGGGCATGGGCGGTGCCCAGTTGTTCGTGCTGCACCACACAGCGTCCAAGATCGCCAACAGCCTGCTGCACTTGCTCGCCCCCATGTCCAATCACCACCAGCGGGGGCAAGTCGGAGACGGCGCGGGCAGCCTGGAGCGAGTAGGAGATCATGGCTTTCCCGGCCAGGGGATGCAGCACTTTAGGAAGGGCTGAATTCATTCGTTTTCCCAGACCTGCTGCTAAAATGACAGATGCAACTTTCATAAATTTCCTCCGGAAAGACAAAGAGCCTTGAATGGTCAAGGCTCTTTGAAAAAGCTTAAAGGCTGGGGCACCTGGATTCGAACCAAGATCCACAGATCCAAAGTCTGGTGTGCTGCCATTGCACTATGCCCCAATGCGCCGGCCTCGACCGGTGCGAAAGTCTATTTTAACATAGGAAGCTAGATTTGAGGAGATGGGAACCGCCGGAAGGGTCACTTTTCCTTATCTTCGGGCGTCAACCCCAATTGCAGGGCCTGATCATAGGTGAGCATGTCGGGGGTAGAGACGATCAGCGGTGGAACATCCGAGGTATCCCAGAAAGAATCTGCTTCCGCGGCAACCGGAGATTTGTTCTCCAGGGCTGAAATAAATTCTCCCATGGGGGGTTCCTCATGAGGCGCTTCAGCTTCTTCCAGGAAGGACGGCAGAGCCTCAGCGGCGTTTTCTACCCCCAACTGCGGCTGAAGGATGGATGTGGGCTGGACGCTGTCTGCGCCAAGGATCTCGGCCAGTTCCGGGAGTTCGTCCAGCACGGTTTCAAAGGCCAGGGCCAGGCGCAAAGCCGATTTTCCCACCGGCAGCACTACCACCAGGCTGAATGCTCCCACGGGTGCAAAAAGAACGTCCATGCGCTCACCGCGGAACGCCTGCACGGCTTGAGGCAAACCGGATTTGATCAAGGCCCCAAGGGGCAGGCTGAGTGAATGCACCCCCATCCAGGCCGAAGCCAGTTTTTCCATGATCCCGCCGTTCGGCGGTTCGCCGGCCTGCGCCAGCACATGGCCGCGTTCGTCCAGCACCAGGGTCGCTAATGCGCCCAGGCGGTGGCGCAATTCGGTCAGCGCCCCGGAAAGGGTTTCCAGCGGCGGCTTGACCAGGGTCATATCCAGCAGGTCGGGCAGTTCTTCTTCCTCCTGCGGAACTTCCTTCTTCTTCTTTGAACGGGCCGGTTCAGGCGAGGGTTGGGCGGGTACCTCGACCGGGGATTCTTTTGCCCCTTCAGCTTCCAGTCCCAGGCAGGTACGCGCCGCCTGCAAGAATTCCGGGATCTCCAACGGCTTGCGGAAGAAAGCATCCACCGCCAGCTCTTTCACCTGCTGGTCGAGGTGGGTATCCGAAAGGCCGGTGATCAGCATTACTTTCACCACCGGACGCCGTACGCGAATTTTGCGCACCAGATCCATCCCAGACATGCCCGGCAGGCGAATATCAGTGATCAATAAATCCATCGGATTTCGGGAGGATTCCAGGATCGCCTCTTCCGCAGACGGCACAACCACCACCTTGAGAGAGGGGTCCATGACCATCAGGCTGGCCTGCAGAAGCCGTCCCAATTCGAGAGAGTCATCCACGATCATCACTTTTTTCATACCATCACCTGCCTGAAATTTTTCAAAAGGGATTCTAAGCTGGCAACCCGCTTAGAATCCCTTTTTTTAAGATCTCAAAACAAGAAAGAAAGGTGCTAACCAACCCGCCAGCAAGCCACAAAGTGATCGGGACTGACTTCCTTGAAAACCGGTTCCTCCACTTTGCAATGATCCATCGCCACAGGGCAGCGGGGATGGAAGCGGCAGCCGGACGGCGGGCGCAAGGGGCTGGGCACATCGCCGCTCAGGATAATGCGCTCGCGCTTGACCCGCGGGTCAGCCACGGGAATGGCAGACATCAAAGCCTGGGTGTAGGGATGCAACGGGTTGCGGAACAGCTCTTCGCGGCTGGTCAGTTCCACCATCTTTCCCAGGTACATGACTGCCACGCGGTCGGAAATATGTTCCACCACGCTCAAGTTGTGGGCGATGAACAAATAGGTCAGGCCGAATTCCTTTTGCAGGTCTTTCAAAATATTCAAAACCTGTGACTGGATGGAGACATCCAGCGCTGAAACCGGCTCATCGCAAACGATGAAGCTGGGGCGCAGAGCCAGTGCGCGGGCGATGCCGATGCGCTGGCGCTGGCCGCCGGAGAACTCATGCGGGTAGCGGCGGGCATGGTAATCTTCCAAACCGACTTTGCGCAGGGTTTCAATGGCGATCTCGAAGCGCTCGCGCGGGGTGCCAATGCCGTGGATCTTCAGGCCTTCCATCACCGACTCGCCGATGGGAATACGCGGGTCAAGCGACGCATAGGGATCCTGGAAAATGATCTGCATATCGCGGCGCATGGCCTTCAGTTCGCGCCCGCGCAGTTTGAAGACATCCCGATCCTTGAAAAGCACCTCACCAGAGGTGGCAGGAAGCAGGCGCAAGACGGTACGGCCGACGGTCGTCTTGCCGCAGCCGGATTCGCCTACCAGGCCGAGCGTCTCACCTTCCTTCACAGAGAAGGAGACATTATCGACAGCCTGGACATAGGCCAGCACGCGCTGGAAAAAACCACCTTTCACGGGGAAGTACTTCTTCAGGTTCTTCACCTGGATCAGGTCTTTGCTGCGATCGACCTGGACTGTTTCAGTTTTCAAAGCGACATCAGACATGGATACCTCTCAATAATTATGAAACAGTGATCGGTGCTTTATGATCACCGTGGTCGGAGTACAGCCAGCAGCGTACTTTGTGTCCGGGCAACAGGTCGATCAGTTCAGGGTCGATCTCGTTGCAGATATTCAAATCATATTGCACGCGGGTGCGGCAGCGCGGAGCAAAGCGGCAGCCTGGAGGCAGATTGACCAGGTTCGGCACCGCGCCGGGGATCACGTCCAGGCGTTCGGTCACTTTGCCGAGCACGGGGATGGAGGCGATCAGGCCCTGGGTGTAGGGATGCAGGGGGCGGTCGAACAATTCGGTGGTCTCAGCCTGTTCCACGATGCGCCCGGCGTACATGACCGCCACGCGTTGGGCCATTTCGGCAATCACGCCCAGGTCGTGGGTGATCAGGATGACGGCGGTGTTCAGGCGTTCGCGCAGGCCGCGCATCAGGTCAAGGATCTGGGCCTGGATGGTCACATCCAGGGCAGTGGTAGGCTCATCCGCGATGAGCAGCTTGGGCTGCAAGGCCAGCGCCATGGCAATCATCACGCGCTGGGCCTGGCCGCCGGAGGTTTCGTGGGGGAAAGCGCGCGCCTTGCGGGCGGCATCCGGGATCCCCACCAACTTGAGCAGTTCCACAGCCTTATCCCAGGATTTCTCCTTGGATTCCTTGTTGTG
The DNA here is from genome assembly GCA_964424115.1 of uncultured Anaerolineaceae bacterium. Classification (GTDB taxonomy): domain Bacteria; phylum Chloroflexota; class Anaerolineae; order Anaerolineales; family Anaerolineaceae; genus CAYRHN01. The sequence continues at coordinate 114,311 of CAYRHN010000013.1, forward strand.
GATCTCCAACACTTCCGCCACCTGGCTGCCAACCTGGAAGACCGGGTTAAGGCTGGATTGCGGTTGTTGGAAGATCATCGAAAGGCGGTTCCCACGCATCTTGACCATTTCGGCTTCGGGGAGTTTGAGCAGATTGCGGCCTTCGAACCAGATCTCGCCATCCACCACCTTGCCAGGAATGCCGACCAGGCGCATGATGGAGAGGGAAGTCACGCTCTTACCGCAGCCGGATTCGCCCACCAGACCGAGCACCTCACCGGCATGCACTTCAAAATCGACGCCATCTACGGCTTTCACGATCCCGTCTTCGGTGTAGAAATAGGTCTTCAGATTCTTCACCTGGAGCAGGGCCTGGCTTTCCGCTTTTTCAGTCGTCGCTGTTTGTTGAATAGTTTGTTCAGTCACGGCTACCTCAATTCACTTCTAATAATCCAATTACATCTTTAAGCGCGGGTCGAGAGCGTCGCGCAGGCCATCGCCGATATAGTTAAAGCACAGCGAGCAGATGAAGATCGGCAAACCAGGGATGAGCGGCAGCCACGGCCGGTCCAGCATAAAGCGCTGGGTAGCCGAGAGCATGTTACCCCATGTTGGTATTGGATCTTGAATGCCAAATCCCAGGAAGGATAGGCTTGCCTCCGCCACAATATAACCGGCCAATCCCAACGAGGCATCCACGATGATGGGCGCCAGCGCATTGGGGATCATATGCTTGAAGATGATCTGGATATTGGAAGCTCCCAGGGAGCGCGCGGCTTCCACGAAGGTCTGTTCGCGCAGGGAGAGCACCATACCGCGCATCAATTGGGCGGCGCTCAACCAGCCCAGACCGGCCAGCACAATGACGATCAGCACCACTTTTTGAGCGTTGTCATTGCTGAGCAAGGTCAGCGTGCCAACGAACTGCAATATTGGTTTTGGAATCTGTAGCGACTCCGGGTCTTGCAGCAGCATGGCCGAGATGATCAGCAGCAGCGGCAAACTTGGAATGGTGAGGAGAAACTCCACGATACGCATGATGATAGAGTCAAGGATTCCACCAAAGAAGCCGGAGACGGCGCCGACCACCACGCCGATCACCTCACTGATGATCACGGAGAGGAAGGCGACGGTGAGGGAGATGCGCCCGGCGTAGATCATGCGCGAGAAGAAATCGCGGCCCAGTTCATCCGTACCGAGGATATAGGTCCTTCCGGTAGTCGGATCAACCGTACCGGCATCCAGGAAGCGCTTATTGACATCCAGTTGTTCGATGGGGAAGGGGGCGATCACCAATGCCAGCAGCACCACAGTGAAGATGAAAGCCATCACGACCATGGCGATCATGGCGGCGCGGTGGCGGCGGAAGCGCTTGAGAACGATCTGGAAGGGGGTTTCTTCCTTTACAGAAGCAAGACTTTCTTTTAGCGAAGCAGATTGAGCAGACATTTCACAATACCTCCTGGCCTAGGATAAGCGGATACGCGGATCCACAACCGTGTAGAGAATATCCCTGAGCAGGGTGGCGATGACGGTAAGGATGGCGGTGATGAAGAGGATGGCCATCGCAACCGGATAGTCATAATCGCCCAGGGCCTGCCAGTACAGGCGCCCCATCCCCGGCCACGAGAAGATCGTTTCCGTGATGATGGCGCCGCCAAACAGGCCAGGCAGCGAGAATACGATGATGGTCACAAAGGGGATCAGCGCGTTGCGAAGCGCATGTTTGACAATGACAACCCGCTCGAACAGGCCTTTGGCGCGGGCGGTGCGGACGTAATCCTGGCGCATGACCTCGAGCATACTGGCGCGGATGAAGCGGCTCCAGCCAGAGATCGAAACCAGGGTCAGGGTCGCCACCGGCAGGATCAGGTGCAGGATCGAGTCAACTGACGAACCGGCATCGATCCTACCCAGGCCCGGGATGGTGTAATCGCGCACGGCCTCCGCGCTGCCCGGGGGTAGGTAGGGTAAATTACCGGCCCGGTACGGCAGCACCGAGAAGAGCAGGATCATGATAATGCCGAAGAAGAAGGTCGGCATGGCGGATCCCATGAAAGCAAAGGTGGTGAAGAAATAGTCGAACTTCGAATACTGCTTGACCGCCGAATAGATGCCGATCGGGATGCCGAACAAAAGGGCCAGCAGCAGGGAAACGCCGGCCAGTTCAACCGTCTTCCCAACGCGAGCGGAGATCACATCGCCCACCGGACGGTCGCGGTTGATCTTCCAGGACAGGCCAAAATCGCCAAACAGCACGCCACGGGAAACCTTGCGGCCCTCCAGGTCTTTCAGATAAACCCAGCGGGTACAACCATTGACCACCGTGTCATACTTACCGGAAGCATTCTGAACGTAAGAATAGACTTCCTGGCCGCAGCCAATGGGAGAATCGGCAAAAAGCTCCGTTCCACCGATCATGATGCGCCCGCGCGGTTCGCCGATCAACCAGCGGGTGAACTGCCACGGAACATACAGATCCAAATCGTAGCTGGCGCGCAGGCGGGCCATATCTTCCGCCGTGGGCGCCGTTTTCGGATTCTGTTGAAGCTGGCGCAGATAGGCGGTAGGACCACCCGGAGCCATCGAAAGCAGCGCAAAAGAGGCCGCTGCTGCCAATAGCACAACAAGGATCATTTGCAAAAAGCGTCTAATCAGGTAACCAACCATAGACTTCTCTCCTGCCAGGGAAAAGGGTATAAGATACTTTATTATACTTGCAAACCCCGCAAACCTGAAGAGTAGTTTGGGTATTTTTCGTCCCCCAGTGTATGAAAAATGTCACAAATTTGGTCACTTGAATATTGGTCAAGTGTACTATATCCGCCACAAAAAAGGTGTGGAGCTTGCGCTCCACACCTTTTTTGATTGTTGCTGTAGATCCGGATTAGCGGATGAACAGGTTGAAGTCGATGTGCTCCCAGGTAGCGCCGGGGATGACGTAGTTGACAACTTTGCCTTCCGTTTCGGCGGCAACCAGCTGTTCGGTCAAACCAGCCAGCGTGGTGCTATCGAGCATGTCAACCTGGCCAGCCAGCAGCTGAGCTTCGGCGTTTTCGGCGGTGATCATCTGGATGATGATATTGGGGGTCTTGGGGGCGAGGTCAGCAGCAGCGAAGGGGTTCGCAACGTAGACGATCTTCTCGCCGGGGACGTTCTCGACGATCATGTAGGGGCCGACATCGATCGGGTTGGTGGCGATTTCAGGCAGGGTCAAGTAATCCTTGGCGGGAACTTCGGCCAGGGTCTTGCCCTTGTAGGGGCCTTCGCTCTCGATCACGCGGTGGGCGGGCAGATAGCCGAAGGGGGCGGTGTAGTAGAAGGGATCCTGGTGACCGGGAACCCATTTCACGGTGTAGGTGTTGGTGCCGTCTTCAGCGAACTGGATGTCCACAACACGATCATAGTAGTAGAAGGAGGTAGCGCCGTTCTCGCGGTCGTTGCCGATCTGGAAGCCCAGTTTGAAGTCTTCGATGGTCAGGGGGGTGCCATCGGACCAAACCAGGTCATTGCGCCACTTGTAGGTGACGGTCAGCTGTTTCATGGTTACGCCGGCATCGGTCAGTTCAACTTCAGCGCCGGTGTTGTCCAGAACCTTCATACCCTTCTCGAGGGTGACTACATTGCCAGTGGCATCGATGGCTTTGTCGCCGGGTTTGACGGTGACATCGTCATTGGTGGCCAGGCCGTTATCGAAGGTCGAGAATTCCTCAACCAGATACGGGGCAAAGTTGTAGTTCAGGGTGGTGTATGAGCGGGGGAACCCGATCAGAGAGTAGGCCAGGACAGCGCTGTAGCCGGTTTCAACCGTGGTGTACAGGGAGGCCGGGGGCTGGGTGAAGCCGATGACGATGGTGTCGCCGCCGTCTTTCAGGGTCCAGTTCTGAACGTTGTAGGTGTAGTATTCTTCACCGGGGGTCGGGGCGAAGCCATCGAGGTTCGTCACAGCCGAGAAGGTCTCGGTGCGGTTGAACACGGGGATCGCGGGGACGTCCTTGGTGTATTCCTGCTGGACGATCTTGTAGTCTTCAATGCGCTTGGCTTCGTCAAGGGTGTTGACAGCTTCCTTGATGGCCTTGTCAGCAGCGGGATTGCACCAGCCCATGTAGTTCTGGCCAATCCAGTTGTTGGTGGGCAGCGGGATCTGATCGCAGGCCCACAGAGTGTAGCCACCGGGATCAGCCTGACCGACCCAGGCGTAGGCGCCCAGTTCGAAGTCGCGGCGAGCCAAACCGGTCGTGTCACCGAACCACCAGGAGGACGGGGCATGCAGGCGGAGGATGCGGATACCGCAGGCTTTCATCTGCTGTTCGAAGACAGCGGCCCAGGCCTGGCGGAAGGCAGCATTGGTGGTCGTGAACTTGAAGGAAAGTTCATCGCCATTGGCGTTCGTGCGGTAGCCGGTGTCTTCGTTCATGGTCCAGCCGGCTTCGTCCAACAAAGCGCCACCCTTTTCAACGCTGTATTCGTAGATGGTGATGTTTTCATCGCCAGCATAGAATTTGGTGTTGGAGCGGGGGATGAAGGTGTTCATGGTCAGGGCGGCAGCCTGTTCAGCGGTGATCAGGGGATAGCCAGCCTGGGCAAGAGCAACCTTATCGGTGCAGTGCGCCATCGCCTGGCGCACGCGCAGATCGCTCAGGATCGGGTGCGGGGTGGTGAAGGCGCCGCGTTCAACTTCGACTTCCTGCGTCACGACAACCTGGACTTCGACAGTCTTTTCAACTTGGACAGTCTTCTCGACTTCCACGGTCTTGATAACCTCGGTCGGCGCGCAAGCGGCCATGACCATGCTGGCAACCAAAACCAGGGCGATCACGTACATGAACTTATTGAGTTTCATTAGTTTCTTCTCCTCCAGAGAATATTGAAATTAGCGGTACGTTTTTCTGAGACACTCTTTAGGGGTAAAGGGAATTTTGGGGTCTGTAATCAGCCACCTCCTTTTCTCTCCATGCAAGGTACAAAAAAACGCTTTGCCCGTGGGGCAAAAGGGACTAGGATTCTTATAGCACAAACCAGGAATAAAGTCAAGTTGTTAACCCGGTTTTCAGTCTCTGCAAGGCTATTTTCTCTACATTTAATGCGAAAAAAGAGATGATCATCTAAAAATTTGTGACGAATCTCATTTTTAGCAAGCTGCTCTCAGGGGATTGGGGAACAACCCGCTGGAGTCTACACTTCCAGGACCTGTCCCAATTCCGGAGGGCGCACCTGTACCGGGCTGCCCGCCAGCTGCTCCTGCCACCAGACCGGGTTCAGGCAGTGGACCGGCACCAACACGCCGGGGTTAACTGTGCGCACGAAATCCAGCAGCTCTGCGCCGCCGGCGTGTCCCGAGGCATGCAAAACGATCCGGGTCGGGTCGTCCGGGTCGCCATACAGGTCCATCTTCATCCACTTCACCCAGTTGCGCAGCCGCTCCAGGTCGGCCTCCTGTTCTTCGTCGTATGCCTGGCTGTTGGAAAACAGGTATGCCCCGCCCTGCGCCCCTTCCAGGTCGATCAGGTCGTTCAGGTCAAAGAGGCTGAAAGCCAACAGGTAATCACCTGGAGATTGAGACACCTGGCCCGGCCCGCGCGTGCGCGCCTTCCATTCTTCGCGCAGTTCTTTCTCCCAGGACTTGGGGGACGATTTCGGGTCGGCATACATCCCCAGGGCAGGATGCGCCAACAGGGCCGCGTAGGCCTCGGGATCGGCCAGCGCCAGGGATTGGAGCAGGTAGATGTCTTTGGGCTGGGCCAGCAGGATGCGGCCGGTATGCGCGCACAGATCGAGAAAAACTTCCAGCCGGTCCACGTTGCGCGGCCCAAAATCGGCAACCACCAGCCTGCCTGCGTAACGACGGATGATGGGCAGGGCGTTGGCCGCCACATCCTCCTCGCTGAGCTGGGCATGGGAGGAGATGTGCGTGCCTTCGCAGATCAGCGCTGCCGGGCGCAATTCCGCCAGCTCGCGCATGAAACGCCGGGTTTGCTCGCCGCGCCGCCCGTGAAAACGAATATCCCCGGTATACGCCACCCAGCCGGACGAAGTCTGCAAGGCAAAGGCGCACGCACCGGGGATGGAGTGGTCCACCGGCCACCAACGCAAACCCAGCCCCCCCACCCGCTCCCCCGCCGGACCGGCCTCCGCCGGCTGAATGGATTTTCGGGAACTTCCCCCCGCAGTGAGCCAAAAGTCGTGGGCGGCCTGGCTTAATGCTCCGTCCAGAAAGGCATAAGGGCGCAGTTGGCGTACGTCACCCCGATCGGATTTCAGGTTGCCTTCGCTATCCAGCACATGCGGATTGGTGTAGGCCATCTCAAATTCCAGTCCGTTCGCGCCGCTCACTTGCATCACCCGGCCGATCAGGGCAGTGGCGCGGGTGGTCACCACCGGCAGGCCGGAGTCCAGGTATCCCAGGTAACCATTGTGATCCAGGTGGGCGTGGGAGAGCAGCACGGCATCCAGATGAATCTGTTGTGCTTTGCGCCCCAGGCGCGTTTCCACCCGCTCCCACATTCCCTCGGCCTCCAGGTCAGAGCGGTAGATCCCGCGCAGGTCAGGCAGCAGCCCCAGCATGAGCGGGTCCAGCAGGCCGCGTGTGGAACGCGGATGAAGGAATTCGTTGAAAAATTGTCCCGCCCGCCCAAAAGCGGTGCCAAAGTCTAACATCAGGCGGGTGGAACCGTCTTCCAGGAGGATCTTGTTTCCCCCAATCTCGCGTACTGCGCCGTAACAGGTGATCTTAACCGCCATACTGACAACCTCCTCGTGATTCCCTGTTGTAACTCACCACCATGATTATAGATGATTTTTTCCGGGCACAGGGGAGAAACGGGCGCGGAAGACGTATAATAAAACCATGAGGATCCTACTCCGGACGATCCTGGCGCTTGCAGTCGGACTTGCCCTCTTTCATTTTCCAGAGCCACAGGAGGCGTCATTTTCCTTTGTAGTGACCGCCGATATGCGATATTTTGCAGGGGAGGGCAGCTATAACACATCCAGTTACTATCGAGGCGCAGTGGAAAGCATTCTCGCCACCGGCCAGGGAGCATTCATGATCAGCCCCGGAGACATTGACCCGCCTGCGGGGGTGCGTTGGACGATCGACCAGGTGTTAGGCAGCGATTACCGCTGGTACCCGCTGCCGGGGAACCATGAAACCGAGACCCCTGAGGATATGGCCTGGCTGCGCGCATACAACTACGGCGCCGTGAATCCCGGTCCGGCAGCCTGCCCCGAAACGACCTATTCTTTTGATTACAGCAATGCCCATTTTGTGCTCCTCAACGAATATTGCGACAGCGGCGGGGATACCGCGACGGGAGGCGACATTCCCGACTACCTTTACAACTGGCTGGCTGCCGACCTGGCAGCGACCACAAAACCGCATATCTTCGTAGCTGGTCACGAACCGATCACAGCGGTGGCGGATATGGATAACGGCCGGCTGCGCCATACCGAGGATAACCTGGGCATCCACCCAGAGAATGCCAGCCGATTCCTCTTGCTGTTGGACCGCTACGACGCCATCTACCTGTGCGGGCATACGCATGATGCCAGCGTGATCCCTGTTGGGGGGATCTGGCAGATCGATGTGGGACATGCCCGCGGCCTGGGAGATACCGGCGCGCGCAGCACCTATGTGCGCATCACCGTTTATCAAGACAGCGTCCATTATGATATTTAACCTAAGTTGCCACCTTGAGAGGTGACAGAAAAGAAATCCATGCGAACTCTG
>CAYRHN010000014.1:0-115398 GCA_964424115.1 uncultured Anaerolineaceae bacterium
TGAATTTGATTTGTCCCTTGCCAAACATTTCATGTGTTAAAGATACACTACCGAAATATGAGCGGGGAGTTCGCTCCTTGCAATATCCCCAACTCTGTGTTAAACTTGACCCTCGTGGTTAAGCGCCCACTCCGGGCGTCTTACCTTTCCGCTCCCGGCCTAGCCTACGGCAAGTGTCTGGGGGCTTATCCCGAGGAAAGGAGGTTTTTCAAATGCGTACTTACGAAGTCGTGCTTATTGTCCATCCCGACCTGGACGAAACCGCTCTGAACGGTTTGCTGGATAAGGTCAAGGGCTGGATCACGGATTCGGGTGGCTCTATCGAGAAAGTCGATATGTGGGGCAAACGTCGGATGACCTATATCATCCGCAAGCAGCGCGAAGGACAATACGTCCTTGTCACTGCCAAGATGGCTCCGAGCTTCACCAACGAACTGGAACGCAATCTTCGCTTCATCGAAACAATTTTGCGCTTCATGATCACCGGGATCGAGTAAAGAATCTGGTTTATCTGTGTTAAAGAGTTAAGGAGTGAAAAATGAGCCGCGGACTGAATAAAGTCATGATCATTGGACATTTGGGCCGGGATCCGGAAATGCGTTACACCCCCTCTGGACGTCCCGTGACCACTTTCTCGGTCGCCACCAGCCGCTCTTGGAGCACTGCAGATGGCGAGCGCCACAACGAAACCGAATGGTTCAACGTCGTCGCCTGGGGCAACCTGGCTGAGATCTGCAAACAATACCTCACCAAAGGCCAACAGGTCTATATTGAGGGCCGCTTGCAGACCCGCCGCTGGGATGACAGCGAAGGTGTGAAACATACCTCGGTTGAGATCGTTGCCAACGAAATGATGATGCTCGGCGAACGCCGCGATGCCAACAACCACCCCATCTCCTCTGAAGCCGACCAGGCCGAAGAGCCGGATAACGAAGAGTTTCCGTTCTAGCACCGCTGCGGTGGTGCGTCCTTTTTAGTCAAACGGACGAAGATATGTCTTCAGCCCGTTGAGGAGTAAAGTTCAATGTCTGATCAAAATATGAATGAAAATGAGCAGACTTCTTCGCGCCGATACGTAGCGCGCCCCAAGATTTGCCAGTTCTGTGCCGACAAAAACCTGCACATGGACTACAAGCAGATCGACCTGCTGCGCCGTTTCGTCACCGAAGAAGGTAAAATCCGCCCGCGCCGCCAGACCGGCACCTGCGCCAAGCACCAACGTGATTTGGCCCAGGCGATCAAGCGCGCGCGCCATATTGCCATCCTGCCCTTCACTGGCAAAGACGACCGCTAAACTACAGGCAGGATCCCAATATGCCCCCCAAACAAGAATTCGTTAACCGCAAGCACTTAGCTCATCGCGAGCTAGAGCGCAGGAATCAACGCCGTATGGTCATCGGCGCGATCGTTGTGGTGGTGCTGGTGGTGGTTCTCATCGTCGTGGGGCTGCTGAACCAGTTTGTCTTCCAGAACCAACGCGCGGCTGCTCAGGTGGGCGACCAGAGCGTCAGCTTTGCTGATTTCCAGGGACAGGTACGCTACGAGCGCTACAGCCGCTTGCAGCAATTCAAGCAGTACCTCCAGCAATATGAGCAGATCCTCCAATACTTCAAAAGCGATCCCTTCGGCTACTACGATCAGCTCGTCTCGCTGCAGTCCCAACTGAACAACCCTCAGGGTATCGCCGATGACGTGTTGAACACGATGATCGAAAATATCCTGATCGCCAACAAAGCCAAAGAGCTGGGCATCACGGTCACGGATGCACAGGTGGACGAAGAGCTGAAGAATGCCTTCGGGTATTTCCCAAACGGCACTCCCACCGCTGAACCAACCCTGGACTTTCCCCCCACCCCCACCCTCTCGGACGAGCAGAAGGTCTTCATTACCCCCACCTTCACCCCCTCACCGACTGCGGTGCCGACCATCACTGCCACCCCCACGGTAGTTCTGCCCACTCCCACCACGGCTCCCACCCCGGCTGGCACGGCCACTCCCACCCTGGAACCCACGCCTGAACCGACGCCCACCGTTTACACGGCGGACGCCTTCCAGACCAACAAGCAAACCTTCCTGGACGGGATTGCGCAATACCAGATCACCGAAGCTGACCTGCGCTATGTGATCCGTAACACGATCCTGCGCCGTGAAGTGTACAACGCCCTCACCAAGGACCTGCCGATTGTGGGCACCCAGATCTGGGCACGCCACATTCTGGTCAGCGACCAGGCTACCGCTCAGGGCTATGCCGACCGCTTGAAGGCCGGTGAGAGCTGGGACAAGGTTGCCGCAGACGCTGAGGCCAACGGTGCCATCCAGGTCCTCGACCTGGGTTGGTTCGGCCGCGGCGCCATGGTGGCCCCCTTCGAAGAAGCAGTCTTCTCCATGGAAAAAGGCCAGATCAGCGATCCGATCCAGACCGACAACGGCTGGCATGTGGTGCAGGTGTTGGACAAGCAGGAACGTCCATACACTTCCTCGGGTTACTCGACCGCCCAGGCCAACATCTACCAGACCTGGTTAGACGGCGCCAAGGCTGCCACCACGATCACGAAATACGACTGGTGGACTTCCAAGGTTCCGACCGAACCCGCGCTCAGCAGCGACTACGTGGTTCCCACCCCTCCAAGTCAGTAAGATCCCTTTATGGAATAAAAAAGGCCGCCTTTTTGGGCGGCCTTTTTGCTTTATTTTGCCATATCCTCGCTGACCTCGTCCATGCGCAGACTGATGATCTGGCTGGTCGAGTCGCGCCCCATGGTCACGCCGTAGATCACATCCGCCGCCTGAACCGTGTTACGGTTGTGGGTGATGACGATGAACTGCGTTTTCTCGCTCAGCTCCAGCAGCAGGTCGCGGAAGCGCCCCACGTTGGCCTCGTCCAGCATCGCATCCACCTCATCCATCACACAGAACGGCGTCGGCGAAACCTTGAGCAGTGAGAAGATCAATGCCACCGCGGTCAGGCTGCGTTCGCCGCCGGAAAGCAGCGACAGCCCCTGCTCGCGCCGTCCAGGCAAGCGGGCTTCGATATCCACGCCGCCTTCGGTGGGGTTTTCTTCATCGGCCAGCACCAGGCGGGCTGAACCACCGCCAAACAGGCGGGTGAACATCTGTTTGAACTCGCTTGCCACCGCTTCGAAGGTCTTCAAGAACTCGCGGCGCATCAATTCATCCAGCTCTGTGATCACCTGGCGCAGGTCGGCATCCGCCTGCTTGAGGTCTTCCACCTGGCTGGAGAGGAATTCATAGCGCTCCTTCACCTCGGTGTATTCCTTGTGCGCTTCCAGGTTGATCGCGCCCATGCGGCGCAGCTGCCCGCGCTGGCGGGTGATACTCTCTTCAATTTGGGGGTTGATCTCTTTCACCACCGGCAGCTGCTCGACCATGTCGCCAAAGGGCAGCGGCGTCTGGCCGGGCACCTCGGTGTACTCCAGCGCCACCAGGCCGAAATCATCTTCAATCCGCCGCCGCAGGGAATCAAGCGCCTCGTGCTGGCGCGACGCCTCCAGTTGAGCCTGGGCAAACAGGCGCTCGCCCAGGGTCAGAGTCTGTTGAGCCGAAGAAAGCGTCTCCTGGCGACGGGCCATCTCCACCTCCAGGCTTTCCAACTCGGTTTCAGCCGGGTCCACCTGCGCGCGCAGGGCTTCCACCTGCCCGGCCAACCGGGCTTCCTGCTCACCCAGGGATTCCTTCTCGCCATCCAGCAGGGTAGCGGCAGCAGCCGCTGAATCCACCCGTTGGCGCAGACTGGCCTGTAAATTCGTATTGGCAGCCAGAGCCTGGGTTTGTTCCTCCAGACGGCGGGCGGCTTCCTGCAAAGCCCGTTCGGCCACGGCGCGGGTGGTGTTCCAATGCACCACCTGGGCCTGTAGATCATCCAGAGGCAGAGCGGAGAGGGCGCGGTTGTGCTGGCGCACCTGCTCATTAGCCCTGGTAATTTCCTCTTCGGTTTGTTTCAATTCCCCGGCGCCTTTTTTGGCTTCTTCTTCCGCGCCGTGTAGCTGCCGCTCCACCTGGAGCAGCTGGCTCTTTTGCCACTCGTTGCGTTGGCGGGCCTGTTCGAGGGCCAGGTTGGCCTGTTGGAAGGCTTGCCCGGCGGCAGAAATGCGCTGAGCATGTTCACGCTGCGTTTTTTCCAGCCCGTTCTGGCGTTGGCGCAAGCCCGTCAGGTCGTTCTCATGGGCTTCCTGTTGAGCTGCCAGTTCTTTCAACTGCCCGGCCAGTTTCTCCAGCCCGGCTTCCAATTCAGCGATCTGGCGCGGACGCGCGATCACACCGCTGCGCCCATCCTGCCCGGCCACGACCATCCCGTTGCCCCAGAACACCTCGCCGCGCAGGGTCACCGCACGCGCCGTGGGGGGTAATTGGGCCGCTGCGCGCCGGGCAGCATCCCTCCCGCGTACCACCAGCACCTGCCCCAACAGGATCCGGGCTGCCCCGCGAACGTCCTCGGGGATCTGCACCAGATCCGCGGCCAGGCCAATGAAATCCGGGTCGTTTTGCATTCCGGAAAGGGCTTCTATTTCATTCTTATTGGACCCCAAAGGTTGGGCCAGCAGCACTGCGCGGCCTTTTTCGCCTTCTTCCAGCATACCCAAAGCAGCATCCAAGTCGCTGTCTTTGCCCAGCACCAGGCTGTCCAACGCTTCACCCAGCACAGCGGCCACCGCCCGTTCATATTCGGCCGGCACCACCAGCGCGCTGCTGAGGGCACGCAATTCCCCGGAGAGTTTTCCCTGCCGGGAGGCCTGCATCAGGAAACGCGCCCCCTGGTTGAGGCCGCTCATCGACCGTTCGGCCTGCACCAGCACTTCCAACTGGGCTTTCTGGCGGCTGCGTTCTGCTTCCAGGCGCGCACGTTCATCCTGCAGGCGCTTACGCTGGGTTTCGCCCTCGCCGATCTGTTTGCGCAGAATCTCGATCTCGTCGTCGATCTTTCCCGCCTCGGCCTGGGTGCGTTTGCGGACCTGGTCGGCTTCCTCCAGGCGCGCGCGGGCGCCTTCCAACCCTTGCGAGTCAGCCTCCAGCGCCTGGGAGAGCGAGGTGCGCGATTTACGCAAGGTCTCCAACCGATTGCCCAGCTCATTTTGATGGGCGCGTACCTGCACCTGGCGCGTTTCAGCGTTGACCAGGCTGCGGCGCACCTCACGCAGCAGGCGATCCACCTGTTCGCGTTCGACCTGGCGAGCCTGTAAATTCTTGCCTGCCACGGCGGCCTGCTGGCGCGCATCGTTCACTTCACTTTCCAATGCAGCGCGTTCTTTTTCAGCAGTTTCCATGCGCTCCTGGCGCGTGGCATGCTCTTCCTCCAGACGGGCCAGGTCGCCTTGCAAATTGGTATGTTGTTCGCGCAGCGCGCGCTGGCGCTCGTCCATCACCGCCAGGTCGCGGGTGATCTTTTCACGCTGGTGCTGCAAATCGGATTGCTGCGCATGCCACTGACTGAGCCGGGCGCGCAATTCCTGGATGCGTGTGCGCAGCTCGCCCATGTCGGTTTCGATCTCCTCCACCCGCGAACGGGCAGCCACCACACGCGTTTCCTGCGCCCTGACTACATCGTTGGCATGCACCATATCGGCCTGTGAACGGTGCCAGTGGTAGCCGTACCACTCGCGCAGCAGCAGGCGCAAGTCAGCTTTGATTCGTTCATATTCCACCACCCTTTTGGCCTGCTTTTCCAGGCTGATCAGGCGCGGTTCTAATTCGTTCAAGATATCCGAGACACGTTCCAGGTTGCGGCGCGTGCTGTCCAGACGGTTGATCGATTCTTCCTTGCGGGTGCGGTAGAGGCCGATCCCTGCGGCTTCTTCAAAAAAGCGCCGGCGTTCTTCCGGTTTGAGCGCCAGGGCGGCATCCACCAAGCCCTGCCCGATCATGGTGTAGGTACGCTCTGCCAGGCCAGACTGCGCCAGCAGTTCGCCGATCTCCTTCAGGCGTACACGCTGCCCGTTGAGCAGATATTCGTTCTGCCCGTCGCGGTAAGCCCGCCGGGTAATCGAAACCTCAGCAAAATCGATCGGCAGCCAGCCGTCAGAGTTATCAAATACGATCGAGGCGGAAGCCATGCCTGCACGCGGGCGGCCTTCCGAGCCAGAGAAGATCATATCCTCGGTCTTGCGCCCGCGCAGCAGGCTGTATGACTGCTCACCCAGCACCCAACGGATAGCATCCGCAATATTTGATTTGCCCGAGCCGTTGGGGCCGACCACGGCGGTCACATCGCCGGGAAACTCAAAGAGGATCCGGCTGGCAAAGGTCTTATAACCGTGTAATTCCAGCGATTTAAGCCGGGCGGTCATGGTAAGGCCATCCCCAGACGGGTGAGCGCATCCCGGGCTGCTTCCTTGGTGGCAGCTTGCTTGCTGGTGCCGCTGCCGCTGCCATAGACTTCGTTGTTGATCAGCACATCCACCTCAAAGGTTTTGGAATGTTCCGGCCCGCTCGCGCTGCGGGTGATGTAGACCGGAGCGCCGAAGCCCTCCGATTGGGCCCACTCCTGCAAGCGGCTCTTGGGATCTTCGGTCTTGCGGTTCATTAAAATATCTTCAGCTGCGTCTTTGAGCAGCGGGAACATGAATTTGTTGACGGCTTCCATGCCCTGGTCCAGATAAAGCGCACCCACCAACGCCTCAAAGGCATCGCACAAGAGCGCCGAACGGTCGCGCCCGCCGGTCTGCATCTCGCCGCGCCCCAGGCGAATGGCATCTCCCAGGCGCATCATGCGCCCGAATTCTGCCAGCTGCTCGGTATGTACCAGCGCGGAGCGCATGCGCGTCAGGTCGCCTTCGGGCATCTCGGGGTAATGGTTATATAACCAGGCGCCGACCAGAAAATCCAGCACAGCGTCGCCCAGGAATTCCAGGCGCTCATTGTTCTCCAGGGCTTCCGGATGCTCGTTGAGGAACGAGCGGTGGGTCAGCGCGCGGCTGAGCAGCAGCCAGTCGCGGAAAACGAGATGGGCTTCTGCTGCAAACTCATGCGGCGTCAAACGACGGCCATTTGCGGCTCCATGTTCTTCCATACTATTCGATCCTCCTCGGATGATGGAACATCCCCATCGGGGACAGGAGCGCCAGACACCAAATGATTGGTTCAGTGGCTGGCGGCCCTTTGGTTCCAGAATAAACTATCTTCTATATTTTAACCCATTCCCACTGATAATCAAGACCAACGGACGGGGAACTTTCTCGATTTGCCGCAAAGCAGCCCACACCAGGGCCGAGGTCGGTTCCACGTACACCCCCATGCGGGCCAGCTTGTGGAAGGCGGGGAGCAATTCATCCTCCGGAACCGCCAGAAATTCTCCCCCAAAACGAGGAATTTCCGCCAACAGCGCCTCGGCGCGCATGGGACGCCGCACGCGCACGCCCTCCGCCAGGGTGGCGCCTTCTTCGATCTCTTCCACCGCATCCAGGCCGTGCTGCCAGGCAGCCACTAACGGCGCGCAAGCCGCCGCCTGCACTCCCACGTAATACGGGGAGCGTTCCACCAGCCCGGCCTGCCGTAAAGCGTTAAAACCGCGCAGGATGCCCAGCAGCAGCCCGCCGTGCCCCACCGGCGCCACCACCGTCCCCGGCACGCCGCCCAACTGCTCCAACAATTCATAGGCAATGGTGGCGATGCCCGGCAGCCCAAAGGGCAGGTAAGCGTGCGAGCCGTACGGCACACCCCGGCGAGCATCTTCCAATACGGCTTGCGCTGCTGCGGAGCGCGGCCCGGGAACGGAGACCAATTCCGCCCCGTAGGCCTCGATCTGATCGCGTTTCGGCCCGGAAGCCGATCCCGGCACATACACCCGCGCCGCCAGCCCGGCCCGCGCCATGTAAGCCGCAAACGAGGCTCCCGCGTTGCCGGAGGAATCCTCCACCGCCCGCTGCGCTCCCCCTGCCGCCAGGCGGCTGACCAGCGCAGCGCTGACGCGATCCTTGTACGAACCGGTCGGGTTGAGCGATTCCAGCTTGAACGCCACCTCCTCCTGTCCGGAGTGCACCCACACCAGCGGGGTATTGCCCTCGCCCAGACTGACCAGCGGTGCTCCGGCGGGCAGCTCAAAGGTATGCCGGTAGCGCCAATAACCGGGTAATTTCGGCTCAATCCGGCCCGGATCGAAAGCGAAAGGCCCGTCGTAATCGAACAATCCTCCGCAGGCGGGGCAAAGATACGGCAGACTGGTCTCAGGATAAGGCAGGCCGCATTTTACACAACAGACCGTCGTCATGGCTCACTCCCCCGGCTCAGGCCGGTAATCCCCTTCAATCCAGGCCTCGCCGTTCGGGCCGCTCTCCTTTTTCCAGACCGGCACGATCTGTTTCAACCGGTCAATGCCGTAACGGGCCGCCTCGAAGATACCCATATCCCGATGAGCAGCCGTGCAGGCCACCCACACGCTGGTCGCCCCGGCTTCCAGCAGCCCGATGCGCTGCACCAGGGCAATGCCCTGCAGGTCGGGCCAGCGCGCGCGCATTTCTCCGGCGATCTGAAGCAAGCGCGCTTCGGCCATCGGCTGGTACGCCTCGTATTCCAGGGAAACGGTCTCATGCGCATCCCCGCGCCGGGTGACCGCGCGCACCATGCCGGTGAACAGGCAGGCGCCGCCGCTTTCCGGCAGGCTAATCTCGCGCAGCAGCGCATCACTATCCGGCGATTCGCGGGTGATGCGCGTAATGGTGGGGAAAATAGAACCGCCGGAGACCGGCGGAAAGAAAGCCACCTCAGCGCCGTCAGAAACGATCTCCTCTTCCCCGGCATACTGCTGATTGACCACTGCCAGGGCGCCCCCCAGGCTGTCTGACAGCGCAGGGTAACGGTGCAGCACTTCGGCGCGCAGCCCGGCTACCGTGCCGCCCGCCCAATCCACCTCCAGCCGTCCCACGCCGGCCGCCGCTTTCAGGGATGCGAACAATAAGACCCTGACCATTTACACTCCTTCACTGTGTTCGGCATAAAAATCTCTGCTCTTGCCGCCGTGTTTTTCCAGCAGGCGAATATTGGTGATGCGGGCAGCCTTTTCAACTGCCTTGACCATATCATAGACGGTCAAAGCTGCCACACTGACCGCGGTGAGCGCTTCCATTTCAACCCCCGTCTTGCCGGATGTGCGCACTGCGGCGCGGATCTGCACCCCCGGCAAGGCATCGTCCAGTTCCAGGCTCACTTCCACCTGGTGCAGCGGCAGCGGGTGGCAGAGCGGGATCAACTCGGCGGTGCGTTTGGCCGCCATGATGCCCGCCACCTGCGCCACGCTCAACACATCGCCTTTCTTCATCAGGCCCTGGCGGATCAGGGCCAGCGTTTCGGGCTGCAGCCGCACTTCTCCGGCCGCCACGGCCGTGCGTTCGGTGTCGGGCTTGCCGCCCACGCCCACCATGCGCGCCCTCCCGTTCTCGTCCAGATGGGATAATTTTGCCATGCCTGAATTATAATCTCTTGCGGAAATATTCAAGGAAATTTAACACCGGTGACATGGATCTTAAGGACAAGAAATAGGCTCAAATAGGAATTTTATCGCCCACATTAAAACGTTCTTGTTTGTGTTCATCCGCACTTATCTGTGTTCATCTGTGGTTAAATACTCCCCCGGCAAGGATTATTTGTGGTAAATTATCCCTATGAACAATTACGCCGCCGAGATCGACCGCGAACTGGCCCAGGCCGAGGATTCTCGCGCCAAAGGATTGGAAGGACGCGCGCGGGTGTGCGCCCGCCGCGCCGCCGCCCTGGCTGCCCGCGCCTGGCTGGAGCAGCGCGGAGAACCCGTCCCTTCTGCCAACGCCATCGACCTGTTCCAGGCCCTGAGCACCCATCCTGCGCTGCCGTCCGATGCACTTCAGACGCTCCGACTTTTACTGATGCGCGTCACGCCGGAGTACACCCTGCCGGTCGAGGCCGACCTGATCGCAGAAGCCCGCCGGCTGGCCTCGCTCCTCCTTTCCCGCTGACCTCCTCCCCATGGAAAATCCCCCTTCGCTTCCCTCTGATTGGCTGAACCAGGTGGTCATCCGCCCCATCGAACCTGCCGACCTGCCCGACCTGGAATGGGACGGCGAATTCATCCACTTCCGGCGCATGTATGCCGATGCCTACACCCGCACTCTCAAAGGCCTGACCATCATCTGGGTAGCGCGCTGGACGGGTTTCCCCGGGTTGCTGGGGCAGGCATTTGTCCAGCTCAATAGCGACCGGCACGAGCTGGCCGATGGCAGAAACCGCGCCTACCTGTACTCCTTCCGCGTCCGCCCGCAATTCCGCTCGGTCGGCCTGGGCACGCGCTTCATAGAGGTGATCATGGAAAACCTGCGCGAGCGCGGATACCGACGGCTGACGCTCAACGTGGCCAAAAACAACATCCGCGCCCAGGCGCTCTACCGCCGCCTGGGTTTTGCCGTCACCGCCCACGAGCCGGGAATCTGGTCCTACCAGGATCACGAAGGCAACTGGCAGAACGTGGAGGAACCCGCCTGGCGGATGGAAAAGGCGCTTTAATTCAAATTTTGATGCTCAAATAGATACACGACCAGCCCACCCAACACCAGGCACAGCGCGGCGAGCAGGACCGCCGCCAGGGCCGGATCGACCGGGGGGTTGATATAGAAAAGATTATCCAGCGGCGGGTTGGCGATCTGGCTGGTGAGATGCAGCACATTTTGGGTCAGGTTCGAGGGCAGCCAGGTGGCAATGGTATGCCAGGGATCCGGCAGGCCGTTCAGCCCCTGCACGCCGATGAAGTCGGCGATCACCCAGCCCAGGCCGGCCGCCAGCGGTAGGGAAGGCGAGCGCCCCACCACCGCCAGCAGTGTGCCGATCAATCCATACGGCAGCAGGCACAGCACAGTCAGAAGATAACAGGCCAGCAGCACATCCCATTGGATTAGGTTCATACTGACCGGAAAACCATGATCGTTCAACAGGATTGCACTTAGTGGAACGCCGACTACCAGCATCACCAGGGGATAGAGCATCAGGCACAACAGCAAGGCCAGCAGTTTCGAGAGGATCAGGCTGCGCCGCGGTGCGCCGTGGCTGACCCACTGCTGCACCCAGCGGCGTTGATAATCCGCGCCCAGGTTCAGTCCCGCGAACGTGACGGCCAGCAGCAGACCGACCACAGAGCCCGCCACGCCAAGCATGACCGACACCACTTCTCCCCAGACAGGCGTGGGAACCGACGGGTCGGGAGTATTGATGGATGCAAGGCAGGCTACTACCGCCATGAGCGCTAAAACGGTCAGCATGGCCGCCAGGATGGTCTGTTTGAAGATCTTTTTCAGCTCGGCTTTCAATAATCGGAAGAACATAATCACTCCTCCTCCCCCGCCGCTGGGGTCGCATCGTCGGCTGTTGAGCCGGTCAGGTCGAGGAAGATGCTTTCCAGGTCAGGATTCCCGTTCTTGACCTCGGCAGGGGTCAGCCGGTTGGCGACCAGGCTTTCGATCAACGCTTCCGGGGACACTCCCTGGGCCTCCACCCAATCTCCGCTGGCAGATACGCGCACCGCTCCCGGCAGGGAACGCAGCACCTCGGCTGCCTGCTGAGAATCGGACACCCGTGCCCGCACCACCTGGCTCCCCTGCACCAGCTCCGCCACCCGCCCCTGCTTCAGCACCCGCCCGTGGTTCAGCACCGCCACCCGGTCGCAGATCTGTTCCACTTCGTGCAGCAAATGGCTGCTCAGGAAGACGGTCACCCCCTGGGCAGGCAAGGAGCGCAGCAAGTCGCGCACCTCTTTCATTCCCGCCGGATCCAATCCATTGGTTGGCTCATCCAGGATCAGCAGTTCCGGCTTGTGCATCAGGGCTATTGCCAACCCCAGGCGCTGCTTCATACCGGTGGAGTAGGTCTTCACCTTACGCCGGGCATCTTTCACCAGATCCACTTGCCCCAACACTTCTTCGATCCGTTTTGCTGTCACCTGCGGGTGCAGGTGCGCCAGCAGGCGCAGGTTGTCCCGCCCGCTCAGGTCGGGCAGAAAACCCGGTTCCGCCACCAGCGCCCCCACCTTCAATAATATTGAAGAATGAGCGAAGGAGACCGGTTGGCCGAACAGGCACACCCTCCCGGCGCTGGGCCTTAAAAGCCCCAGCAGCATCCCGATCGTGGTGGTCTTGCCTGCCCCATTCGGCCCGAGGAAGCCAAACACCTCGCCCTTTTCGACGTTCAGGTTGACCGCATCTACCGCCAGCAAGCTGCCGTAGCGTTTAGTAAGTTGATCCGTTTCAATGATCAGACTCATGGGAATGAACCTCTGTTTAATGAATGGGAATTCCATTGAATTATACATTTAAATAAATTCCTTTTACAGTCATAATCAGTGCACTGGTACAGCAGACCCCTATTCACCCCTTAATTCTCGTATCTTGAATTCCAAAAATACCTTTACATTTCATCCCCTGTGTGCTATAATTCAATTCGTAAATTTCAGATCTGCGTTTGATTGATCTCGCCGCCCTTCTGTATCAAGGGGCGGTTTTTCTTTCAACAATGACCTGGAAATCTTTCATGGCTTTCGCAATGCCTGATTAGCAGCGAAAAGCCGCAAACCAAAGGAAAAAAATGGAATCAAAGTTGTATGTTGGAAATCTGTCTTATGACACTACCGAATCTGGCCTGCGCACTGCCTTTGAGCAATCGGGCACCGTGGTCTCTGTTGATGTGATCAAGGATCGCGATACTGGACGCATGAAGGGTTTTGCTTTCGTGACGATGGGTAGCGAAGCGGATGCTCAGAAAGCCATCCAGGCTCTGGATGGGAAAATGCTGGACGGACGGGCCCTCAAGGTCAATATCGCCAAACCCCGCGAAGATCGCCCCCAGCGCCGCTACTAAAAGCGCGCCGGGCTTAATCGCCTGAACCAACAGCCACCTGGTTGGTCGTTAAAGACCCTCCAGGTGGCTTTTTTTATCCCGATTCATATACACTTCTAACACAATTATATATGTTTGTTAATTGACAAGATGCTATAATTCCCTAGACAGAATGTTTACTGTCACGGATCCGCCGGCCTTGCCGGTGGTTCCCGCCCCTCACACTTAAGGACGGATTCTATGATGCGATTTGATCGTTTTACAGAACGTGCCCAAGAGGCCGCGCAGCGCGCAGCCGAGATCATCCAACGTTATGGGCACAACCAGATCGATACCGAGCATATCCTCCTCGCGCTAATCGAGCAGCCCCAGGGAGTGATCACGCAAATCCTGGAGATCCTCAAGGTGGACGCTTCCATGTTGTCCGAGCGCCTGGATTTCATTTTACGAACCACCCCCAAGGCCAGTATCTTTGGCGGCGGGGCCGGCCAGGTCTTCATCACCCCGCGCGTCAAGCGCATCATCGACCTGGCCAATGAAGAGGCTTCGCGCCTGAAAGATGAGTTCATCTCCACCGAGCACATCTTCCTGGCTATCCTCAGCGAGCGCAATACCCCCTCGGCGCGCCTGCTGGAATCGGCAGGACTGACCCGCGACCGCGTCAATGACGCGATCTTACAGGTGCGCGGCGGGCAGCGCATCACCGACCCGCAGGCCGAAACCCATTACCGTACTTTGGAGAAATACTCCCGCGATCTGACCACCCAGGCCCGCGAAGGCAAGCTGGACCCGGTCATCGGCCGCGACAAAGAGATCCTGCGCGTGATGCAGATCCTCTCCCGCCGCACCAAGAATAACCCGGTGTTGATTGGCGAGGCCGGGGTGGGCAAGACCGCCATCGTCGAAGGCCTGGCGCAAAAGATCGCCTCCAACGATGTGCCGGAGCTGCTGGCCGGGAAAAAGGTCATCTCGCTTGACCTGGGCGCAATGATCGCCGGCTCGCGCTTCCGCGGCGAGTTCGAGGAACGCCTGAAAGCTGCCATCGAAGAGGTGCAGCGCGCTGAAGGCGAGATCATCCTCTTCATCGACGAACTGCACACAGTGGTCGGCGCAGGCGCAGCCCAGGGCGCAATGGACGCCTCCAACATGCTCAAACCTGCCCTGGCGCGCGGCGAACTGCAGTGCATCGGCGCCACCACCCTGGATGAATACCAGAAGCACATTGAGAAAGATGCCGCCCTGGAACGCCGCTTTGCCCCGGTCTTCGTGGACGAGCCCAGCGTGGACGACACGATCCAGATGCTCTTTGGCCTGCGCGACCGTTACGAGGCCCATCACAAGGTGCGCTTCTCGGATGACGCGCTGGTGGCTGCGGCGCGCCTTTCCTCCCGCTATGTCACCGACCGGCACCTGCCGGATAAGGCCATCGACCTGATGGACGAAGCCGCCGCCAAGCTGCGCGTGGCGCTCTATTCCCTGCCGCCCGAATTGAAGGCGATGAAAAGCGAACTGGAACGCCTGAAGGCCGAGGAAGAGCAGGCCGGCACCGAGCGCGACTACGAGCGCGCCGCGGTCAAAAAAGCCGACCGCCTGCGCATGGAAAGCGAATATATCGCCCAGCGCGATCAGTGGGAATCCGAGCATAAGCTGGATGACGTGGTGGATGTGAACGACATCGCCATCGTGATCGCCCAGTGGACCGGCATCCCAGTCAGCCAGATGCTGGAAACCGAAGCCGAACGCCTGCTGCACATGGAAGACCACCTGCACCAGCGTATCATTGGGCAGGATGATGCCATCAGCGCCATCTCGGACGCCATCCGCCGCGCCCGCTCCGGTCTGAAGGATCCCCGCCGTCCGATCGGCTCCTTCATCTTTATTGGCCCATCCGGGGTCGGTAAGACCGAAATGGCGCGCGCTCTGGCCGAATTTATGTTCGGCGACGAGGAAGCCCTGGTGCGCCTGGACATGAGCGAATACCGCGAGGAACATACCGTCTCGCGCCTGTTTGGCGCCCCGCCTGGTTATGTAGGCTATGAGGAAGGCGGGCAGCTCACCGAAGCCGTGCGCCGCCGCCCCTACCGGGTGGTGCTCTTCGATGAGATCGAAAAAGCCCATCCGGAAGTATGGAACTCGCTCTTGCAGATCCTGGACGACGGCCGCCTGACCGACGGGCAGGGTCGCACGGTGGATTTCCGCAATACGGTCCTGATCATGACCAGTAACCTGGGCAATGAATATGTGAAGAAGAGCGGCTCGCTGGGCTTCGTTCCCGCCACCAGCAACGACGAAGAACGCAAGGCGCACAACAAGATCCAGGAAGCGCTGAAAGGCACCTTCCGCCCCGAGTTCCTCAACCGCGTGGACGAGATCATCATCTTCTCCGCCCTCACCCTGGAGCAGATGGGGCAGATCGTCCACCTGCAAATGAAAGAAGTGCAGGAACGCATGAAGGAACACGGTCTGGATGTGGAATTAACCCCCGAAGCAGCCACCTGGCTGGCCCAGGTGGGCTACGAGGCCTCCTATGGAGCCCGCCCACTGCGCCGCGCCCTGCAAAAGAACGTGGAAAGCCCGCTTTCGATCAGCCTGCTCTCTGGCGAATTCTCCCCCGGCGACAAGGTTCTGGTGGAACTGGACGCCGAAAAACAGACCCTGACCTTCCACAAAGCCTCCGCTTAGTTCTCCCCTGCGCTGCCGGGTACTCCCCGGCAGCGCTCCTCTTTTTTTCTCATGCCTCCCGATAAAGAGATCCTCTCCCTGCTAAAAACAGCCCATCCCTTCCGCCTGCTCAAGCCGGAAGCCCAGGAATTATTGGCTGAAGAGGTGGAGTTGGAGATCTTTAAGGAGGGAGATACCATCTATCAGTTCGGCGAAGACGCCAACAAATTCTACCTGATCCTGAGCGGCAAGGTCCGGCTCACCCGTTACGTGCACGGCGAACCAGAGCTCTTCGGCGAATACGAAGCAGCGGATCTGTTCGGTTACGAGGCCCTGCTGGCATCGCAGCGGTATCACATGGATGCCAGCGCGGTTGGCGAGGTGCGCCTGGTGGTCTTCGATCCTAACCTGATGGAAGCGCTCTTCAAGGATGAACCGCAGCTCGCCGGCCGTATCCAGCGTCTGTATGATTCCTTCCAGCTCTCACGCACGGTCCCCATTCACTGGCTGGACGAAGACGAAGCCATTTACTATATTTCGCTTCACCATCCCATTTTCATTATGCTGCGGGTTGTTCCGCCAGCCCTGTTGGGGGTCGTAGTTACCAGCATCCTGTTCTACCTGGGTATTTCCAGCCTATCCCAATGGGTGACCGCTTTTGCTTGTGTCGCTTTACTCGCCTTTGGCCTTTGGTTTGCCTGGCTGTGGGTGGATGAACACAACGATTACAGCATCATTACCAACAAGCGCGTCCTCTCCACCAATAAAGTTTTCCTGTTCTACGAATCTCGCCAGGAGATCCCCCTCCACGCCGTGCTCTCCAACAACCTGGACACAAGCTATATCGGGCGCCTGATCGGCTATGGAGATATTCGCGTTCGCACCTACACCGGCTCGATCATTTTCCGCCAGCTGGCTGCGCCAGCGGATGTGATCTCCATGCTGGAGGAACACCGCGCCCGCGCCACCCAGCAGCTCTCCCGCCAGGAGCGCCAGGTCATGATCCGCTTCATGCAGCGGCGCCTGAAAATGCTGCCGCCCGAACAGGCCGCCAGCCCGAATGGCGCAGTGCCAACCGAGGTCAAACAGGGGCCTTTGTCCGCCTTCCTCAACCGCATGTTCCAGATGCGCGTGCTGAAAGATGACCAGATCATCTACCGCACCCACTGGTTCATCCTCATGAAGAAGACCTTTGTTCCCCTGGTGCTTTCTCTGCTTGCGTTGTTGTTCATCATTCTCAGCCTGCTGCAAGTGATCCCTCTGGTGGGCGGCTACCTTTCCGTCCTGCTCCTGCTGCTCGTCTGGCTGGGAATGTTCGGATGGTGGCTCTACCAGTATCTGGACTGGGCCAATGACAAATACATTATCACCAATGACCAGGTGATCGATATTTACAAAAAGCCGCTGGGGAATGAGGATAAACGCTCGGCATCGCTGGATACGATCCAGGAGATCGAATACAAACGCCTGGGCATCCTCGGCCTGCTGCTTAACTACGGCACAGTTTTCATCCTGATCGGCACGGAAAGGCTGACTTTTGACGAGGTTTACAATCCTTCGCAGATCCAGCAAGAGATCTTTGAACGGATGAACGCCAAGAAACAAAAAGATAAATTGCAAAAGGAACTGCACGAACGTGAGCAGATCGCCGACATGTTGGAGATCTACCACACGGTCACCGAGGCGGAGCGCAAGCGCCCGCTCTGACCTGGACCCCCCTCTCACCCCCAAGGAGCAAGCCATGACCGAATTGATCCCCCTGGTGTGCCCGTCCTGCGGCGGCAAACTGGAGACCACCCTTGCCTCCGGAACGATCAAGTGCCAGCACTGCGGCACCGAATTTCTGCTTGGCAACCGCACCAGCGCCGAAAAAAAGACCACCTCGCTGGGCTCGATCGTCTTCCACCACCGTTCTGAGCCGCGCGAGGGAGCCTTCAGCCTGCAGGTGCCGGACGGCTGGCTGATCGAAGGCGGTATCTTCCGCATGGGCGGCATGGCGGGGATGATGAACGCCCAGGCCATCGAAGCCAGGCTGGATTTCCTGGTAAAAAGCGATGCGCGCGGCAGCGTGGCCCTGCGCTGGTGCCCAGAGAATAAATACATTGACCCGCGCATGAACCCCGGCGCAATGCTGGCGGGCATGTTCACCGGCAACGTTTCCGGGATGATGCCTGCCCCGTTGATGCACCCGGTGGACTTCCTGATCAACGTGGTCTTCCCCTGGGCGCATCCCCAGGCCGGCAACCCGCGCGTGCTCAGCCGCCAGGAACTGCCCCTGCTGGTGGAAAATTACCAAAAACGCAACGCCGCCCTGGGTATCCCCTCGATCGGCAGCTATGCCGGCGGGATGGTCGTCTTTGCCTACTCCGAAGGGGGCATGGAATTCCAGGAGAATGCCTACACCGTAGTGGAAAGCCTGGGAGCAATGGCAGGCGGAATGTGGTCGAACAAGGATACCTTCCTGGAACGCGCCCCGGCGGCGGAGATGCAGCAGTGGCAGCCGATCCTGGCGCACATCCGCGATTCAGGCCAGTTAAACATGCCCTGGTTGGCGCAGGAGATGCGCAGCCAGGGCATGATGGCTGGGGCTTTCCTGGACGCCCAGCAGCAGCAACAGCAGCGCGAGCAGCAGATGCTCGGTTTGCAGCGCGACCTGCAGGCCGCGGACCAGCAGATCGCCGATCACCGCGCCCAGACCAACGCCGAGACGATGAATGCCGAGTATCTCAACCTGATGAACCTGGAAGAGTACATCAACCCCTATACGCGCGAACGGGAGAGCGGCTCCAACCAGTGGACCTACCGCTGGGTGACCGAGAACGGCGACGAATATTACAGCGACGATGCTTACCAGGACCCCAACACGCTGAACGCCCTCAACCGCAGCGATTGGAAACGCACCCCCGTGCGCCAGCGCCCTGCGTGATCGCTACTTGACCGGCTGGATCAGATCCCACTTATTGCCGTACAGGTCCTCGAAGACCGCCACTGTGCCGTACGGCTCGCTGCGCGGCGCTTCGAGGAAATGCACCCCGCGCGAGCGCATGGCCTCGTAATCGCGGTAAAAATCATCGCTGTGCAGGAAGAGAAAAACGCGCCCCCCGGTCTGGTTGCCCACCGCCGTTTCCTGGTCAGGCGAGGAGGCCTTGGCCAGCAGCAGGCAGCAGCCCCCTTCCCCACTGCCCGGCGGGGCCACACGCACCCAACGCTTGACCGGGCTGAGGATGGTATCCTCCAGCAGGGTAAAACCCAATTTCTGGGTATAAAAGGCAATCGCCTCGTCATAATCGCGCACTACCAAAGAAATCGCCGCTAGGATTTGCATGAATTGTTTATACAATAAAACGGATGAAAAAGCAATCGGATTTTTTGGATATCCTTAACCAAAACACAATCTCCAACCCGCTGATCCTCACACAGCAAGCAGGGTGCATTGCCCTTCTCAAGGGCAACGCACCCTACTTGCTAATATAAGGAGTGGTACAATGAACTGGGGCAGATCAGAGACGTGCTATTCGCCCTCACCTATGCGAATGACAAAATCCTGATCCGCGCAACCTTTCACCAGGTCAACAACACAGGCCACAACTACATCACCCGGCTCAACGCATACGGGTCGCTGGACTCCACGTTTGTTGCGGATATGGGCAACGAAGTGGATACGTTTGAAATCCTGGTCAGCGGCAAGATCATGGTCGGCGGCAATTTCATCACGGTCAATGCAACCGGGCGCAGCAAGATCGCGCGGCTGAATTCCAACGGGTCGCTGGATACTACCTTTGACCCTGGCGCAGGCGCTGCAGGAGGAGCAGTCTTTCCTTTGAAGACCCAACCCGATGGCAAAGTGCTGATCGGGGGCGGGTTTGTGACGGCGGATGGAACGCCGCGCGTGCGCATTCCCCGATTGTGAGGCGAGATGTTCACCTTCCTTCCCATTGTGCTGCGGTGAAAAGAATTTTGCCCGGAAAAGGAGTAGTCATGCACCGATTTCCTTTGTTATCCATAATACTGGCATTGGCATTTCTGATGTGGAGCTGCCTGCCACAGTCTACAGCCACACCCAAACCTCAACCAACAAACACCCCCGATCCCTGCTCGGGAGCGACCGAGCCGGGAGCCAGGCAGATATTCACCCTGGAGCAAATCACCCCATGCCTGAACACTCCCTCGCAGGTGAGCCTGTTCATGGCCAACAACATCACCTGCGACCCCGGTTATGATTTCAGAGAACACGGCGGCAATGAATACGCCCCCGCCGGGACAGTCTACGAGCGCGGAATCGACGATGCAGACGGCTGCGCCATCCTGCAGTGCTATATCCTGGAGAAGAACAGCTGGGATGCCTTCATGATCGGATTGGGAATTGAAACGCCGGTGGGCAGCAATGTATGCGGGGTGATGGCAGACAGCAAGATCCTGACGCTGGAAAGCGGCGGAAATTCCGCGGGACCTTTTGACACCTACACAGACCTGGCCAACCACTACATCGGACTCAACTGGATGCCGAACGGAGCCATCCTGCGCACGATCAAAGCCTCCCTGATCACCGAGATCATCACCGATCAGACCCCTGTCAAAGTGCTGGAACTTCCGTGGGTGATCAAACCCTATTGAACCAGAGGCCCAGGGATTTCCCGCCCAAATTGAATCTCAGCTTGGGATAAGAGACAAGGGGGAATGATCTTATCCCAATCGGCTGTTAATCAAGCTGGAAAGGTGGCAGGGTGCGTTGGCAACGCAGCCGTACTGCGCTCCAAAGGCCGGGTTGGAAGGTTTTTCTTCTTGCCTTTCAACAAAAACGCGGTAAAATCAGAGCCGAAAGGGAAAGAGAAAACGTGGCTATTCGAGAAATTCGCAAATTACCCGACCCGGTCCTTCGCCGCAAAGCGCGCAAGGTGACCGATTTTGACAAGGACTTACAGGTTCTGATCGACGATATGGTTGAAACCATGCGGGCTGCCCCCGGCGTGGGCCTGGCTGCCCCGCAGGTGGGTGAATCGATCCGTCTGGTGGTGGTGGAATACGGCGACGACGAGGACGAGAGCGTCCCGGCCAAGCTGTACGTGCTGGTCAACCCGGAGATCACGCATGTCTCCGAGGAAGTGGAAGATGGCATTGAGGCCTGCCTTTCTGTGGTTGGATTGGTCGGCAAGGTCGAGCGTTATTCCGCGCTGGTGGTCAAGGCCCTCAACCGGCACGGCAAACCCCAGCGGGTGAAAGCCGTCGGCTGGCTGGCGCGCATCTTCCAGCACGAGATCGATCACCTGGACGGCATCATTTACACCGACCGGGCATCCAAGGTTTGGAAGCCCAGCCCCGAAGAAGAAGCCACGATCAAGGATTGATGTGCAGCTCAAACACCTGTCGCTGACCAACTACCGGGCCTTCACCCGCCTGGATATGGATCTGCCGCACAAGCCGCTCATCCTGGTTGGCGCTAATGCCCAGGGCAAGACCAGCCTGCTTGAGGCGGTCTACTATTTGGCGACCTTCACCTCTTTTCACGCAGCCTCCGACAAGCAGTTGATCAACTTTCTGGCAGCCGGTGAAGACCTTGCGGTGGCGCGCATCGTGGCAGACTTTGAGCAGGATCAACCCACCGGGCGCGCAAAGAAGCGCCGCCTGGAAGTACGCCTGGTGCAGGAGAATGGCGGCAACGGCAGCGTCCGCCAACGCAAGGAGATCCTGCTGGACGGGGTCAAGCGCAGCCCCACCGAGGCACTGGGGCATTTCACCGCGGTCATCTTCCTGCCGCAAATGACGCGCATCATCGAAGGCGGCCCGGAAGAACGCCGGCGCTACCTGAACCTGGCCCTCTCGCAGGCAGCTCCTGGCTATGCCCAGGCGCTGAGCGAGTACACCCAGGCGCTCAGCCAGCGCAATGCCCTGCTCAAGCAGCTCAATGAACGCGGTGGCGACGCCGACCAGCTGGTCTATTGGGACGAACTGCTCGCCCAGCGCGCGGCAATTTTGATCTATAACCGCATCCTGGCGGTGGACGAGATTGGGCTTTTGGCTACGCGCATCGCGCATTCTCTCACCCATTCTGCTGAAGTGCTCAGCCTGGCCTACCAACCTTCATACGACCCCCTTCCTCAACCGCAAGGTCAATTCGCCCTGAAGATGGTCACCCCTGCCTCTCGCTCCGGCATCCCACTCAAGGAGATCCAAAGCGGTTTCCTGCGCCGCCTGCAGACCCTGCGCAGCGAGGAGATCGCCCGCGGCGTGACCACCATCGGCCCGCACCGCGACGAGCTGCGGTTCTTAAGCAACGGCGTCGATCTGGGCGATTTCGGTTCACGCGGTCAGGTGCGCACCACGTTAATGGCGCTCAAGCTGGCTGAGGTGCAGTGGCTGAAAGACAAGACCACCCAATGGCCGGTGCTGTTGCTGGATGAGATCCTGGCCGAGCTGGATGTGCAGCGCCGAGCCGATCTGCTGGGCTATCTGGGGAATTGCCAGCAGGTGTTGATGACCACCACCGACCTGCACCTCTTTCCGCCGGAGTTTGTCAACTCTGCCACGGTGTGGAACGTCCAGGCCGGGGTCGTTTCTCCCTCGGTTTAATAATTAACCGCAGATGAACACAGATGAACGCAGATAAGATATTTTTGGTTAAAATCTGCGTTTTTCAGCGTTCATCCGCGGTTAATCCAATGGCTTCTTGGAAGGGATGCCCGCCCGGCGGGGATATTCCGGCGGGGTGGGCTTGACCTTCTCCACCACCAGCAGGTAGCGCTCCTCCAGCCCCGGCAGGGAGACCGCCCGCGCCTGGCGCAGCCGCCCGCCCAGGGTCAGCATGGGCAGTTTGGCGTCCTGCGCATCCTGCGCGCCGCCCGGCCCGCGCTGGGCCAGCATCGCCCCGCCCACGCGTACCAATGGCAGCAAGTATTCCGCCACCACCGGCAGCGGCCCCAGTGCGCGCGCTAGCGCCCAATCATACTGCTGGCGGTGCCTCGGCGAGCGCCCGGCATCCTCGGCGCGCAGCGCCTCCACTTCCACCCCCTCCAGTCCCAAAGCCTCCACCAAATGTTTGCAGAAGATAGTCTTCTTCTGCACCGATTCGATGATCGTCAGGCGCATTTCCGGCAGCATGATCTTGAGCGGAATGCCGGGAAAACCTGCCCCACTGCCCACATCTACCACCTTACCCGGCTGCTGCTGGTCGATCACCAGCAGGCAGGAGAGCGAATCCAGAAAATGCTTGACGCGAATACCCTCCTCATCCAGGATAGTGGTGAGGTTCATGCGCGTATTCCAGTCCACCAGTTCGCGGGCATAGATCTCGAACTGCTCCACCTGGCGCGGAGACATTTCCAACCCGGTCAAACGGCGTACATCGTCGGCAAGCAACTGCATGCGCTCTCCCTAAGGAGCCGGGGGCGTATCGGTCGGGGTCGGGGTTGGGGTCGCCGTCACTTCGAGCGTGGGGGTCGGAGTTTCACCCCCGCCCTGTGAGGTCGGGACGGGTTCCTGCGGGGTCACGTTCTGCTGCTGGCATTGATTCCAGGCATAATCGCGGGTAGGCTGAACTGCCGGGTCGGAGTTCAATGAAAGCGACTTGCCGTAATATTCTTCCGCCTTGCAATAATCGCCCGCGGCAGCCAGCTGATCGGCATAATGCAGCGCGCCAATGCGGAAGCGCTCCACAGCGGTCATGCCGGAGCCGTCGCGAAGATTAGGCAGGGCCGTATAGATCATCTCGAAATAATAGACCACCTTCTCCCAATCCGCCTCCCAGAAACTGGAACCGGTGATGTAATAACGCGCCCAGGTGCGGTAGCTGTCGGCATCCCGGTCCAGCGGGCCAATGCGCTCGGCCAGGGTCAAATCATAAATGCCGCCTTCGGGGTCCCCGGCCACCAGGATGCGGTTCACGCCGCGGTTGCGCAGGGCGGTGTAATACATCCCATCCACTTCCACTGCCCGGTAGGTGAAATTCTTGTTGCGCAGGCTGTTGATGGCCTGAATGGCATTATCCCAGTCCTTGGCGTTGATCAGGGAGCGGATCTGGTTGAACAGCTCTTCCTCGCCGCGCAGATCCAGGGTGGGGGTAACCGTGGGAGTAAATTGCAGAGTAGGCGTGGCCGTGCGGGAGCGCAGCAGCCACAATTCTGCCAGCGAATCCTTGGCCTGGGCAAAGTTCGGGTCCAGCAGGATCACCAGGTTGAAATAACCCTCGGCGCGGTCGTAGCGTTCGGCATTCATATCGTCCAATCCCATCTGGTACAGGCGCGCCACTTCAGCCGGGGGAATGTAAGCATGGTCGCCGGAAGCAATAAATGCCACCCGCGTGGCGGCCACAGAGTAGTTCCCCTTCTCCATATCTTGCATCGCCAGGGCATACTGTTCAGCCCCTTGTCCGGCCACCAATGTATCTTTAGCCTGGAAGCGCAGCTCCATGCCCGACTGCACCCCAAACCAGCCGCCCACAAAGGCCATCGCCAGCAGAATGACCACCCCCAGCAGGAAAATGCCCAAAGCACGCAGCAATCCGATCCAGGTAAATTTCTGAAAACGCAATTGCGGTTTGGATGGTTCCGAAGCCGGGGAAGCTGCCGGCGGGTTGCCGGCTGGCGCAGTCTGTCCGCTGCGCGAAGCGCGCACTGCTTTCGTTTCCTCAGTGGAAGGATTTTTTACGGGTTTGGTCGAACCTAAAGAATCGTTCATCAATGCATTTCACTCCAATGCGAAATCTCGCAGCTTTGAATTATACCCTTATTGAAGATACTTTTGGAGATCGATTATCCGTTCTTAAACCGTCAAGGCGCGCAGAGGCAAAGGTTTCTTGAATATCGTCACGCCTTTACGGTTAAGTACTCCATGGGGTATCAAGGTATTCATTTCTAAAGCCGTAATAACAAACGAATTTCCGGCCAGATCAACGGCAGGGATGCCAGCACGCCCAAACCCATCGCAGCGAAACTCGCCAAAAGGGGAGAGATGACCGTCTGCCCGAAGACCAGACCCAGGGCGGTTACCAATCCGCCCACCAGAGCCGCCAGCGGCGCGCGCCAGAGGGTGGAGCCAACGCGCAGCAGGTTACCGGAGCGGCGCGACCACAGCCATAATAATGCAACGGCCTGAGTGGTAAATACGATCGAATCGGTCAGGGCAATCCCTGGCGCGCCAAGCTGGCCAAAGCAAACCCAGCCCAGCACCAGATAGACATTGGCGGAGACAAAGGCTGCCCAGAGTGGGAAACGCGCCTTCTGGCGAGCATAGAACGAGCGCATAGCAATCTCGTTTAGGGAGTGCCCGGCCAACCCGGCCAGGAACCCGCCGGTGACCAACATAAGCAGGTTGGACTGCTCAGGGGTAAAATTGAAGGCTGCCGCCACCAGCGGACGCAGCCCCAAGGTCAGGATGGCCGCGATCGGCAGGGTCAATGCCAGCAGGGCTTTTACGGCGCGTTCGATCGCTCCGCGGAAGGCGGCCCAATCGGCGCGCGCGGCAAATTCTGCCAGGGTGGGCAGCA
This sequence comes from uncultured Anaerolineaceae bacterium, assembly GCA_964424115.1. Classification (GTDB taxonomy): domain Bacteria; phylum Chloroflexota; class Anaerolineae; order Anaerolineales; family Anaerolineaceae; genus CAYRHN01. Next base: position 24,944 of record CAYRHN010000014.1, read on the forward strand.
TGGCAGTCGCCACCGCCGTACCCAGCACCGTCTCCGGGATCTGTTGGATCATCCAGCCGTAAGTCAGCGCGGTCACCGACCCGGCCGAGAGGCGCGAGGCCAGGTTATCGCGGATGAGAAAGACCGCCTGGATGAACAGCATGGTAAAAACGCGCGGCAGCATCAGGCGCAGTACCTGGCGCACCTCGGCTGTGGCCAATCCCAGTGAGGCAGTCCAACGGAACTGGTAGCGCACCAGCCCAGGAATTTGGATGAACAGGTGCAGCAGCGCGCCCAGGATCACCCCATAGGCCATGCCCTGCGCTCCCAGCCCCAGACCTCTTTCCGGGGCAAAATACCCCACCCCCACCAACTGCCCCAGGTTGTAGAGCAGCGGAGCCAGAGCGGGAAAGAGGAAATGCTGGTTGGCTTGCAGCCCGCCCATGATCAGCCCGCTGATCGAGAAGATGACCGTGGCCACCAGGTTGAGGCGCATCAACTGCACCGCCAACGCCTTCTGGGCTTCATCAAAGCCAGGCGCAATGATCCCGCGGATGATCGGCTCAGCCAGCAGGGCAATCACCACTGCCAGCGCAGCCGTGATCAGGAAAGCCAGATTGGCGACGCGCGAGAAGAGCTTCCAGGCCTCCGGGCGGCCGGATTTTTCCAGCACCTCGCTCAGCACCGGGATAAAGGCAACCGCAAGCGCCCCGCCGGAAATGAGAGTGAAGAGCAGATCCGGCAGGTTATTGGCGGCGTGGAAAACATCCTGCTCGCGCAGCGGCAGCACATTGGTCATCCACGACAGGCGCAGGATGCCCACAGCTTTGTCGAGGGCAAAGAAGACGAACAGGATCAGGGTAGCTTTGGTGATCTTGGACATGCTCTCAATGATAACATACGTTTCAAAGACCATCAGAAATCTCGAACACGGATCGAACAACAGATCAATCCGTTCCATCTGTGTTATCCGTGTTAAAAGCTCTCTTTGATGCGCGCCAATCCGTTCGCAAAGTTAATCATCAAGGGAAATCCGTGTTAAAATCATCCTATGAAGAAACCCGGTAGCTTGTATATCGTCGCCACGCCCATCGGTCACCCCGATGACATCACCCTGCGCGCCTTGAACATCCTGCGCGCCGTCCCGACCGTGATCTGCGAGGAACGCCGCATCGGCTCCACCCTGCTAAAGAAGCTCGGCATTGAAGGCAAAACGATCGTCGAGCTGAACGAACACAACGAGCTGGACCGCGCCGGCGAGCTGATGCTGCGCCTGCACCAGGGTGAGGATATGGCGCTCATCTCCGATTGCGGAACGCCCGTTTTTGCCGACCCCGGCGCGCGCCTGATCGAACAGGTTGCCGAGACCGGACTGGCCGTGGTACCCATCCCCGGCGCCTCCTCGCTGATGGCGGCCATGTCGATCCTGGATTTCAAGCTGGAGCGCTTTGTCTTCGGCGGCTTCCTGCCGCGCGACCCGGCCCAGCGCCGCGCCGAGCTGACCCGCCTGCGCGCCCTGCACATGCCGATTGTTTTGATGGATGCCCCCTATCGCCTGACCGTCCTGCTGCAGGACGTGGCCCAGGTATTCGGCAAGGAACTGCCGGTTACCCTGGCCTGCGACCTGACCCTGCCCGGCGAGCGCATCTACCGCGGCCCGCTCAGCCAGGTGCTGCAGCAGACCAACGGCAAAAAGGCTGAGTTCATCCTCTTCCTCCAAACCCGTTAAAAATATTGGGAATAAATTCCTGTTGCCTTCTGCCTAAGAAATCACTATACTAAAAATATCACTTCCCCAGGGGGATAGACCCCCGTCATTACACCCCTATTGATGCTGAAAATCTAGGTCTATTAAGGAGGCTTCCATGTCAATCCTGTTCCGCGCCTGGATGGTCATTATGGTTTTAACCGGGTTGGGACAATTCCAACCGGCTGCGGCCACGCAACCCAAGTCTTTTGATTGTTCTGCTGTCACTGACGTGCCGCAAGTGGAATGTGAGGCGCTGGTGGCGCTGTATAACAGCACCAACGGTCCCGGCTGGACCAATCAGACCAATTGGATGGAAAGCAATGCAGTTGGAGCATGGTATGGCGTGACAATAACAGATGGGCATGTAACAAAAATAGAATTAGAATCGAATCTCTTGAATGGATCAATACCTGGCGAATTAGCAAAACTCAATCTTCTTAGTTGGGTCTCATTTCGCGATAATAATCTCTCAGGGGATTTACCATCAGAATTTTATAGTATGACCAACCTTGAAGTTGTTGATCTGAGCAAAAATTCTATCTCTGATATTGTTTCTCCCACAATCGAAAATCTTTCAAAACTACAGTGGTTTAGTTTAAGAGACAACCAATTTGAAGGAGTCATTCCGCAAGAATTTGGGGACTTAATCCAATTATATGTATTGGATTTATCTAACAATTCATTCTCGGGTCAAATACCTCCCGAACTCGGCAATTTAACCAATTTATTGAATTTATACTTAGGGAACAACAAATTAAGCGGATCCATACCACCAGAACTCGGAAACGTCTATCATTTATACCTTCTATTCTTGGGAGGCAATCAACTGACAGGTGAAATACCACCGGAAATTGGGGATATAGAATATTTACAGAGCCTAAATTTGAGCAGAAATCAATTAACCGGCTATATCCCTGTACAATTAGAAAATCTAACAAATCTAACTTATCTAGGTTTAGATGGTAACCAATTGACTGGATCAATTCCCCCTGAGATAGGAAATTTGAAGTCCTTACAATCGTTATGCTTAAGCAATAACAATCTTGATGGTCTTATACCTGTTGAAATCGGGACTTTAAATAATTTAGCTTATTTATATTTAGATAACAATCACTTAAGCGGTTCCATTCCAAAAGAATTAGCTAATCTTTCGAATCTTCGCGAAATGGTTTTAAGTAGTAATCAGTTTTCTGGCTCAATACCAACACAACTAGCAGATCTGAGTACTTTAAGATATTTAGATCTTTCTCAGAACATGTTAAGTGGAGCTATTCCACCTGAACTTGGTAATTTAGTTAACCTATACACCTTATTATTGAATAATAATTCATTGAGTGAATCCCTTCCTCCAGAATTAGGAAATTTAATAAATCTTTACAGATTAGATCTCAGTAACAACCAACTCTATGGGACAATCCCAGAGAACTTTATAAACCTCATTAACTTAGAGGCTTTTCCTTTCATGTCTTATTACGGTCTCGACCTCGGTTATAACCGCCTGACCGTCCCCGCGGCCCCGCAAGCGCTGGAGGACTTTCTTGCCCTCAAGGACCCCGATTGGGATCAGACCCAGGCCGTCAGTACAGAGATGGTCCCTGGCGAAGAAGGCTTGCTGACTTCTAATGATGGCGCTGCATCCCTTGTATTCCCCCAAAACAGCGCTCCCAGCGGAACGGTGGTTACCTATATACCGCTGTATGCCCCCAGCCAGGAGCCTCCAGCGCTGACCCTGGTTGGCTTGAATTTCGCCTTGGAAGTGACCACCCCGCCCGAAAAGATTACCTTCGAGTTCGCCCAACTGGTCACAGTCACCCTGAGCTATGATCCTGCTGACCTGCAAGGCCGCTATGACGCATCCGGGATGAAATTCGAGGTCCGCGAGGACAGCCTGACCCTCTACTATTGGGATACCGATCATTGGATCGATGCTGTGCAAACCTGTCTCTCGCCCGGAAATTACACCCGCGACCTGGCTGCCAATACGCTTGCGTTGAGTGTCTGTAAGGCAGGCGAGTACACCCTGGTGGGCGAGCCGCTCTATAAAACCTTCCTGCCCGCAATCAACCGCTAATTGCTCCCCGCGAATCTAGCCGAAACGGATTTGCACAGTTTTTTTATCCGCGTTCATCCGTTCCATCCGATAAATCCGTGTTAAAGAGTTAACGATTACTCGTGCAACTTTCATTTCGTTTCCTGCGTATATAGAGTAGTAAACAACATTTGATCTTATGGAGTGTACTTATGACTGACCAAAACCAATTTCCCGCCCCGATCGGGGAGGAACCCAAACCGCAGCAGCCCATCCAGCAGCCGCCTGTTCCCCAACCGCCTTATAGCGATTGGCGCGAAGAACGCCGCGCTGAACGCGCCGAATGGCAATCCACCGCCACACGCCAGGGTGGAAGCAACGCCTGGCTGGTTGGGTTGATCTTGATTGGCATTGGGGTGATCTTTCTGGCCCAGAATTTTATTCCCGGCTTTTACCTGAATAACTGGTGGGCCCTGTTCATCCTGATCCCCGCCTTCTCTGCCTTCGTGAGCGCCTATCACAACTACCGCAACGCCGGCAGATTGACCGCCTCGGGCCGCGGCTCTTTGACCGGCGGATTGATCCTGACCTTTATTGCCGCCATCTTCCTCTTTGACCTGAGCTGGGGCAAGCTGTGGCCGGTCTTCATCATCATTGGCGGCCTGGCGATCCTGTTCAATACGCTTGGCGACCGCAGGTAAAATCAACCGTGTCGCGGGCTTAAGCCTGCGCTGTGAGAAAAAGGCGGTCCTAAGACCGCCTTACAGAACCATACGATCCATCTAAAAAGGAATTCCGATGAAAACGCGACTCCCTCTGTTCGTCCTGCTGGCAGCCCTTGTTTTGTCCGGCTGCATGTTCGGCGGCTTCCTGACTGCCGAGGATAAAGTAGAAAAGACATTCGACACCACCGGCGCTCCAACTGTCATCCTGGAGACCTTTAACGGCAGCATCACCGTCCAGGGTAATAACGGCAGCACCGTGGATGTGGAGATCACTCGCCGCGGCTCCGGCAATACAGACGCCGAGGCAAAGGCCGATCTGGATAACGTGCTGGTCGAGACCAGCCAGGACGGTAACACGATCCACGTCACCATCCGCCGCTCCGATATCCAGGCGGGCAATTCGGGCGCCTCAGTGGAAGTGCGCCTACCGCAGGATGCCACTCTTGAACTTGCCACCAGCAACGGTAGCATCACCGTGGAAGATGTTCAGGGCAATGCCCGCCTGTCTTCCTCCAACGGACATATAGAGGTCACTTCCGGCAAAGGGGAGCTAAACCTTTCCACCAGCAACGGAAGCATCGACGTAAACGCCGATGAAGCTGTGGTCAAAGCGGACACTTCGAACGGCAGCATCAGCTTCACCGGCTCATTGGCCCCAGGCAACAGCACCTTCAACACCAGCAATGCGCACGTGGAACTGAACCTGCCTGCCAATACCATCTTTGCGCTGGCGGCCTCCACATCCAACGCGAATGTTTCCTGCGACTTCGCCCTCAGCGGCGGCAGCCAGGGTGATACCTACCTGAACGGCTCCAACGGAGACTTTCCGGCTGTGCACGTGAACATTTCCACCAGCAACGGAAACATTGCGATCAACAAGCGCTAAACGCACCCACTAGAAACTCCCCGGCTAATCAAACCGGGGAGTTTTTTATTTTCACTCAACACTGCTGGTGTGTAGATTAAGCGTTGGCCGGAGAAGGTTTCCAAAACCACAGCATCACCGCAGCGATCACTGCCAGGGTGCCGCCGAAAAGGAACGGGGCCGCGGCGCCAAAACCCTGCCAGGCGCCCACACCCTGCCACAACACGCCTGCGATCACCGAAGCGGGGAAATCCAGGATCCCCAAGACGGCGTTGTAAGTGCCGTAGGCCGTGCCGCGCAGTTCCTCAGGCACCAGATCGGCCACCATGGCCTTGGTCGTGCCGTATGCCAACCCATAGTACAGGCCATAAAGAACATAAAGGATAAAAATGGCTGTGCCAGATTGCGCCAGCCCAAAGCCCAGGTAAATGGCCGCATAGACCAGCCAACCACCAACGATGATCTTCTTACGCCCCACCCGGTCGGAAAGCCTACCCGCCGGGGCAGAAACCAGGGTGTACACCAGGTTGAAAGCTACCAGCATGATCAGGATCCCACCCAGGTCCAAACCTGCATCCTGAGCACGCAGCACCAGGAAAGCGTCCGAGGAATTCCCCAGGTCAAAAAGGCCCACGATCACCATGAAGATCATAAAGCGCTTGCCCAGGGCCCGGAAAGCAAATTTGGGCATGGGCCTTTGGCCCTGGATCACTACTTCTTTTGCGCCGATTGCCAGCGACAACACCGCCAGTGCGGCCGGGACGAGGCTGATCAGGACAATGGTTTGGAAGGTGCTCAGCTCCAGGCGCAGCGCACTGGATTGGGTCAGATGGATGACAATAAAAGCGATCAAGATGCCCAGCATAGCCCCGGCTGTGTCGGCTGCGCGCTGGAACCCAAAAGCAAACCCGCGCGATTCTTTGCTGACCGAATCGGCCACCAGGGCATCCCGCGGGGAAGTGCGGATGCCCTTGCCCACCCGGTCAGCCCAGCGCGCTCCAGCCGCCATGCCCCAACCGGTAACGGCATTAGTAAAGTAGAAGAACGGCTTGGCGAGAGCCGAAATGGCATACCCCCCCACCGCCAGCCATTTGCGTGCGTGCAGCTTATCCGAAAGCCAACCGGAGAACAGTTTCAACAGGCTGGATGTAGCCTCAGCAATGCCTTCGATCAGGCCAATAATGTTGGTCTTGACCCCCAAAACATTGTTCAGGAACAACGGCAAGATGTTGATCACCATCTCGCTCGAAATATCCATAAAGAAACTGGTCAGGCTGACCGCCCAAACATTGCGCGGCAAATTACGCAGGGATGGTTTTTCGTTGCTCTGCATGGCTGCCTCCTATAAAGTATCCGCCTATTCTACACCTCCCGAGGAGGGTTGAACATAGGGGAAAAGCACATGGAAATTGTATAAATGCGTATAATGGAGGCGGAAGGAGAATCCCCTATGTCCAAACTCATCCGCCTGATCCTATCCCTGATCTTCTTTGCCGGATTTGCGGCAGGCTGCTCGAACACCACCAACGTCTCCGATGCCGACCAGATCAAGACCCTGGCAGCCCAGACCGTGGATGCGCTGGCGATCCAAAAGACCCAGACTGCGGCGGTTCAACCCGACAACACCAGCACCCCGCAGGTGGTCGTTATCACCGCCACCGACACGCCTGCGGCCATTCCCCCCACCGCCACCACTGCGCCGGTAGTGCTGCCTTCCACTACTCCCGACCTGACCATCGGGGCGGTTGAATTATTCTTCAAAGCCGGCGGCACCTCGGTGGCAGACAGCGGTTCGCTGGCCGCTGGAGCCACTCGCAAGCTCAAGCTGCGCCTGGGCATCAACCAGTTACTGGAACTGGTGCTCACCTCCAGCGCCAATGATATGACTGTCGGTGTGCGCGGACAGGACGGCGGGGTGCTGCGCGACCCGGCCACCCTGATGGTGTGGAACGGATGGCTGCCTTCCACCCAATATTACATCATTACCCTGTACGCGCCTACGGCCACCAATTACAGTCTCAATATCATCGTCCCGGCCCGTTTGAGCTTCTCCGGCAGTTCCACTACCACTTCTTACACCGGACCGATCGCCCAGCCCGACACGGTGGATTTTCTGGTGCACGGCAATGCCGGGCAGAACATGAATGTGACCCTCGCCTCGGCACACAGCGATGTCTTGCTCACTATCTACGGACTGGATGACGGCTCGCCGCTGGTACGTTATGTCAGCGGCGCCACGTCATGGGACGGATCCTTGCCAGCCACGCAGGATTACGTCATCCAGGCCCGCGCCACCGGCAGCAGCACCAGTTTCACCGTCACGGTGACGATGCACTAACCGGCTAAAGGCTGATCACTTTCTCGGCCTTTTGCAGCGCCTCCAGAATATCGCCCATTCCACCCACAATGCCCGCCTGCACCTCACCGGTCAAGCCGAACGTATCCAGGCAGGTTTTGCACAGCACCAGCTCGCAGCCCTGGGCTTCCAGCTTGCGTAAGTCCTCCAGCACCGGCGACCCGCTGCAAACCAGGCGAACCCCGTCGGTGTAAAAAAGCGCTTTGGCCGGGATATCCCCCGACTCAAGGGTCAGGGCAAGGAACTTGCCGGCTAACACAATCTGCAATTCCTGCGGACCGTGGCCCATGCCAAAGCGGGTGAACAACAAAACTGTATCGGATTTCATGAAAGCACTCCTGTAAGAAATAGGAATAGCCGCCGGATCGAACCGGCGGCTATTTGATCACAGGATGCAGACGCGCCGATTCAAGCAGACGGAGAAGGGCCGCCGCACGGGCGCCCGTATCGCTTCGCTCAAGTACAACGGTAGATCATAAGAGACATTATACCGCTTCCAGACGCTCGTGTTCCAGCTTCAAAATGCGCCGCACGATGGCCAGCGTGGTGGCATAGGTCGAATCCATGCCCAGGTAGGAGAGCGTTCCCGCGCCCAGGTTCTTACCCTTGCTCAACGGGGTATCGGAAGCATAGTGCAGGATGCCGATCTCATACGGAGCGCCGTACAGGGTGACGATCTCGTTCACCGGGTGGCGCTTGGGTCGCACCATCTCATACACCGCCGAGAGGAACGGCCCCGCCTCCATTTCAATATCCGTGTAGCCCTCGCGGTAGACCACATCCATGATGCGCGCGTTCTGCAGGAAAGTGCCCAACACGCTGACCGATTTCTGATTGTCCAGCACCGTGCCGTAGACCAGGAAGGGAGAAACGTCCTGGGCGGTGAAAGCATTCTGGAACAGGTAGGTGTTTTGCGAATGTTCGTCCTGCACCACATTGGGGATCATCACATCCCCGCGCACGCCGTTCAGCATGGCCGCCTTGCCCATCACATAGATACCCAAGACATCCCCGGCCTGCTCGGCGATCTTGGAAAGCAAGTTGTAAGCTGCCAAACCAAGCGGGTAATCGATGTTGAGGATCAAGGCCCGTGATCGAGCCAGGGCGGACCAATCGGAGGCCACGCCACAAATGCGTGGGTCAAAGAACTCGGGGCGCAGGCGGGCAATATCGATCACCTGCGCCTCAATTTCAAAAGAATGTTCCGCCGGAATACGGGTGATCCCGCAGGCTAATTCATGGTCGTGCTGAGCCTGAATCAACCGCGCGCCTTGCGGGGTGGCCTGATATTTTTTCAATACATAATTGAGGAAATTCTCCAGGCTGGAGGGCACAATTCCGTCGCGGATCTCCTGCCATTCTTCCATCAACTCCACGTTGCCGCTGCCTTCCACGTAAGCCACCAGCTCATCCTTGTGTTCCAGGGCAAATCCGGAAAGCAGGTTGGCCAGGCTGTGGGTATTGCTGGAGACAAAATAGACCGGTTTCTCTAACACAGCGGGACAGCGGCGAGCAATATTATCCCACCAGGCGTGTGTGCCGCGCCAGTATTCGTTCAATGAGCCGCTCAACAGGCGGATGCGCAAGGAGCATTTCCGCGTGGAGATGGTCTTCAACGTGGGCACAAAATCCGCTCCCCACACCACGCGCAGGCGCGCCAGGTCATCGCCGGGCATCTCTAGCACCGATGCCAACTCGGCGAAGGCAGCCGGGTTCTGTTCGATCTCGCCCCAATCCAACGTGGAAGGCCGGCGTTTGAGCAGATCGTGCAGCTTGTTCCACTCGATCTGGTAGGCGGTGAGGGTGGGGATCACATCGTCAATATCCGAACGGCTGGCAATGAAGCAGGCCAGGGTTTCCTTGCGGTCAAAGAAACAGCGCCGCCGCCGGGCGCGGGCTGAAACTGCCTCCCAGGTTTCCAACCCCGGATACCCTCCCCGGGCAAAGACATCGTTTGTCTGACCGAGGATGACCGTGCGCACCTGCGGCATGCACAGCGGCAGGCGCAGCAGGCTGTAGATGAAGGCCGAGATATCCGGGGAGGATTTACGCGCATCCGGATGCAGAGAAGAATTCATCCCACCGTGTACCTCTTCCAGGGTGCGGATCTGAACCTCGGTGGTAGAGCGCAGCAGAGAATAAACCGTGCGGATATACAGCTCGATCTCCTCCGAGGCAGTGGATACAACCGTGCGTTCCATAAAATTAGTTCTCGCTTTCTGTCTGGGGAGGGAGTGGCGCCTGGGGCGCGATCGGCGGAGCAACCGGCGCCGGCGCGGGTTCGGGGGCGCGGTTGCGCAAGCCGTAGCGCAAATCCGAAAGCTGGGTGGGACTGATCATGCCTTGCAAGGCCACGCGGCTTTCAGCCTGATTCTTCTTATTGAGCGTTACCTGCTTGAAAGAAAGCCGCGCGTCCGAGGACATGCAGCGCTTGCACGCTGCAACCTGTACCAGCACCCAAGAGCGGGCTGCAATGGGCGTGGCGAGATCCAGACACATCTCTCCCAGCGCGCGCAGCGCCCCACTCTTGGCCATCTGCATGCCCTGCCCGGCCGCCTCCTGGGTCAACAGGCCGAGCGTCTCCTCTTTGTCGATCCACTCATCGCAGGACTCACAGAACGGCTGAGTGGCCTGCTGCCGGCCCAGGATGGCCGAGACAACCACGATCACCAGCAATTCCAGGCCCCAATAGATCCAGGCCCCTTCATTTTGCAGGTTGATCTGGGAGGAGCTGGAACTGCTGCTGCCCACCCGCCCGATCTGGACGCCCTCCTCTGCCATCATGGACAAATAACCAACCATGCCGGGCTGCCCGTACATCTCTTCCAGAGAAATATCAATGTACTCTTCCACGTCGGCGCGGCTCACATCGCCGTATTGATTGACCAGTTCGGTATACACCTGCTCACGGAAGCCGAGGTAGGTAAAGAAGGTGTAAGCGCCGTAAATGACCACGCCCATCAGAATCCCCGCCGCCAGCGCCACCCAGGGATTGCGAACCTTGCCCAGCCGGCAAGCCTGGGAGATCAAAAACCCTCCGGCAAATCCCATAATAATGGGGAACAGGCACACCAGGTAGACTAATTTATCGACCAGGAAGGTCAAACCGCCGATCGCTGCGCCGCCAACCACAACGGCCAGCAGCAAGAACAACCATCCGCGAAGAGGTACTGCGTTGCTGGGATGATAGGGCTGCATGATAAAAACTCCTCCGTTTTCTTAAGATTATTTTGGAGACCATGCGCCAAAGGCGCACAGGCTGCACTCGATAAACTTTTGCCGGTCGCTGCCGTCTGGCTTCACCATATAAAGAAAATAATCCGATCCATCGCGCTGGGTGTAGAGCAAGGCGCGTGAATCCGGCGACCACGAAGCCAGGAAGTTGCTCACGCCCGATTGGCTGAGTTGGGCAGGTTGGCCGCCGGATGCAAGTGTCACCCATACCTGCGGCGTGACCAGCTCCTCTTCCCCGGCTTCTTCTCCCTGCTGGAAAGCCAGCCATTTTCCGTCCGGAGACCACGCCGGTGGATCGTTCTCATAGGTCAGGTAAGCAACCTGCGCCACCTGCCGCGCTTCGCTGCCGTCGGCCTTCATCACATACAGGCCGTCGGCGGGGTCATCTGCCAAACCGCTGCGGCGTAGAAAAGCGATCTGGCTGCCGTCCGGAGACCAGGTAGGAGCATAGCTGTTCACCAGCGGATCGGTCAAGCGCTGCAAATCCGCGCCGTCCAGCGAGGCGGAATAGATCTTCAACGTCGTGGTAGCTTCTTCAGGGCGGTCGGAGACAAATATCAGCCGCCCGTCTGCAGAAATATCCGGGGCCATCTCGTCATAGGCGCTGTTCACCGCCAACAAAGGCCTGGCAACACCATCCGCCGGATTCACCGTGAGCAAATCGCTCAGGCTGCTGGTCAGATCACGGGCTTCCACCACCAGGGTTTTCCCGTCTGGCGAAAGAGAAGGGGCGCTGGGATAATGAAAAGTGGCATCCAGTAGTTTGCGAGCCGAGGTCACATCGGCTGCTTCCATGACCCACAACTCGGCAGTGTCCTGGTCCACCGGCTGGCGCAGAAAGGCCACCCGGCTGCCATCCGCCGACCAGGTGAAACTGGCCGCCAGGTTTTCATCCATCGCCTGGCAGCGCAGGTCGCTGCGGTCAGGCAGGATCAGGCACAGATGCAGCCCGTCCTCCCAGGCATCCAGGTAGACGATCTGTCCCGGCAAATTCGCGGACGACATCCAGGGGGTGGGAGTGGCAGTGCCGCCGCCGGAACAGGCAGTCAGCGCCAGCAACCCGGCCAGGCATGCAAGGATCCATGATCTCTTCACAATCCGCCTCTATCCGCGCACAAAATGCGGCATCTCAAATGGGATGACCAGCGAAAGCTCGACCATCCCTGCATATTGACCATCAGAGTACCAGGGCGACTGGTAGATCATTTTTTTCACGCCCTTTTTCTCGATCGTGTACACATTGGTTGAATGATTCGCCAACATCTCGGCCAGCTTGCTGCGCGCAGGTTCCGGGTGGCAATCCAGCACATTCGATCCCACCAGCATCCCGCCGCCATCAGAGGAAAAGGTAGTCTTGGATTTCTCGTTCATGTACAAGATAATCCCCTGCGGGTCGCAAACCGTCACCGCACCGTGAAATTCGGTGATCCAATCGGGAAATTGCATTTCAACCTCCAAAGATTTTATCTGATTATAGCATTGCGGTGTAAAATTATCCCATGGACTCGCTGCTGCATCCCAACCTGCGCCAGTTAGATCCGCGCCGCGACCTGCAGGCTGCTGCCGACTTGATCGACCTGTGCTTCGGCAAGCAGATCGACTTTGACGGGCGCGAATATCTGCGCATTGTGCGCAATGCCCACCGCGACCCTTTGATGGTGCGCTGGGTGCGCGGCTGTAACGAAACCGTCTCCTCGCCAATGTTCGGTTATGTTTGGGAGCAGGATGGACAGGTGGTGGGAAATATTTCGCTCATCCCCTTCCGCGTGGGAAGCGGCTGGTATTACCTGATCGCCAACGTGGCGGTGCATCCCGATTACCGCCGCCGCGGAATCGCCCGCCACCTGACCCAAACCGCCCTGCGCCACATCCGCGAGCATGGGGTGGATGCCGCCTGGCTGCAAGTGCGCACCGACGCACCCAACGCCCACGCGCTGTACGTTTCCCTGGGCTTCCAGGAACGCCTCCGGCGCAACACCTGGAACGCAGTGGCCTTTCCCACCGAGACGCTTCCTTTGCCTTCCGGCGCAGTGAAGGTCACCCCCCGCCGCCGCGCCGATTGGGATGTCCAGGAAGCCTGGCTGCGCCAGATCTATCCCCCTGAGGTGACCTGGAACCAGCCGGTGCCTTTTGAACGTATTCGCCCCAGCCTGTTGGGCTGGCTGACCGACTGGTTTGAGGAGCGTCCCGTAGTCCACTGGGCTGCGCGTCGGGAAAACCGCCTGCTGGGAACCCTCTCCTGGGAGATGGGGCGCTTCACCGACCAGCTCTACCTGGCGGTTGGGCAGGAGCAACGCGAAGAGACGATCCGCGCCCTGCTGAACGGCGCGCGCCGCCGACTGGATCCGCTGCGTCCCGTGTCGCTCAACTTCTCCGCTGGAGATTGCGAGAATGCCTTCTACCAGTCCGGCTTCACCCTGGACTGCACTTTGATCTGGATGGAGATCAATTTTTCTCGCAAGGCTTGACCCCCAAGGCAGGTAATGATAAAATAATGCCCTGTTGCCCCCATGGTCTAGGGGACTAGGACGCAGCCCTTTCAAGGCTAAAACCCGAGTTCGAATCTCGGTGGGGGCACCAAGACAGACAACCGCCGCAAGGCGGTTTGTTGTTTAAGCCCTTTCAACACCATTGAGGTGCGTGGCTTTAACCCGAATTCGGACCGGTGGGGGCACCAAAAAAGTGGACGATTTTTCGTCCGCTTTTGATTTAAGCCCTTTCAATACCATCGAGGTGCGTGGCTTTAACCCGAATTCGGACCGGTGGGGGCACCAAAACAGACAACCGCCGCAAGGCGGTTGGTTGTTTAAGCCCTTTCAATACCGAAGCGGATGTTTTCATTCTCCGTAAAACATGATATACTTACAACGTAAGTACATGGAGGTTCATATGTTACGCAAAGTGTTTCGCACTGGCAACAGCGTTGTCATCTCACTCCCCCGCGAAGCCCTGGAATACCTGGATATTCGCGAAGGGGCAGAAATAGAAATCAACCTGGACCGCGAGAATCGCCAGGTGACCCTCAAGCCCGTGGAGATGCCTTTGGCAATTCCCGGCGTTGATGAGACTTTTGCCCATCAGGTGGCTGAGTTCATTGAGCAATATCGTCCCGCGCTAGAGAAACTGGCAAAATAACACAATGAAATACCTGTCCGTTGAACAGGTTTTGTTCATCCATGCCCGCCTGATCGCGGAAACCGGGGGAATCCACGGACTGCTGGACTTGGGGTTGCTGCAATCCGCCGTAGCCCGCCCACAGGCCAGCTTTGATGAGCACGACCTTTACCCTGACCTTTTTTCAAAAGCCTCCGCCCTGCTGGATAGCCTGGTTGGAAACCACGCTTTCCTGGACGGCAACAAACGCACAGCCATCACCTCGGTGGGCCTTTTTCTGATCATTAATGGATATGCTTTTACTGCAACCAACGAGGCATTGGAAGATTTCACCCTCCAATGCGCCCAGCACCTGGTTCCGTTGGAGCAAATAGCCCTGTGGCTCAAGAAGAACACCATCCGCCAATCCGATTGACCAACAACAACTATCAAGAATTCCTTTCACCCTTAAAACACTCAATTGGTGTGTCCCCCGTGGGGGCACCAAAACAGACAACCGCCGCAAGGCGGTTTGTTGTTTAAGCCCTTTCAATACCATCGAGGTACCTGGCTTTAACTGTTACCCAAAAGGATATGGAAGAATAAGAGCCGCTGATATCTATCATCAGCGGCTGAAACGATGAACTATTTTATGGACAGATGCTGAAAAAAGCACCTGCCTTCTTGTTTACAACCATTGATCTGGCCCTGGTAAGAACTTTATCCAATTCCTTTATTGGAGTTCTTCCATTTTTTGCAGGGCAGCCCGCTTGCGGCGGTATTCAATGACAGGCAAGTCTCCCTGGATCAAGATTTCACCAATCTTCAATCCGCTGGCTTTGGGCTGCTGGGTGATCACTACGCGCCGGTCTTCATGCGCGATATACACATTACTCGGCATCGCCAGTTGCGCAATGAGTTTTCCCAGGAAGGGCAGCCGCATAAACTTCTGATAGAACCTCAAGTAAAGGAGTGTATGTTCATCATCCACCGGGACAAAAGCAGCCATGATCCGCACTTTTTCGTTAATGTAATTCTGCCACAGGTTAGGGAAGATGAATTCCAGGTGCACGCTGGTGGCAGATTTGGGAGAGAGGGCGCTGGGTTTCCGCGGCGGTGTCCCGTCATCTACACGGTTGAACACGTAAGTATAGAGCATCTTATCGCCCTTCCATTCCACCACCGGCCCATCCACCAGTGTGCGGTTGCCGCGCCCAATGGTATTGCGGTGGATGAACGGCAGGTGAACGACATCCAACTGGTTTTCGATCACCCGTGAATAATGGGCATCCCAAGGATCGTGAGCTGAACCGTAATAGAAAGTTTCATCCAAATTATCGAAGAATTCAGGGGCAGGCAGTGCTTCAGGCGCGGGGTTTCCCCACCACAGCCAGATGAACCCATGAGCTTCGTAGGTAGGATAGGACGTCAGCCGCATCGCATTGGGGATAACTCCATCGCGACCGTTAGCTGGGATGAGAACGCACTGGCCCGACGAATCAAATTCAAAGCCGTGGAAGGGACACTGCAAATGGTCATTGTTTTTTACCCCCGCGCTGAGCGCCACGCCGCGGTGGGGGCAGCGGTCTACAGCCGCGCAGATCTTCCCGGCCTCGTCCCGCCAGAAAACCATTTTTTCGCCCAGGCGAGTGACTCCGATGGGATGATCGCCTACTTCATTCGATTCCAATACAACATACCATTGATTGCGGATCATTTCATATTCTCCTTTTTTCAGAACAGATAGCATGGATTATTCTTCAAGTTTCTCGACCATTAATCCAAACGTGTGAACAACCTGCTGCTTTTCCTCGGTTGTCAGCCTGGCGCCGAAACGGGCGATCCATTCGTTTCGCGCAGCAATGCTTTCGGCGACCAATTGCTGGCCGGACTCGGTTAGATGAACGCGTCGCACCCGCCGGTCGGCAGGATCATCCAGGCGTTCCACCCAGCCCTGGCGCACCATTCGCTGAATCAACTGGCTGGCGCCTGCTGGCGATAGAGTAAGCACTCGGGTAAAGGATAGCACCTCGCATGGGCCACGATAGTACAACTGATACAGGACATTGATCTGAGCCATCGAGATGCCCTTGCGGTGAATATAGCCCATTAAATCCTGCATGGACACTCGCATGAGAAGTGCCATTCCGTCGAGCAAGCTGTGTGAAAACTCTTCTATTTCCATCTTTATATTCTTTCCCTTATATTGACAGGCCAACACAAAGAGATTATAGTTAACGATAGTGAATAATATATATATATGAATTATATCAGATTGGAGTGAGTTTATGGGTATTTTGGATGGTAAAGTAGCCGTCATTACAGGTAGCACTCGAGGCATTGGCCTGGGTATTGCAGAAGCGTACGCCCGCGAAGGCGCAGCGTTGGTGATTTCCTCACGTTCTCAGAAGGCAGTGAATGAGGCCGTGAAGCACCTTCAGGAGACAGGCATCAAGGTTGCCGGTATGGCCTGTGATGTGTCGCAGCAGGAACAGGTAGCGGCGCTTGCCGATTTCGCGTTGCAGAACTTTGGCAAGGTGGATATCTGGTTCAATAACGCGGGGCTGGAGACGGCTTATGGTCCAACAATGAGCTATTCAGCCGAGGATTTTACCAGGGTCGTGCAAACCAATATCCTGGGGGTGTACAACGGCTCGCGCGCTGCCCTGCGCCTCTTCCTCCCCCGGCGCTCGGGCAAGTTGATCAACATGGTGGGAAAAGGCTATAAAGGCCCGGTACCCTACCAAAATGCATACGCATCTTCCAAGGCATGGGTATTTTCTTTTACCAAATCACTGGCGCAGGAATATGCTGGCAGCGGAGTCGGCATTTTTAATTTCAGCCCCGGGCTGGTGATCACCGATATGCTGACGCAGTTTGATGTCATTGAAGGCAACGAACAGCGCCTGAAGAGCTTTCCGACCGTCGTGCGGGTGATTGGCCGCAGGCCCGATTACCCCGCCCGCAAGGCAGTCTGGGCTGCTTCATCTGCCACAGACGGCAAGACCGGTCTGTTGATCAATAGTTTTTCTTACCGCAATATATTAAAAGGCGCGTTGAAAGAGGTGATCCGCCGGGTGACCCATAAGCCGGCGAATATGCCAGAAATCCACATGCGCAGTGTGCCCCCGGTCGGATGAGGAATTCGATTGCTTTCGATCACCTCAATATGATTGGAAGCACCAACTGATACACTTTCGCACTGACATCGTTGCCCAACGTCCATTCGGAGAAAGAAGCCACATTCAGGCGCTGGATATAATCTTGCAGTACGCCGCCCAGCAGCGTCTTGCTGATCGGGCTGTTGTCTTCTTCTTGCCCGCAATCCCAATCAGCGCCCTCCACCTCCCAACGGCAGGCTTTATCGGCCGCATCGGGGATGAAATGGAGAGCAGGTAGTCGCAAAGTAACGTTCAATCCGCTGCAGCCTTCCGGGGAAGACGCGACCCCCCAATAGACGCCCGTCTGAAGCCCGGGGCTGATGGCATTTGGATGACTGGCGTCGGTGCGCTGCACGGTCAGGCCGGTGCAATCTCCAGCAGACAGCACCTCCACCTCGGCCAGGGTCGGTCCAAAGGTATAGGCAGCCGTTGTGGTGGCGATGGCTTTGGTGATGGAAGAACTATCGCTCATTTGCACTTCATAAGCGCCGATATCGCAGGCCAGGTCGCCGCGAGGCTCTCCGCGGATATCTGTACCGGGGCAGCCGGTGTTCGCGCCGCTGTCGATCGCCGGGGATGAACTTTGCAGGCGGTAGTCGAACGTGTTGGCATCCACAAATAACGGATCCAGGTACAGCATCTGGGTTGTGCAGGAGTCCGAGGACGGGCAGCCGCCTTCGATCACGCTATATGAAAAAGTATCCGCGATATCAAAACTGCTATAATCCTCCAGGATCCTCCTGGTTTGTGGCCCGTCCGGAGCCGTATTGCCCCACACAAGAGAATTAGTTACCAGCGGATGGTTATCTGTAGGATAATTATTTACGTTCAAAATTCCACCACCCATTGTTGAAGCATGATTGTTGCTTATCGTCACATTATTCAAGGTGGGGCTGCTGTGACCCGGGAATTCAAAATAGAGCCATTGACCAAATACAAAAGCAAAAAGGTAATCCCCAGTGGTATGATTATACATTCCGCCCCCATTGACCGCCTGGTTGTCGCTGATCAGGACATTGGTGAAACTGGGACTGCTGACCCCCGAACAGGTACCATCATTGTAAACTCCCCCGCCATCCGTGGCCGAATTGCCAATAATGCTCACATTCGTAAGGATCGGGTTGCTGTTGCCTGCCGGGTGCTGGTTCCAGGTCTCCGATCCACAATCTGAACCGGCTCCATCATTGTAGATGCCCCCGCCTTTGACCGCCGAATTGCCGCTGATGATGACGTCGGTAATGGTCGGGTTGCACTTGTGATCCCCGTACCGTCCATCACAGAACAATCCGCCGCCCATTCCCGCGGTCTCGCTGCTGTCTGCATTTCCGCCGCTGATGGTGAACCCGTCTATCACAGTCTCATTGCCAATGAATTGATAGCTGGTGCCGCCCACATACAGCACATGGTAGGCGTTTTGCGTCAGGGCGCCGTCCTGGTCAATGTCGCCGCTCAAAATGGTGGCATGCGCATGCCAGTCGCGTTCCTCGCGGGTGGTCTCATTCCCGGAAAAACCGCCGTACAGCTTGATATTGTTCCAGCTTATCCTGAAGAATTCACTGCGGCTGTTGTCGACATGGCTCCCGCCTTCGTCCGGATAGTACACCCCTTCCGCCACCCAGATCTCATAGGGGAAACCGTGATCGGCATTGGTCCAATCCAAAGCTTCCTGGAGCGTGAGATAAGCCGTTTCCCACGACCAGCCGTCGTGGGTTGGGCCAGGCGCATCCTGGTCCACATAGATTCGCGCCAGGTCGAAGGTCGCCACACAGCGCATGCTGGCCGTCATCGTGACAGAGGCGTCCGAGCAATCCGGGTCCCCGCCCCAACTGCGAAGGTGAGAGCCGATATCCGCCTGCGTGGTGAAGGGTACCGGTGTGCCGTAAAGGTAGGTATAACTTCCAGGCGCAGGCGTGGTGGCGCCGGTTCCGTTTCCGGCAAGCTCGATGGTCAAGGTGACCAGGTGAGCCTCATAAGCGCCCAGGTCAACCGCGCTGCCGCGCAGGCGCCTGTTGCCGTCCAGGTCCACCAGCGAGGTGGCGCCAGCTGGATCCCCGGCATCGATGGCGGGTGAATTCACCAGCAGGTGGTAATCTCCATCCATCGCAGGCGCAGCGCCGGCCTGAGCCGGAGCTTTGAACAGCGGATCCAGGTCAAGGACCCCCGTCCCGCACACCGCTCCAGCAGGGCAGCCGCCTTCAATAATGCTGTATGCGATGGCAGGCGCAGCGCTGTTATTATAAATTTCCGACCCATCTGGAGCTTCATTGCCCCAGACAATACTATTCACCAGGGTCGGGCTGCTCGCCCCCGTGCTGCCGTCGTTGTACATGCCGCTGCCGGATACACCGGCCCGGTTTGCGCTGAGGGTGACTTGCGTCAAGCTGGGAGCATTCGAGCCCGTCCCCGATCCCTGATTATAGATCGCGCCGCCCAGGCTGCCGGCCAGGTTGCCGCTGAAGAGCACATTCTCCAATTCAGGGCTGGATATCCCGGTAAGACTGGTCACGTTTGCCATACCGCCGCCCTGGTCGGCCTGGTTGCCGCGGAAAACAACCCGCTCCAAGACCGGGTTGCTGACGCCATCCCCACTGAAATTGTATATTCCCCCACCGGCGACCGTCACCGTGTTGGTGCTGAAGGAAACGTTGCTCAACATCGGGCTGCTTTCTCCCCCATTGACCCCATTGTTGTACATCCCGCCGCCGTAAATTGCCTGATTGCCACTGAACGTCACCTGGGTCAGCGTTGGACTGCTCTGCCCATTGCCTGCGCTGTCGTTATAGATCCCTCCACCATAATCCGCCGCATTGCCATTGAAGGCTACATTGGAAAGGACCGGGCTGCTTGCTCCGCTATTCTGCCCGTTGCTGTAAATCCCAGCGCCGTAAACAGCCTGGTTGCCAGAAAATACAAGGTTGGATAACCGCGGGCTGCACCCGGAAGAAAGCCCGCTTCCATCGCAGAACAGCCCCCCACCTCTGTCTTCGGCACCATCCCTGGCATATCCACCCCGGATGGTAAAACCATCGATGACCGTATTGGAGGTTACCGGAATGCCGTGCCTGCCATCCAATTGGATAACATGATAGCTGTTATCGCTGGCCTCTCCCGGAACGCCAATATCGCCGCTCAAGATCGTTGCGCGGGCGGTCCAGTTGCGCTGGCTGCGTGAGGTTTCGTTCCCGGCAAATCCACCATATAACTGGACATTATCGTTCTTGACAATGAAATACTGGCTGCGAATGGTTGTAGTGGACGGATAATAGGTCCCCTCAGCCACCCAGATCTCGGCATTGAACCCCGCATGGTTGGCAGCCCAGGTCAGGGCTGGTTTCAAGTCATTATTCGCATCCGCCCAGGATGTGCCGTTATTGGCTCCGGTCGCATCCTTGTCTACATAAAAGAGGGTCGCCTGGGTTTCATAAGCGCCCATATCCACGATCGGGGCTGTGCCGCTGCCCGTGTCCACCGCCGGCATATCTATTTTGCGCGGCAGTCCATCCAGGTCGGTGCTTGCAGCAATGACCGAGTTCTTCCCCGCATCCAATGCCGGAGAAGTTGCCCGCAAACGGAAATTATTCACATCCGGGGCAAAGAATTGCGGATCGGTATAGATCATTCCCGATCCGCAGACTGCGCCTGACGGGCAGCCGCCCTGGATGTCACTGAAGGTGATGCCTGGGGTTGAATTGACATCATTCGCGATCTGCGGGTTGTTAACCCCGTCGCTGGTGTTCCCCCACAAAATACTATTGGCAATGATCGGATCGCTGTTCTGGTTATAGATTCCTCCAGTGAGCCCCGCACTGGTGTAATTGTTACTGAGGGTCAGATTGGTGAAAGTTGGGTTGGTGTTTACGTTATAGATCGCTCCCGCCTCGTATATTCCTTGATTATTGTAGAAAAGCACATTGGAAAGGATTGGGTTGCCGCCCAGATTGTACATTGTGCCGCCGTTGATCGACGTATTGTTGTAAAATGCCACGTTTGTTAATATGGGGCTTGCCTCATTGTTGTATATTCCGCTCCCATATCCGCTTGCCATATCGCTATTGGCTACAAAATTATCATTGAAGGTGACATTGGTGAGAACAGGACGGCTCGTTCCACCCGCAGAGGCATCGTTGTACATACCCGCGGCATTTAAGTCGGATAAATTATAGCCAAAAAGAACATTGGTCAACGCCGGACTGCACTTGCCCCCGGCAGAACCGTCGCAGTACATTCCAGCGCCCATCCCTGCAGCGACATTGTTGTTTAAATTAACATTCCGGATCGTTGGATTGCAGGAATGGCCAGCCCCGCTGCCTGCGCAGTAAAGGCCGGCTCCATTTCCAGGCTCCGTACTATAGCGAGAATCCCCGAACTGAATGGTCAGGCCGTCTAACACCGTCGCATTGGTCAAGGGCTGATTCGTTTCTCCATCCAGATAAACCACCCGGAGGCTTAACCAGCTTTCACTCCAGGAGCTTGAATGGACCACATCACCGCTTAAATAAACGGGGTGCGCGACCCAATCGCGCTGCTCCCGCCGGGTTTCGTTCCCGGTAAAACCCCCGTAAATCTGGACATTATTCCACTCGATCCGGAAGGACTCGCTGCGGTCATTATCAATGCGCCCTCCGCCATCATCCGGGTAATAATTACCTTCCGCAATCCAGATCTCGTAGAGTGTGCTGCCGTTGGCGTTGGACCAATCCAACGCATTCTGCAGCGCCGGGTAGGCGTTTTCCCATGAGCTGCCGTCGGCGGCGCCCAGCGCGTCCGCGTCCACATATAGGATGGTTGTGCCGGCAGCCTGGACCACCTGCTTTGGCCCAAAGGTAGTTGCAAGCAACAATAGAATAAAGACCGGGCACAAAATAAAATTCAACCTTTTGTTCACAGGATCCGCCTTTCTCAACACATATACCAATGTAAACCTGGGATTTTGGGAACCTGTCTGAAATTCTTAAAGAAGGGATACACCGGAGCAGCAGCACTTGCTCCCCTCCATCCCGACTTAAATTTCTACAGGTACTTTATTATAGTCCGAGCGCCTGACCAATCAAGAAGAAAACACCTTGCTTATTCCTCACTTTCGACCCTCCGCCGGGCTAAACCTTAAAATAAATACCAAAGCACCCCGCGCGGGAAAAAACAAGCGCCCCCTCGCGGGGGCGCCCGGTTTTTTCTTCTCGCGGCCATATCAGGCTGCTATCACGAAAGTTCTAAGACCATCCGGTTCAGCAGGCGCCTTTTTTCTGTCTGCTGAACCGGGATTTCCTAACGGTCTATCGATCAGGCGAGATCAAAACGATCCAGGTTCATCACTTTATTCCACGCCGCAATAAAGTCCTGTAAGAACTTTTCCTGGGAATCCTCGCAAGCATACACCTCCGCCAGGGCGCGAAGCTGTGAATGCGAGCCGAAGATCAGGTCAACCCGGGTGGCTGTCCACTTGAGTTTACCTGTAGCCCGGTCGCGGCCCTCGAATTCTTCCCCGTCCTCCGATTTTGCCTTCCAGGTAGTGTCCATATCCAGCAGGTTGACAAAGAAATCGTTGGTAAGCGCCTCAGGCCGTTTGGTAAAGACGCCGTGACGGGAACCTCCAACATTGGCCTTCAACACCCGCAAACCGCCCAGGAGCACGGTCATCTCTGGCGCGGTGAGGGTCAGCAGCTGCGCCCGATCGACCAACATTTCCTCCGCCTTGACGGAATAACGGGCTTTTTGATAATTGCGGAATCCGTCTGCCTTGGGTTCCAGCACCGCGAAAGAGTTTACGTCCGTCTGTTCCTGCGAGGCATCCATGCGCCCAGGCGTGAAAGGCACGCTCACCTGATGACCGGCGTTTTTCGCCGCCTGTTCAACGCCGGCGCAGCCGGCCAGGACGATCAGGTCAGCCAGACACACCTTTTTCCCGCCGGTCTGGGCTTTGTTGAACGCGCTCTGGATTCCCTCCAGAACCTTGAGCACCCTGGCCAGTTGGGCGGGCTGGTTCACCTCCCAATCCTTTTGCGGTGCCAGGCGAATGCGCGCGCCGTTGGCGCCGCCGCGCTTGTCGGAGCCGCGGAAGGTGGATGCCGACGCCCAGGCGGTGGACACCAACTCCGAGACCGTCAGGCCTGAAGCCAGAACCTTTTCCTTGAGCAGGGTGATATCCTGAGCGTCAACCAGCTTGTGATTGATAGCGGGAATGGGATCCTGCCAGATGAGTTCCTCAGCCGGAACCTCCGGGCCGAGATAGCGGGAGCGCGGGCCCATATCGCGGTGGGTCAGTTTGAACCAGGCCCGGGCAAAGGCCTCGGCGAATGCCTGCGGATCCTGCTGGAAGCGGCGCGCGATGGGCGCATAGATCGGGTCGAACCGCAGCGACAGATCGGCTGTGGTCATCATCGGCGGGAACTTTTTCGTCGGATCATGCGCGTCAGGGATCATGTGTTCCGGTCTGACATTCTTCGCCACCCATTGGTGTGCGCCCGCCGGGCTTTTGACCAGTTCCCATTCGTATTCAAATAGCATATCCAGGTAACCGTTGTCCCATTGGGTGGGATAAGGTTTCCAGGCACCTTCAATGCCGCTGCTGGTGGTATGCACGCCTTTACCGGTGCCAAAACGGTTCTTCCAGCCCAGCCCCTGCTGCTCGATGGGAGCTCCTTCCGGCTCTGGACCCACCAGGGTAGGATCACCCGCGCCGTGAGCCTTGCCGAAAGTGTGCCCGCCGGCGATGAGCGCCACAGTCTCTTCATCGTTCATCGCCATCCGTCCAAAGGTTTCGCGGACATCACGGCCTGAGGCAACCGGGTCGGGGTTGCCGTTTGGCCCTTCAGGGTTGACATAGATCAGCCCCATTTGCACAGCCGCAAGCGGATTCTCGAGATCCCGTTCGCCGGAGTAGCGTTTGTCTCCCAGCCACTTATCTTCGGAACCCCAGTAGATATCCTTTTCAGGCTCCCAGATATCCTCCCGCCCGCCGGCAAATCCGAAGGTCTTAAAACCCATCGACTCCAGGGCAACATTGCCGGCCAGGATCATCAAATCCGCCCAGGAGATCTTTCGTCCATACTTCTTCTTGATCGGCCAGAGCAGCCGGCGGGCTTTGTCGAGATTGACATTATCGGGCCAGCTATTAAGCGGCGCAAAGCGCTGGCTGCCGGTGCCTCCGCCGCCGCGGCCGTCGCCGGTGCGGTAGGTGCCCGCGCTGTGCCACGCCATCCGGATGAACAGGCCGCCGTAGTGCCCCCAGTCAGCCGGCCACCAGTCCTGCGAGTCCGTCATCAATGCTTGAAGATCCTTCTTCACCGCCGCGAGGTCAAGCTTTTTGAACTCTGCGCGGTAGTTAAAGCCTTCCCCCATCGGATTGGACTTGGAGGAATGTTGGTGCAAGATATCGAGGTTTAATTGGTTTGGCCACCAATCCTGGTTCGTAGTGCCGCCGGAGATATGGTTGTGAACCGGGCGTTTGCTTTCTTCACTCATTTTCCTTGTACTCCCTTCAAGATGTGAATTTGGATTTAATGAACGACGCTGAAATTTTTCAGAAACAGCTTACAATGGTTCTTTTATTCGATCTGCCTCCTGACAATCCATACAAAGCCCAAAAAACGAAATTTGTGGGCGCAGGATCTTAAATCCCGATGCCTGCTCCAACCTACGAAGCGATTCCGCTTCGAAAGAAACATCCGCGTCAGTGATCTTGCCACATCGATCGCAAATCAAATGCGGATGCGGTTCGGGCCGGTTGCCGTCGTAATGGCTGTCGTTGTGCAGATCGATCTCCAACACCTGACCCATCTCTTTCAACAATGCCAGGGTCTTGTAGACGGTTGCAAAGCTCATCGTGGGATAATCGCTCTTAATCTTCTCATACAATTGCCTGGCATTGGGATGCCCTTCACTGGCCGCGATCAACCGCACCAGCTCCAACCGCTGCGGGGTTAATCGGAAACGGTGTTCCTTCAATGCAGCGATCAATTGTTTACAGCGGCTTTCCAGATCATTTTTCATAAGGTATCAGTATTTATTATTTGTGGATAATCATTATTTATTATTATAGCACCTCTGTCAAGCCTGCGATGTTTTTTCGAAGGACAGGGTATTTTCCGTTCGGGACATGCTATACTTTTAGAGCCATTAAGTTGATCAGCCCTTTGCATGTCAGGCGACAAAATTCCATCTGCCCAGCAACTGGCACCCTTCAAGCAAATGACCCTGTGAGGCAAGAACCACATTACCATCAAATCCTGTCGATCCAATCCTCTTATTTAAATCTATGACCCTTCATCCGTTAACCCAACCCGAAATCGAAACCGGCCTGCGGAAACTTGGCCTCGCGCAAGGCCAGATCGTTGAAGTTCACAGCTCGCTGAGCAGTTTCGGTTGGGTGGAAGGTGGGCCGGATGCGGTCGTCGATGCGCTCATGAACGTTGTCGGTCCAGAAGGCGCCATCGTCATGTCGGCCTACACCCTCAGCAAGAACCTGCCGCTCTCGGAAGAAGAAAGGTCCTGGGGCATTCTGGCCAAAGTGCGTCTGTATGGGGACGACTACCGCGGCCCAACCGGAATGGGGGTCATTGCGGATGAATTTTGTCGCCGACCGGGAACGTTCACAGGCACCGGCCTGCACCGCGTCTGCGCCTGGGGCAGGAATGCCGATCAACTCAGCCAGGGCTATCAGGTGCTATTAGAGATGGATGGCTGGGTGCTGCTACTGGGTGTGGATATCAGGCGCTGTTCCTGCATGCACCAGGCTGAGAAATATCCCCTTCCGCGAGAAATCGCCCGCTGCTTTGAGATACCCCCCGAGATCCGCCAACGGTTTCCCAAGGATTACTACGTCGCCTACGGGCAAACGCCGGACGACGCCTGGCTCAAGATCCAGGCGCAGGCCGAAAAGCAGGGCATCATCCAGATCGGGCGGATCGGGCAGGCAACCTGCCGGTTCTTCAAGGCCCGCCCGGTGGTTGCCGCCTACGAAGAGGCCTTGCGCGCCGATCCGTGGGCGCTCTATGGGGTCAAGAAAGACGAATAGCGGAGAGTGTCTTTTCTGGCTACCTCAGCATCATGATCTCATAAAGCGCCGGCCCGCGGATGGAATCGTGCAGATCCGCCAGGTCGATCTTCAGATCCAGTTCGGCATTGAAACGGAAATAATAGGGATTGGCAAATAAGCGCGCCAGGATGCGCTTGGAGGGCGGCAGCGCCAACAGCAGGCTGGTGCCTTCGATCAATTCCGGGCGCCTCAGTTCCAGGCGAACCTGCTCCTGATTGCGCGTCCAGGTGAAATCCACTTCCCGCGGATACTCGCGCCCGCCGGAATGGGGGACGAAATCGCGTGTTTGCAGGGTCAGGTATCGGGCATCATCCACCAATACCTTCTCCCCCTTGGCGAGCAGGAAGACCGGCATGCGCGTCGAGCCGTATTTCTTCAGCGCGATCTGCTCGACAAAGATCAGGGTGTAGTCGCCAAGATGCGCCCTTCCCCAATACCAGTGATCCATCACAGAGGGAAGGGCAAGATTGCCCCAGTTGTGGTCGTGGTAGCCGGCGCCGCGCACGGGGTGCGTTTGCCCATCGTAGGTCAAGGTTCCTTCCGCCGTTCCGTAGGGGATGGATGGAAGCCAGGCAAAATAATGCTCCAGGTCGCCGAAGAAGCCCTTCCCCGCCCCCGGCCGCCAGGGTGGTACCAGGCCGGTGAAGGTCAGGTCGGCTGCCAGAGCTTTTGATTCGGCGTGCAGCTGGTAGCTCCAACAGGTTCCAGAGCCGGTTTGTTTCACCCAACTGGAACCGATCCTCACATCGCACTGCTCGCTTGCGGCGGAAAATTGATCCGCTGCAGGAAGAGCAAATTCCGACATTTTGCTCCCATCTGCGCGGGTGATGGTGATGGACAGGTTGGGGGTGAGCGGCGCAGCCGGGTTGATGATGGGCTTGGTGGCAAAGACAACCACCGCGGTGGTGCCGTCGTCAAAATGGGCGTCGAAGTACCACCACTCGAACGTACCGCGCAGGGTGGCGGCGCGCTGGCCGTCCTCCCAGGGCAATACCGTTTCCGTCAGGCCTTCACGGCTCAGGAATTCGGGACCAACAGCAAAAATAACAGGCTTCGACATGCTTTCCTCCTCCATCCTCAAGGTTCAATTTTTACCAGAGATTCCCATAATTTCTCAGGCGCGTAGCGAGAAAACAAGGCCTTCGCTCCTGCCTCATCCAAAACCTCTTGCCCGTTCCGGCCTTCAAAAGGGTTCTTGCTCCAGACCAGGAACCCGGCTTCTCCCAGGTAACGGCAGCCCCATTCCTCTTCCTGGAAGCGGGTGTAGAATTCCACATCGCCTTGTTTAAGGCGTTCTATCCACTGGTCAAGCGAAAAATTGTCCATTTTCAGTTCAAAGACACACATTCTCTTTTGATGGTTTGTACCGGGACGACCCATTCATTATTTTACATCAAGAAAACCTTCTGCCAGCCAATCGTGTATAATCAATTATTCCTTTTTCTCAAAAATCCACTACCCGTTCACACAGAAAGGGGTGTCACGATGGAAAAGAAATCCATTTTCCATGCCTTGAGCCTGGCGCTCATCCTGGCGCTGGTCATGATCCCTGGCGCCTCGGCAGCCTCGCTACATTCCGCATCGATCACCAGCGGCGTCCCGGTTGGGAGCCGATTTCCACTCAGTCCGGTCAGCAACACGCCCGGCCACACCAGCGAGCAATTTCCAGCCCTGGCCTTCAACAGCGGGTTCATGCAGACATATCTGGTTGCCTGGACACAGCCTTCCGGGGACGGCAACCAGAGCGTCTATACGCGGTTTATCAACTCTGACGGCAGTTTGAACGGAATCCCATTTCCCGTCACAGACATGCCCCCCACCAGCATTGCCTCGAATCCAGATGTAGCCTATGATTCCAATCTCGATCGATACCTGATCGTCTATGAGCGAGGGATCGGTATTTACGGCCAGATCCTGACCAATGCCGGCGCAGACGTTGGCTCGGAGATCACCATTGCCAATGGAACCCCGGGAACCGATGATTTTAACACGCCTGCGGTGGCGTACTCGCCCACCTCAAGCAAGTATTTGATCACCTGGCAGCACCAGCAAAATACAAAACTGGGCATCGAGGCGCGCATACTTTCGGGAGACGGATCCACTTTGGGCAGTGTGTGGGGCTTGACCGGGCTAATAGAGGAAGATCCCGCCAATCCCGACGTGGCTTATACGTTCCCCTTAGACAGCTTCCTGGTAGTGTGGCAAAAAACCTATACGGGTGAATCGGACCACGATATTTACGCCCAGCGCATCCAGATGGGCGCCACGCCCGGGCCAGTTGGAGGGGTTTTCTCAATTTTCTTCTCTATAAATGACGAGGTCAATCCATCCATTGGATCGGTGAACAAGATCAGCGGCATCGGCCAATACCTGGTTGTGTGCCAGATCGACCTTGGCGGGACCCCCTACATCAACGGGAAACTGGTGACAGATGCCGGCGCATTGGAAGGCGCTGAGATCCCGGTCAGTCTATCGGGTGGTTCCGGCCCCGTTGTTGCCGGAAATAACGAGACCCAGGAATACCTGGTAGCCTGGATCAACAATTCCTATATCGTCGCGCGAACGATCTCAACGGCAGGTGCAAGCGGCCCGATCGGTCAAATGGACGGCCAGGTGCCGTTGAATCTGGCCATCACCAGCGGAAGCAGGGGCGATTTTTTGATCGCCGACGACGATTGGCTTACCCCGTCCTACCCCTTTGATGTGTTTGGATACCTATGGGGGATCCGCAGCTACCTCCCACTGATCAAACGCTGATCTAGCCCGGGAAGAGAAAGTCAGGAAAGCACAAGAGACCCTTCTTTAGAATTAATGCAATGCCTGCAGGGTTGCGGTGACCTTTGCAAGGCGTTCACTCATGTAGGTTGCCACAAAGCGGTGCAGCGCAGCCGCCACATTGGGCGCTGTGCGTTCCAGCTCTGCCAGGTCATCCGCAATCAGAACATAGAGATTGGTTTCTTGCTCCGCGATCACATCCGCGGTTGCCGGCTCTCCCGAATATAATCCCATTTCGCCAAAAAAGGTGCCGGCGCCCAGCGTGCGGAGGCGCAGGAGGCTGCCATCCTCACAATGGATCTGGATCACCACCTGTCCCCGCTCGATCATATACAACCCGTTCTGCTTGCTGCCCTGCTGGATGATGATCCCGCCAGCCTCGACCTGGCGCGGCTTAAGATATTGGCGGAGGATTTCCACCTGTTCCGGCTCGGGCAGCGTCCTGGTCAATTGTTGAAACAGGGAGGGGTTGCGGACACGAAAACCCTCATCTTCGAATAGTTCAACCATCTGGTTCTCGCACCACTCGATCCCGTGGTCCAGGTCGGGACAATAGTGAAAACTTTCCGAGGGAAGGTCTTTGCGGAACTGCTTCTGGATCCCTGGCGCCAGATGAGTAATGACCAGGGTTATCCCCCGCGCCTGCGCCAGGCGCTTGACCTTTACAAAGCTGTAGGCAGCGGACGAATCCATGCCGGGGACCAGCCGGAAATCCAGGAGGATGAAATGCGGCGGGCGAACACGGCCTGGACTATCCAGGTAAGCCCGGATCTCCTCCAAAACCTGGGTGGCGGTCCCAAAGAAGATATAACCCTGCAATTCGAGGATATACAACCAATCCCCGTAGCGGGTCAGCAGACGAGCGGCCAGACGGGTGCGCTCCACGCTGCTCTGGTAACTGACCCCGGAGAAGGTATGGCGCACCGCATGCGTCCGGCTGTAGTGGATCGCGAATAAGATCACCGCCGTGACCAGGCCGATCCCGACGCCTGGCAATATTCCCAACAGGGTGATCAAAGCGGCGATCAGTACGATGATCGCATAATCTGACCAGGGGATCCTGGACCAGGTATTATACAGCCAGCTGGAAATGAAACACATCCCGGTTTCAAAGACGATCCCGCCCAGTACCAGGTTGGGAACGTATCCCATGTATTCGCCGCCTGCGACCAGGACGAGAACGATGAAGAGACCGGCAAAAATGCCATTGGTGCGCACGCGCGCTCCGGTATTGTAAGCCAACGTGGTGTCCGACAAGATCGGATAACCGATCGGGCTGCCGGCCGCTCCGGCTATCAGGTTAGCCCAACCATTGCTCTTCAACTCGGTATTCAGGTCGACCTCATGCTTGGTGGCCACTTCCATGCCGACCGTATTGAGCAGCAGAGAAATCAAGCTGACCAGGACACAGGCCAACAAGCTGCCGGTTTGCCCAAAAAGGATGTTCCAATCCACGCTGGCAAAGCCGGCCGGACTCCAGAAGTGAAACAAGGCTTTCCCCTCCGGGATCCCACTCCCCAGCCAGCCCGCGCCGGTGACTTTGGATATCGAAGTCCCGCTCAGGGCAACGATCAGGTAAAAAATGGCGATCGCCGCAGCCATCGTTCCAGGCATCACCAGGTAATGATTGAATTTCACGTTCAGGACGTATAGAATAACCCCAAAGAGCATACCCACCGCCCACAGATACCAGGTATCCGGCTTGAAAAGCAGTCCCAGGTTGAACAGCGTGATGCTCTTTTGGGTCATGACCCCCAATCCACCCAGCAGCAGCAGGATGCCCGTGCCGGCCAGGAATCCGCCAACCACCGGGTAAGGAATGTAGCTTACCAGTCCGCCCAATTTGAATTTTCCCAGGAACAGGCACGCCAGGCCGGTGATCATACTGGTAAGAATGATGCCGGCCAGGGCCGTGTAAAGCTTGGTCTCCTGGCTGGCCTGCGGCATCTGTGCCAGCATGGAAGCAATAACCACCGCCACGATCACCGAGGGGCTGTCCTGTGTCCCGGACAGTATGCCAACCTGGGAGCTGGACAAAGCAGCTACCACGGCATGGATGGCGCATCCCAGGAAAAGGATAGTGATCCCAATGGTTATTTGTGAGGCCAGGTCTCCCGAGAAGATCATCAGTGCATAGGCCAGGCAGGCAAATGAACTCTCGATTCCAGAGACAATGCCAATTGCCAGGCTGGGGAGAATGTATTTCGAACCAAGCCTACGGCGAATGGAATTTAACATACCTTTTCCCACGCTGCTGCGGATGAATCCAATTAACACCAGGTCGGGATAAGGAAAAGGTTATTCGTATGGTATTTAGCGGCTACGCCGCTAAATACCATACGAATTTTCCTTATCCTGAATTCAAGTTAATTATATTCAATTTTTCGGATCAGGCTAAGCCGGAGAAGATGCCCAGGATGATCGGAATATCCATCCCGGCATGGAACAAGATCGAAGCCCAAACGGCGTCCGTTTTTTGCATGATATATCCCCAGAGCAACGCCAGGGGAAAGGTCGCCGCGAGGAAGATGAGTTCATCCGAAGTATAGGACGACCCCTTGTGCAGGATGGTGAAAACGAAGGCGATCAGGAAATTCGAGAAGAACTTGCCCAGGAACGGTTGCAATTTTCGCAGGAACAGCCCACGAAAGAGCAGCTCTTCCATGGCCGCATTGGCAAGGACGAAGATCAGCAGCCACGGGATCCAGGGAATGATCCTTTCCAGGGTCAGGTTCTTCGCATCGAAGAGCAGGTTCGCCATCGGGACAGATAACGCGGCCGCCGCGGCAAACGTGGCGCATCCCAGGATCAGGCCTAGCTTCAGGTTCCCCTTCTGGAGGTAGATCGAACCCAGGTTCTGCCCTGACAGGCGGGTACACGCCACAATGACCAGGATGATCAGAACGCTTTCGTTCAACTTGGGCAAGGCCCAGCCGTATGGGGCGCTATCCGACACATTCAGGGTATCAAACAGGAAGCTGCCGAACACCCAGGTCAGGAAGAGCGCCACCGACATGGTGAAAAAGGCGTAGGCGATCTGCCAGTACTTTTCGAAACGCCGGCTGCGGCGAAGCAGCTCCGCCGCAGCAAGGAGAAGAATGCTCAGCCCGATCCGCCACAGATAATTATCGACCTGGTTTGGAATGAATTGTTTTCCCCAGGGTTTAAAGACGATCGTGAGCAATCCCCCCACAACGGTGAACAGGACAGCCAAAACAATGCGCTCCAGCCATTCTTTTACTGAACGAAAATTACGAGTCTGATTTAACACCTTAGAGCTTTGCGTGTCCATGAAATATGTCCTTTTCCGTTTAAACACCGGCAAACAATTGATATCATGTGCAGTTTTTTGGGATTTCTGATCCCAGAATACATGCTTTAATGCCAATGTTCATCGGCCTTTTGGATAATCCATATCTCCGCCCTTTTAAGGAGGAAACAAGACGTAGCCCAACGCAAAGGCCTTCTGTCAACGCCTGGAGCGCGACCTGATAAGACAGATGTGAATTCAAGAAATCTATGCTCAAAATGGTTAGCGCATAGACTTCTCGCGGGTCGTTCTCGGCAGGTTTGCAGTTTAATACAATCGTATTCCTAGGAGACGCAAGGGCAAAATTCCTTTAAATTTTCACCGTTGAACAGCCGGCAGGAACATAAAATACTGCTGCAATTCTACCCAGTCGGGATCCTTAATTGCCAGAAAATCCGCCAGCGCCTGCGGCGATGCGGGTGTGTTCAAATGGTTATATCCCAGATTCAACCCGTAAGAGGAAGCGCAGCCAGACATTACCGGTGTGCATAATTTGGTCAATTGGGTCAAGGAGGATGGAACATCCCCAGAAAAAGAACTATTATTTAGGGTCAAATAACTCAAATTGCTTAAATTTCCTAACTCTCCCGGTATGGAACCGCTCAACTGATTACCACCTAAGAGAAGTTTCTGCAACCCGGTTAAATTGCCTAATTCTGGCGGAATTGTGCCGCTCAAGCGGTTGTTTTGCAAGTGCAGCCAATATAAAGCACTCAGATTACCCAATTCGGCTGGGATCGGCCCGCTGAGTTGATTGTAGGATAAGATCAATTCTCCTAATTGGGTCAGGTTCCCAAAACTGGTGGGAATCGAGCCAGTCAAACTATTGTAGGACAGATCAACAAATTGCAAGTTGGTTAGATTGCCTAACTCGGTAGGAATCGTCCCGGACAACTCATTTCGTTGTAAACTAAGAGCGTTTAGATTACTTAATCCACATATTTCCTCGGGAATCGTTCCCGACAACCGGTTATAACCCAAGAATAATGAAACCAGATTGCTTAATGCACCAAGTTCAGGAGGGATCGGACCGCTGAGCGAGTTCACTCCAAGAGAAAGCCATTGCAAGCTGACCAAATTACCCAATTCAGGCGGAATGGATCCACTTAGTTGGTTGTCATAGAGGTAGAGCTTCTGGAGGCTGCCTAAATTCCCAAGCTCGGGTGGTATTGTGCCATTCAATTGGTTCCAATTGAGGTAGACCTCTGTTACATGCCCTCCCGAGACCGTCACACCATTCCAGGAACCAACCGTGGTTGAGTACAACCAGCCCATATGATCCACCCATCCGCTTCCATTCGTACTGTTGTACAACGCCACCAACGCCTGACACTCGATCGGCGGGACATCCGTTACCACTTCACAATCAAAAGCGGTTTCTGGTACCATCGTTGAACCTGCAAAAACCAATGGGTAAATGGTCATCCAAACCAGGCAAAATAATCCGGTAACACTGCGCAAAACCATGCTTCACCTCTGTTATCGCTTTCGTAATGTATTGTATCAATTCTTGGGAAATTTTCCCCATGGAACTTTAGAAGTATAGCATAGATGCTTATAGCTTATATAGTAAATCCTTCATCGCATTTTTCCCCAGTTTTTTTCTTTGATGATTCAGGATACTCCATTTTTTCCTAGAAATACTTTTTGTAAGAACCTGATCTTCTCCACATCCTGGTAAGCCTGCCCGCCCTCGTGACGGTTGAATTCCCAGACCTTGATCTGCTTCGATCCTTGGTAATGGTTAAAAGCCGCGAAGACCGTGGACGGCGGGCAGGTGTCGTCCATCAGACCGGCGGAGAAGAGCGCCGGGCAGCGGGCGCGAGACGCAAAATTGAGCCCATCAAAATACGCCAGGGTGTTAAAGACCGTCTCCACCTTGTCGCGGTGCACCTGGCAGTAGCGCACGATCTCCTGGTAAGGATAGGTATCCACGATCTCAGTCGCACGGTGGAAATGACACAGGAAAGGCACATCCACCAGCGCCGCCGCCAGGTCGGGAACCAACCCGGCTGCCGCCAGCGCGATGCCGCCCCCCTGGCTGCCCCCCGTCACCGCCACGCGTTTTGGATCGACCGCCGGATGGCTGCGCGCTGCCTCGACCGCGCGCACGGCGTCGCTGAAGACGCGCCGGTAATAATAGGTGCGCGGACTCAGGATCCCGCGCGTCATAAAGCCGGGATACTGCGGGCTGGACCCCTCCGGCTCCGGGTCCGGCGTATCCCCGCTGCGCCAGGTGCTGCCCTGCCCGCGGGTGTCCATCACCAGGTGGGCATATCCGGCCGATGCCCACAACAACCATTCGTGCGGCAGCCCGCGCCCGCCGCCGTAACCGATATACTCCACCACGCACGGCAAAGTCGCGCTGCGCCGGCGCGGCAGGACCAGCCAACCCTTGACCGGCTGCCCACCGTAGCCATTGTAGGTGACATCGAAAAAATCCAGCAATTCCAATTCCACATCCACCGGCTCGAATCTGGGCGCCAGCGGAAAAGCGCGCGCTTCTGCCAGCGTTTGCGCCCAGAACGGGTCAAAATCCGCCGGCTCGCTGCGCGGCGGGCAATAGCTCTGAAGCTGTTCCAGGGGAAGATCAAAGTACGCCATAATTCCTCCCTATTTCCACACGCCCACATAAGCCGCGTGAGCGTTGAGGTATTCGTCCAGCAGCGCTTTGGCGCGCGAGTAGGACAGCACCAGCGGGTGCGCCATCAGGGCCTGGACCGCCAGCTCGCGTGATTTTTCGCAGATCGCCTGGACGGTCAATCTTTCATACAGCTTGACATTCTGAATCAACTGGAAGGGCAGCCGCGGCACCTCCGCGACCGACAGCGGGTGCACCCCATCCCGGTCCACCCGGCAACTGACCTCCACCACATCCCCATCCGCCATGCCCGGGATCGCTCCGGCATTGGGTACATTCAGGGCAGTGGTCAGCGGCCCACCGTTCTCGATCGCCTCGATCACCGAAAGCGCCACCCCGGCGTAGCCTTCTCCGCTCTCGGCCGGGATATCGGCGTCGAACGGTACCTGGCGGTCAGCTTCCTCCATTGACATGCCGCCGTAGGCATAGTGCATATAGGTGGCGCCGCGCCGCCGCTCGTAGCCGAAGAAACAGCGCAGGGAGCGCTCTGGGTCCGCCTCCACGCCGATCGCGTCCAGCTGGCGGACCAGGCGGTGATTGAGCTCAACGATCTCCTCGCCGCGCGTCTTGCCTTCTCCGTTGATCGCCAGGACAGCCTGCTCGGCGTAGTAATAGTAGTACAGGTATTCGTTCAAGTGCATGCCCATCTGCCGCACCAGCTCCGGCGCAAAAAGATGCTGGAAATCGCGGAGGAACTGCTCGTCGGCAAGCGCGCGCGGCAGCAGGTCATCCCCCCCATCCAGCCAGGCATGCTGGCACCAGGAGAGGTGATTGAGTCCGAATACCTCAGCCCGCACCCGCCGGGGATCGACGCCGGCCCAGGCCGCCACTGCCCCCTGCCCGCCGTTGGCCCCGTCGCAAATGCCGGCCGTGCGCGCGTAACCGGCGTCGCGCAGCGCCTGGGTGACCAGCCCGGAGGGGTTGGTGAAATTAAAGATCCACGCCCCCGGGCTGACCTGCTCAAGCAATTCCGCGTATTCCAGAATAGCCGGAATATTGCGCAGCGCCATGGCGAATCCGCCCGGTCCGGTGGTCTCCTGCCCCAGCACGCCGTGACGCAGGGCGATGCGCTCGTCCAGCGCGCGCCCCTCCTCAAACCCGGCCCGGATAGTGGTGACCACATGCCGGGCGCTGGTCAGGGCTTCACGCGCATCCGTCGTGGCTGTGATCCGGAAAGGAGAACCCGCCCGCCGCACCAGTTCGCGCCCCAACCCACCAAACAACTCCAGCTTGTGAGCGTCCACGTCCAGCAGGCACAATTCGGTGATGCCGATCCTGTCGTACCAGCGCAGCAGGGAAGTTACAAAGAGCGGGGAGCGTACCCCGCCGCCGCCGATCAAGGTCAATTTCATGGTTCTACTCCTTCGTGATCCGGCCATCCAGCCCGGATAGAATTGCTTCCAGCTGCTGCAGGGAGGGCACAGCGCTCGCCCCGCCCCGCCGGGTGACCGAAAGCCCGCCGCAGATGTTGCCCCAGCGCAGGCAGGTCTCCAACGGCTCGCCGCGCAGATGGGCTGCCAGGAAACCCGCATTGAAAGAATCGCCCGCTCCGGTGGTATCCACTACTTCCACCGGCAGGGCCGGGGAATGCAAGACCTGTCCGCCAGCCTGCGCCCAGGCGCCGTCGGCGCCGCATTTCAACACCACCAACGGGCAATACTCTGCCAGGCAGGCCAGCATTTTGAGCGGCTCGCTTTCGCCGGTCAGCTGGCAGCCTTCGCTCTGGTTCGGGGCAAAGATATCCACCGCGCGCAGCATCTCGGTCAGCCCTGGCTCCGCCAGCGTGCTGGTGGTGTACTGGCAGTCGGTGTATACCCGACCGCCGTGCTGGTGGATGAAATCCACAAAACGCAAATTCTCTGCCGAGCCTTCGAAAGGCGCATTCACCACCCAGCGCGGGCGAAGCTGTTCCACCATCGCATAAGGCAGTTCATCGTTAAGAGGATCCTGATAGCTAATAAAACCCCGGTCGTTGGCAAAGGAAAAGGACAGGCTCAGGCTGCGGAACGGGCGCTCCAGCGTCTCCAGGCAGGAAGTATCCAACCCCTCGCGCGCGGCTTCCTCGCGGACAAAGCGGCTGAACAGGTCGGTCCCCAGGGTTGCCCGCCAACGTACATCCACCCCCAGGCGGTGCAGAGCAGCGGCAAGGATAAATGCCCCGCCCGGAGCGATCTCCATGTTTTCACCAAACAGGTCGGCGCCCAGGCGCGGCACCTCCGGCAGCCCGGTGATGATCAGGTCGCAGAAATATTCGCCCAACACCAGTACATCGATTTCCGGCATAGGCTAATTATAGTCCTCTCCAATCCGCTTGACAGGCAGTGTACAATTTAATCAAATATCCCGATCAATAAAAAGAACAGGAGTGTGGAGCATGTATTGTCCAAATTGCGGTCAAAGAACTGCCGATACTGCCCTCTTTTGTACCAACTGCGGCACAAAACTGCCCCGCCCGGCCTCCACTCTCGCTGGAGCAGCGCTGCCGCCTGTGCCCGTGAAGCTTGTCGGAGAACCGGGATTGCCCCCTGTGCCGGTCAAGCTGGTTGGGGATGAAGCCAACCTGCCTCCTGCGCCGGTTCGCCTGGCGGACGACGCGCCTGTTCCGGTCAAATTGGTCGATGAACCCGTGCCGGTAAAATTGGTGGAAGACATGCCTGCACAAAAGGCTCCCGGCGCGCCACAGGCCGAAGCCGAATCGCTGGAAGATATCCAGGAGGCGATCAAGCCGCCAGAGAAGGATGTCTTCCGCATCCGCTTTGGCGTGCAGATTGGTCAGCCTTTTCTGGAAGTGCAGGCGCCGGGCGCCAAGAAGCCCATCACAGCGCCTTTCAACGCCCCTTACGATACAGCCGGCCGCGCCACACTTCTCGCGCAACTGCAGGAAGGCGCTCAAGCAACCCCCCAAATAGCCGGATTGCACCAGCAGACCGGTGCGGCTTTGTTGGCCTCGCTCTTCCCCGATCCGGCTATACGCAAGGAATTGGCCCGGGCAGCCGAGAGTGCCTTCAGCCGCCACAAACCGCTTACCGTTCAGATGCGCTTTGATTCCAATGCAGTCGAGCAGGCGCAACTTCCCTGGGAGTTGCTCTATGACGGCAACCACCACCTCTCCCTGGCCGAGGATATCCACCTCAACCGCTATGTGACCTTCTTTGGAGACCGCCAACCCTTTAAACCGGTCGAGCCGGTGCGGGTGCTGTTCGTGATCGCCCGCCCTAACGATCAGGCCGACCTGCCGCTCTACGAGCGCGACGCGATGGTGCAGGAGCTGCGCCGCTTGGCCAACCTGGGCAAGGTCGAGATCACCATCCTGGAACAGGCTACCTTCGCCAACTTCGCCCTGGAAGCACAAACCGGGAAATTCCATATCGTTCACTTTGACGGCCACGGCAGCTTTGAAGGCGAGGGCTTGCTGTGCTTTGAAAACCCGGCCGGCGGAACTGATCCTGTCTCGGCCTCGCAGATGGCCCAGGCGCTGCAGGACAGCGGCGTGCGCCTGGTGGTGTTGAGCGCCTGCATGTCTGCCACCGTGGGCGGCAACAGCGTCTTCAACAGCACTGCACCCGCCCTCATCCGCGCCAAAATTCCGGCCGTGGTGGCGCACCAGTTTTCGGTGCCGTTCACTGCCTCGTTGGCCTTCGTCAAGGCTTTTTATAACGCCATCGGACACGGCGCTTCCATCTCCGCGGCGGTGGCGGATGGGCGCCAGGCCATCGCCCAGGATCCACAAGCTCCGGCGGTCTGGTTCTACCCGGTCCTCTACCTGCGTTCTGCCACCGGCGACGGCTACTTCTTCTCCGAATCGCCGCTGGACGACCTGGAGCTAGCGCTGGGCGACCTGGCCCAGATGACCCTGGAGTGGGCCCACCAGACCCTGGAAGACCAGCTGCTCTACCCCGAAGGCCGCCCCACCTGGCAGGGCGGCGAGATCACCCCGGACAATTACCTCGACCTGCTGGATGCGTTGATCCCTCCCACCCTGCCGCAGTCGGTCGATATCCCGGAGGTGGGCGAGATGCTGCTCATCCCTGCTGGCGAGGTCACCCTCGGCTCCAGCGAAGAACAGATCCAACAACTCGAAACAAAAGTGGATCGCGCTGCTGAAAAATACCTGGACAAGGTCTGCGAGGATGTCCGGGCAATCACCTTGGAGATCTACGGCAAACAGATGACCGAAGAAGAGGCCCGAGAGAGTGCCGAGGATATGGAAGGGGATACCATTCAAACGGCCGTGCAGCAGATGAAAGAAACCCTCAAGCTGGAAACACCGCAGCACACGGTTTTCCTGGAGGATTATTACATCGCCCGCCAGCCGCTGTCCTTCCGCCAGTGGTGGGCTTTCGTCCAGGACGGGGGCTACCGCCGAAAAGAATTCTGGGAGCAAAGGCGGTGGGAAGAGATGACCCAGGGTGATCTCGCAATCCAGCAAATGCTCTCACAAGAAGACAGGATCAAATATTATCACGCCTTCGATCCCACATTATCTGGCACATTCGGATTCTCACTGGTCGTTGAACAGCAGATGTGGAACCTGCGCAAAGAATATGCCCGCAAAATGGCCTCCAATCCCGGTACAACTACGCCCATGGAAGGCGGAGCCAGCGAATGGCAGGCCTACCTGAACGGAGTAGAGCAGATCACGCGAGGGATCACCGACCCTGCCAATGGGAACCTGCTCTGCCCCTGGTTCCGCTGGCTGGGTTGGATCAGCGGGTATTGGGCCAGCATCCCGCTGACCCTGGCCCCCAAGGCGGCCAATGAGCAGCCCAAGAAGATCCGCTTCCCCGGATATCCGGACATCGGCAAGGAGGTCGGCCGGGAATTCTCGCCCGCGTCCCTGCCCACCGTGCAGCGCT
This sequence comes from uncultured Anaerolineaceae bacterium, assembly GCA_964424115.1. Classification (GTDB taxonomy): domain Bacteria; phylum Chloroflexota; class Anaerolineae; order Anaerolineales; family Anaerolineaceae; genus CAYRHN01. Next base: position 64,752 of record CAYRHN010000014.1, read on the forward strand.
GCCTGGAATTGAATCCCACGATGCCGGTGTACTATGAAGAAGCGGTGGCTTTTTGTAAATGGGCCAGCCAGAAGAGCATCGAACGCCATGGCGAGCACGCCGCGCTGTTCTTCCTGCCATTTGAAGCCGAGTGGGAAAAGGCCGCCCGGGGAACGGATGGGCGCATCTACCCGTGGGGGGATGAATTCCGGACGGAGATTGCCAACGCGCAGAATGGCTATGCCGCGGCGGCCAGTCCGTATGGGGTGGAGGGTATGTGCTGTGGCAACCTCCACGATGATTTGCATGTTTATCGAACCGGCGTCCAATATCGCGAACCCCTGCAATCCTCCGCCGAATGGACGGGCAGCGAGTACAAAGCCTACCCGCTGGATAATAACACCATCCACGCCAGGAACTTTGGCACAGGCATGATCCGCGGGGACGACCAGGCTGTGTTTAGCCTGGCTGATACCCGCGCGATCACCTGCCGCTGCGCCGGGATCCGAACCTTCTTGACCCTCGATCGCTCCCGCATGGCCCGCGTGCGCGTGGCCAGCCACGCCACCGGCGCGCTGCGCCGGATCAAATTGGAGGAATAACCAGGCATGCTTCGTATCCTCTTCACTGCCCTCTTTCTCCTCTCGCTTTTTCCCGCCCAGCCTGTTCAGGCCAAGGCCACCACCATCTTGTACAGCGACAGCCTGGCCTCCGGCTGGGGCAACTGGTCGTGGAATGCGACCATCAATTGGGCCTCCACCGCGGCAGTCCACAGCGGCAGCAATTCTATCGCGGTGACCTTTTCCCAGGGTTGGGATGGGCTGCAGGTCGGGTGGCAGGGCGCCCAGCCTTTGGAACTAAGTGAAAACAGCAGCCTGATCTTCTGGGCGCACGGCGGATCTTCCGGCGGGCAGACGGTGCGCGTCTCCATCGGCAATGATTGCGTGGATGCTGGCCTGGATATTACCCTGGCCGCCGGAGCCTGGACGCGCTACGAGATTCCCCTCGACCCGCTCGGCCTGCCGGCGCAGATCACCCATATCACCTGGTTCAATAACACCAACGGGAGCCAGGCGGTGTTCTACCTGGACGATATCAGCCTGCAAAGCTCCGCAAAGGCCGCCCCGCGCGTCCAGGCTGCCGGGCCGGCCCTGAATGTGGATGCACGGTTCGGGGCAGCACGGCATGAGATCAGCCCCTATATTTACGGGATGAGTTTCGCCGGCGAAGCGCTGGTGGGAGAATTGCAGCTCCCCCTGCGCCGCTGGGGTGGAAACTCGGTTACCCGTTACAACTGGCAGAACGATACCTCCAACCGGGGTTTTGACTGGTATTTCGAGAACATCCCCGAGGATAATCCACAGCCCGGCCTGCTGCCGAACGGCTCCGCGGCCGACCGCTTTGTGGAACAGGATCAACGCACTCACACCGCCACTGCCCTGACCATTCCGATCATCGGCTGGGTAGCCAAGGCGCGCGCCGTGGCCTGCGGGTTCAGCATCGCCAAGTACGGCGCGCAGGAAGATTCCGACTGGCAGTGGCAGCCAGATTGCGGCAACGGCATCCTCAGCGGCACAGGCCAGCCAGTCACTGGCAGCGACCCCAACGATACCAGCACAGCCGTCACCCCGGCCTTTATCCAATCCTGGATCAGCCACCTGACTGCCAAATACGGCACATCAGAAGAAGGCGGGGTACAGTTTTATATTCTGGACAACGAACCTATGCTGTGGAATTCGACCCACCGCGATGCACACCCCACCCCCACCAGCTACGACGAGATCATGCAGCGCTCGCTGGATTACGCCGCGGCGGTCAAGCAGTCCGACCCCAGCGCGCAGGTGATCGGCCCGGCTGTGTGGGGCTGGACGGCCTACTTCTGGTCCGCCCTGGACGCTGCCCCCGGCGGAGAGTGGTGGAACCACCCGCTCGACCGATTGGCGCACGGCAATATTCCTTTCATCGAGTGGTATTTGCAGCAAATGCAGGTTTATGAGACGCAGCACGGCCTGCGCCTGCTGGATTACCTGGATGTGCATTACTACCCCCAGGCAGGCGGAGTCTTCTCCGACCAGGCCGGGGATGCCGAGACCCAGGCGCTGCGCCTGCGCTCCACCCGTTCGCTGTGGGATGCCTCCTACGTGGATGAAAGTTGGATCGGTGAAGCGGTGCGCCTGATCCCGCGCATGCGCGAATGGGTAGATGAAAATTACCCCGGCACCCATACCGCCATTGGGGAATATAGTTGGGGGGCGATGTGTCACATCAGTGGCGCGCTGGCCCAGGCGAATGTGCTGGGCATCTTTGGCCGCGAGGGATTGGATATGGCCGAGCTATGGGGGCCGCCAGAGACCAACGAGCCCGGCGCCTTCGCCTTCCGCATGTACCTGAACTACGATGGAAATGGCGGAAAATTCGGCAATCAGAGCCTGCCGGCAACCTCCACCGACCAGGAACAGATAGCGGTGTTTGCCGCGCTGCGCGGCAGCGACATGGCCCTGACCGTGATGGTGGTCAATAAATCCACCCAGGACCTGGAAAGCCCGCTAACTATCCAGGGGGTAACCTTGCCTGCCGCAGCGTCGGTTTACCGCTACGACGCCTCTAACCTGGCGGCCATCCAGCACCCGGCGGATATTCCCCTCAGCGGGGCGCAATTCAGCGCCGTCTACCCGGCCCGGTCGATCACCCTGCTGGTCATCCCGCAACCGTCCTGGCGATTGTACCTGCCGCTGGTTTCGCGCATCCCCCAGGCGGTGAAAAAACTCCATTAGAACCCCGTAGGGGTGGGATCTCTCACCCACCCCTACGGAAACCCATTCTATCGCTTGACCATCGGTAAATAGAGCAGGATCATTCCCTGCGCCTCCGCGCCCGACGAGACGCTTTCCGCGTACGTATCGCTGCCCAGGTAGTGCGCCAGCAGCAAATGCCAGCCGGGCGAGAGGGTGACATCCAGCGCTGCCGTTCCGGCAACCAGGTTGACCGTGCCCAACTCCTTGGTACCGTCCATGAAGACCACCTGACCATCCACTGTGACTGGCGGGGGCACCTTGCCCACCGGTATACCCACCATGGCTACCAGATGGGCAGCATTGGTTGGGCTGATCGTGGCCGCCAACGAAGTTAGGGTGACGGCCTTGGGCGGGGCAAAGGTGGCAAACTCCGACAGGTGGCAGATATGCACGGTCAGGATATTATTGACCATGTCCAGGCCCTTCAGATAATCCAACCCTGTGCAGGTATCCGCGGCATCCAGCCAGCTGCTGGTGGGCACATCCCAATAATAGAGGGCCAGGTTAGCCTCTACCATCCCGGCCAGGTCGCTGTCGCTGTATTCCAGCGTGACCGTGACCGGCTGGGCAAAAGTGTATGTCTCCAAAGGAACGCCGCCTTCCGAGGCGGTCAGGCTGAAGGCCGAGCCGGCGAACTGGTAGGCATTGTCCTGTTGGGCGGGCGCGGTCTGCTGAACCAGTTCCACCGTCACCGTGCTGGTGGCCGCGCCAGAGGGGATGTCCACCGTGGTCTGGTTGTTCTGCGGATCGCTGACGACGATCTGGGCCGCGGAGCCGGGATCGACCTGGGATGCAACCGGCAGCGGGTCGAGATGGAAATCAATATGCTCCCAGGTGGCATCCGGAAGCACATAATTCTTCACATTCCCATAGGACTCGGCGGTCAACAAGGCATCGCTCAATCCATACAGGGAATCCGAGCCGAGCACATCCACCGTACCACCCAGCAGCGCCACCTCAACATTCGCAGGATCTATGAACTTGATCTCCAGGTTGGCGGTCTTGGGCGCCAAATCGGAAGGCGCGTAGGGGTTGGCGCTGAAGACCATCTTGTCGCCCTTGATCCAGTTGGAAAGCACATAAGGACCAACGCCTAACGGTTTATCGGTGATCTCCAACAGGCTGGACCAGTTGGCATGCGGGACGTTCTTCAGCATGTAGCCGGTATACGGCCCGGAGGTGGTGATGATCTGGTGAGCCGGGTAATACCCGTAAGGGGCCAGATAATAAAGCGGGTTTTGGTAACCCGGCACGTAAGTGACTGTGTAGGTGTTGGTGCCGTTGGTGGCGAACTGCACGTTCACCGTCCGGTCGCACATGGAATAATCCTGCGCACCGGTAGCCGGGTCGCAGGCCACCTGTTTACCCAACTTGAAGTCGTCGATGGTCAGCGCAACCCCGTCCGACCACTTCAGGTCGTTGCGCCATTTGTAGGTCACCACCAACTGGTTCATATAGACGCCGGAGGAGGTCATGGGAACCTTATTGCCCATGGAGTCATAGACCAGCATGCCGTCTGCCATCGTGGTCACATGGCCATTGGCGTCCACTGCCTTGTCTCCGATGTTGACTGGCACCGGATTGTTCAATGCCAGGCCGTTCTCGACGGTCGAATTTTGCAGGGTCAGACGCGGGGTGGGTTCGTAGTTCAAGCTCAAATAAGAACGCGGGTTGATCAAGTAATTGGCCAGGTCGCCCCCAAATCCCTGATAACCGATCAGCGTATACAGCGAAGCCGGTTCGCTGCCAACCCCCAGAACGATCTTGCTCTTGCCAGGGATCTGCCAGTTCTGAACATTATAGACATAGAAATCCTCGCCGGGGGTGGGGGCAAATCCGACCAGGTTAGACACTGCCGAGAAGAACTTGGCCCGGTTAAAGAGCGGCAGGGTGGGCAAGTCAGCCGTGTATTCCTGCTGGACGGTCATGTAATCCACTACCCGTTGGGCGCGTTCCAGGGTGTGGTTGGCGCGGATCAGTGCCTGGGATGCAGTTGGGTTGCACCAACCAGCGTCATTCTGTCCGTACCAGCCGTTCAAAGCGCCGGGGATCTGGTCGCAGGCAAAGAGGGTTTCTGCGCCCGGGTCAGTCTGCCCCACCCAGGCAAATTCACCCAGCTCGAAATCGCGGCGGGCCAGGCCAATAGCAGTTCCAAACCACCAGTTGGATGAGTAATGCTGGCGAAGGACGCGGATACCACATTCAGCCATCTGCTCCGCGAAGAGCTGCGTCCAGGTTTGGCGGATATTTGTTGTCGTGGTAGTAATCTTTAGCGCCAGTTCCTCTCCCTGGGCATTAAAACGGTACCCGTTCTCACCCACCGTCCATCCGGAAGCCTCCAACAGCGCCCGCCCGGCATCCGGGTTAAACTCATAGAGGGTCAGTGCGGAATCCCCGGCATAGAAAGGCGATTCCTTGGAAATGAAGCTGTTCATGACCAGGTTTTGCGCCTGGGCATCGCTGATGCCGTAGTACCCCGCCTTGAGCAGATCGACCTTGTTCGTGCAGTAGGCGATCGCCTTGCGCACGTTCGGATCGGCGGTCGGCTTGATCGTGTCCGGCACATATTCCAGATTGAAGTCGGCATGTTCCCAGGTGGCACCGGGAACGACAAAATTCTTGACCTTACCGGCTGTTTCGGCATCCACCAGGTTCTGGGTCAGGCCGGCAAGGTTGATGGGGTCTAACACATCAATGATGCCGTTGATCACGTGGGATTCCAGTTCCGATGGTGTGGCAAACCACTTGATATAGACCGTCGGAGTGACTGGCGCCAGATCGTCAGGAGCGAATGGGTTGGCAGTGAATATCAGCCGGTCCCCATGCCACCACTCGACGATCTGGTACGGCCCTACTCCCAAAGGCAGGTTCGTTATCTCGTTTAAAGTATTCCATTCCGATGGAGGAATATCTTTTAATTGGAAGCCGTAAAATGGAATGCTGCTGGTGATCACCTGGTGCGCCGGGTAATAGCGGTAAGGCGCCAGGAAATAGGTTGGATCCTGGTAACCGGGCACATAGGTGACCATGTAGGTATTGGTCGAGGTGGCAAACTGCACTTCCTGGGTGCGGTCGCAGGTATAGAAAGAATACGAAGGCGCGCCGTTCGCAGGATCGCAAGTCGCCTGGTAGCCCAATTGGAAATCCTCCACGGTCAGCGGCACCCCGTCCGACCAGACCAGATCGTTGCGCCAGGTATAGGTGGCGACGATCTGCTTCATCGTCACCCCGCTTGCGTCCATCGCCACCTGGTTGCCCGAGGCGTCGATCACCAGTGTGCCGGTCGAGACCGGGCCGACATTGCCGTTTGCATCCAGGGCCACATCGCCGATGTTCACCAGCACATCCTTGTTGGCGGCCAGGCCGTTCTCAAAGGTTGAAAGCTGCGTGACCAGGTTGGGGGTATAGGTATAATTCAAGCTGTAATAAGCGGGGGGATTGACCAACGAGTAGGCCAGGGCCGCCGACATGGAAGTATCCAGCAAGGTGTACAAGGATGCCGGTTCCTGGCTGGTGCCGATCCAGATTTCATTATTACCGGGAATTTGCCAGTCCTGGATATTGTAGGTATAGTAATAATCCCCTGGCTGCGGGTTGAAACCTTGCAAATTGGCATTGATCGAGTAGGTCTCAGACCGGTTGAAAAGCGGGATGGCCGGCACATCGGCGGTATATTCTTGCTGGACCACCTTGTAAGCCGCCTTGCGGGTAGCGTCATCCAGAGAATTGACCGCCAGGTTGATATTCAGGTCGGCGGTCGGATTGCACCAGCCCATGTAATTCTGCCCGTCCCAGTTATTGGCCGCCGTGGGGATCTGGTTGCAGGAAAAAAGTGAGTATCCGCCCGGGTCAGCTTGCCCAACCCAGGCAAATCCGGCGATCTCGAAATCGCGCCGCGCCAGGCCGGTGACGCTGCCAAACCACCAATCACCGGGAAAAGCATTACGCAGCAAGCGGATCCCGCAATAACCCAGCTGCTGTTCCCAGACCGCCGCCCAGGCCTGGCGGAAGGAAGCATTAGAGGTGGTAAGCTTAAGAGCCAGTTCTTCACCAGCAGCGTTGAAACGGAAACCGTTCTCTCCCACCGTCCAGCCAGCCGCCTCAAGAAGCGCTTTGCCCGCATCTGGATTAAATCCATAGATGGTCAGGTTCGTGTCCCCGGCGTAGAACGGCGACCAACTGGGGATAAAGGAATTCATCACCAGGGTCTGGGCCTGCTCATCGGTCATCAAGGGATAACCTGCCTTCACCAGGGCGACTTTGTCGGTGCAGTAGGCGACCGCCTGGCGCACGCGCAGGTCTTGCAGCGGCCAGTAGGAGGGATCGCCCTTTACATTTTGAGCAGCAGACACTTCCGCCAGGGCCGCCCGCGCTGGTGCAGCGGGAGCGCCGAGGCCGAGGATCAATGCAAAAATGACCAGCGAAAGAAACGATTTCCACAAGAAGGACGAGATTTTCATAGCGGAACTCCTTAGGTTGGAAAAAGCAAAACAATTGAGATAGGCAGAGCAAGTATTTAATTGTGGGTAATTGGGAAAAGGCGTTTGAAATTCACAACAAAAACGAGGGAAGCCCCAGGAAAGTCAAGCTCCTCAAATACTATAGCATAAGCAAAACCGGTTTTCAATATCAAGTGTTGAATTTAGCTATGCTATAATTCCTGCATGCCCATTCACCTGCTCCCCGATGAAGTTGCCTCCCAGATCGCCGCCGGCGAGGTGGTGGAACGCCCTGCCTCGGTGATCAAAGAATTGGTAGAGAACGCCCTGGACGCCGGGGCCACGCATATCACCGTGCGCGTGGAAAAAGCCGGACGGACGCTGATGGAGGTCTCCGACGACGGCGTTGGCATTCCCGCCGGGGAGCTGCTGCTGGCGGTCACCCGCCACGCCACCTCCAAGCTATCCAACGCCGGGGAGTTATTCCACATCGCCACGCTCGGCTTCCGCGGCGAGGCGCTGGCCTCGATCGCCTCGGTCTCGCGCCTGACCGTCACCTCCACCCCCCAGGTGGGCGAGGCCAAAGGCAGCGGCGCGCGGCTGCGCGTGGAGGGCGGGCTGCCCGGCAAGGCCGAGCCGTTCGGCGCGCCCGGCGGCACGCTGGTGCGGGTGGAAGACCTGTTCTACAACGTCCCGGCCCGCCTGAAGTTCCTCAAACAGGACGCGACCGAGCGCCAGCAGATCGATGCCTGGGTCACGCGCTACGCCATTGCTTACCCGCATGTGCGCTTTACTCTCATCCAGGACGGCAAGCCCACCCTGCAGACCAGTGGCAACGGCGACCGGCGCGAGGTATTAGCCGCCCTGTATGGGGTGGATGTGGCCCGCCAGATGATCGAGGTCAGCCTGGACGAAAACGACCTCTCTCTGCGCGGCTTCACCAGCCCGGTCTCGCTGACCCGCTCCAACCGGCGCGAGATCACCTTCTTTGTCAATGGCCGCTGGGTACAGGACACCGCCCTGACCAGCGCACTTTTACAAGCCTACCACACCCTGCTGATGATCGGGCGCTACCCGCTGGCGATGATCTTCCTGCACATCGCCCCCGAGGAAGTGGATGTCAATGTTCATCCCGCCAAGGAAGAAGTGCGATTTCGCCAGCAAGACCGCGTCTTTTCGGCGGTGCAGCGCGGCATCCGCCGCGCGCTGCTGGCTTCCTCGCCCGTACCCCAGGTCTCGGTGGCCCCGCCGCTCTGGCGCCCGGAACCGCGCGCCCGGCAGATCGACCCGGCCTGGGAAATGGCCCAGCAGGCTGAAATGACCCTGCCGCCAGCCCCGGCCGGCCAATCCACTGCTGAAATGCAGCCGGCCGCCGAGCTGCCCTCCGGGCAAATTCCCCTCCTGCGCCTGGTGGGGCAGGTGGGCTCCACCTATCTGGTGGCAGAAGGCCCAGACGGCTTATACCTGATCGACCAGCACGCTGCGCACGAGCGGGTTTTGTTCGAGCGCCTGCAACGCCAGCACAGCGGCGGCAGCATCCCCGCCCAGGCGCTGCTGGAGGCCGCCCTGGTGCAGTTGCCGCCCCAACAGGCGCACCTGCTGGAGGAACAGGTAGAACTGCTCAACCACCTCGGCTTCCAGGTGGAACCATTTGGCTCCGGCGCCTTCCGCGTGCGCGCCATTCCCGCCCTCTTCACCGGCTCGGACCCATCGGCAGCCCTGCGCGCGCTGGTGGAAGATTTCGAGGAAGATGAGACGCCCCTGCAAGGCGACCTGGAAGGCCGCCTGGTGGCGCGCATCTGCAAGCGCATGGCGGTCAAAGGTGGGCAAGTCCTTTCCCCTGAGGAGCAGCGCGCCTTGCTGGAAAGTCTGGAGACCTGCCAGTCTCCGCGCACCTGCCCGCACGGGCGCCCGACCATGATCCACCTCTCAGTTGACCTGCTGGAGCGCCAGTTTGGGCGACGCGGCGCGCGCTGACCGCCCGAAATGGTACATTTGGCGGATGCACGGATTGGACAGTTATGGTATATTGGGTACTATTGAAATTCTTCTAGCGAGACAGCCACGCCTATGTCCCGGTATATCTTCCGACGTTTACTGATCATTCCCCTGGCCCTGGTCCTGGTAAATTTTCTTGCCTTTTCCTATGCGCATATCTCGTTGTATGCGCAGCGCGCTGCCAACCCTTACGGCACCACCCTGGAAGGCCCGCCGGAGATCCTGCCGCTCTACGGTCAATATCTGCAAGAATTGTCGCAGGGCAACCCCGGCACCATGCCCGGCACCCTGGATAAAAGTATCGCCGCATCGGTGCTGAGCGCCGCGGGAAACAGCCTGGGATTGCTGCTGATCTCTTTTTACCTGACCATCTTGATCGGGATCGTTCTGGCCATGCTGGCAGTCAAAGTTGACCCAGGCCGGGTGGCGCGTTGGCTGGCGCCGCTTTCCACCTTCGGCATGGCGCTGCCCAGTTTCTTCATCGGCACCGTCTTTGTTGTGCTTACCATCACTTACCTGCGCAATGCCCCGGAAGGGACCAAAGCGCTCCTGCCGGTTTCCGGCCTGGGCTGGGACGAGCACATGATCATGCCAGTCATCTGCCTGACCATCCGTCCGGCCATGCAGGTGGCGCAGGTGCTGGGACAACTGCTTTCCGGCGAGCTGGATAAGCAATACATCACCGCCGCGCGCGCTTTTGGCCGCGATTGGCGCCGCCTGAAAAGCTTCGACGCCATGCGCAACATCCTGGCCCCCATGCTGCTCAGCCTGGCTGGCAGCCTGCGCCTGCTGATCGTGGAATTGATCCTGGTGGAGACTTTCTTCGAGTGGCCGGGGCTGGGCCGCATGTTGGTGTTCACCCTCATCCCCCCCAAGGTCTCCAGCCTGGGCGGGCTGCAAATTGAATCGTTCTACTTCCTCGACCCTTCCCTGGTGGCAGCCGTGGTGACCACCTTCACCTTCTTCTTCCTGTTGGTGGACAGCATTGCTTCCATCTCGGTGCGCGCGGTAGACCCCCGTCTGCGCCCGGAAAGCACTTCCGAATGAGGCCGGCCGTGAATTTCGACGAGCTTCCCTACGTACATCACAGCAAAGATTATGAGCCAAAGGCCGCCCGCCTGCCGGACGAGGATGCCCGACCCGCGGGAGCGGCCTCAGGCACCAACTGGTCGCTGACCATTGGTTCCTTGATGGTCCTGCTGGTATTGCTGCTCTCCATCCTGGGCCCATACCTGGCGCCCAACGATCCAAACAAAGAGAATTACATCTTCATCACCGGTCCGCGCGATTTTCTCCGCCCACCGGTGCCCGCCTTTACCCTGCCCGGCTATCCTTTCGGAACCGATGAATTTGGGCGGGATATCTTAAGCCGCCTGCTGTATGCAATCGGCCCGACCATGAACCTGGTGCTGGTGGTGGCAGCCATCCGCCTGACCATCGGTACGATCATTGGCCTGATCTCCGGCTGGATGCGCAACTGGTTCGAACAGGTTCTTGATACACTCACATCCGGCGCCATTGCCATCCCGGTGCTGTTTGTGGCCCTCTTTGTGATCGCCGCCACCGGTCAGCGCATGGGGTTGGGAGCTTTTGTCATTGGCCTGTCGCTCACCGGCTGGGCGGAGACGGCGCGCATCATCCGCGAGCAGACGCGGGTGATCAAAGGCCAGACCTATATCGAAGCCTCTATGGCGCTGGGAGCCTCCGGGCGGCAGTCGCTTACCCGGCACGTATTGCCCCAGGTGCTGCCGTTGATCTGGGTGCTGCTCCCGGTAGAGGCCAGCAGCGCGCTGCTGACCACCGCCGCGCTGGGCTTTCTGGGCTACTTTGCCAACGTGATCTGGATCCCCACCGGCGACTGGACTACCCTGCGCGCCAGCGGCTCGCCGGACCTGGGGGAAATGCTGGCGCTTTCGGCCAAGGGCGCTCAATACCAGCCCTGGAGCATGCTCGCGGCCGGTTTGATCGTCTTTATCACCATCATGGGCTTCAACCTGTTGGGTGACGGCCTGCGCATCCGCTTTGCCCCCGGCGCGCACCGCCGCCGCTCGCGCCTTGGCGCAGTCTTTGCCCGCGCTCAAACCTGGTTGGAAGACCGTTGGTTTGGGCCGCTCAACCCCGTGCGCCAGAATGCACCGACCTTCCTGGCCATTGGCGGCCTGCTGGTCATCCTGGCAGTGGGCGGATTCACCCTGGCCCAGGCACAGGCGCGCCAGAACTTGAAGAGCACCATCAGCGTGCCCGGTGGGCAGTTGTGGGCCAACACCGCCCATGATCCGCAAGGCACCAAATACGTGGATGTCACAGCGCCCTCCAACCCGACCGCGACCTGGGTTTATATAGCCGAGCTGCCCATCGCCGGCGGGCCGGTGGTGGCCGCTGACGGCACCGTATACCTCAGTATTGGTTCCGACCAACTGGTAGCCGTTTCCAGCGAAGGGAAAAAATTGTGGCAGGTCACCATCCCCCGTGAGCAGGGCCAGGAAGGGATCACCGCCCCGGCCATCGGGCCAGACGGCACCATCTACGTGGTCGGATTCAACGGCAGCCTGAGCGCGGTCACCCCGCAAGGCAGCCTGAAGTGGACCATCCTGCAAGATGTCAAGACCAACCAGGTGCTCACCAGCCCGATCGTGGACGCGCAGGGCAACATCTATTATGCCACCGACCCAAAAGTCTATGCGGTCGCTGCCCAGGGCGAGGTGATCTGGAAAGAATTCCTGCCCACCTACAGCTACACCGACCCCAGCCTGCGCATTTCCGGCGACGGCAAATATCTGCTCTTTGAAGATACGATCATGGATATCACCAACGGGCGCACCTTGGTCAAAAGCACGATGAACGCCATGGATGAGATCGTCGTCGGCACGGACGGCGAACTGTATATCCTGAATCCCGATATGGTCAATCAATTAACCCTGACCGCTGAAAGCGGCACGCTGAAAGAGATTGCCTCCTGGGACGTGCGCCCGCTGAGCCTGAACTACAACGTCCTGCGCAACGGTGGACGCCTGCCGAGCGGCATGATGTACATTGAATTTGGCAGCATCTACACCCCAGCCAAGATCATCTGGATCGACTCTCACGGCACTGTGCTCACCCCGCTGGACCTGCCCTACGATCCAGTGCGCATCACGGTGGCGTTCGACCATAACGACACCATGATCACCTGCGGTTCGTTGCAATCTCAGGTGGATGAGAACACCGCTCTGAATGGCGAATGCCGGGCCAATGCTCCCGGTGATACGCGGCCGCTGTGGAAATTCAGTTTATCCAAGGAAGACAAATACCCGGTTGGCGGAGCGCTTGTTCCTGGGCGGGTGTACGTGACCGCCGGGAACACCCTTTACGCCCTGCAGGACCCTTAACCCGCTTACGGGTCGGTTCCCAACATCACGCAGCTTCCGGCATCCAGGGCCGCCTTCAGGCCGGCCAGGTCGCTGAAAGACTGCGTGCAGCCCATATAGCGTCGTTTTAAATCTCCGGCGGAGTGCGAATCGCTGGTGTAAACACACGGGAGATGATTTTCTGCCGAGAGGCGCCGCTGCTCATCCAATGAAATATTGGCCCCCGGCCAGGAGGTGCCCGACATGCATTCCATCGCGTCCAACCTGGAACCAAACAACACCGGTTGGGGATATAGCCAGGAATTGTTGAACGGGTGAGCAGCGATAGCCAGCCCGCCCGCGGCGTGGATCTGATCTGCCTGGGAGGCAATCGCCTGGTTCTCCAAAACCCCGGGCGGCACTCCGATCGAGAGAACGTGCAGACTGCCAGTGATCTCGGTGCCGGGGAAGCACAACAGGCGCGTCTCGTTCTTGCACTTCTCTACCAGCGTGGCGCATGCTTCCGAACACTGATCTGGCGAAGGGCAGTTATAGTAATGTCCGCCAGAACTGTGGTCGGTTACCGCAATAAAATTAAACCCTAACGACAGGGCTTCCTGGATCATCTCTTCGTAGCTGTTGTGCCCATCCGAGCAGAGGGTATGCATGTGCAGGTTGCCGATCATCACATACGGACCGGACGGCGTAAAGGTGGGTGTTGAAAGGTCCGGTGTGAGGGTTGGGGTTGGGGTCTGGGTGAAGGTCGGCTGCGGAGTTTCGGTGGGGGTTTCGGTGGGGGTAGGGGTGGAAGTCTCGGTAGGTGTTTCCGTGGGGGTTTCGGTAGGCGTCTCCGTGGGCGTTGAGGTAGGGGTGTCCGTGGGAGTAGAGGTGAAGGTGGCGGTGGGGGTGGGGGTCCCTGTGTATGTTCCAACCGGCTGGAAAGGCGTCCGGCTGGGGGTTTGCGGCACAGTAGGCGAAGCCAGGCGGCCCGCAGCCGTCTCGCGCATACCGCATCCTGCCGCAAATAAAAGGAATAATAAACAAAGCCATGAATATTTCATTGAGAGGCAGAACCTTATCTGGAAAATGGAACTCGACTGGCAAATAATCAGCTATAATCATACCTGATACCTATTAACTTGCACAGGGACAGAGAGACATGTCCGAACGCGATCAGCTCGAAAAAGCCATAGCAGCCATGGAAGCCCAACGCGCCGCTTTGGGGGATGAGGTGGTGAGGACGGCTATTGCGGCTTTTCGCACGCGCATCGAAGCGCTGGACGCATCCGGATTGGGCGAAGAGCGACGGGTGGTAACCATCCTGTTCGTCGAACTGGCTGGTCTGTTAGAACGCATGGGCTCCGCCGATGCGGAAGATCTGCACGAACGGATCGCCCCGCTGTGGGAGCAACTGGACGCGCTGGTTGTAGAAAACGGCGGGATGGTGGAAAAGCATTCCCGTTTTACCCTGATGGCCCTTTTTGGCGTTCCCTCCGCTCACGAGAACGACCCCGAACGAGCGGCTTGGGCTGCCCTGGCCATGATGCATGATCCCACCCCGGAAGGACACCCCCCCATCTCCCTACGCATCGGCATCCACACCGGGCCGGTGATGGTGGGAGCGGTGGACTCCACCGGCGAAATGAGCGCCCTGGGCGACGCGGTCAACCTGGCCAGCCGCCTGAAAGATGCCGCGGGAGAAAACGAGATCCTGGTCTCGCAGGATACTTTCCGACACATCCGGGGAATTTTTGATCTGCAAACCCTCGAGCCGCTGCCCTTGCGCGGCAAGTCTGAGCCGGTGCAGGTTTACCGCTTGCGCTCCGCGCGCACCCGCGCCCTGCGCCTGACCTCCTCCAACCTGGCCAGCGAAACCACCGCCCTCGTGGGACATATCGCCGAATTGGAAACGCTGCAAAACCTGTACCTGATGTGCCTGCAGGAGAGTTCGATCCGCATGGTCAGCATTGGTGGGGAGACCGGCATCGGCAAGACCCGCCTGGCGCAGGAATTTGTCACCTGGCTATCCCGGCAGGGACATTCTCCCCGCTCCACACCGCTTTGCCTGCAAACCTCCACCCCACTCGAAAAAAGCCATACGCCTTTTGCCCTGCTGCGCAGCCTGCTAAGCGGATATTACCAGATCGATGATACCCTTTCCGCAGAAAAGGTGAGAACCCGGCTTGAAAGAGAATTGCGACCATTGCTGCGCGGCGATTCGATCGAAGGCGCCCACCTGATCGGACACCTGGCCGGTTATGATTTTTCTTCCAGCCCCTATGTTCAGCGCTACCGCGAGAATGCCACCGCCCTGCGCCAGCGCGCCTTTCACCTGTTCGGCAAGTTCTTTGCAGCCCTGGCGGCCGGGCGCCCGTTGGTCATTATCGCCGACGATATGCAATGGGCTGACCCCGATTCTCTTGCCATGATCGACGCCCTGATCCAGGAAGAGATCCACTTCCCGTTGTTTTTGTTGTTCCTGGCGCGTCCGCAATTTTTTGATGACTACACGAAAGAAAACACAGGGAGCGCTGAGCGCATCCAAAAATGGTCGGCCCACACCCATCTGGAATTAGGGCCGCTCACTCCCATAGAGGTGCGCCGCCTGGGCAGCGCCCTGCTCCAGCCCAAAGGCGCCTCGCAGGAGACCCCCGAGGTACTGCTGGATGCCTTGCAAGAACGCGCCAACGGCAATCCGTTCTTCATCTCCGAAATCATCCACATGTGGTTTGAGGACAGCACCCTGCTGCCAACGCAAGAAGGCTGGAAACTGAATCCGGAGATGCTCCAGAACGAACCGCGCTCCCTGTGGAACAAGATCCCCGCCAACCTGGTGGAGGTGATGCAAGCCCGCCTGGACAGCCTGCCCATCCCTGAACGGGACCTGATCAAACGCGCGGCAGTGATCGGACGCATCTTTTGGGACCAGGCCTTGCAGGCCCTGGCCCCGCACACCAGCGAGGATATCAACGTCATCCTGCACCAGTTGATCAGCCGCGGTCTGGTCATCGAACATCTCCCTTCGCGTTTCGCAGATTGCAAAGAATACAGTTTCACCCACAGCCTGCTCTACCAGGTGACCTACGAGAGCATTCTAAAACGCCTGCGTCCCAGCTTTCATGTCCGCGCCGCCGAATGGCTGGAGGAGCAAGCCCGCCGCACCGGCGACGAAGCCTATTCCGTCAACATTGCCGAACATTACGAAAAAGCCTCCCAGTTTGCCCTGGCCGCGTTGTGGTATGAACGGGCCGGGGATGTGGCGGTGCGGCGCTTCCAACCCGAGATTGCTCTGAACTGCTTCCAAAAATCCCTCCTGTTCCTTCCACCCGCAGAAGTGAACCAACGCATCGGCCTGCTGCGCAAGATCGGCGATGTGCTGATGTGGATGGCGCGCTACAACCAGGCTCTCGACCTGGCCGCCGTGCAGGCCGAGACAGCCCAGACGCACCACCAACCTGGCGCCTGGGCCGATTCGCTCAACCGCATGAGCGCCATCCAAAACCGTCTGGGCGGGCACACCCAGGGTCTGATGTACACCGCCCAGGCCGAAGCGATCGCACGCCAGGCCAACGCTCAGGCGGAGCTGGCCGCTGCCCTCTACTACCGCGGGATCAGCCTCTACCGCATGGGCAATGGCAACGAGGCGCAATCGGTGGCGGAGCAAGCCCTGGAATTAAACACCCGCCTGAAAAAAGAAGAGGGCTTTCCCAACGCCCAGGCCGAGATCGTGCGCTGTCTCAATTTGCTTGGCATGGTGCACCAATTCAAAGGCAATTACAGCGCCTCACGCGATTATTACCAGCAGGTGCTGGACTATCACCGCGCCACCGGCAACCCCAGCGGGGCGATTGCCGCCCTGAACAACCTGGGAGTAGTCGCCCATATTCGCGGCGATTACTCCACCGCAGTCAATTATTACCGCCAGGCGCTGGAAGAGGCCCGCTACATCGGCTACAAGGACCTGGAATGGCTGTGCGCTTCCAATCTGAGCGGCGCAATGACCGAGACCGGTGAATACCAGCATGCCGAGAGCTACTTGCGCAAGGTGCTTGAAGAGACGCGCGATATCGATTGGTTCTTATCCAGCGAGGCCAAGCGCTTCCTGGCAGCCGCCTTGTTGAAACAACGCCACCGCCAGGAAGCCCTGGAATATGCCCGCGAGGCGCTGGAAACGGCGCGTAAGAACGGTGCGCGCGAGTTCATGGGACGCACCTGGCGCGTGCTGGGCCAGATCGCCGCCCAATCCCCATCCGGGCGTATTCAGCTCCCCGATGAAGCCGGCAGCAAGGACAACCCGCAGGATTGGAAGGAATACTCCGCCGCCGATTGCTTCAGGGCCGGAGAAGCCGTCTTCCAGCAGTCCGGGGGCGCGGGCGAACTGGCGCGCACCTGGCGGGAATGGGCTCGTTACGAGTTAAAATTCGGCGACGCAGACTTGGGCCGCAGCTTATGGTCCAAAGCGCGCGCCTCTTTTGAAGCCATCGGCATGGAGATCGAAGTCCAACGTATGCAGCAAGAAATGCCAGAGTTGTGACCCCGCAGGAGGTTCCTCTTTGAACGAACAAGAATTATTGGAACAAGCCATTTCTGCCATGGAAGCCCAGCGTCCTTTATTGGGAGACGCAGTGGTCAACCCGGCCATCGCAGCCTTGCGCGAGAAATTATCCGCCTTGCAAATGCAGGCCTCCGCCGGGCAGCGCAAACAGGTGACCGTCTTATTTGCCGACCTGGTTGGCTTCACCTCATTGGCCGAAAAAATGGATGCCGAGCAGGTGGGCGACCTGATCGCGGCTTTATGGCAGCGCCTGGATGCAGCTATCCTGCACAATGGCGGGATCATTGACCAGCACATCGGCGACGCAGTGGTGGCCGTATGGGGCGCCGGAGAATCGCAGGAAAACGATGCGGAACGAGCCGTGCACACTGCTTTGGCGCTGCATAACGAGATCAAACAGCTTTCCAGCGATCCTTCCCAACCCCTACGCCTGCGCGTGGGCATCCATACCGGGCTGGTGTATGTCACCCCGGCCGATACTCCGGGACGCCTGAACATCACCGGCACGCCCCTGCAACTGGCTGAGACTATCCAGCACGCTGCACCTCCGGGGGGCATCTTGATCAGCCAGGATACCCTGGCCCACGTGCGCGGCGTTTTTTCGGTCGTTCCCCAAAAAGCCCTGGATTCAAAAGAAACCCCCACCCCGCTGCAGGTCTATCAGGTGGTAAGCGCCCGTCCGCGTGCTTTCCGTATGGGCACACGCGGCATTGAGGGCATTGAGACACGCATGGTCGGACGGGATGACGAACTAGGGCGGATGAAACACATCTTCCAGAACATCATCACCAACTCAGAATTCTGCCTGGTGACCATTTCCGGCGACGCCGGGATCGGCAAAACCCGCCTGGTGCACGAATTTGACCAGTGGGCTGACAGCCTGCCGGTGCGGGTGCGCTATTTCAAAGGGCGCGCCGGACTGGATATGCAGCGCACGCCCTACAGCCTGCTGCGCGACCTTTTCGTCTTCCGTTTTCAGATCCTGGATACCGACGACAAGCCGACCGTGTGGCAGAAAGTGGAACAAGGGGTTGCCGAGGCGCTGCCGGACGTGGAGAGCGAGAAGGTGCGCCTGTATGCTCATTTCATCGGCCACCTGATCGGCTTCGACTTCAGCGACAGTCCCCTGCTGAGCAGCATCCTCTCTGACAGCCGCCAGTTGCGCAACCGGGCCATCTCCTACATGTGCGAATATTTCCAGGGTTTTTGCCGCCGCTCGGCGGTCCTGATCCTGCTGGAGGATATCCACTGGGCTGACGACGCCTCGCTGGAAGCCATCCAGACCCTGGCCGAATCGTTGGCGGGCTACCCGGCTTTGATCGTTTGCACCACCCGCCCGCAGCTTTTTGAACACAAACCCAACTGGCCGCAGCGCGGGGCCGGGGACCGCGGAGAAAGCGGCCTGACCGCTGAACTGGTTCCCCTGGACCCGCTGGCGCCGGAAGCCACCCGCGAGCTGGTACAGCACATCCTGCAAAAAGTGCCGGAAATGCCGGAAGCGTTGATCGAACTGATGACCTCCAGCGCAGAGGGGAATCCCTTTTATATTGAAGAATTAACCAAGATGCTGATCGAGGATGGGGTGATCGTGAAAGGCGAGGATACCTGGCAGGTGGATACATCCCGCCTGACCTCGGCCCGCGTGCCGGCCACTTTGACCGGGGTGCTGCAAGCCCGCCTGGACAGCCTGCAAATGCGCGAGCGCCTGGCCTTGCAATCCGCCGCGGTCATCGGCCCCACCTTCTGGGATGCCGCCGTGGCCCATCTTTTCTCGCCGGTCGAGCGCCCTGCCGGCTCCGGGCCAATCGACGAGATCCTCAGCGGGCTGCGTTTCAAGGAAATGATCTTCCGGCGTGATAAATCGGTCTTTGCCGGTACCTTGGAATACATCTTCAAGAACGCCGTGCTGCGCGAAGTAACCTATGAAAGCATCTCAAAACGGGAACGCCGCGTGAGCCACGCCCGCGTGGCCGAATGGCTGATGCAAATCACCGAGCAGAGCGGACGCAGCGGCGAATATGCCCGCCTGGTTGCCGAACACTTTGAGCGGGCCGGGGATAGCCAGCAGGCCTCCACCTGGTACCTGACCGCTGCCCGGCAAGCTGCCGGGCGTTTTGCCCTGGCGGATGCTGCGCTGTGTTACAGCCGCGCGCTGGAGCTGGCGCCGGCAGACGATCTACCGGCGCGCTACGAGATCCTCTCCGGGCGGGAAAAAGTGTATGATCTGCAGGCCGAACGGCTGCTCCAGCAGCAAGACCTGGATGCCTTGCGCAGCCTGGCTGAAAAATCATCTGACCCGCGGTCGCCCATCCTGGTGGCACTGCGCAGCGCTAATTTCGGTTTTGTCACCAGCAGTTTTGCCCCTGCCTTGCGGGATGCCGAAGAGGCGCTCAGCCTGGCCGAGGGATTGGGCGACAATGAGCTGCAGGCGCGGGCTGCCCTGGAAGCCGGTCAGGTGCATTGGCGGTTAAGCGAATACCAAGCCGCGAAGGAGAAATTACACTCCGCGCTGACCCTCTCCCGCCTGGCCGGAGCGCCGGCACTGGAAGCTGAAGCTCTGCGCAACCTGGGCGTGATCGAGCAGGATCAAGGCA
Organism: uncultured Anaerolineaceae bacterium; assembly: GCA_964424115.1. GTDB lineage: Bacteria > Chloroflexota > Anaerolineae > Anaerolineales > Anaerolineaceae > CAYRHN01. The sequence continues at coordinate 84,438 of CAYRHN010000014.1, forward strand.
ACTATCCCCAGGCAGGGGCCTTCTTCCAACAGACGCTGACCCTCTACCAACGCCTCGGCGACCGGGTGGGCGAGGCAAACACCTACTCCAGCCTGGGCAACCTGGCAATCGACCTGAGCGATCATGCCAGTTCGTGCGCTTATCACGAGATGGCTTTACAACTGCGGCGCGAGATCGGCGACCGGCGCGGACAGGCCCGCTCGTTGGGCAGCCTGGGATTCATCGCCTCCGACCAGGGCGATTACACCGGAAGCAAGAATTATTTTGAACAGGCGCTGCGCCTTTTCCGCCAGATCGACGACCGCCAGGGGGAGGCCGTGGCGCTGGTCAACCTGGGCAACGATGCCATCACCACCGGCGACTACGCCGCCGCCGCGCAATATCAGGAACAGGCCCTGCGCATCCAGCGCGAGATCAACGAGCGTCAGGGGCAATGTGTGGCGTTGGATAACCTCAGCCTGCTGCACCATTACATGGACGAGCAGCCCCAGGCCCTGGAATATGCCTTGCAGGCATTGGAGATCGCCCGCGCGGCCAACCTGCGCCACTACCTGGGCTATATCTACGACCACCAGGCGCACGCCTTGCTGAGCATGGGGCGGGCGGAGGAAGCCGAAAGCCTGTACCGCGACTCCCTGACCCTGCGCCGCGAATTGGGAGAACACACTCTGGCGTTGGAATCCCTCTCCGGTCTGGTGCGGGTGCACCTGTTCAAGAAGAACATTCCGGCTGCGCTGCAGGAGGCGCATGAATTGTACAACGCCCTGCAAGGCGCTTCGCTGGATGGGATGGTGGAACCCTTCCGCTGCTACCTTTCGGTGGCGCAGGCCATGCAGGCCGCCGGCGATGCCCAGGCAAAAGAAGTGCTCACCCAGGCCGCCCGCCTGTTGAACGAGCGCGCCGCCAAGATCCTGGACCCCGAACTGCGCCGTAAATTCCTGGAAAACGTTCCCGCCCACCGCTCGCTGATGGAAATGGCCAAATAAGGATCAGCCTTCCGAATCCTTCGGACACGTCTTTGCTTCTGAATCAAATTCAGGTAAAATGAACCCATGATGAGCGAAAATTCCCCCGAAATTATCCTGTACGGCACCACCTGGTGCGGCGCTACCCGCCGGGCACGCACCTTCCTGGATGAGCACAACATCCCTTATCAGTGGATCGACATCGATAAAGATATCGAAGCCGCCCGTTTCGTAGAAAAGACCAACCGCGGGTATCGTTCCGTGCCGACCATCCTCTTTCCGGATGGCAGCATCCTGGTGGAACCTCCCACCAGCCAGCTGGCGCTCAAGCTGGGTTTAACGTATCCCTAGCCACAAGCGACGCAGCAACCAGAACACCAGCACGCCGCCAGCCAGCCCGAGATTGACCACCAGGAGAGCGCTTAATCTCGAGCGCCGCTCGATGGTGATCGCCGGCGGGGTGGTCAACCGCCGCTGCAGCCCGCTGACAAAGCGCGGATCCGGCTCCACCTGGCGCAGAGATGTCTTCAGGCGGTCTTCCAGACCGTTCAACCAATCGCCATCGTTCATTTTTCCCCCGTTTTCCGCGGATCGGGATCGGAAAAATAGGCCGCAATGCCGACCGTCCCTGGCCCCAGGTTGGCTGCCACCGGGATGGCCAGTTCGGTCATCACGATCTCTTTAATATTGCATAGATGCTGCACTTTATCATACAGGATGCGGGCGGTTTCAGGATCGGCAGCATGCACCACCGCGACGGTGATCTTATGCTTGCCCACCCGCTCGCGCAGGATCTCCAGGATCCGGTCCAATGAGCGCAGGCGGGTGCGCACCCGCTCCGACATGCTCAGCAGCCCATCCTTGAGGGTAATGATCGGCTTGATGCGCAGCAAGGAGACCAATGCGCCCTGCAGCGAGCTGATCCGCCCACTCAGTCGGGCGAATTCCAGATTATCCAGGGTGAAAACGATCGTCATCCGGCGGCGGATGGCCTCCAGGCGGGAAATGACCTGTTCCGGCGTGCAGCCCTGGTCGGACATCTGGCGCGCCTCGCGGCACATAAAACCCAACGCCGCCGAACCGGCCCCCGAGTCGAACGGCACCACGTTGATCTCGCTGCCCACTTCATTGGCGGCCATTTGCACCGCTGCAAAAGTGCCCGACATCTGGCTGGCCACATGTAAGGAATAGATGGTATCCCCTGGTTGGGCGATCGAGTGGTAAAAAGCAGCGATGGATCCCGGAGACGGCAGGGACGTGTGCGGAAGTTCCTTTCGTTCACGCACCATGCGGTAAAAATCGGCGGAGGGGAAATCGCCGGGCAGTTGGTAGGTCTGCTCGCCAAAGCGCACGCCGATGGGGATGATGCGTATATTGTATGCCTCCTGCCATCCTTGCGGCATGTCGGCGGAACCGTCAGTCACGATATGGATCATTGTGGTCTCTCCTGCCCCGATTCGGGACGTTCTGGGTTTTCAATGTTCACGATCAATTCTCGTAAAGTGATCAAAGTACGGTGGTAAAGGCTCTTGACAGCGCCTTCGCTGCGGCGCATGATCTGCGCCACCTCAAGATTCGATAGATTTTCCACAAATTTCAAGATCAACAACTGCTGGCGGTCGGGCGGCAGGCAGCGGATGGCGCGCATCATTCGTTCCTGTTCCTGCCCCACCAGAAGGGTGGCCTCCGGGTGGTCTGGGCGTTCGGTGAAATTGAGATGCTCCTCCAACGCCACTTCCTTGCGCCGGCTCTGGTCGCGGTACCAGTTGGCCACCAGATTATGGGCGATGCGATAAAGCCAGGCTGAAAACGGCACGCCCTGATTCTGGTAGCTGGAGATGCGCCGCAGGGCACGGTAGAACACCCGCTCGGTCAGGTCTTCCGCCTCGTGATGGTGGCCGGTGCGGTAATAAATATAGTTGTAAATGCGCGTGACATACTTTTCGTAGAGCAAGCTGAAAGCTTCTGCATCCCCGGCAGATGCCGCCTGGATGATCTCCACTTCTGCCTGCTCGCCCGGCACAGCCTGCGCTCCGGAAGAACTGCCGGTCATCCGTGCATTCCTTCCACGCAGCAAGGTGTCAGTTTTCGCAGGTGCTTCTCTATTTCAATTAAACCCTCCCCACAGAGCAAAGTTGCGAAAACCGGATGATGCTGGGCGGTGAACCTTCCAAATCCTGATAAGATCAATGCATTTTCTCCTGCTCGTCCCGTATCTGCACCGGGCAACTTGAATATACCGAATTCACTCGCGATTGGCAAGGGAAAAGGAGATTTTCCTTTTCTATTGCCATTCACAGCCGAAGGGTATAAAATTAGGCCACTCTACTATGGCTGATGACGCGAATGAAATGAAAAGAACCGCATCGGTTCTCGCAGAAGACCAGGCAGAGGGGGCACCAACAAAAACCTTGACCCGGGATGAACAAAAAATGGTGAAACCGGACCTTCGACCCGAAGAGATGTTGAAGCTGGTTTACGCCGCCCGGGAAGCCCACAGCTTCGAGGATTTCAACCACCCGCTTATTGCCAACGCTCCGTTTGGCATCTCCATTCGCGGGCGCACGGGTGCCCTTCTCTACTACAATGCGGCCTGGAAAAATATCTGGGCCATGGACGATACCGAGATCCTCGCCGACATCCAGCGCGAGCGAAACCAGTTGGTTTTCGATGAACGCGATGCCTACCTGGCACCTTACCTGGGCGCAGTGCGCCGGGTATATACCGAAGGCGGCTCCTGCTTCATTCCCGAAGCGCGGATCAAGAAACCGCGCCCGGGTGCCGGCCTGTGGATCTCGCAATATTTCTACGCTATTCTCGACGAAGAAGGGCAGGTGGCCCAGGTAGTCGTCATCACCGAAGATATTACCGCCCGCAAACAGGCAGAGGAAGCCCTGCGTTATAACCAGGAGCGCTATGCCCTGGCAGCACGCGGCGCCAATGACGGCATCTGGGATTGGGACCTGGAAAGCGGGCGAGTGTATGCTTCAGCGCGGTTGAAGGGCATCCTGGGGTTGGAGGAGGACGACAACGGCGACGGAGTGGACTGGATGGATTACGTTCATCCGGAAGACCTTTACCAGGTCAAGTCCAACCTCTCCGCGCACCTGGACGGCCTGACCCCCCATTTCATCAGCGAACACCGCCTGCAGCGCAAGGATGAAACCTGCCGCTGGGTGCTGGCGCGCGGATTGGCCGTGCGCGACGAATACCAGCGTCCCTACCGCATGGCCGGTTCGATCACCGACATCACCGCCCGCAAGGAGATTGAAGAGCGACTGCGCCATGACGCCATGCACGACCTGCTGACCGGGCTGAACAACCGCGCTTTTTTCACCGCCCAGATGGAACGCTTCATTGAAAGCGCCCACCGCCGCAACGCTTACCATTTTGCGGTACTGATGATCGACCTGGACCGTTTTCAACTGGTCAACGACAGCCTGGGGCATGCCGCTGGCGACCAACTGCTGGTGGCCGTGGCGCGCCGCCTGGAATCCTGCCTGCGCCCCGGCGATTCAATAGCCCGCCTGGGCGGAGATGAATTTGCCATCCTGTTGGACGAGATCCGCGGCATCAACGAGGCCACACGCTTTGCCGCCCAGGTGCAGCAGCAAATGGCCATCCCGCTCACCCTGCGCGGGCACGTCACTTTCACCTCCGCCAGCATGGGCATCGTCATGTCTGGGCCGAACTACCAGCGCGCCGAGGAGCTGCTGCGGGATGCCGACAGCGCCCTCAACCGCGCCAAGGCCAACGGCAAGGGCCGCTACTGGATCTTTGACAACCAGCTGCACTCCGAATCGCTGGCTTTGCTGCAACTGGAAGCCGACCTGCGCCGCGCGATCCAGCAGCAGGAATTTTCCATGTACTATCAACCGATCCTGGATCTGCGCCAGCGCGCCGTGACCTCGCTGGAAGCGCTGATCCGCTGGCACCATCCCCAAAAGGGTCTGATCCTGCCCACCGAATTCATCCCCTTTGCGGAGGAAACCGGGCTGATCCTACCGATTGGCGAATGGGCGATCCGCACCGTCTGTTCTCAAGCCGCGGCCTGGGTGAAGAACCATCCCAGCCCCCTGAAGATCTCGATCAATGTATCCGGGCGCCAATTCCAGGATTCCAACCTGCCCGCGCTGGTCTTGCGCGCCCTGGAGGAAAGCGGGCTGCCTGGAAACTGCCTGCAAATCGAGATCACCGAAAGCGAGGCCTTGCAGGATCTCCATCACGCCGTGGAAGCACTCTCTATCCTGCAGAACATGGGCGTCACCATTGCGATCGATGATTTTGGCACCAGCTATTCTTCGCTGGCGTACCTGAAGCATTTTCCAGCCCAGGCGATCAAGATCGACCGTAATTTTCTGGAAGATATCGACCAGGAGGGAGAACCCCCGTTGGCCGCCGCAGTGATCGCTATGGGACACGAACTCAATTTGCAGGTCATCGCCGAAGGGGTGGAGAGCCAGGCGCAGTTCAACCTGCTGCGTTCGCGCGGCTGCGACCAACTGCAAGGGTTCCTGATCAGCCATCCGCTCCCCGAAAGCGAGGTTCCGGCCCTGCTGCGGCAATACAAAAACTGGGAAAGGCTGCTGGGCCCTGCATGACAACCCCGCAGAATATCGCGCAGGCGTGCCTGGTCATCCTGATCCTGGCCGCCTGCCAGGCGGCCCCCACACCAACCCGGCCTATCCCGGCCACACCCACCGCCACGGCTACGTCCACGCCGCGCCCTCCCACCTCTACAGCGACAGCAACCCCCACCTTCACGCTCACCCCCACCCCCTCGCTTACCCCCACCATCACCCCCACGCCCACGCCGCTCTACCGCGGCACCCCCGAACTGGATCAACGCGGGGTGATCTTGCGCTTCACAACCGAACAAGATTGGGTCGTTCTGACCATTGATGACGGGTTGGTCAAGGAAGCTGCCCTGAATATCCTGGACCAATTGAAGGCCGCGGGGGTCAAGGCCACCTTCTTCCTGGCGGGAAAATGCGCGCGCGACAACCTGGGCCAGGAGGTGATGCAGCGCATGGCCTCGGAGGGACACGAGATCGCCTACCACTCGATGCAGCACCCCGCCCTGGATGTACTGCAAACCTGGAGCTTGGCAGATTGGGAAAAAGATTACGCGGATTGGCAGGCTACCCTACACGATCTGCTGGGGGATGATCTATACGCCCGCTCGGTACGCCCATTCGCCCGTGCGCCTTACGGCCTGTTCAGCAAGGCTTTCATGAGATTATGCACTGAAAAAGGGCTGACGGCGGTAGGTTGGTCCTGCGATCCGCTGTGCGTGGACGGCACCCTACCGCTCACTGCCGGGCGCATCCTCATTTACCACGTACGCAGCGACCAACTGGATTCGCTGTCAAAGCTGCTCGGGCTGGGACGCCTGATCCTGCCGTTGGGGGAAGTGTTAAAATAACAATTCCGCGCAATCGCGCGGAATTGTATGTGGTTAATTCAAGCTGCTCTTTTCCAGAGACCTGCCCAGCAGGCGTTCGATCGTGCGCAGCATGGGTAGATCGTCGGGAGTGATCAGCGTGTAGGCGGTGCCCAGGTGGGTCATCCGTCCGGTGCGCCCGGTGCGGTGGGTGTACGCCTCAGCGGTATCCGGCATGTCAAAATTGATCACGTGCGTGATCTGGGAGACATCGATCCCACGCGCAGCAATATCGGTGGCCACCATCACCTTCGACCGGCCGCTGCGGAAACTCTCCATGGCCTCCAGGCGGCGGTTTTGTGATAAATTGCCCTGCAGCGAGGTGACGGATAAGCCGGTCTTCGACAACTGCTCCGCTAATTTCCGAGCGCGGTGCTTGGTGCGGGTGAAGACCAGCACCTGCCCGTTCCCGGAAGTGTCCAGCAGCGAGCGCAGGGTCTCAGTCTTGCGGGTCTGCTCCACCTGCACCCCGATATGCTTGATGGTCTCCACCGGTTTGGAGATGCCAATTTCTACGGTGACCGGGTTGCGCAGAAAATCATCCGCCAGTTTGCGGATCTCGGGCGGCATGGTGGCCGAAAAGAGCAGGGTCTGGCGCGGTTGCGGCAGAGCGGCTGCGATACGGCGGATATCCGGCAGGAAACCCATGTCGAACATGCGGTCCGCTTCGTCCAGAACCAACACCTCGATCGCGCGCAGATAGACTGCTCCTTGCGACATCAGGTCCAACAGGCGGCCCGGGCAGGCTACGGCGATCTCGGCCCCGTTGTGCAGGGCTTTGATCTGCGGCTGCGCGCTGACACCCCCGTAGAGGGTCACGCTGTGCAGGCCGGTCTGGCGGCCGAGCGCCATGATGGCGGTATGGGTCTGTTCGGCCAGTTCGCGGGTAGGGGCAAGGATCAGGGCGCGTAATTTTCCGCGCGGACCGCGCATCAGGCGCTGCAAGATAGGCAGCACAAAAGCCGCCGTCTTGCCGGTGCCGGTTTGGGCCAATCCCAACACATCCCGCCCCTCGATAATGGGGGGAATGCTGCGAGATTGAATGGAAGTTGGCGCCTTATAACCAGCAGCTACAATACCCGCGTTAATTTGCGGGTGAAAAGCAAAAGTTTCGAAATTCACAATATACCTCAGGCATAAAATTGAGCCTGAGCAAATCTCAGGCTCTTCCACGTTTGTATTCAGGTAAATAACCCACTCACAAAAGCAGTGGTTTCAGTATAACACAGAATGAAAATCTTTGCAGGGCGGCGTCCCACCGCGGCAGAAAGCCGCCCTGCCCAAGGTAAGTTACTGCCCAGCCCGCTCTTCCAACAGGGTGATCAGCGGGGAGAGAAAGATCTGGCTCATCATATTGGCGCCGCCCCGGCCGGTGCGCCCGGCTTGAGGTGTGACCTGCAAGCCGTCCTGGCCCTGCATGCCGTTGCCGCCCTGGAAGCCCGGGAATTCTCCGCCGCCCGAGGGCATGGTACCGCCGCCGGAAGGCATCATTCCTCCGCCCGAGGGGCGCGTACCACCGTCGGAAGGCCGCGTTCCGCCGTCCTGGGGAAAAGTACCGCCGGGATTCTCGGCCTGGAATTGGGCTATCTGGGTGGCGCGCACATTAGGATCGGCATCTTGCATCCCGCCAAAACCGGGATCGATACCCAGGTCGGTCATCAAGGTGCGCAGGTCTTCCTGCGTCAGCGACATGGCCTCAATGGCCGCCACCTGTTCAGCGGTCATCGTCTCCTGGATCTGGTCGTACAGGGCCTGGATCTCATCCGCAGATGCCGTATCGCTGCCGTTCAGCGATTTGACCGCCTTCCACAGCGGCAGGAGCGCTTTGGCCTGTTCGGGGGTGACCGCCAGGTCGGTGCCTTCCAGTTTCAATGTCCCGGCTGCCAGCTTGTTCTCCATGGTCAGCTCCGGGGCGCCGGCGACGGTCTGGCTGGTGCCAGTGGCGGTCTCGGTGGCTGCGCTTGTGGCGCAGCCGATCAGCCCCAGCAGCAACACCAGGATGATGAGAATGAACGAACCTTTCTTTAACATATCTTTACTCCTTCTAATTGGGGGGAATGGAAAGGAACCGCCTTATTCATGCCGCAGGGCAACGATCGGGTCCAGCTGAGCCGCTTTTTGAGCCGGCAGAAAGCCAAAGAAGATGCCGATCAGGGCTGCGGAGGTAAATGAGAGGATGATCGAGTAGGGCACCAGGACGGTGCGCATGCCACTCAACGAGCCGAACAGGTACGAACCGCCGACTCCCGCCAGCACGCCCAGGCCGCCGCCCAGAAGGCTGAGCATGAGCGCCTCCAGCAGGAATTGGATCTGGATATCGAAGGGGGTGGCGCCTACCGCCTGGCGCAGGCCGATCTCGCGTGTGCGCTCGGTGACGCTGACCAGCATGATATTCATAATGCCGATGCCGCCCACGATCAAGGATACACCCGCCACCCAGGCCAGTAAAGTGCGGAAGGACTCGGTGGTGGATTCCTGGGTCTGGATGATATCTTCCTGGGTGGTGATGGTGAAGTCCGCCGTGTCCAGGGTGACATCGTGCCGCTTGACCAGCAGGAGCTGGATCTGCTCGATCACCTTATCCATATTGGCAGTCGAATCCACCGAGACGGTGATGCTGCGCACCTGGTCGCCCATAAAGCGCGAGAACATGGCCGGGGTGAACTTCTTGAAGATCAGGGAAATAGGCGAATAGATTTGCGAATCAAAATCGGTTCCACCGGAGAGGCCTTTCGGCTCCAGCACACCGATCACGGTCAGCTTCACATCGCTGACGTATATGATCTGCCCGATCGGGTCGGCATCGCCAAAAATATCTTCCGCCACATCCGAACCCAGCACGCACACTTTGTTGGCTTTGTCCTGGTCGGTCTCGGAGAACCAGCGTCCATCCGCCATCACCACATCCCGCACGGTCGGGTAATCGGGAGTGGTGCCAACCAGGGTGATCTCATCCAGCGCGACATTGCCGTACTTGACCGTAACATTGGTCTGCTGTTCCACCGAGGCGCCGGCGATGCCCTTGATCTTCTCACGGATGGCAGCCAGGTCGTCATAGACCAGGCCGCTGCTGGTGCTGGTGGCGCCCATGCCTGGCCCGCCCCGCCCACCGGTGGAATTGATGAAGACCAGGTTAGAGCCCAGCCCGTTGATCTTTTCTGCGATGGTGGCTTCGGTGCCGGCGCTGATCGAGATCATCACGATCACTGCCGCCACACCAATGATCACGCCCAGCATGGTCAGCAGGCTGCGCAGCTTATTGGAGACCAGACTGCTCCAGGCAACCCGTAACACTTCAAAGAGGTTCATAACTCCGCCTTCCCGTTCTCGCGGACCGAGTGCGAGAGCACCGAATGCCCATTGTGGACATCCGAGGCCAGTCTTCCATCACGGATCAAAATACTGCGCTTGGTACGCTGGGCAATCTCCGCCTCATGCGTGACCATCACAATCGTGCGCCCGTTATGATTCAGCGCCACCAGCAGATCCATGATCTCATGGCTGGCGCGGCTGTCCAGGTTGCCGGTCGGTTCATCTGCCAGGATCAGGATCGGATCATTGATCAGCGCGCGGGCGATGGCTACACGCTGCTGTTGGCCGCCGGAAAGCTGGCTGGGCAGGTGGTGCATCCGCTCCCCCAACCCCACGCTCTCCAACAACGCCGCGGCCTTTTCGTACCGTTCTTCATGCCCCACGCGGTTCTCGCGCGCATACATCATCGGCATGATCACGTTATCCATGGCGCTCAGGCGTGGCAGCAGGTTATAAGACTGGAAGACAAATCCTAATTCCCGGCTGCGGATCAGGGCCAATTCCCGGCGCGAGTAGGTACTGACATCCTCGCCGTTGAGAATATATTGTCCCTCGCTGGGACGGTCCAGGCAGGCCAGGATGTTCAGCAGCGTGCTTTTGCCCGAACCGCTGGGGCCCATCACCGCCACAAATTCACCCGCGCGGATCTGCAAGGAAACCCCGTCTAGCGCGTTCACCTGGCCTTCGCCTTCCCCATAGATCTTCTTCAGATCAATGGTCTCAATAACAGGCATATCGTCGGCTTCCTGTAGGGCGGGGGCCGTTAGAGTTACAGGGCTGTCCATTAATTCGTCTCCACAAGCCCGGTCGTGACCGTATCGCCCTGGTTTAGCCCGGACTTGATCTCTGCATAGGTGGCATCCATCAGCCCAACTTCCACAGTGGTCAGACGCGGTTTGCCGTCGCTGCCCACCACAAACACGGCGTAGGTGCCGTCGCCCAGGTCGCGCAGAGCTTCCACAGGCACCAGCAGGGCGTTTTCGGCCTTGCCGCTGATGATCTCCACTGAGGCATTCATTCCATTCAGGAAGAGCGAAGTATCAACATCGGCGCCCAGATCCAACTCGATCACCCCACCCAGCACCTTGTATCCGCCGGTGGAACTCAGGTAAGGATTGACTGTCACAACCGTGCCGGTGAAGACCGTATCGGGGATGGCGTCGAAAGTCACTTCGGCCAGCTTGCCGACTTTAACCAGGTCCATGTCGGTCTCGTCCACCGAAAAGTCGATCTTGGGGTGCTGCAGGTCGGCCATGGTGATGAAAGCCTGGGTTCCCACCGTGTCGCCCGCCTCACCGGCGACGGTCAGGATCGTACCGGTGAAGGGAGCCGTCATCACTGCTTCAGCCAGGTTCTGTTTGGCGGTTTCCAGGGCCAGCTCAGCATTGCTGATCTTCAACTCGGCCTGCATCTTGGCGATTGGATCAACGCCGCCAGTGGCGGTCAGGTTGTCCAGCGTGAGCTGGGCCTTGCGCAGCACTTCTTCAGCCAGGGTCAGGGTCACTTTGGAGGATTCAACCTCGTAGGTGGTATATCCAAGGCAGTACTGATAATTCGCCCAGGCAGTATCCATGGAAGTCTTGGCTGGCAGGATGCGATTGTAATAATAAGCATCGGTGCTGTCGTAGTTGGCCAGGAGATCTTCATATTTATCGTAAAGCACCTGGTACTCGTAATGATATTTGCCGATCTGCTCATCGGTGCAGCGGGCATAGCCTGCATTGGCCGAATCCGCTTTCGTGTTGGTCAGATTGGTCTGCGCATCATAGACCGCCTGTTGGGCATTGGCCAGGGTGGTGGTTGCGGCTTCCTGCAGGTCGATCAGGTCCTGCTGCGCCTGCGCAAGGGTCAGCCCGGCGTTATCCACGGCCACTTCCAGGGTGCGGATATCTTCCAATTTCGCCAGCACCTGGTCTTTTTCAACCACATCGCCGACCTTGACATCCACTTCAGCAACCGTGCCGGCCACCGGGAAGGAGAGCGAGGCATCTCGTCCGGCCACAAGCGTGCCGGAGCCGCTGGCAGAGATGCTCAGCGTCCCGCGCCGCACGGTGGTGGTGTTATAGGTGGGGGTGGCTGCCGCAGAAGCCGCCTGGCTGTTCTGCCCATTGAGCAGGAAATAAACCAGCGCCGCTCCCCCCAGAACCGCAACGAAAGCCAGGATAATGAATATCTTCTTTCCGCGGCCGTTCTTGCGCTTTTTTTCGATCAGACGGGTCTTCTCTACCATATGCATGAATTCTCCTTGTATATTATTCCGGATGATCTGATGATAGTATCAAGTTATTTAGAAGTTATTTAGATGGGCTAAAGGTTTGATAATAAAACCTACTCCGCGGCGCGTTCCTCCAGCATCTGGATCAACGAGGAGATCAACGCCTGGGTCATTGGGTTGGCGGCAGACCCGTTTTCTGCCTGGTCAGCCTGGGGGGTGGCCTGCGTCTGGACCTCCGCGCCCATCACACCAGAGGCATCTCCGCCCTGCGGCGGGGTTCCCCCCATGTCTCCGGTCGGAATCCCCCCGCCTGGAGCGCCGCCCTGGGTCCTGTCTGATGACGTCATCGCGGTGGAAGAAGAGTTGCTGCCGGCGCCCGTCTCAAGGACCGCTCCAGCCATCAGACTGCGCAGATCATCCTGGGTGAGGGACATGCCTTGAATGGCAGTGATCTGTTCAGCGGTCAGAGACTCCTGGATCTGGTCATACAAAGCCTGGATCTCGTCCGCCGAGGCCGTGTCGCTGCTGCCGAGCGACCGGACCGCTTTCCACAACGGCAGGAGCGTCTTCGCCTGCTCTGCCGTGACAGCCAGATCAGTACCTTCCAGTTTCAAGATCGCCGCCGGAAGGGTTTCTTGATCCAGGCTTGCCGCAGCCGAGGTGGACCCGGTCGCGGTGGCCGTGGCGGCGCTGCAAGCAGTGAAGGTTACCATCACCACCAGCGCCAGAAGTATCGTCATCCATTTTTTGTTCATCATAGCCTCCTGATTCCAATTACGGGACCGCTTCCCGCTGACTTTGATGATAGGCACTCGTTATTTAGAAACCGTTCAGGCCAGATAAATAATCGATAATAAAAATAACGACTCGTGTGGATTTGATTCTAAAGAACCTGGGGCAAAAGGATTGATCAGGTAGGGGTCGAAGATACCCGAAGGGTGCGGGACGCCATGTTGGATTGCAAGGGAATGCCTTAACAAAGTCCCGCCCGCTGCCCTGCAAATGCGCCGGTGTATCTCGCGGGCGGCCCTTTGGATCAAGCCAGGCGTTTCATTGACCATGGCGGGCCGCCCCTACGGAGATCATTCTCGCGTGGCGGTCAATTCGGAGAGATTTCTTGAATTCACAACAGACGAAATAATCAATTCCCCTTCTAAACCATTTCTAAATAATTATGTGGTACGCTTAGCAGCATAAGGAGCCAGAAAGATATGTCCAACACGATCCTGGTAGTTGACGACCAATCCAGTGTGCGCACCTTGCTGCAAGATTACCTCACCCAGCAGGGTTTCCGCGTGTTGATCGCCACCGACGGTCAAAACGCCCTCTACGCCGCCCGGCATGACCCGCCCGACCTGATCCTGTTGGATATTATGATGCCCAAGATGGACGGCTACCAGTTCCTGCGCCAGTACCGCCAGGAACGCCAGACCCCGGTGATCATCATCACTGCCCGCGAGGAAGAGACCGACGCCGTGCTGGGGCTGGAGCTGGGCGCCGACGATTACGTGGTCAAACCTTTCCGCATGCGCGAGCTGACCGCGCGCATCCGGGCCGTGCTGCGCCGCGGCGAAGAAGGCACACAGAAGTTCGAGGTGCTGCGCGCGGGAGAGGTTGTGCTGGATACAAAAACCCACCTGGTGACGGTGGCAGGGCAGGCGGTCTCGCTCACCCCGATCGAATTCGACCTGCTGGCCACCCTGATGCGCTCACCGGGGCGCGTCTTCAGCCGCAGCGAGCTGGTGGAACTGCTGACCGACAGCGGTTTTGCCGGGCTGGACAGCACCCTCAACGTGCATATTCGCAACCTGCGCCTGAAGATCGAGCAAGACCCCGGACGTCCGCGCCACATCGAAACCGTTTTCGGGATCGGCTACCGCATGGTCAAAGGAGAGTGAGGCATGATCCGCCGTTCGCTGGTGCTTAAGCTTGCTTTGGCTTTCCTGCTGGTGGGGATCGTCACCACCCTTCTGCTGGCTGTCTCTATCCGCATCACCAGCACCGACCGCCTGAACCAGTTGATCATCGATCAGCAGGTCAGCGGTTTGCAGGCTGAGTTGACCAGCTACTACACCAATCACGGCTCATGGGATGGTATCCAGGCACAATGGGACGCTCTCAACTTCACTCCCATCGGCATTGGAACCAACAACGCGGGCAATGGCATGCCGATGATGGGCCGCGACATGCACGGCAACTTTCGCGACCGGCGCACCCTGTTCGGTCTGGCAGATGAAAACGGCATCGTGTTGATCTCGGTGGACAACAATGCTCCCGCCGGCGCCAGACTTTCGCAAAGCGACCTCGCCTCCGGCACGCCGCTGGTGATCGATAACCGGCAGGTCGGAACGATCCTGATCGCCAAGACCCCGCCCGGCTTGAACCAGGAGGAATCGCTCTTCCTCGACCGCACCAACCAGGCTCTCCTGATCGCCGGCAGTGGAGCCCTGCTGGTGGCGCTGGTGATGGGCATTTTTCTCTCCCGTTCCCTGACCAAACCGCTCAAGGCGCTCACCCAGGCGGCGCAAAAGATCGCCGATGGGCAGTTGGAACAACAGGTAGCCGTGAGCTCCAAAGATGAGATCGGGCGGCTGGCCAACACCTTCAACCGCATGAGCCAGGAGGTGGCGCGCGCCAATCAGCAGCGCCGCCAGATGACCGCCGATATTGCCCACGACTTGCGCACCCCGCTGACCGTCATTGCCGGGTATGTGGAAGCCATGCGCGACAAGGTGCTGCCACCCACCCCGGAACGCCTGGATTTGATCTATAACGAGATCGAACGCCTGCAAAGCATGGTCGGCGACCTGCGTATGCTCTCGCAGGTAGATGCCGGCGAGCTGCCGCTGACCCCGCAGACCATTGCGCCGATCGGACTGCTCCAACATGCCGTCGACCTTTTCCAGCACCAGGCCCAGCAAAAAGGGATCGCCCTGGCAGTCGAAAGCAGTTCCGGCGCCAGCCTGCCCGAGATCCAGGTGGACGAAGCCCGCATGATGCAGGTGCTGGATAACTTGCTCAGCAATGCCTTCCGCTACACCCCCGAGGGCGGCAAGATCATCCTCGCTGCCCGGCAGAAAGACGCCTGCTGCGTGCAATTAATGGTGCAGGATACCGGCAGCGGCATTGCAGAAGAGGAGCTTTCCGCTATTTTTGAGCGCTTCCACCGCGCCGACCGCTCCCGTCACAGCGAAACCGGAGAGAGCGGCCTGGGATTGGCGATCGTCAAGGCCCTGGTGGAAGCCCAACATGGGCGTGTGTGGGCTGAATCCGGGCTGGGCAAAGGCACGACGATCTTTATGGAATTCCCGGTTTGAAAAAACGAAGGCTGTGGATCACACAGATTAACAGATAAAACTACAGGTCTTCCGCGTTATCCGTCTGATCCGCGTCATCCTTTTCTTGATATTCATCAAAGATGCGCGGGACGCGCGAATTGATCTGGCAGGTCACCTCGTAGGTGATCGTACCGAGCTTCTTGGCCCACTCGTAGCAGCTGATCTCCTCCGCCCCGCTCTTGCCGATCAGCACCACCTCGTCGCCCACTTGCACATCCGTTTGCGGGCCCAGGTTGACCATGCTCTGGTCCATGCACACCCGCCCGACAACCGGATAGGAGCGCCCGTTGATCAACACCCGCCCCTTGTTGGAGAACAGGCGGTTGAAGCCGTCCGCATAACCGGCGGGAATGGTGGCGATCCAGGTATCCTCCGGCGCAAACCAGGTGCGCCCGTAGCCGATGCTGGTCCCGGCAGGCACTTTCTTGAGGAAAGACACGCGGGTGAGGAAGCTCAGCCCCGGCTTCAGGTCGATGGTTGGCGGGGTGCCGTCATCCGGGCGGAAGCCGTAGATCATGATCCCCGGGCGGACCATATCCATCCAGGCCGCGGGATGCCCCAGTACCGCGCCGGAATTGGCGCAATGCACCAGGCCGGTCTCGCGCCCAATGGCGGTGTGGATCGCATCCACCACGCCCTTGAAGCGGGCGATCTGCTCGATGGTATAAGCCTGATCCGCTTCGTCGCTGACCGGCAGGTGAGTGAAGATACCCTCCAGACGCAGATGCGGGCACTCCCGTTCCAGATAAGCTGCCAGCGCGGGCGCCTCGGCCACATTCACCCCCACCCGCCCCATGCCGGTATCCACTTTCAAGTGGACCTTGGCCTTGATGTTGTTGCTCCGGCAGACCTCTTCCAGCGCGGCGATATTGGCCCGCTCACCAACTGAAAGGGTGATGCCTTTCCACACCGCCGATTCCATTTCCTCCGGAAAGGTGGGGCTGAATTTCAAGATCGGCAGGCGAATATCGGCCTGGCGCAGCTGGATGCCCTCCGGAACTGTGGCCACCCCCAGCCAATCCACCCCGATCTGCTCGGCCATGCGCGCGATCTCGACTGCGCCGTGGCCGTAGCCGTTGGCCTTGACCGCAATGAGGATCTTGCGTTCCTTGCCAATGGCCTTGCGGATCCCTTCGATATTGTAACGAATATTGCCAAGATGAATGCGGGCATGGGTCTGGTACAGCATAAGGTTATTCCTCGATGACAACTTTCTGCATATAAGGAGAGGTGCTGGCAGCCAGCAGCGCGCCGTAGCCGGGATAAAAGGCCACCTCGCTGCCCACTACCAACGCCTGGCTGGAATCTTCCACATCCAGAATCAAATGGTCGCTGGAACCGCCCAGGACGATGATGCCCGGATCAACCGGCTCCAGGTTGTCCACCACCACATCCTGGCGGCCGATGTTGCAAATGGCGCGCCTGCGGATGCCGCGGTCAATAAATTCCGGCGTGCCGCCAAAAGCGTCCTGTCCGCGGAAACCGATCGGAACCGAAGGCTTGCGCTCCAGCTCCACCACCTCGGCCACCACGCGGAAGGTATCCTGGCGGGTACCCGGCCAGGGGCTGCGGTCGATCACGTTGCGCCCCAGCACGATCGACTCGCCGATGCGCAGCATATTGACCCCCGTGGGCATGCCCCCCGCCGCCAACAAAGGCAGGTTGGCGCTGTTGCCGCCGCAGACCGTGTTCAATTCCAAGCCGGTGGCCTTGCGGCAGCGGTCTCGCACTTCCAGCAGCATCTCCATCTTGTCGGTGGTGGGGATCACCCCCCCGTAGCAGGCCAGGTTGGCGCCCACGCCCAACACCTCGATATTGGGCAAAAAGGCCACTCCGCGCAGCACTTTCTCGGCCTGGTCGGGCCAAACGCCCTCGCGCAGGTCGCCCAGGTCGATCATCATGATCACCTTGTGCTGCACTTTGTAGAATTGCGCCGCCTCGGAGAGCAGGTGCACCGTCTCCGCCGAGGAATTAAGCGAAATATCTGCGCAGCGCACGATATCTCCCGCGTGGTGCGGGGCAGGGATGCGCAACAGCATCAGCGGCAGGTGAATGCCCGAACTGGCCATGGATTGCAAGTTAAGGATGCGCGAATCGGCGATCAGATCGGCGCCGGCAGCTTCCAGCGCCTGCGCCACTGCCGGGTGCGCGCAGGTCACCTTGGTCACGCAGGCCACCTGGATACCGTGTTCGTGGCACAGCCCGATCACTGCGCGGGCGTTGTGCTCGATGCGGCGGGGATAGATCTCAAGCCGGGGGGTGCGTATGAACATGCTATTCCTCCTCGAAAACCCAGCGCCGGAAAGTGGCCCTGACATCTTCCGGATAGGCCTGGGCCAGGGTGCCCAGGGCTGAAAAACGGTAATCGCCATCCATCAGGATGCGCGCGTCGGGAGTGGGCAGCAAATGCTTGCCTGCGCCGGTGCAGATCCCGCGCAGGATAGCCTCGCCGCCTTCCACACGCGTCAGAGCCCCACCGGTACCTACCACCCATTTCACCGCGGTCAGGTCCTTGCCCTTGACGATCTGCTTCTTGCCGGTGGGCGTGTACAGGTCGGTCACCACCCCGGCATGCCGACGGACGCCGATCTCCACCGCCCGGGCGCACAACCAGTGGGTGAGTTCGATCTCTTGTTCGGTGTTGGGGATGGCCTGCAGGTCTACCATGCGCGCCTCCCAGGCGGGGTCGCCGGCCAGCTCGACAATATTGCGGGCATTGACGTACACGCCCAGGTCGCCTTCCACTGTGCGCTTGGCGCGCGGCTCCGGCTCCACCATGCGGGCGGCCCATTCGCGGCTGCCCTCGGTGACGCTGTGCACGTCCGTGGTCGCCCCGCCCACATCGAAGACCAGGCAGTCGCCCAGCTCCTCGGCAAAAAGCTCCGCCCCGCGCAGCACCGCGCCGGGGGTGGGCAGAATGCCCCATTCGGTCAGCTCGGCAAAGCGCGCCATACCTGGGGCGTGGATGATATGGCGGTTGAAAACCTCGTGGATCACCTTGCGCAGCGGCTCGATGTTGAGCACGTCCACGTCAGGGAAGACGTTGGCAGCTTGCAACAATTCAATGCCCGCTGCGGCAAAGATCTGCTCAATCGGCTTTTTGAGCGCCACATTCCCGGCATACAGCACCGGGGCGGGCAGCCCCAGCGCGGCCAGCTTTTCCGCGTTGCGCAGCACGGTGTGCTTCTCGCCAAAGTCTACCCCGCCCGCCAGCAGGATCATGTTGGGGTGGATGGAGCGGATCTCCTGCAGGTCGAATTCCTCCAGCTCGCCAGCAGTGACCATCTTGACGATCGCCCCGGCGCCCAGAGCTGCCTCCTGTGCGGCGCGGGCGGTCATGCTATAGGTCAGGCCGTGGACGGTCATGCGCAGCCCGCCCGCGGCGGAGCTGTTGACAAAAGTCTCGTGCCGGCGGTCAAAGAGGTTGAAATTGCTGCGGCCAAACAACCCAAAACGCCCTTCCAAATCTGCGGCGGCCTGCTCCACTCCCAGGGTCACATCTCCTTGCGCCACGCTGGTGGGGGCAAACCCCTGCCCTACATGGGCAAAGCCGCCCTCCGGCAGGCGCCGGAAGGCGTTCACCTTGGTGATAGTGGAGCCTACTTCAATCGTGAGAAGAGCAGATTTTTCCGACAAAACACACCTGGTTCCAAACAATGTCATTGCGAGCGCCCCACCGCAAGGGAGTGCGAAGCAATCTCCGTATAGATGATTGGGGATTGCTTCGCCCTCGCCCGCAATGACGTATGGTTACTTAGATCACTCCTCGCGCCTTGAGCACCTTGACCATCGCATTCACCACGTGAATGCCCTTGGTGCCGCGGCCAAAGGTGGCATCCAGGCCGGTTTCGGCGGCCATTTCGCGGTTCACCTGCGTGCCCCCGGCGATCAGGATGATCCGGTCGCGGATACCCTTCTCGCGGCAGACATCGGCCAGTTTCTTCATCTGGGCGCGGTGCACATCGTTATGGCTGATGATGGTCGAGATGAGGATGGCTTGCGCGCCGGTCTCGATGGCGGCATCCACCAGCTTGGCAACCGGCACTGAAGTGCCCAGGTAGGTATACTTCACGCCGTACTTTTCGATCCCGCCGTGCTTGATATCCAGGATCTCGCGCAGGCCAACGCTGTGCTCGTCCTCGCCGACCGTGGCAGCCACCACACGCAGCCCCACCTGCTTGACCGCCGCGCGCAATTCTTCTTCGGGCAGGATGACCTCTTTTTCGGGGATCTTCAGGGTGGTCAGATCAATATCAAAGGCCACCTTGCCCTTGACTTCAACAAAGCAACCTTCCGCCGGGTGCATGACCTGGATATTGACCACCTGCGGGTCAACCAGGCCCATCTTCTTGGCCATTTCCACGCCGTATACCCCGGCCACTTCATCGTTCAACGGAACGAAGAATTGCAGCAGGATGGTGCCGTCACCGGCCCATTCGGCCTCCGGCTTGACCAGGGTGCCCTTGCGGTAAGGCAGGGTTTCCTGCAGGCGTTTATCGCAGGAATCATCCGGATCCAGCTCGTCGATGTAGACGATCTTTTCGGGCTTGCACAGGGTGCAGCCGCCGATCGCGTCGCAGGCATGCGTGATGCCCTCGGGCAGGTGGTTGTAGCCGAAATGGTCGCAAACCGGCGCGAAGTAATCCGGGTCGCGCTCGACGATCGAACCAGCGGCCACGCCGCCCTTGCCGTCGCGGGCGATCCCGTCGCCGTTGCGCTCAGGATACTTGGCCGAATCCACGAAGAAGCCCTGCTCCACCGCGGCAAAATAGCCGCCGGTCTCGATCACTTCTTCCAGGAAGGCCACCGCGCGTTCCTTCAGGTCGCGCACCATTTCGCCCAGCGGGCCGTTGTGGTTGAGCGTGACCAGTTCTTTGATCCCGTCCAGGGCTGCCCAGGTCTGCTTGACCGTCTGCACTCCGCGGATGTTATTGTAGTGCCAGGGCACGTTGCGCCCTTCGTCAGGGGTGATGGTGCTCTGGATATCGGCGCTGGTCAGCATCGAGATCAAAGTGTCGATGGTGTGGGTGCGGATGGCTTCTTCAATATCCGCCTCGATATAGCGCGTGTTCTGCTGAGCGCGCATCTTGAAATCCGAGAAGAAATCGCGCAGCGCCACGGCATAGGGCAAGTCGTACCACAGCTTGGGCGCGGGCGGTGCATCCGGCGGAACGGTGGAAAGGCCGATCAGGTCTTTTTCCATCCCCACCGCTACCGAGTAAGCACAGTTGATCCCGTGCTGCACCATCAGCTCGGGCATGACCAACCAGCCGGCCTTGGCAGTGGCATTGGCGTTGTGTGCGCCGTCAATCTGGAAGATGCGCGCGCCGTTCATCACTTTTTTGGCTTCCGCCGCGTCCACAAAGGAGCGGTACATGTTCACGTTGCGGTAGAGCACGTTGTACTGCGGATCCTGGTGCGCGCCGTTGATGCCCTCTTCAGCGAACAGCACGGCCACCTCAGGCCCGGCCACGCCGGAGACGTAGCTGTGGAAGTTGATCGGGCGCCCGACTTCCTCCTCGATCATATCGCAGGCCTTGCGGCTGGCGCGGATCTGCTTGCGCGTGATCGGCACGCCGCCCACGCCCTCCGGGGTGCCTTCCAGCAGCCCATCGATGTGGCTTTGGCCGGTGGTGCGGATAACCATGATGTGGTCGGCGCCGTGCCAGGCGGCCATGCGCATGCGGCGGATGTCATCCTCAAAGCGCCCAGAGGCGATCTCGGTCGTCACCACGCAGCTTGGCTGGGGATCGATGAAGTCAAAATACTTGGAGGCCGGCAGGCCGATAGAATTCTTCAGCGGGCGCGACATGTTGCGATAATGGAAGGGTCCCATATCCACGCCTTCGGGGGGCACATCCCGCCAGGTCCAGCCCTTGCGGGTGGGATGATAGTTCTCCAGCCCTTCCAGAATATATTCGATATCCAGTTTCTTGTGCGGATCGAGTGTCATGGCGTTATCCTCCGAATAATCCGTTCAAGATCTCTTTGTTTTCGAGGATCGCCGCGGCGGCCCCGCGCACATCCTTGCCGGTCTTTTGGGCCACCTTGAGCACCACATGCCCGGCGCCCTTGCCCAGCAGCCCGGCCTCCAGCACGCGGCTGACCACGCCCTGCGAGGTGACGCTGTCGATGCCCATGCGCAGCAGCACAGAGCGCTCGATGGAAGGGGAGGTGTGGGTGCGCGCCAGGCCGACGATCGGGTCGACTACCTGGCTGCACAGTTCCCAGAAGCGCGCCTTGAGCTGCTCGTCGCTCATCTGGTGCAGCTCGGCGCGGCGCTTTTCAAATTTTGCGGTACGGTCTTCGCTCATATCTCTCCTTTATTTTCTCTTGAACACGGATTGAACGGATTTGAAGGATGAACTCGGATCTTTTTATATCCTGGCGTTCCTTCGTTACTTCGCTCCTACGTGGTGCAATCTTCTACAATCCTGCCACCTGCTGCTTGACCCAGGCCACGTCCTTCTTGACATCCGCGGCTAGGAAAGCGTAATCGTTCTCAGTCCACTGCGTCGGCGGACAGGCGTTGGCGGCGTTCTTGAGGTACGAGCGGCGCAGATGGTCCACATCCTGGGCCACGCCCTGCACCTGTTCCAGCCGTTCGGGAATGACGATCGACTTGCCCGGTACGTTCTCGCGCGGGTCGCCGCGGCGCACCTCGATGCCGTTCTGGCGGGCAAAGGACAACTGGCTGTTGTGATGCTTGCCAGCGCCAGTATATTCGGTCTCCTGCACTACCAGGATCTGGTCGCGGTCCATCTTTCCGGCCAGTGCCACGGCTGCCGCCAGGCTGATGTTCCCGGCCGGGCCGCGTTCCATGCCTTCCAGCTTGGTGAGCAGTTCAGTGACGTAGAAGACCTCGCCCTGGCTGACCAGGTGGTATTCATCCATGTAGCGCAGACTGCGGGCGGCATTCCGGGGCACATCCGTGCGGTCAGGCCAGGTGGCAAAAGGAACGCCAAAACCGGTGTGACCGGTGGTGAAGGATTTACGGTTGAAAGCAGTATCCGAGGCCATGTGCAGGCCGCTCAGGTCCACCGAGCAGGCCACCACACGGGTGTGGTCACAGCCGGCGATCTTCAACCCGCGCGCGGTACCGGTCAGGTTGCCGCCCCCAGCATGGGTGATCAGGACCGCGTCCGGGTCCTGCCCGTAGCGGGAGCGCACCTGGGCAGCGATCTCCGTGCCGAGCGTCTCCACCCCGCGAATGCCGAAGGGGGTGTAGAGGCTGGCATTGAAAAAGCCGGTCTCTTCCAGCGTGCGCAGCAGCATGTAGAAGAGCTCTGGGCCGACCGAGAGCTTGAGCACCTCGGCCCCGTAGGCTTCGCAGGCGCGGCTCTTCTCCACGATCTCCGGCTGCCCCACCCCGCGGCTGTCGAACACCTCCTGGACAATGATGCACTTCAAACCGCGTTGGGCAGCCTGGGAGGCTACCGCCGCGCCGTAATTGCCGCTGGTGGCGGCGATCATGCCCTTGTAGCCTTTTTTGGCGGCCTGGTAAGCGCTGATGGAGGCCCGGCGGGCCTTGAAAGAGCCTGAGGCGTTGGCAGCCTCGTCCTTGACCAGGATCGTGGCACCTTTGCCTGGTCCGGCAATGCGGCGCACCGCTTCGGTGATGCGGCGCAGCTCCAGCAAGGGGGTGTTGCCCACCTTGGTCTCGGTCTGAATGCGCACCAGGTCTTCGTGGCTGTAGCCGGTCTCGCGCATCATGCGCTCGTAATCGAAGGCCACCGGACTCAGGATAAATTCTTCGTAGTCGATGCCCAGCGAGGCCTTCATGATCTCGTTCTTGCGCGCCATCACCGCGGCATAAGAGGTATCTCTGGCGGTCATAGCGGCTCCTTGTCTGTGCCAATGGTGAGCAGTTCCGGCACGGTATTGCCGAAGCTGTGGCTGTAACTGGGATTGACGGTGATCAGTTTGCCGCTCAACTCGCGCCCGATGATGGTGTGAATGCGCACCTCTCCGCCCAGCTCTGCGTCCTCAGCCAGGAAGCCGGAAACATGCAGAATATAGGGCACCTTCTTGGTCTCCTCTGGCAGGGAGGGTGCGCGTTCCTCAGGACGCAGGATGACCTGTTCGATCTCTACCCAGGTTCCTTTTTGGATTTTACTCATGGTTTGAACCTCGCAGTTGGATTGGGCAACCCTCCTTGGTTTGCGTCACACATCAAACCGACGTGGTGAGTCGCCCCTTCATGTTTTTTCTTAGACCTTACGGCTGTAGGCGCTCTCGCCCATCAATGCGGCCGGCACGGGCATATCGATCATACGCTTGAGGCCGGGGGTGGCTGCCACCACGTGAGGGATCATATTGACAGCGATGCCCTCGGTAGCGATCCCGCCTGCGATCTCGGGTTTGATCGACATGTGGATTTCCGGCTTGCCGTAGATATTAATGTAATCGCCGGTTTCCGTTTCTTCCAGCCCGGGGTGGATCTGCTGGGGGTGGATCAGGCGGATCACCTCAGTATCGCCGCGGTAGCCCACGCCGATGTGCGCGCAGCCCGCCACCATGCCGGGTTTCACCACAACATGCGGGGTCTCGCGATGCACTTTACTGATGATCGGTTCGCGGCTCTGCTCGATGCGGTCCACGCCCAGGCCGAGCGCATCGCTGATCATGTGGATCGATTCGGGGAAACCGACATGCCCAACGATCGAGCCGTCCGCCACACCTGCGCGGAAGGCATCGGGAGTGGTGCCCACGCCCTGCGAATTCATCACGGTCGGGCCGTAGGGGCTGAGGTCGTTGACGCGCGAAGCCTCGATACGCGTGACGGTATGGTTGCCGCCAGTGAGGGCTACTACCAGCAGATCGAGCACAAAGCCGGGATTGACGCCCGTGCCCAGGATCGTGACACCGTTCTCTTTGGCCAGTTCGTCCAGTTCTTTTGCCAGCTTGGGGCTTTGGGCATAGGGATCGGACATCTCTTCGGCGATCGAAATGCAATTGATCCCTGCGCCGATGATCTTGCGCAGGTCGGGAATTTGATCCTTCAACCAGGAGGTTGTGGCGATGATGACAATATCGACATCCTTCTTCTTCAGCACGGTCTCCGGTTTGTTGGTGACCGTCACGCCCAGCTTTTTACCTACCCCCAGGATCTCACCCAGGTCTTTGCCAAGGAAATCTGGACGGCCGTCCACCGCCGCCACGATCTGCAGCCCGACCTTATCCAGCATCAGGCGCGCCATTCCGCTGCCCATGGCACCCAGGCCCCATTGAAGAACACGAATTGGCTTCATATAAACTCCTTAAGATTGAGATAAGGGGTAAAGATATTTTGGGCGGTCCGCAGCCGGCCAAAATACCCCACTTCTCCCTCTTTATGGATTTTACCAAAAAGGGGTTTAAATGGAATTGACGCTTGTTCATTCTATTCGGACATTCATCCTGATTTACCCGAATTGCTTTTGGGATTCCTATTCGATTGTATTTGCACACGAAAAATCAAAAAAAACGCAAATCTGGATTTATACAATAATATATGATAAACTCCATCAAATTAGAATTTCCTTAGAACAACGAGGAGGAAACCAAGAAGCAAACTTTTCTTACTGGATTCATTTCTCATCCCCCATTACCGTTCCCATCCCATTACCTTACTAAATATATATACAAAAAGGAATATCCCTATGCTTCGCTCATCATTATGGAGAGGCGCCAGCCTGGTTGTCATGCTGGCAATTGCGGTCAGTACCTTAAACATTCCCGCGCCTGTTCAGGCGGCCTCGGTGAACGCACCGGCGGGAGATGAAGCGGCAGATGTAACCGTTATCCAGCCGTCTTACATGGGCGTCAGCCTGCCGCTGACCGAGCTGTCCACCCGCCAGGTGGAAACCCATGCCCCGGTCTTTGACCGCGCGCTGGAGATCGACCTGCCCCTGCCCAAAGCGCAGACCAAACCCTCGGTTGGGCCGGACTCCTACGTTACTCCCGAGGGTCCGGTGGCGAATGCCATGCCCTCTACCAGCGCCAACTTTGACGGCGTCAGCAACGTGGACGGCGTGCTGCCTCCCGATACGCAGGGCGACATCGGTTACGATCCTGCGACCGGCAAGAAGTATTATATCCAGTGGGTGAATGTCTCCTTTGAGATCTGGGATGTGACCAATCCTGCCGCGCCGGTGGCATTGCTCGGTCCGGTGGCAGGCAACACCCTGTGGGCCGGAACCGGCACCATGTGCGCCAGCTACAATGACGGCGACCCGATCACCCTCTTCGACCCGCTGGCAAACCGCTGGATGATGAGCCAGTTTGCCCTGGGCAGCACCTTCCACCAATGCATTGCTGTCTCGGCTACCGCCGACCCAACCGGCGCCTGGTACCTGTACGACTACCAGGTCAGCGCCACCCTGATGAACGATTACCCCAAGTTCGGCGTCTGGCCGGACGGGTATTACATGACCATCAACCAGTTCAACGGCACCACCTGGGCCGGAGCCGGCGTGGCCGCCTTTGACCGCGTTTCCATGCTGCAAGGCTTACCTGCTTCGATGCAATACATTAATGTAGGCGCAGTGACCACCAACTACGGCGGCATGCTGCCCTCCGACCTGGACGGCCCTGCGCCTGCCGCCGGAACCCCCAATTATTTCGCTGAATGGGATGACTCCACCTGGATCACCGGCGATACCAGCGACAATCTGCGCGTGTGGGCCTTCCATGTGGATTGGAACAACCCCGCCAACACCACCTTCGGCATCAACTCCAGTTACGATCCCAATTACAAGCTGGCCACCACCAACGTGGATCCGGATATGTGCGGTGGGGCACGCAACTGCATTGCGCAATCCGGCACCACCGCCAAGCTGGACGCGATCGCCGACCGCCTGATGTTCCGCCTGCAATACCGCAATTTTGGCTCTTACGCCACGCTGGTCACCAACCACACCGTGGACGCCAATAGCTCCGACCGGGCCGGCATCCATTGGTTCGAGCTGCGCAACAGCGGCTCGGGCTGGTCGATCTACCAGCAGGGCATCTATTCTCCTGACACGAACAGCCGCTGGATGGGCTCGATCGCCATGGATGACAGCGGCAACATGGCCCTGGGTTATTCTGTCTCCAGCAGCAGCATGTTCCCGTCCATCCGCTACACCGGCCGCTTGAGCGGCGACACGCTCGGCACGATGCCGCAAGGTGAGTCGACCCTGATCGCCGGCACGGGCTCACAGACCAGCACCCAGTACCGTTGGGGCGATTACAGCATGATGGGTGTCGACCCCCAGGACGGCTGCACCTTCTGGTACACCAACGAATACTTAAGCACTACTTCGAGCGCCAGTTGGAAGACCCGCATCGGTTCTTTCACCTTCCCCTCCTGTACCGGCCTGCCGACCGGCACCCTGACCGGGATGGTGACCGATACCTCCGCCAACCCGCTCTCCGCTGCCACGATCGATGCCAACGGGGCCTACTCAGCCGTTACGGACGCTTCCGGCGTGTATTCTATTGAGTTACCTCCGGGTACCTACAACCTGGCTGCCACGCGCTACGGGTATTTCCCCGGCAGCGCCAGCGGGGTGACCATCACCGCCGGCAATACCACCACCCAGGACTTCGTCCTGAACGCGGCGCCTTCCTATGTCGTCTCCGGCACGGTGCGCGACGCCGCGCAGAACTGGCCCCTGTACGCCGCCATCACCATCAGCGGCGTGCCGGACATTGCCTACACCAACCCGGCCACCGGCGCCTACAGCATCTCGCTCACCCCTGGCACCTACACCTTCTCGGTCAACGCGATGAGCGGCGGCTACACCACCAAGGTGCAGTCGGTGACCGTGGCTGGAAACACGACCCAGAATTTCACCCTCAGCCGCACTGCCGCTTGCACCGCGCCGGGATATCTGTATATTCCGGGCACCACCCTGTATACAGAAAATTTTGACACGGTTTCCGGGACCAACCCGGTTCTTCCCACTGGATGGACAACCACTAAGATAAGCGGCTCTGGTACGATACGTTGGGCCTCCACCTCCTCTACCGCCACGCTGCATCCATCTGACGTCACTCCGCACAATGGAACCTACTTAGTTTACTTTAACTCCTACGCCTACTCCACTTTGGGTAGTTCCGCACGACTGGCCAAGACCACCGGCTACAACCTGAGTGCGCAAACCGGCGCGGAACTTTCCATCTGGATCTACCACGATGGCGGATACCCCTCCGCCACTGATTCTGTCCAAGTACAGATATCAAACGCCGGAGGCGCCTGGACCAATGTCGGTTCGCCGATCTACCGCTATGATGGCTCTACCGGTTGGAAGCAGCACATTGTCGACATCAGCGCCTATGCTGGTGCAGGCAAAACCGATATCCGCCCCGGCTTCCTGGCTACCGGCCAGTACGGCAACGATGTCTACATCGACGACATGACCATCACCACCAAGAGCCAGTGCAACCCCTCTGCCGGCCTGGTGGTCGGCGCGGTCTATGACGCCAACACGACCCTGCCGGTCTCGAATGCCACGGTCACCGACGCGGGCGCGCGCAAGGCCACCATGGTCGATTCTTCCATGGACCCGAACGCCCCCCCGCAGATCTACATCATCGGCGAACCGGCCGGCGCAGTCACTCTGACCGCCACGGCCTACCACTACGGCAGCGACACCCGCACGCCCACCGTGGTGGCCAGTTCCACCGTGCGACAGGACTTCAATCTCCCCGCCGGGCTGGTTTCCGCCAATCCCACCAGCCTGACCTTCAATGTCACCAACCTGGCGCCCACCGCCGCACAGACATTGACGCTCAACAACACCGGCGGTACGACCGCTTCGTATGAGTTCTTTGCCCTGGACGGCACCTGGTCGGGCTACACTGCCACCGGGCCGTATGCCAACCACACCCGCCACGTAGGCCCCAAGAATTTCTACGACCTGGACGGCAGCGGGGTGCGCGTGGTTCTCTTCCCCGATTCGATCGCTCCCCTGGCCGCCGGGAACCTGGTTGCCTCGTACACTACCGGCCTGGCCTACCCCTGGGGCATCGGTTTCAACACCGACGCGACCGACTTCTGGGTCGGCAACATCCTGGCGGGCGGCGGCGATAACAAGGATTACCGCTTCACCGGCGCAGGCACTATCACCACCGATACGATCGATACTTCCTCCTGGGCAGGCACTTACCCGGGTGATATGGCTTATGATCCCCTCACCCACACCCTCTGGCAGACCAACGTAGGCGGCGATAACTGCGTCTACGAGCTGAACCCCGCCACCAAGGCCGCCACCGGCAACAAGATCTGCCCGGCCTTCGGCACCCCCGAACGCGGTCTGGCCTTTGACCCGGTCACCAACACTTTCTACTCCGGCTCCTGGACGGATTACACCATCAACCACTTTGCTCCGGACGGCACGATCCTGGATTCCTACTCCTCCGGTCTGCCAATCTCCGGCCTGGCCTTCAATCCGGTCACCCGCCACCTGTTTGTGCTCTCCAATACCGACAGCGCCAGCACCTCCACCCACTATGACATCGTCATCCTGGATGCAGCGAATAGCTACGCCAACCTGGGCGGCTTCCACCTGACCCAGGGCGCCACGCACCTCTTTGCCAACTACGCCCAGGCGGGGCTGGATATCGACTGCAACGGTAACCTGTACGCAGTGGACCAGACCGCCAAGCGCGTGTATGTGGCGCAATCCGGCGAGACCGGTGTGTGCAATTGGAAATCCACCTGGTTGAGCGCCGCGCCTGTCACTGGCAGCGTCGCCACCTCTGGAAACGCCACCGCTACGGTCAGTGTGAATGCCGCCAGCATGGCGGCGGGAACCTACCACGGCTACCTGCGCGTGGTCAGCTCCACCCCCTACCAGCACACCATCGTCCCGGTTACCCTGAATGTAGCCTCCGATACCGTAGCTCCCACGGTCGTCTCGATCGTGCGCGCGGGCACCAATCCCACCAACGCCGCCAGCGTCGACTTCACCGTGACCTTCTCCGAAGCAGTGACCGGCGTGGATGCGGCGGACTTCAGCCTGACCACCACCGGCGTGACCGGTGCTTCCGTCAGCGGCGTCAGCGGATCAGGGACAACCTACACCGTCTCGGTCAACACCGGCTCTGGTTCGGGTACCATCCGGTTGGACATCCCCGTCTCTGCTACAATTACCGATCTTGATACCAACGCTCTCTCCGGCCTGCCCTTCACCACTGGCGAGGTCTACACCATCGACAAGGCCGCTCCCACGGTCGTCTCGATCATGCGTGCGGGCGCCAACCCGACCAATGCCGCCAGCGTTGACTTCACCGTGACCTTCTCCGAAGCCGTCAGCGGTGTGGATGCAACAGACTTCGGCCTCACCACCACCGGCGTAACCGGCGCTTCAGTCAGCGGTGTCTCCGGCTCGGGGACGACCTATACCGTCTCGGTCAGCACCGGCTCCGGTTCCGGCACCATCCGATTGGATGTGCCGAATACTGCCACCGTGACCGATCTGGTTACCAACGCCCTGACTGGTCTCCCCTTCACCACCGGCCAAGTCTACACCATCGACAAGGCAGCTCCCACGGTCGTCTCGATCGTGCGCGCAGGCGCCAACCCGACCAACGCTGCCAGCGTCGACTTCACCGTCACCTTCTCCGAGGACGTGACCGGCGTGGATGCGGCCGACTTCAGCCTCACCACCACCGGCTCGATCGCGGGGGCGAGTGTGAGCAGCGTCAGCGGCTCGGGCACGACCTATACCATCTCGGTCAACACCGGCTCGGGCTCGGGCACTCTCCGCCTGGATGTGCATGTCACGGCCGTAGCTACCGACGGGGTGGGTAACGCTCTGACCGGCCTGCCCTTCACCACCGGCGAAGCGTATGACATCGACAAGGCCGCTCCCACGGTCGTTTCGATCGTGCGCGCGGATGCCAACCCGACCAATGCTGCCAGCGTCGACTTCACCGTGACCTTCTCTGAGGACGTGACCGGCGTGGATGCGACGGACTTCAGCCTCACCACCACCGGGGTAACTGGCGCGAGTGTCACCAGCATCAGCGGCTCGGGCACGACCTACACCGTCTCGGTCAACACCGGCTCCGGCTCGGGCACCCTCCGATTGGATGTGCCTGTCACGGCCGTAGCTACCGACGGGGTGGGTAACGCTCTGACCGGCCTGCCCTTCACCACCGGCGAAGCGTATGACATCGACAAGGCCGCTCCCACGGTCGTTTCGATCGTGCGCGCGGATGCCAACCCGACCAATGCTGCCAGCGTCGACTTCACCGTGACCTTCTCTGAGGACGTGACCGGCGTGGATGCGACGGACTTCAGCCTCACCACCACCGGGGTAACTGGCGCGAGTGTCACCAGCATCAGCGGCTCGGGCACGACCTACACCGTCTCGGTCAGCACCGGCTCCGGCTCGGGTACCATCCGGTTGGATGTGTCTGTCACGGCCGTAGCTGCCGACGGGGTCGGTAACGCTCTGACCGGCCTGCCCTTCACCACCGGCCAGGCCTACAATATCGAACGCGATGCACCGTATGTTGTCTCGATCGTGCGCGCGGGCGCCAACCCGACCAACGCTGCCAGCGTGGACTTCACCGTAACCTTCTCTGAGGATGTGACCGGTGTGGATGCGGCTGACTTCAACCTGACCACCACCGGCGTGACCGGCGCTTCGGTCAGCGGCGTCAGCGGCTCGGGCACGACCTACACCGTCTCGGTCAACACCGGCTCCGGCTCGGG